>NZ_JBIRGD010000003.1:0-533402 GCF_044327805.1 Streptomyces sp. NPDC018019 | reverse complement strand
GTCCCCGGGTGCTCGGCTGCGCGCGTGGGGGCGCGGGCCCGCGCCGCCCCGGCCCCCCGCCGCGCGCCGGGGGGGGGGCGCCGCCCCCCCCCCCCCGGCGCCCCCCCCGCCGCCGTACCCGTCACCACCGCGGACGCCGCACCACGGGTACGGATCACACGTGATCAGGGGTGATCACACGTTGACGCCGAAGTCCGCCGCGATGCCGGCCAGGCCGGAGGCGTAGCCCTGGCCCACCGCGCGGAACTTCCACTCCGCGCCGTGCCGGTACAGCTCGCCGAAGACCATGGCGGTCTCGGTGGAGGCGTCCTCGGTGAGGTCGTAGCGGGCCAGCTCGGTGCCGTTCGCCTGGTTGACGACGCGGATGAACGCGTTGCGGACCTGGCCGAAGCTCTGGCCGCGGCTCTGCGCGTCGTGGATGGAGACCGGGAAGACGATCTTCGCGACCTCGGCCGGCACGCCCGCCAGGTTCACGTTGATCGACTCGTCGTCGCCCTCGCCCTCGCCGGTCAGGTTGTCACCGGTGTGCTGCACCGAGCCGTCCGGGCTGGTGAGGTTGTTGTAGAAGACGAAGTGCCGGTCCGAGACGACCTTGCCCGACTCGTTGCACAGCAGGGCGCTGGCATCCAGGTCGTAGTCGGTGCCGGTGGTGGTGCGCACGTCCCAGCCGAGGCCCACCGTCACGGCGGTCAGGCCGGGCGCCTCCTTCGACAGCGAGACGTTGCCGCCCTTGGCCAGCGAGACTCCCATGGATGTTCCTCCCGGGTCGGGGTGCGGCCCCCGTGTGCGGCGGGCCACAAAATCTACAGTGCTGTAGAAGATGACGAACGAGGGCCGGGACGCGTTCCCGGACCGCTCAGTAGGATGCGGCGACGCCCCCGCCGCGCGGGGCGTCCGGCACGAACGGGAGGCGACGGCATGAACGGGGACCCCTTCGGCGGCCATCCGGGCGGGCGCGACCGCGCGCGCCGCCGGGGCCAGGGCGAGCTGGAGGCACAGGTGCTGGCCGCGCTGCACCGCTCCCCCGGACCCGCCACCGCGGCCTGGGTCCAGGAACACCTGGGCGACGACCTCGCGTACACGACGGTGATGACGATCCTCTCCCGCCTGCACGCCAAGAAGGCCGTCACCCGCGAACGCGTCGGCCGGTCCTACGTGTGGACCCCGGCCGCCGACGAGGCCGGGCTCGCCGCGCTGCGCATGCGCCGCGTGCTGGACAGCGAGTCCGACCGGGACGCCGTGCTGGCCAGCTTCGTGTCGGCCCTGTCCGCCCAGGACGAGCAGCTGCTGCGCACCCTGCTGGAGCGCGCCGCCGGCGAGGGCCCCGGAGAAGCCGAGAGCTGCGGAGACTGACTGACCCATGGGCGTCTTCGTCTTCCTCCCGCTCGTCCTGCCGCTGACCGCCCTGCCGATCGCCCGCCTCGCCGGCCAGCACCTGCACCCGCGCGGCACCACCCGCCTGCTGACCGCACTGGCCGTGGTCCTCGGCGTGTGCAGCACGCTCTGCCTGGCGCTGCTGATGGTGGTGGGCACCGCCCAGCTGCCCGGCAACCCGCTGCCGGACGGCTGGTCCGACCCGGAGGTCCGCGCCGCGGTGCCGTTCGCCGAGGTCGCGGGCGCGGCGGCGATCGCCGCGCTCGCCGCCGTCCTCACCGCCTGCGGCACCGAGCTGCGCCGCCACTACCGCGTCCGGTTCCGTACGCACCAGGCGCTGGACGGCCTGCCCGCCGGTACGGAACTGGCGGTGCTGCCCGACGACGCCCCCTACGCCTACGCCGTGCCCGGCCTGCCCGGCCGCCCCGGCAGACCCGCGCGCCCCGGCCGGATCGCGGTCTCCCGCGGCATGCTGCACAGCCTGGACACCGACGAGCGCCGCGCGCTGCTCGCCCATGAGCGCGCCCACCTGGCGGAACGGCACCACCGCTTCCAGCTCGCCGTCCGGCTGGCGGGCTGCGCCAACCCGCTCCTCCTGCCGCTCCGTACGGCGGTCGCCTTCAGCGCCGAGCGGTGGGCCGACGAGGACGCGGCACGGACCGTCGGCGACCGGCGGCTGACCGCGCGGGCCGTGGGGAAGGCCGCGCTGGTCACCCGGCCCACGCCCGGCCCGCTGCTGGCGGGCTTCGCCGCCCCGGAGCCGGGCCCCGTACCGCGCCGGGTGGCGGCGCTCCTCGGGCCGGTCCCGCCGGCCCGCAGCTGGCCGCCCGCGCTCACCCCGGCGGGCCTGGCCGCCCTGATCGCCGCCGCCGGCACCGCCGCCTCGGCCCTCTCCTCCCTCAACGCGGCCGTGGCCCTCTTCCTCGTCCTCAAGGCGGCCACCCCGCTCTGAGTACGCGCAACACCCGGACCTGGGGGCTGGTGTTCAGGTGCCGGGTCCACCGGCCCCCGCGCACCCCGCCCCGGACGCCTCCCTTACGATGTGATCCGCCCCACACCACCGCGTTTCTACAGCGTTGTAGAACTTGGTTGTAGAGTGCGCCAGAACATGCGCAACCGGCCTGGTGGGAGGGGGAGATGACGACGACGTGCGGGCCCCCGCGGCGGGGCGGCCCTCCTCCGGAGGCGGAGGTGCGGTGGGTCTACCAGCCGGTGGAGCTGCAACATCCCGACGGCGGGTGGGAATTGGGCCGGATCAGCGCCTGGTGGCGGGACGGGGCGGGCGAACTGTGGTGCAGGTTGCGTACGATGCGCGGCAGCAGCGGCAGTTGCCCGCAGTGGTTTCCGTACGACCCCGACCGCATGCTCGTCCTGCCGAGCGCGGGCATCTGACGCACCAGAAGGACCATTAGGCGTGCAAGACAGGAACCGGCCCCGGCGGGGCGCGACCTCCGGACAGACCGTCACCTCCGGCCCCGCGGGCCGCACCGGCACCGCCCGGAGCCCGCACGGCCCCGGCAGCCCCGGTGGCTCGGGCGGCGGCACCGGCGGCCGTGCCCGGCGGGCCGACCCGTCCGGCCCCGGCCGCTCGCGCCGCGCCGCCGGCTCCGGCCGCGGGCGCCGGCCCGGCAAGGCCCGGATGACCCGGCGCGGCCGCGTCCTCGCCTGGACCGGCGGCATCCTCGGCATCCTCCTGCTGATCACGGCCGGTGTCGGCGGCTGGATCTACTTCAAGCTGGACGGCAACATCCACGGCGCGGACGTCGGCAGCCGGCTCGGCGGCGACCGTCCCGCCAACCTCAGCCCCGGCTCCAAGAACATCCTCGTCGTCGGGTCGGACAGCCGGGCGGGCGCCAACGCCAAGTACGGCAAGAACCTGGAGACGATGCAGTCGGACACGCTGATGGTGCTGCACATCGCCGCCAACCGCGAGTGGGCCACCGCCGTCTCCTTCCCGCGCGACTCCTGGGTCTCCATCCCGTCCTGCGACACCGGCCAGGGCCGGAAGTCCAAGCCCCACCACTTCAAGATCAACGAAGCGTTCACCATCGGCGGCGAGAGCGGGGACGTCGCCAACGCGGCGGCCTGCACGATCAAGACCGTCGAGAAGAACACCGGCCTGCGCATCGACCACTTCGTCTCGGTCGACTTCCAGGGCTTCAAGGGCATGGTCAACGCCCTGGGCGGGATAAAGGTCTGCCCGAAGACCGCGATCCACGACAAGAAGGCGCACCTCGACATGGAGGCGGGCTGCCAGGAGGTCCGGGACGAGAAGGCGCTCGGCTACGTCCGTACCCGCTACAGCGTCGGCGACGGCTCCGACCTCGGCCGCATCGGCCGCCAGCAGGAGTTCATGAAGGCGCTCGGCGAGAAGGCGCAGTCCAAGCTGACCAGCCCCGGCGCGCTGTACGACTTCCTCGACTCGGCGACCAAGTCGATCACCACCGACGACGACCTGGCGGGCGTCAAGCCGCTGTCCGAACTGGCCTCCACGGTCAAGGACATCCCCAGCGACCGGCTCACCTTCCTGACCGTGCCGAACTACCCGCGCGAGGCGGACGTGCCCACCGACCGGGCGAACGTGGTGTGGCAGTACCCGCAGGCCGGCGGCCTCTTCAGCGATCTGGCGCACGACAAGGAGGTCAGCAAGGACCGGCTGGCCGCCGAGGCCAAGAAGCTGGTCACGGCGCGCTCGGTGAAGGTACGGGTGCTCAACGGCACGGGCACGCCCGGTTACGCGGCCAACGCGGCGGCGGAGCTGCGCAAGCTGGGCTTCTCGGTGGTCTCCACCGGCAACGCGGCCCCCGGCGCCACCGAGACGGCCATCACCTACCCGGCGGCGATGGAGGCGCAGGCCAAGGTGCTCTCCGCCCGGCTGGCGGGGGTGAAGACCGAGAAGTCGGCGGACGCGACGGCCGCCGGGCCGGGCGTGGTGACGCTGACGGTCGGCGAGGGGTTCAGCACGACGGGCTGATGCCCGGTCACCTGTGAACGGCGGGGCGCCGGGTGGGCTGTGCGATCAGCTCACCCGGCGCCCCGCCGTCGCATCAGGGGCCCGTCAGCCCTTCTCCTCCAGGTCGCCCTCGGTCTCCAGGAACGCCTCCCGGAGCGCGGCCAGGGTCTCCTTGTCCGGCTCGGCCCACATGCCGCGCGACTCCGCCTCCAGGAGGCGTTCCGCGATGCCGTGCAGGGCCCAGGGGTTGGCCTCCTGGAGGAAGGCGCGGTTCTCCGGGTCGAGGACGTACGTCTGCGCCAGCTTGTCGTACATCCAGTCGGCGACGACACCGGTCGTGGCGTCGTACCCGAACAGGTAGTCGACCGTCGCGGCGAGTTCGAAGGCGCCCTTGTAGCCGTGGCGGCGCATCGCCTCGATCCAGCGCGGGTTGACCACGCGGGCGCGGAAGACACGGGAGGTCTCCTCGACCAGCGTGCGGGTGCGCACCGTCTCGGGCCGGGTCGAGTCGCCGATGTACGCCTCGGGCGCGGTGCCCTTGAGCGCGCGGACGGTGGCCACCATGCCGCCGTGGTACTGGAAGTAGTCGTCCGAGTCGGCGATGTCGTGTTCGCGGGTGTCGGTGTTCTTCGCCGCCACCGCGATCCGCTTGTACGCGGTCTCCATCTCCTCGCGCGCCGGGCAGCCCTCCAGACCGCGCCCGTACGCGTAGCCGCCCCACACCGTGTAGACCTCGGCGAGGTCCGCGTCGGTGCGCCAGTCGCGGGAGTCGATGAGCTGGAGCAGGCCCGCGCCGTACGTGCCCGGACGGGAACCGAAGATACGGGTGGTGGCGCGGCGCTCGTCGCCGTGCGCCGCCAGGTCGGCCTGGGCGTGGGCGCGCACGAAGTTGACGTCGGCGGGCTCGTCCAGCGAGGCGGCGAGCCGTACCGCGTCGTCCAGCAGGCCGATGACGTGCGGGAACGCGTCACGGAAGAAGCCGGAGATACGCAGCGTCACATCGATGCGCGGGCGCCCCAGTTCACCGGCCGGGATCGGCTCCAGGCCGGTCACGCGGCGCGAGGCGTCGTCCCAGACGGGCCGGATGCCGAGCAGGGCGAGGGCTTCGGCGACGTCGTCGCCCGAGGTGCGCATCGCGCTCGTCCCCCACAGGGACAGGCCCACGGAGGTCGGCCAGTCGCCGTGGTCGGTGCGGTAGCGCTCCAGGAGACTGTCGGCGAGCGCCTGGCCGGTCTCCCAGGCCAGCTTGCTGGGCACCGCCTTCGGGTCGACGGAGTAGAAGTTGCGGCCGGTCGGCAGCACGTTGACCAGGCCGCGCAGCGGCGAGCCGGACGGGCCCGCCGGAACGAAGCCGCCGGCCAGCGCGTGCACCGCGTGGTCGATCTCGGCGGTGGTGGCGGCCAGGCGCGGCACGACCTCCCGGGCGGCGAAGGCGAGGATCGCCGCCACCGGCCCGCGCTGCGCCTCCGGCAGCTCCGCGGTGACCCGCTCGGCGGCCGCCGGGTCCCAGCCCGCGTCGTCCATGGCCTGCACCAGCCCGCGGGCGCGCTCCTCGACCGCGTCGGCGGTCGTACGGGTCGCGGCCGACTCGTCCAGGCCCAGCGCCTCGCGCAGGCCGGGCAGCGAGGACGTGCCGCCCCAGATCTGCCGGGCGCGCAGGATGGCGAGCACCAGGTTGACGCGCGCCTCGCCCTCGGGCGCCCCGCCCAGCACGTGCAGGCCGTCGCGGATCTGCGCGTCCTTGACCTCGCACAGCCAGCCGTCGACGTGCAGCAGGAAGTCGTCGAAGCCCTCGTCGTCCGGGCGCTCCTCCAGACCGAGGTCGTGGTGCAGCTTGGCGGCCTGGATCAGCGTCCAGATCTGCGCGCGGATGGCGGGCAGCTTGGCCGGGTCCATGGCGGAGATCGCCGCGTACTCGTCCAGCAGCTGCTCCAGGCGCGCGATGTCGCCGTACGACTCGGCGCGGGCCATCGGCGGTACGAGATGGTCGACCAGCGTGGCGTGCACCCGGCGCTTGGCCTGGGTGCCCTCGCCCGGGTCGTTGACCAGGAACGGGTAGATCAGCGGCAGGTCGCCGAGGGCCGCGTCCGGGCCGCAGGCGGCGGACAGGCCGGCGTTCTTGCCGGGCAGCCACTCCAGGTTGCCGTGCTTGCCCAGGTGGATCATGGCGTCGGCGCCGAAGCCGCCGTCCTCGCGGGAGGCGGCGATCCAGCGGTAGGCGGCCAGGTAGTGGTGCGAGGGCGGCAGATCGGGGTCGTGGTAGATCGCGATCGGGTTCTCGCCGAAGCCGCGCGGCGGCTGGATGAGGATGAGCAGGTTGCCGCGGCGCAGGGCCGCCAGCACGATGTCGCCGTCCGGGTTGCGGCTGCGGTCCACGAACATCTCGCCGGGCGGCGGACCCCAGTGCTCCTCGACCTGCTCGCGCAGCTCCTGCGGCAGCGTGGCGTACCAGCGCTTGTAGTCGGCAGCCGGGATGCGGACCGGGTTGCGGGCCAGCTGCTCCTCGGTCAGCCACTCCTGGTCGTGGCCGCCCGCCTCGATCAGCGCGTAGATCAGCTCGTCGCCGTCACCGGACTCCAGCCCCGGCACCGGCTCGTCACCGTAGTCGTAGCCCTCTTCCCGCAGGCGGCGCAGCAGCGCCACCGCGCTCGCCGGGGTGTCCAGGCCGACCGCGTTGCCGATGCGGGAGTGCTTGGTCGGGTACGCGGACAGCACCAGCGCCAGGCGCTTGTCGGCGGGCGCGATGTGGCGCAGCCGGGCATGCCGAACGGCGATGCCGGCGACCCGGGCGGCGCGCTCGGGGTCGGCGACGTACACCGGCAGGCCGTCCTCGTCGGTCTCCTTGAAGGAGAACGGGACGGTGATCAGCCGGCCGTCGAACTCGGGCACCGCGATCTGGCTGGCGGCGTCCAGCGGGGACAGGCCCTCGTCGTTCTCCTCCCAGGCGCTGCGCGGCCCGGTCAGGCACAGCGCCTGGAGGATCGGCACGTCCAGCGCGGCCAGCGCGCCCGCGTCCCACGCCTCGTCGTCACCGCCGGCCGACGCCTCGGCGGGCTTGGTGCCGCCCGCCGCCAGCACGGTCGTCACGATGGCGTCGGCGGCGCGCAGCTCCTCGATCAGCTCCGGCTCGGGCGCCCGCAGCGAGGCGACGAACAGCGGCATCGGGCGCCCGCCGGCCTCCTCGATGCGCTCGCACAGCGACTCCACGAAGGCGGTGTTGCCGCTCATGTGGTGGGCGCGGTAGTAGAGCACGGCGACCAGCGGGCCGGTCGCGGCGCCCGTGTCGTCCGTACGGGCCACCACCCCCGTGCCCGTACGCGCCTCGGCCGCCAGGTGCTCCGAGCGCTCCAGGTGGCCCCAGGAGGGCGCGGCGGCCGGCGGCTCGAAGCCGTGGCCGGTCAGCAGCACGGTGTCGGACAGGAAGCGGGCGAGCTGGTCCAGGTTGGCCGGGCCGCCGTGCGCCAGGTAGGCGTGCGCCTCGGCCGCGATGCCGATGGGGACGGTGGACGCCTCCATGAGCTGCGCGTCGGGGGCCTGTTCGCCGGTGAGCACCACGACGGGGCGGGGCTGGTCGGCGGCCAGGAGCTGGTCCAGGCCCTCCTGCCAGGCGCGCAGGCCGCCGAGGAGGCGCACGACGACCAGGTCGGCGCCCTCCAGGAGCCCGGGCAGTTCGGCGAGGTCGAGCCGGGCGGGGTTGGCGAGCCGGTACGGCACCGGGCCGTCGGCCGCGCGGGCGCTGAGCAGATCGGTGTCGGACGTCGACAGCAGCAGGATCATTGCGGCGTCTGGCCTTCCTCGGGGTCCGCGCCCCGGGCGGTGTTCACGGACGGCGGGAGTTCCTGGCTCGCCCGGCGGTGGCCGGGCTCACAGTGGCGGGACCGCGCCGGATTTCCACCGGGCTTCCTCCCTTGGCGCCGTCGCTGGCGTCCGGTGGGCCAGCTGACCCACCGACCTGCATAGTAAGGGCTGCGGCGGACGGCCGGGCGGGGGACCGTCCGGGCCATCGTCGGTATGCTCGCCGCCATGCCGCCCACCCCCGCGATACCCCCGCACCGGGACGAATCCCTCGTACGGGACCGCGGTGACGCCTGCGTACGGGACCGTGCCGGCGCCCCCGTGCAGGGCCGTGCCGATGCCCCGGTACCGGGCCGCGGCGCCGCCCCCGTACGGGACCGCGGTGACGCCTGCCCCGGAGCGCTGCGGCTGCACTCCGCCGCCGACGGCTTCCTGGCCCGGCTCCGCCTGCCCGCAGGGCTGCTGACGGGCCGTCAGGCCCGCGCCCTCGCCGACGCCGCGGACCGCCTCGGCGACGGCCACCTCTCCCTCACCTCCCGCGGCAACGCGGAGCTGCGCGGCCTCGGCGAGAGCAGCGCCGCGCCCCTCGCCGACCTCCTCCGTACCGCCGGGCTCCTCCCCTCCGACCAGCACGAACGCGTCCGCAACATCGTCGCCTCGCCGCTCGCCGGACTGGACGGCGAGGGGGCCGGAGGCGGCGCCCGCGTCCAGGAATGGGCCCGCGACCTCGACCGTCTCCTGTGCGCCAGCGCGACGGCCCCCGCCCTCTCCGGCCGCTTCCTCTTCGCCCTGGACGACGGCCGCGGCGACGTGGCCGCGCTCGGCGCCGATGTGACGTTGGTCGCAGAAGCCGGCGGTACGGCGCTGCTGCGCATCGGCGACGACACCGAGGCCCTCCGCCTCCCCGGCCCCGACGCGCCCGGCGCCGCCCTCGCCGCCGCCGAAGCGTTCCTCTCCGTCGCCCACGAGGCCGGCAACGGCTCCTGGCGCGTCCGGGAACTCCCGCCCGGCCACGACGCCGCGGCCGTCCGCGCCCGCCTCCGTACACGGCTCCCGCAGCCGTACGAGACGGCCGCGCCCCCGGCACCCGCCTCGCCCCGCCCGCCCCGCCCCGGCGTCCTCCGGTCCCCCGGCGGCACCCACGCCCTCTCCCTCCTCGCCCCCCTCGGCCGCCTCACCACCGCCCAGCTGCGGCGGCTGGCCTCCCTCGCCGCCCAGGACGGCCCCGGCGAACTCCGTATGACACCCTGGCGCGGCGTGGTGCTGCCCGGCCTCTCACCGGAGGCGGCCGGACCCGCGCTGCGCGAGCTGGCCGCCGCCGGCCTGGTCACCGACCCCGCCTCCCCCTGGTACGGGCTCGGCGCCTGCACGGGCCGCCCCGGCTGCGCCAAGTCCCTGTCCGACGTACGGGCGGACGCCGTGGCCACCCTGCGCGCGGACGGCACCGGCCTGCTGCCCGTCCACTGGTCGGGCTGCGCGCGCCGCTGCGGCCACCCGCACGGCACGTGGGTCGATGTCGTGGCCACCGGCGACGCCTACGAGGTGTCCGTACGGGGCACCCGGCACGGGGCGCCCGCCACGGCCACCGTCCCCACGACCGAACCGGGCCGCCTCGCCGACGCCGTCGCGGCGGCCCGCGCGGCCACCCGCACCACGACCTGACCGCCATCCGCACAGCGGCTATCCGCACCACGACATGACCGAGGGCAACGAAACACAGTGAGCGAGTTCGACTACGAGAAGGACGGAGCGGAGATCTACCGCCGGTCCTTCGCCACCATCCGCGCCGAGGCGGACCTCGCGCAGCTGCCCGAGGACGTCAGCCGGGTCGCCGTCCGGATGATCCACGCCTGCGGCATGACCGACCTCGTACGCGACCTGGCGTACTCCCCGGAGGTCGTCGCCCGGGCGAGCGAGGCCCTGCGCAACGGCGCCCCCATCCTCTGCGACGCCAACATGGTCGCCAGCGGCGTCACCCGCAAGCGGCTGCCCGCGGACAACGACGTGATCTGCACCCTCGCCGACCCGTCCGTCCCGGACCTGGCCAAGCGCATGGGCACCACCCGCAGCGCCGCCGCCCTCGAACTGTGGCGGGACCGCCTGGAGGGTGCGGTGGTCGCCGTCGGCAACGCCCCCACGGCCCTGTTCCGCCTCCTGGAGATGATCGAGGAAGGCGCGCCGCGCCCGGCCGCCGTCCTCGGCATCCCGGTCGGCTTCATCGGCGCGGCGGAGTCCAAGGAGGCGCTGGCCAAGCACCCCGCGGGCCTGGAGCACCTGGTGGTACACGGGCGGCGCGGCGGCAGCGCCATGGCCGCGGCAGCGATCAACGCGATAGCGAGCGTGGAAGAGTGACCGAGCAGCACACCACCGGCCGTACGGCCGAGCCGTCCGCCTCCCCTGCGCCCGCCCCCGGCCGCCTGTACGGAGTCGGCCTGGGCCCCGGCGACCCGTCCCTGCTGACCCTCCGCGCCGTCGAGGTCATCGCCGCCGCCGACGTCGTCGCGTACCACAGCGCCCGGCACGGCCGCTCGATCGCCCGCTCCATCGCCGAGCGCCACATCCGCCCGGACCACATCGAAGAACGCCTGGTCTACCCGGTCACCACGGAGACCACCGACCACCCCGGCGGCTACCGGGGCGCCCTCGACGACTTCTACACCGAGGCCGCCGCCCGCCTCGCCGCCCACCTCGACGCGGGCCGCACCGTCGCCGTACTCGCCGAGGGCGACCCCCTCTTCTACGGCTCCTACCAGCACATGCACCAGCGCCTGGCCGACCGGTACGAGACCGAGGTCGTCCCCGGCGTCACCTCCGTCAGCGCGGCAGCGGCCCGCCTGGGCAAGCCCCTGTGCGAAGCCGACGAAGTGCTCACCATCCTGCCCGGCACCCTCCCCACCGAGGAACTGACCGCCCGCCTGGCCGCCACGGACGCCGCCGTCGTCATGAAGCTCGGCCGCACCTTCCCCTCCGTACACCAGGCGCTCACCGACTCCGGCCGCCTCCCGGAAGCCGACTACGTGGAACGCGCCACCATGCCGGGCGAGCGGACGGCACCGCTGGCCTCCGTGGACCCCGCCACCGTCCCCTACTTCTCGGTGGCCGTGGTCCCCAGCCGCATCGCCACCCCGCCGCCGGCACCCGCCTTCGGCGAAGTGGTGGTCGTCGGCACCGGCCCGGCCGGGCCCCGCTGGCTCACCCCGGAATCCCGCGGCGCCCTCGCCTCCGCCACCGACCTGGTCGGCTACACCACCTACCTCGACCGCGTCCCCGTACGCCCGGGCCAGGCGCGCCACGCCTCCGACAACAAGGTCGAGTCCGAACGCGCCGAACTCGCCCTCGACCTGGCCCGCCGGGGCCGCCGGGTCGCGGTCGTCTCGGGCGGCGACCCCGGCGTCTTCGCCATGGCCACCGCCGTCCTGGAGGTCGCCTCCCAGGAGCCCTACCGCTCCGTCCCCGTCCGCGTCCTCCCCGGCGTCACCGCCGCCAACGCGGCAGCCGCCCGCGCGGGCGCGCCCCTCGGCCACGACTACGCGGTCATCTCCCTCTCCGACCGCCTCAAGCCGTGGGAGGTCATCGCCGACCGCCTACGCGCCGCCGCCTCCGCCGACCTGGCGCTGGCCCTGTACAACCCCGGCTCCCGCACCCGCACCTGGCAGGTCGCCAAGGCCCGCGAACTCCTCCTCGAACACCGGTCCCCCGACACCCCGGTGGTCCTCGCCCGCGACGTGGGCGGCCCGACCGAATCCGTCCGCGTGGTCCCCCTGTCCGACCTGGCCCCCGAGGAAGTCGACATGCGCACGATCCTCCTCATCGGCTCGTCCCAGACGCAGTCGGTACGCCGCACCGGCAACGACCGGGACACGGTGTGGACCCCACGGCGGTACCCGGAAAACTGACGGGGTTGGAGCTTGGCGGGTGCGTCACATGCGGGCCCACCCGCCCCCGCTCACTCCTCGTCCTCGCATTCCGGCGAGGGACGGATGAAGCCCCTCAGCGCCCGGGGCGCACGCCCTTCCTCCGCCTCGGCACGCTGCCGGGCCCGCAGGTCCGCGACGACCTGCTCATAGCGCGGGTCGGTCCACTCCACGCGTCATCTCCTGATCGTCGATACCGTGCGGCTACTGCCCGGGATTCCTGGGCATGGGGCCGGATTGCGGAGAGGGTCCGATCGGTCCGCAGCCGCCGGGCGGCGTATGCCCGCAGTCGGCGGCCACCGGCACGAGTTCCTCGGCAGGTGTACGCCACAACTCCCCATCGACCACGAATCCGGCCTCAGCGATGAGCGCAGTTGTGCGGTCGATGACCGTTTGCCGCTGCCGCCGTGGGTCCGGCGGTTGCGGGTAATGGTGGACGAAACCGCCGAGCCGGTCGCACAGCGCGGCGTACGGTTTCGTGTGCAGAATCAGTGCGTGCCAGCCTTCGTCCACGACACGGGACGGTGCGATGGCCGCGCTCCGGTACCGGGCAGCGGTCGCGACGAAAGCCAATGGCTGTACGAGAATGCGCTCCGCCGTGAGCCCGGGCATCCCGTGATTCCCAGCAGCGATGGTCTCTCTCACGGCCAGGAATTCCGACGCAGGCAACAGCACGCGAGCTGAATTTCCCATGTACGTTCCTTCCACCTGCCTGCCCGCCCCTACCAGCAGCCCACACCGGACAGCACGGCTCGGCGCCGTTCGTCCGACTCGTCGAAGGTCGTCGCAGTCCAGCCACCTGCCTGTGCCACCCGCTGCTGCTGACGCAGACGTACTTCGCCGTCCTGAGCCAGCCGCCCCCAGTTGTGCACCAGACAGACCGCTTTCCGCCTTTCCGCCTGCGTCCGCATGGCGGCGAGAAGCTCGCCGAATTGCGGGCGCTCGACACCCAGAGCGTGGTCACCGAGGTCGACCCACGTGCCGACCACTTCCCAGCCCCACCGTGCGGCGTAGTTCTGACAGCCGACGAGGCGCAGGTCCAGGAGGCTGTGCGACCTTGTCGCGCTGCGGTCGTAGATGAAGACGAGCGGCGGGACCGGACGAGCCGCACTGAACCGGATGGTGTCGTTGCAGGCGGCCGTGCCGCGCGACGACGATGCTTTCGTGTCCATGCACCGATTCCAGCGGGGCTGCTGCCGCAGCGGCAGACGACAACCTGTGACACGGAGTTGATCATGCTCGGGTCCATCACCATCACCGGTACGCGCGCCACCGGCCACCATCCGGACCAGTGGTACGAGACGGTCTTCACCACCTACGTCGCCCCGTTCTCCACCCCGCGAGCACATTTCTTCGTCGGCGGCGCGAAAGGCATCGATTCCCTGGCTCTGTCGTGGCTGGCGGCCCATACGCGCTCCGCCGTCACCGTGGTGGTTCCGGTGACCGTCGAAGAACAACCGGAAGAGGCACAACAAGCCATGGCACAGTGCCGTAGCCGTATCACCGAAATCGTGGAACTGCGAGCCCCCGGACTGCACGCCGCCGCATATCACGCACGTAACCGCTGGATGGTGGACCGAAGCGAACTGACCATCGGCTTCCCACTCGACGGTCCGGACGACGCGAGCGGAAGAACCGGCAAAACCGGGACATGGCAAACTCTCGACTATACGGCCTCTCTCAGCAAGCCCCGTCTGATCGTGCCGGTTTGACCCGCCGACGGGCATCATGTGCCCATGAACGCGCGTGACACCGCCGTCGGCGCTCGCACGCTGAAGCGCTTGCGCACATCCCGTGGCTGGTCCCTGGCCGGTCTGTCCCGATCTCTCGTCGACATCGCCTCACGGTTGGGCATCCCTCTCACCGCCTCGCCCCTCAACGTGCAACGCAGCCTCGCCCGCTGGGAGAGCGACGCCTCCCCCGTCCGCCCCAGCCACCGCTACCAACTCCTCCTAGGGCATGTCTACGCACGTCACACCAGTGGCGTTGTTCAGCTCGGCCCCGGCAGCGACTTCGCCGAACTCCTCACGGCATTGACCCACTACGGCGAGAGCGACCGCCACCTCGCGGAGCTGAGGGCCCTGGTCACCCGCACCGTGACCGTCGACGACGGTGGTCTGCTCGCCCTTGTCGGCCCGCTCACCCGAGCAACGATCACCGCAGCTCTTGAAGATCCCGCCCGCACCGAAGTGTCCCTGATCAACGACCTTCAAGCCGTGGTGGACGACGCGAACCGCCTCGTCGGCTCCCTCCCCTTCGTCCGGCTTCAGCTTCTCCTTTCCCCCGTCGTCGAGACCTGCCGGCGCCTCCTCGCCGGCGATCCCCCGCCCCCGGCCCTCCGCAGCCTCCATGCCGTCGCGGCGCAGGCCTTCACCCTCGCCGGCCGCATCGCCTTCGAGACGTACGACGACGCCACGTCGCGTGCCCTGTACGCCGCCGCCACCGAGGCCGCCGGGCACCTCCCCGCCTGGCGCCGCGCGGTCGTGCACATGAGCCACGCCCTCGTCACGCTGTACTCCACGCCCGGCACCGACACCGCCCGCGCACTCGTCGAAGCGGCGATCCGGGACGCGCAATCGGGAGACAGCCCGGCCGTACGCGGTCGGGCCCACGCCCTGCACTCCGAGATCGCCGCCAGCCGTGGCGACCGTCGCCAAGCGCTGACCGCGCTCTCTTTGGCCCGGTACGACGTCGGCCGTGGTACCCAAGATGACCCGTCGGGCTCGCATTTTTCCTCCGGCCATCTGCGAGGCTTCGAGGGTCTGTGCGCTCTCCACACCGGAGATGCCACCACCGCCGATACCCACTTCGCCGATGCGGCCGCGGCACTGACGAGTCCCCGCGACCGCCTGCAACGCGCAATCATCACCACTGACCAGGCCCTCGCCCGAATCCACACGGGCGACCCGGTCGCGGGCACCGCTCTCCTGCACGCCTGCGCCGACGAAGTGTCCGCCACAGGCGGCCGAGTCCCCGCTCTGCGTCTCCGCAGAGCCCGCCACGCGCTGCGCCCTTGGCACGGCGAACCCTTCGTGACGGAACTGGACGACCATCTCCTCACCGTGCGCTAAAGAAGGTCGTTCACCGGCCATCTCCCGCCCCGCGCACCGGAAACCCGGTCCACCATGACCACGATCCCCGCCACCTTGCACCAAGCCCTGGCCGACCTCATCGGCACCGACCACGGCCCGGTCGTTCCCGCCCGGCCGACTGTCGTCCGGTCCGTGCCGTGGGCGGCATTCCAGGCGTCGTGCAGCGCGAGTTCGTGACGACCGTTCAGAGCGCGGGTTGTGCCAGTGGCGGGGCGGGGATCAGACTCGCAATGGCGGGCTTTCAATGGGACCAGTAGGCGTCCTCAAGATCGGGCATGATGTCCGGCTGCCCCTTGGCATCCTTTGGGAACGTGTCACCTTCCATCCCAGAGAGCGTATCGTCGCCGCTGGTGCCGGGATCCCTTGCCGGCGGGCTGGCTGCGTCGAGGTAGACGTTCCCCGGCGCCCCGACGGAAAACCTGAGGGAGTAACCGTCCGAAGTGAGGGCCACGAAAGACGGCTCCTTCGGATTCACGCTGGTTATTTTGTAACCTTCACCTTTGCAGTAACCCTGCATGGAGTTGGCCAGCGCATCAACCTTACTCCGGGCCACTTTCGTTCTAATATATCTGGTCTTCGAAACGATAACGGTTCCGTCCGGCTTATTGGACACGTTGTGGTTCAGTTGCTGGGTTTCCGTTGCCCCGTCCCGCGACTTAAGCGAGGGCTTGACTGCCGATGTCACACCGTTCAGCAGCACATCCAAATGCTTTCCCGCCTTGTACGGGTCTTGAATCTCGCCCGCTTTCCCCTTGCTCCCCGCGTCATCGGCGGAGCAACCAGCAACCAGTGCGGCACTCACCACTACTCCCACCGCACCGCACAGCACCCGAGCCACTTGTTTCATCGCCGCCCCTCCCGCGTGACATCCACCCCATGTCCCGTAACAATCTTACCGATATTCGACAGAGAGTCACCGCCCTTTTCCTTATCGAAGTAGTTGAAGTGGGAGTCATCTAGAGTACCGGGAGCCACGCTGAACCGTTGACCGCCGAATCCCTCACTGGCCGGGTCCTGGCCGAACCAAAGCTCATGGGGGTCCAGCGCCACACCAACTGGCTCGTATTTACTGGGCAGGTGCGTTATCGGATCGTTCTCGGCCGAACCAATCCAAACGTGATCCGATCCAACGCTGAGTTGGTCTGCTTTCTGCGCACCCGTGCCCGGGCTACCCACCAGGACTACGTCGTCCGCAGCCGACTCCTCGCTCTGCGCCGCTTGACCGACCGTAAAGGAGCCGTAACTATGTCCAATTGCCGTGATATGCGGACGCCCCCCTTCGTGACTTGCCCGTATTCCGTTCAGGAAGTTATTGAAGTCTTCAGCGCCCTTCTTCCCTCGCTCTTCACCGGCCACCGAGAAATCCGGAAACAGTGATGGCTCAGCCTGTGGAGCGTCGTACCCAAGCCACACAATGGAGGCCGTACTCCGTCCCGGATCCGCCTTGCGTGAAGCTTCCCAAATAGCTTTGGCCCGAGTTCCGTCCCCACCGCCGATGTTCGACAGACGACAATTCGTTCCGGGAACGTAAGCGGAGACGTTGTCCGCCGTATCCGGGTCCCCGTACGAGAGAACAGCCCTCCCCTGCCCTTCCCGGCTAAGTCCTAGCAGAAGCGGCTCCGGCTCCTTGCCCGAATCCTTGTCGAGCCGACTCCTTATGGCGAGGTAGCCTTCGTAGGCTTGCGCTTCGGTCTCCGGTAGCGGCTTGGTGCTCGCGTAGCGCTGGTCAATGGTTATCAGCTGGTCCAGGTACGTACGGTTCGCGGAATCTCTGGTCTTGGCAGGGATCCCATCGAGGTTGCCGATCACATCAGGGTGCAAAGCGAGGTACTCGGCTCGCTCTTCCGGGCTCAGCTTCTTCCACCAGGCGCTGACCTCGGAAGGGTCCGTGCCCTTCGTGGGGATGTCGTCCAGACCGATGGCTTTACCGGCGGCCTTCGCTACGGCTCCGGAATCCTCCCATGATTCCAGACCGTCCACATTGAGATCACGACGCGCGGACAACTTTGCGAAAGCGTCGCGGTATCGGACGTCGATCTTCGCAGTCTCATCCAGGATCGAGGCTATAGCCGCCTCGGTTGCCCTTCTGGCCTGTTCCTGTTCGGGAACTCCCGCATCGGGATCCCGGTAGGTATGTCAGCCTCGTCGGCGAAGTTCACCTCACCTTTTTCGCTCACTCGGAATCCGGTTCGCGCCGCCTTGTCCAACACCTCCGCCAAGTTCTTCTGCTGCTGCTGGAGCTCGGTTACGACACCATCTATCAGTGTCTCTACGAGCACACTTTCCTGGCCGGCAAAGCGATAGTTGTCCCCCAGGTTCACGAATTGCGGCATAGCCATGTCTGCCGCCAACCCGCTCCAGTCACGGTTCAGAGGCTTGATCATGTCAGCTTCGACCCGATCGTGATACCCGCCCCACCTCGCAGAACTTTGCTGCCACGTCCCCTTGGCGCCGTTCAGCGCCCCGAAACGAAGGTTCTCCAACTGCCTCATAGTCACCATAAGAAATTACCCAAAAGGATTGTCATGCAGGATGGAGCTCTTACCGTCGCCGCCCGAGAAGGCTTCCGTCGTATGCTCTTCGTTCTTCTCATACCGGCCTGCGGTCTCTCTCGGCAACTGACTCAGCGATCCGCATTCGTCAGCCACGACGCCTAGTCGTTCGCGCCACGACCGCTCTATCTTCAATAGTTCCTGCGCGAACGCGAATCCCTCGGTTTCCGAGGATATTTTCTGGTGAGCCGCGTCCAACTCAATCACGCCGCGCAGCGTGCCGGACCGCAACTCATCACCTTGGGCAGCAACCGTTTTCAGCGTTTTCGGCTCTGCCTTACTGTCCCAGAACACTCTTCCCCCCAATTGTCACGACGTTCCCTGCGCCTAGCCGGTCACACTCGGGCTCAGGGCAACGGTCAAACGTATCTTCTGTCGCCCCGTCACGCCTGAGTGCGTGTACTCAGGCGTGACGTGTGAGGTGTTTTGAGGTGGTGAAGCAGCAAGGGTTAGTGGATGGTGGCGGACACCCACCCCACGGCATCCCCCACCGTCTCCACCACCGGCACCCCCTCCGGCACCGCCGGGCGACGCACCACCACCACCGGCACCCCCGCCTCCCGGGCCGCCTCCAGCTTCGGGGCCGTGGCCGCGCCACCGCTGTCCTTGGTCACCAGGACGTCGATGCGGTGGTCGCGGAGGAGGGCGCGTTCGCCTTCGAGGGTGAAGGGGCCTCGGGCGAGGAGCACGTCCATGTGGGGTGGGTGCGGTGGCTCGGGGGCGTCCACGGAGCGGACGAGGAACCAGTGGTCGGTGAGGTGGGCGAAGGTGGCGAGGCCCATGCGGCCGGTGGTGAGGAAGACGCGGTGGCCGAGCCCTCGTACGGCTTCCGCGGCCTCGGTCAGGGACGCCACCGGGTGCCAGTCGTCGCCCGGCTCCGGGACCCAGCCGGGCCTGCGGAGGGCGAGCAGGGGAACATGGGCCGTGGCGGCGGCCTGCGCCGCGTTGAAACTGATCGTGCCGGCGAAGGGATGGGTGGCGTCGATGAGCGCGTCCACCGCGTGCTCGCGCAGCCAGTGTGCGAGGCCGTCCGGGCCTCCGAACCCGCCGATGCGGACCTCGCCGGCCGGCAGCCGGGGCGCGGCGACGCGGCCGGCCAGGGATGTGGTGACGCGCAGGCCGGGCAACCGGCCGGTTTCGGGCGTACCAGGTAGCCGGTCGATCTCAGGCGTGCCGGACAGCCGGTCCACCAGTTCGGCGGCCAGCGTGCGGGCCTCGGTCGTGCCGCCGAGGATCAGGACGTGCGGGCGGCGTACGGGTCCGGCGGGGACGCTCATGGCGGACGGTCTTCTCCATGGGTGAGGCGCGTACGGGTACGGAGAAGACGAACGCTACGGGAGGCCGTACGGCGCAGCTCGCGCACACCGGGCTGCGGCACGGCTGGACGACCGGGGCCTGCGCCACCGCGGCCACCACCGCCGCGTACACGGCCCTGCTGACCGGGGACTTCCCGGACCCGGTGACGATCACACTGCCGAAGGGGCAGACGCCCGCGTTCGCGCTGGCCGCCGAAGAGCTGGCGCGGGACCGTTCCAGCGCCATGGCGGCCGTGGTCAAGGACGCGGGGGACGACCCCGACGTCACGCACGGGGCGCTGGTCCGGGCCACCGTGCGCCGGCTCCCGGCGGGCAGTGGAGTGGCGTTCAAGGCCGGGCCGGGGGTGGGCACCGTCACCCGTCCCGGCCTGCCGCTCGACGTGGGCGAGCCGGCCGTGAATCCCGTACCGCGGCAGATGATGCGGGAGCACGTCGCCGAAGTCGCGGCGCGGTACGGGGACGGCGGGGACGTCGAGATCGAGCTGTCGGTCGATCACGGCGAGGAGATCGCGCGCAGCACGTGGAATCCGCGGCTGGGGATTCTGGGCGGGCTGTCGATCCTGGGGACGACCGGCATCGTCGTGCCGTACTCGTGTTCGGCGTGGATCGACTCGATCCGGCGCGGCGTGGACGTGGCGCGCGCGGCCGGGCGTACGCACGTGGCCGGGTGCACCGGCTCGACCTCGGAGAAGGTCGTGGTCGCGGAGCACCGGCTGCCCGAGGACGCGCTGCTGGACATGGGGGACTTCGCGGGGGCGGTGCTGAAGTACGTACGGCGGCACCCCGTGCCCCGGCTGACGGTCTGCGGCGGCTTCGCGAAGCTGTCCAAGCTGGCGGCAGGGCACCTCGATTTGCATTCGGCACGTTCGCAGGTGGACAAGGGGTTCCTCGCGGAGCTGGCCCGGCAGGGCGGCGCGGACGAGGAACTGGCGGCGGAGGTCGCCGGGGCCAACACGGGGCTGGCCGCGCTCCAGCTGTGCACGGCGCGCGGCGTACCGCTCGGCGACCTGGTGGCCGCGACGGCCCGCGACGAGGCCCTGGCGGTGCTGCGGGGGGCGCCGGTCGCGGTGGATGTGATCTGCATCGACCGGGCGGGGAACGTGGTGGGCCGGGCGGAACCGCGGGGGCCGCGGGACGGCGGGTGAACCGGTCCGCCGCACGGCGCATGCTCCGGCCTGCTACGGGACGGGTGGCGGCGCGAAGGGGACGTCCTTCGCGTACGCGATGATCTCGACCTCGTCGCCGAGGGCCCATTCGGCGACCCGCGAGGCCATCGCCGCCGGGACGCCCTCCGTCTCGCCGGGCGCCGGCGGCACGTCGTACGTACCGTGCGCGTCGTGCGGCAGGACGACGCGGTACATCCGCTCCAGGGCGGTACGGGCGGTCGCCAGCACGCACATCTCGGACATCACGCCGCATACGACGACGGACCGTACCCCGGACTCGGTGAGCAGGTCGCCCAGCGGGGTCTCGTGGAAACCGTCGTCCTCCGTCTTGCGGATCACGACCTCGCGGGGGCCGGGGGTGACCGGCAGGTGCAGTTCCCAGCCCTTGGTGCCCGTCTCGTCGGACGTGCCGGGCGCGCCGTCGTTCTGGAGGTACACGATGAGCGCGCCGGCGGCCCGCGCCCGGTCGATCAGGCCGACGATGCGTTCCAGTACGGCGTCGGCGTGGGGCGCCACGTCCTCGCCCTCGAAGAAGGCCGACTGGACGTCGACGACGATCAGGGCTTCGGCGGGCGGGGGAGTCGGGTTCATCCGGCTGATTCTGCTGCGCCCGCCGTGCCCGATCAACCGGTTATTCGGCCTGATCGCCTCCGGAATGCTGGCCGGCCCGCGCCGCGCACCCCCGCTCCCGCTCCGTCGAGTACAGGTGGCTGTCGCGGAACTGCGAAGCCCCCAGCGTGCGGCCGACCATGATGACCGCCGTACGGACCACGCCCGCCGCCTTCACCTGGTCCGCGATGTCGGACAGTGTGCCGCGCAGCACCAGTTCGTCGGGGCGGGAGGCCATCGCGACGACCGCGGCGGGGCAGTCGGCGCCGTAGTGCGGGAGGAGTTCGGCGACGACCCGGTCCACGTAGCGGGCCGCGAGGTGCAGGACCAGGAGCGCACGGCTGCGGCCCAGCGTCGCCAGGTCCTCGCCCTCCGGCATCGGCGTGGCCTGCTGGGCGACGCGGGTGAGGATGACGGTCTGACCGACGGTGGGGACGGTCAGTTCGCGCTTCAGAGCGGCCGCCGCCGCGGCGAACGCCGGTACGCCGGGCACGACCTCGTACGGCACGCCCGCCGCGTCCAGGCGGCGCATCTGCTCGGCGACGGCGCTGAAGACGGCCGGGTCGCCGGAGTGCAGCCGGGCCACGTCCTTGCCCGCCTCGTGGGCGCGCACCAGCTCGGCGGTGATCTGATCGAGGTCGAGGTCGGCGGTGTCGACCAGGCGCGTGCCGGGCGGGCACTCGTCGAGCAGTTCGCGCGGCACCAGGCTGCCCGCATACAGGCAGACCTCGCAGCGGGCCAGCGTACGGGCGCCGCGCAGCGTGATGAGGTCGGCGGCGCCCGGTCCGGCGCCGATGAAGTGGACGGTCACTGTGCGTCTCCTGGGGCAGAGGGGGTGGGGCGGGGGCTGGGTGCGGCCGGTTCCTGCGTCACCGGTCGCCGAGGGCGGTGCCGACCGGCTCCTCGGTCTCCGAATCCTTGGTCTCCGGCCGCTTCGTCACCGACCACTGCGTGACCGGCATCGCCTGCCGCCACCCGGTGAAGCCGCCCACCGGTACGGCGTGCGCCACCGCGAGACGTACGAGGTCGCCGCCGTGCCGCCGGTACCAGTCGGCGAGCAGCGCCTCGGATTCCAGCGTGACGGTGTTCGCGACCAGCCGGCCGCCCGGCGGCAGCGCCGCCCAGCACGCTTCCAGCAGGCCGGGCGCGGTCAGTCCGCCGCCGATGAACACCGCGTCGGGCACCGGAAGGCCGGCGAGCGCGTCGGGCGCGCGGCCGGTGACCACGCGCAGCGCCGGTACGCCGAGCGCGTCCGCGTTGCGGGCGATGCGCCCGGCCCGTACGGCGTCCCGTTCGACGGCGACGGCGCGGCAGGTGCGGTGCGTACGCATCCACTCGATGCCGATGGAGCCGGAGCCACCGCCGATGTCCCACAGCAGTTCACCGGGCGCGGGCGCCAGCGCGGCGAGCGTGGCGGCGCGGACGTGGCGCTTGGTCAGCTGGCCGTCGTGCTCGTACGCGTCGTCGGGCAGGCCGGGGGCGGCGGCGAGCCGGAGGGCGTCCGGGGCGCGGACGCAGTCCAGGGCGATGACGTTGAGCGGGTCGGTGCGGTCGGAGGCGGTGGGCGGCCAGTCCGCCGCCGTCCCCTCGGCCTGCCGCTCGCGCGAGCCGCCGAGCTGTTCCAGTACGCGCATCCGGGTCGGCCCGAAACCGCGTTCGCGCAGCAGTCCGGCGACCTGTGCGGGGGTTTCGGCTCCGGCGGAGAGGACGAGCAGACGGCGGCCGTCGTGCAGGGCGGCGGAGAGCCCGGCGAGGGGGCGGCCGACCAGAGTGACGACCTCCGTCTCCTCCACGGGCCAGCCGAGGCGGGCGCACGCGTACGAGACGGAGGACGGGTGCGGCAGCACGCGGGGCGGCGCGGCACCCAGCTCGCCCAGCACCTCGGCCAGCGTCCGCCCGATGCCGTGGAACATCGGGTCCCCGCTGGCCAGGACGCACACCTCGCGCCCGGCGTGCGCGGCGAGCAGCCCCGGTACGGCGGGCCGCAGCGGCGACGGCCACGCAATCCGCTCGCCCGGGCATTCGGCGGGCAGCAGGCCGAGCTGCCGCGCGCCGCCGATGAGCGTCCCGGCGCTCCGCAGTGCCTCCTGGGACACGGCGGGCAGCCCGTCCCAGCCGTCGGCGCCGATGCCGACGACGGTGACGCGGGCGGGGATGCCGTGGGCGGGGGTGTGCGGCGCGGGCGCTGCGGGCGGGGCGGGGCTCACTGCCGGTCACCTCGGGGCTTCGGTCGAACGGGGCACATGGGGGACGGACGGGGTCGGACGGGCTGCGGGACGGTGGCGCGACGGGCCGGGCGCGGGGTGGCACGACCGGTCCGGCGGACGCAGCCGTCAACCCGGCGCGGACCATCCGGACGGGGCGTTTCAAGGGTAAGAGGCGGTCCCCGGCGGCCTCACCGGCGGGCTCTTACACCCGGTTGCGCGGGTATCGCCACAAGCCCTCCCGAATTCGTTTCACGGCCGCATAATTGGCTACTCCTAGTAATCGTGGTTTCACCGAACGCTGCTTCCGGTGGAAGCACGGCACGGGCACCGAGGGAAGGCGCTGCGATCATGGACACAGTGGAACGCGCGACGGCGGACGAGACCGTCACGGACGCGGAAGCCGCACGGGACGAACTACGGGACGCGCTGGCCGGAGTGGGGATCACCCTGCCGTCGCTGGGACTGGACGGCCCGTCACTGGCGGCCGACGCCCCCCGCCCGCTCGTCGAACTGGGCCGCTGCGCACCCGAGGTGGCCCGGCGGCTGGCGGCCGCGCTGCGGTGTACGGGCCGGGAGCGGTGACGCCGCCCCGGGCCGGTGACGGTCCGGCGGGGTGAGGACCCGGTGGACGGCTGCCCGGCGTACGCGCACCCATAGGTCCACGCTGCCCCGGGCACCGCCCCCCACCAGCCGCCGCACGGAGCGACGGCATCCCGTCCGACCTCGTACGCAAGGTTTTCTCAAGGGCCGGTACAGCTTTCCGTCCAGGCCGCAGGGCACCACCTCCCCGCAACCGGCCGGGGCGTCCGCATGGGACGCGCCGGTTCGATCGGACAGGGGGATGTCATGGGGGCATGGAGCGTGCTCGACAAAAGCTCACCACAGCCGTTACGCGAATGGCTGACGCTGACCGGCCGTAAGCGGGTCCTGGTTGTCGCCCACACGGTGACGTACATCAAGCGCCTCCAGGAAGTGTTCTCGCTCCTGGAGTCCGACCTGCGCGTGCAGGTCCTGTTCACCGCTCCGCCGCACCCGTTCGGGGACGGCGTGGCCCAGCTTCTCCACCGGCTCGGCAGCGCGGTGCTGCCGTGGGAGAAAGCGGCCCGGATGGAATTCGACCTCGCGCTGGCGGCGGGGCCGAGGGGGCTGGGCGAGATCAGCGCGCCGCTGATCACGCTGCCGCACGGGGCCAACTACCTCAAGCGGGTCACCGAAGGTCCCGAGACGCGCGTGGCCGGGCTCGGGCGCGCGGACATCGTCCCCGACGGCCGGTGCCTGCCGGCTGCCGTGGTCCTGCCGCATCGGGACGACCTGCACGGGCTGGCACAGCTGTGCCCGGAAGCCCTGCCGGTGTCCTCCGTCGTCGGGGACCCGGTGCACGACCGGATCGTGGCCAGCCTTCCCCGCCGCGCCACCTACCGCCGTGCGCTCGGGATCCGGAAGAGGCAGCAACTCATCGCCGTCGTCTCCACCTGGGGCACGCGGTCGTCCTTCGGGTCGATCGAAGCGCTGCTGCCGCGGCTCATCGGCGAACTGACCGGCGCGAACCGGCGGGTGGCCATCCTGCTCCACCCCAACGTCTGGTCCGGCCACGGCGCATGGCAGGTACGGGCCTGGCTGGCGCGGTGCCGGGAGTACGGCATCGCCGTCGTACCGCCCGAGGCGGACTGGCGCTCCGTACTGCTGGCCGCCGACCGGATCATCGGGGACCACGGGTCGGTGACGCTGTACGGCACGCTGACCCGCGCCCCGATCCTGCTCGCCGTGTCACCAGAAGCGGAGATCAATCCCGCGTCGCCTGCGGCGACCCTCGCCCGGACGGCCCCGGCACTTTCGCCGGGCCATTCCCTCACCAGCCAGCTGGAGTACGCGGCTGCCGAATACCGGGAACACCAGCACGTGGAATACGCGGCCATCGCGGCCCGCATCACCTCGGAACCAGGGCGGTTCTCGCGGAACATGCGGACATTGATGTACCGCGTACTGGGCCTGGGCCAGCCCGCACACCCGGCCGACACCCGCCCGCTGCCGCTTCCTCCACCGCTGGATTCCTGGTCCGCCACTGCGGCGGATTCGGACGCCGGTGCCGTTACCGGAATCGGCACCGGGGCGACGGCATGACCGCCGTGCCGGTCCGCTTGCCGGACACGGCACCGCGGTGGCTGTGGCACCGTTCCGTACGCGTGATGTCCGGACCGGACATCGGCACCACCGGTGCTGGTTCAGTGCCGGTCTCCGGGCTCGTTGCCGTGACCGCCGCCGGGGTTCGGTCCGTGTGCGTCGATGCCGGGGGATCCGTAGGTGACGGGGAAACCGCATACGGGCCTGCCGGGAAAACCGCATATGGCCTTGCCGGGGAATCCGTATGGTCCCGCGCTGGAATTGCCGGAAGCCGGGCAGCTTACCGATTCCCCCTCAGCACAGACGAACATGTCGCCGTGGATGCCGACAGGTGTTCCGGAAAACACTGGCTCGACTGTGCGGATGTGCTGTGCCACAGCCGGCCGCTGCGTCACGAGTACGCGTGGCGCCGGCTGGACCGGATGCTGGAACGTCACATCGGCTGCCGGCTCGCCGCCCTGCCGACCGTGAACGGCGACTGTGCGGTCGCCGACCGGAGCGGTGCCCGGCGTCTGCTGCGCCTCGCCGACCGGAGGGCGGGCACGGCCGGGCCTGTGAGCTGGTCCTGGACCGCGTCGTGCCTGCACGCGCTGCTGGTGGCGGGGCACACCTTGGACGAATTGCGCTCCCTCACCGTTCTTCGGGACGGATAGGCCGCTCGTCCCGGGGGTCTGTTGGCCGCTCCGGTTCTCCCGGACCGCTCAGGGCGGCCAGCAGGTCCCCGACGCGCTGCGCGTCCGACGGGCTGTGCAGCGCGTACAGGCTCCGGGAACGCTCGTAACGGTCCCGGGCCGCGTCCGTCAGAGAATGCTCGTGCGCGCACTTCCCCAGCATTTCCCAGGTCCGCGCCTGCCAATGGATGGCCCCCGCGGACTCGAAGAATTCCAGCGCCTCGCCGAGATGCGTCACCGCCGTGTCGTACCTGCCCCTGAGAGAGCAGGCGCGCCCCAGGAAAGCGCGTGCCCGGGCGGCATCGTAGGGATCGTCCAGGGCGGTCAGCGCTTCATGCGCCGCCGCGAAGTGCTCTTCTGCCCGCTCGGCCGACTCCGCTCCGCCGCCGCTTTCCTTTTCCGCGGTTTCCAGGGCCATTTCGCCCAGTACGGTGCGGGACAGCGCCACGCCCCTGCCGTATCCCGCGGCGTTCCAGACCGCGATGGCTTGGGTAAGGCAGCGGGCGGCCTGCCGGAAGCGTCCCGCCTCCCGGTGAGCGGACCCGATGCCGTGCAGGGCCTGTCCTTCGTCACGGATGTCACCGACCTCGCGGGCCGCGCGCAACGACACCTCAAACCATTCGATGGCCTCTTCCGGGCGCCCGGCGGCATTGAGCCCGATGGCCCCGGAATTGAGCATCTGGCGTTCCGCCGTACGGTCTTCGACGCGCGCGGCCGCGCGTCGGCCGATGGCGTGCGCCTCGGTCCAGAGTTCGTAATGGCGCAGCCGGTGGAACAGCGGCCACATGGCGTCCACGAGCTGCCAGGCCAGACCGTCCCATTGCCTCTCGTACGCGGTACGCACCGTCGCCATCAGGTCCGACCGGTGGCTCTCCAGCCAGTGCAGCGCACCGCCCTCGTCCGTGAAGGGAGGCGCCACATCCGGGTAGTAGGCATAGACGCGGTCGAAGGTGGCCTGGATGGGGGAAAGCAGCTTCTGGGCTTCCGAAGCGGTGGCCAGGTGCCAGTCACCCACGCGGCGAAGCGTTTCTTCGCGCGCGTCCGGATGCTCCTCCGCCCGTCCGCGTTCCTCGGCGTGCAGACGGACCAGGTCGTGGAAGCGATAGGCGTCCGGGCCCGTGTCCTCCAGTAAGTTCGCCTCGACCAGCACGCCCAGCAGCCGCTCGACCTCCTCCAGGGACACTGCGAGGGCGGCCGCCGCGATACGTGAATCCAGCACCCGGGCCGGCAGCAGCGCGAGGCTGCGGTAGAGGTGCGCCGCGTCGGACGCCAGCACCGCATACGACTCGTCGAGAGCGTGGTACACCGAGGATTCCCCCTCCACGGCCAGCGCCGCCAGCCGGCTCCGGTCCTGGGTGAGCGCGTCTACCAGGGCACGCATGGGCTGACGGGGACGGGAGGCGAGCCGCGCGGAGGCCAGGCACACAGCCAGGGGCAACCCCGCGCACAGCGACGCGACTTGTTGCACGGCGGTGGTCTCGCGCCGTACGCGCTCGGCGCCGATCCCCAGAGAGATGATCTCCACGGCGGCCGACTGCTCCAGCAGGCCGAGTTCGTGGTAGAGCGCTCCGTCGGCCCGTAACCCGGTCAGCCGGTACCTGCTGGTCACGACGACCAGGCCGGGCCGGCCACCAGGCCGCAGAGATCTGGCCTGGGCCGCGGAGAAGACATTGTCGAGCATGATCGAGACGCGCAGCCCATCGGTGACGGAGCGCCAGAGCGCGGCGCGCTCCTCCAGACCGAGCGGCACCTGCACGACGCCCATGGCGCGCAGGAATTGGCCCAGTACCTCCCCCGGAGCGGCCGGACCGGCCGCCGAGTGGCCGCGGAGGTCGGCATACAGCTGGCCGTCGGGAAATCTAACCGCCATTCCCCGGAGCCACCGGGACACCAGGGTGGTCTTGCCGACCCCGGCGGGGCCGCTGACCACGATCAGCGGGCCGGCCGGCTCCGCACACCCTTCGTAGAGATCATCCAGCGCCGACAGATCACGTCCTCGGTCGGTGAAATGCCGGGTGACGGACAGCAGCTGACGTGGCACCGGAGGCCGTGGCGCGATCTCCGAATGCACGTGAATACCGCCCGCAACATCTCCCGCCTGAATACTTGTTCCGTAAATCCGCGCCGAACCACCGATCGCGTTCACGTCCCGGCGCATCCGCCACCCCCGTCCGATACGTCATGGATCACTTCAGCTCTACCCATGGAAGGACGGCGGGAGACCTGGCAGCCCGCGCACGGGCCCCGAACCGGCCACCCCGCAGTAGTGCGCACTGGCCTCTTGAACCCCTCGGTGTCATGCTCACAAAACTGGTGTGTGCGCCGACGAGGGAGGCGCTGATGGAAATTTTCGTCCTCGGCCCCATTTGCCTTGGTGCGGGCACGCACCGGCTCCGTCTCGGCTCCGACAAGGAACGCTGCCTGCTGGCCTCGCTAGCCCTGTCGGCGGGCCGGCCGGTGGCCCTGGAAACCCTGGTCGACCGCCTCTGGGACGGCTCACCGCCGCGCAAGGCCCGGGAGTCGGTCCACACCTACGTCTCACGCCTGCGCAGGTCCCTGCGCACGGCCGCCGCGGGAGCCGCGCGGCCGGGCGCTCCGGCGATCACCCGTCATGCCCACACCTACGCCCTCGACGTCATGCCCGAGTCCGTCGACTGGCACCGCTTCCAGGGCCTCGTCGCCCGCGCCAGGTCGCTGTCGGACGGCGGTGACGACGCGGGTGCCGTCCAACTGCTCGACGCGGCGGACGGTTTGTGGCAGGGAGATCCTCTGGCAGGCTTGCCGGGAATGTGGTCCGAGCGCATGCGCACGATTCTGACCGAACAGCGCCTCAAAGCGACCACTTCACGGGTGGCCATGCAACTGCGCCTGGGCCGTTTCGGCGAGGCGGTCGACGTACTCTCCTCTCTGGTCGATCAGTACCCGGAAGACGAAACGCTCGTGGGGTACTTCATGCTGGCGTCCTACGGATGCGGCCGGCCCGCCGACGCCTTACGGGCCTATCAGGAAGCACGCCACCGCCTGCGCCAGGAGCTGGGCTCCGACCCGGGTGAAGAGCTGACGTGCATCCATCAGCACATTCTCCGGCGCACCCCGCCAAGCGACGTACTCCCTAGGAATCCAGGACGCGCCCCCGACGGGTTCAGGACTGCGCTCACACCGCACAATCTGCCTCGGCAGAACCCTCTCGTCGGCCGCCATACGGAAATGCGGCGGCTGCGTGCCATCGTCACCGGCGCGGTCCGCAGGAAGGACTGTGATTCCGCTCCGTCCATCGTGGCGCTGGAAGCCATTTCCGGCATGGCCGGGGTGGGCAAGACGGCATTGGCCGTGAATGCGGCGAACGCCCTGGGGCGGCACTTCCCCGACGGACAGCTCTACATCGACCTCCGGGCGCACGCCCGCATTCAGGAGCCGCTGAACGTGGCAAGCGCACTGGCGTCCCTGCTGCGCCTTCTGGGCGTCCCGGCAGGCACCATCCCTTCGGAACTCGATGAACGCACGGCACTGTGGCGCACCCTGCTGGCGCACAAGAGGGCGGTCATCATCCTGGATGATGCCGCGCACACCGACCAGGTGCGTCCGCTGCTTCCCGGACCGTCCCCCTCGCTCATCATCATCACCAGCCGCCGCCATCTGGCCGGCCTGCCCGGTGCCCAGTCGCTCGCCCTCGACGTCCTGCCGCCGGAGGATTCCGTGGCTCTGTTCCGCGCTTTCGCCGGACATGACCGGACGCAGGACGCAACCGGCATTTCCCGGATCGTGGATCTGTGCGGGCATCTGCCCCTGGCGATCGAAATCGCCGCCAATCGCTTCAACGCCCGCCCCGCCTGGTCCCTCACCCATCTCCGCGAACGGCTCACCCGGGGTCCGGGCCGTCTCGCGGAACTCCATGACGGGTATTCGGAGGTGGCCCGCGCCTTCGAGATGTCGTACCAGACCCTGACCGGCACCCAGCGGTCGGTGTTCCGCCGCCTGTCCCTCCACCTGGGCGCCGAGTTCGGCCCGCACGCGGCAGCCGCGCTGGTCGGGCTGCCGCGGGAACAGACCGAGCGACTGCTCGAAAGCCTGCTGCACTGCCACTTGTTGCAGGAACCCGCCCCCGACCGGTACCGCTTCCACGACCTGCTCGGCGAATACGCACGGGCGCTGGCCTACTCCGAGGACGACGAAGAAACCCGCGACCTGGCCGTGCGCCGCCTGATCGATTTCTACCTGGCTTCTGCCGACGCCGCCGATGTCCTTCTGTACCCGCGGAGCTCCCGGCTTGCGGACCGCCACCTCGTCACCGGCAGCACACCTCCTGCGGTCGTGCTCCGAAACGCGGACGAGGCGAAGAACTGGCTGATCACGGAGCGCTCGAATCTCCTCACCGTGGAACGGTACGCGCGCACGCACGGGGCTCCCGCCCAAGCCGCGGTCATGAGCCACGTACTGGCGGAGTTCCTGGATTCCGAATGCCACTGGGTGGACACCGACCGTATGCAGCGGCACGCCGTCGACCACTGGGAGCAGGCGGGCGAACCGCGCGCGCTGTGTCTGGCCCTGCTCGACCTCAGCACGACCCGCACAAACACCGGGCACTACCCCGAGGCGGAAAGCGCGGGCCGCCGCGCACTGGAACTGGCCCGTCGTACGGACGACCCGGACGCGGAAGCGGACGCACTGCGAAAGCTGGGCATTCTCCGCTGGAATCACGGCCAGAATCACGAGGCGCTGGGACTGTACCGGCAAGCGCTGGCGGTGCATATGCGTTCGGGAAACACCTGGGCGCGAGCCCGCTGCGAAAACAACTTCGCGATTTCCCTGCTGCATTTGGGCAGGCATCAGGAAGCTTTGGACTTCTTCACGAAGGCCATCGACACCTTTCAGCGCGCCGGAGACACCCGGAACGCGGCCAAGTGCATCAATAACCTGGGCGACCTGCACGTACAGGTCGGCTCCATCGAGCTGGCCCGCCGGAAATACGAGGAATCCCTCGCCCTCACCGAGTCCGTCGGCAGCCTCTCCGACCTGGCCACGGTCCAGGCCAACCTGGCCGCCCTGCTCTCCGCCTCAGCCGATCGCGGCGAAATTCTGTCCGGCATGGACATGTACCGGGAGTGTCTGTTCACTTTCCGACGGCTCGGGGACCGAAAAAATGAGGGTAATGCCCTGATCGGCCTGGGCACCGCCCACCACAGCCTCGGCCAGTTCGCCGAGGCCGCCACGCACCACCGGCAGGCCCTGAACCTCGCACGAAGCATCGGCGCCGCCCAGGAGGAGGCGCACGCGCTGCGCTGCCTCGGCATCGCGGAGGCCGCACAGGGGCGGTCGGCAGCCGCTGCGGAGAGCCTGTGCGCGGCCATCGCACTGGCCCGCCGGATCCAGTTCCCGGAGGAGGAGGCCCGCGCGAGCGACGCACTCGCGGGCGTTCGGCTGCGCGAGGGGCGCCGGGAGGAGGCGCAGGCGCTTTGGCAACAGGCGTTCGAATTATTCGTTGGTTTGGACACATGTGCGGCTGATCGTATTGCGCAGCAGCTCCAAGCAGGAAGCGTCACGAATCGACAACCTCGCTAGTCACTTCGCGCGCCAAGTGACCACCACCAGCAAGGTTGTCACTTTCCTTACAAGCGTGGTCCAATCTGCGCGCCAGATACGTCTGATCTACGCACGAGGACCACATAAATTGTCCAAACTTGTAGTATGGCGCATCGCCACCATAGCTCTCGTCAGCGCCGCCACCGTCTTGATCTTGAATGCATCTGCGGCTCCGCACAGCACCACGGCCACCGCCATAGGCACCCTCTCGCGCATCTGCATACCGACGTAGCCGCGCATGGCTCAGTGATCGTTCGATGGGTGGCGGCCGCGCGATCCGCGGCCGCCACCCATCTGTTGGTACGCCTCCCTGACCAGCAACAATGCGCCGTTCGACGGTAATGACAACGGTCACCGGTGCAGCCTTTGGATCTAGCGGCGAAGTGCGGTTTGCTTCCTTGCGCACGTCCTTTCGGACGCCCCAGGGAAGGGAGCGCGCCCATGACCGAGCACGCCCACGCCGACACCACCTCCTCCACCGGACCCCCGCCCACCGCACACGGCCACGGGCACGGGCATGGACACGGGCACTCGCACTCCCACGCCCTGTCGCCGGACGCCGACCGGCGCTGGCTGCGGGCCGCGCTGGTGCTGATCACCGCGTTCATGGCCGTGGAGGTGGTGATCGGCTTCCTGGCGCGCTCCCTGGCGCTGATCTCCGACGCCGCCCACATGCTCACCGACGCCGCCTCGATCGTGCTGGCCCTGGTCGCGATGCGGCTGGCCGCCCGGCCCGCGCGCGGCGGCTACACGTACGGACTCAAGCGCGCCGAGATCCTGTCCGCGCAGGCCAACGGCATCACGCTGCTCGTGCTGTCCCTCTGGCTCGGGTACGAGGCCATCGCCCGCCTCCTGGCACCGCCCGAGGTCACCGGCGGTCTGGTGCTGATCACCGCGCTCGCCGGGGTCGTCGTCAACATCGTGGCCGCCTGGTGCATCTCCCGGGCCAACCGCAGCAGCCTGAACGTCGAGGGCGCCTACCAGCACATCCTGACCGACCTGTTCGGCTTCATCGCCACCGCCGTCGCCGGCGCGGTGGTGATGGTCACCGGCTTCGCGCGGGCCGACGCCATCGCCTCGCTCGTCGTGGTCGTCCTGATGCTGCGGGCCGGCATCGGCCTGGTCCGCGAGTCCGGGCGGATCTTCATGGAGGCCGCGCCGAACGGGGTGGACCCGGACGCGCTGGGCGATCACCTGGTCGAGGCCGACCAGGTGGTGGAGGTCCACGACCTGCACATCTGGGAGATCACCTCCGGTGAACCGGCCCTGTCCGCGCACATCCTGGTGGCCCCGGGCGGCGACTGCCACGCCGTACGCCGCAACCTCCACGAACTGCTGCGCCTGAAGTACGGCATCACCCACGCCACCCTCCAGGTCGACCACGTGGGCGAGCAGCCGCTGCCCGGCGAGGTGCTGCACATAGCGGCCGGGCCGGACGACACGGCGCTCGTCCCGCCGCACTGCGAGGACACCCACGGGCCGGTCCACCGGCCGGGCCCGCACGATCACTGAGGGGCGCCGGGCCGGAGGGAGGCCCGGCCTCGCTCAGAAGCTGATCACCGTCTTCCCCTGCGTGTGCCCCGTACGGCTGGCCTCCAGCGCCTCCGGCGCCTCCTCCAGGGTGACCTCGCTGCCGACGATCACGGTCAGCCGGCCTGCGTCGAGCTGCCCGGCGAGGATCTCCAGCAGCTGCGGCGAGGGCCGGTTGGAGAAGTTGAAACCGCGCAGATTGTGCTCGGTCAGTACGTCCGCGTCGGCGGCCCCGACGGTGGAGACGGCCGTTCCCCCGTCCCGTACCGTCCGGGTCGTCTCGCCGAACGCGTCCGGGCCGTTGACCAGGTCGAGCAGCACGTCCACACCGTCCGGGTGGGCCGCCAGCACCTGATCGGCCACCGGGCCCAGCGTGTGGTCCACCGTCTCCGCGGCGCCGAGGCCGTGCAGCAGGTCGGCCAGGCCGTCCCGGGCGGTGGCGATCACCTCCGCGCCCCGGCCGGCCGCGAGCTGGGTGGCGAAGATGCCGACCCCGCCGGTGCCGCCGACGATCAGGACGCGCTTGCCCTCGCCGATCCGGGTCTCCTCCACGAGGTTGTACGCGGTCGTACCGGCCGTGGGCACGGCGGCGGAGGTCGCGTACGTGACGGAACGGGCCGCGCCGGCCACCGCCCGCTCGTCGGCCACCGCGTACTCCGCGTACGAGCCGCCGCCCCGCTCCGGCCGCTGGAACTGGCCGAACACCGCGTCCCCCGGCGACAGACGGCGCACCCCGGTGCCGACGGCGACCACCTCGCCCGCGCCGTCCGAGCCCAGCACGAGCGGGAAGGAGTGCGGCGCGGTGTCCTTGAACAGGCCGTCGGCGATCTTCCAGTCGACCGGGTTGACCCCGGCGGCGGACATCCGTACCAGGACCTCGCCCGGCCCGGGCTGCGGCTCCGGCAGGTCCAGGAGCCGGGGCTGTTCGCCGAATGCGGTGACTGCTACGGCCTTCATCGTCGCGTTCCCTTCCACCCGTGCGATCCACCCTCCCGACCGATGGCAGGGCAAGAGCCGCCGTCAACGTGGCGCCTGTCGCGGCCCGCCTCGGGGTGAAACGACGCCAGGTGACGACAGCCCCCAGGATCGTAAGCACGCGAACCGGGCGTATCCGGCAGGACGGGGGCCGGTGCCCCGGAAGCAACTCGTACGGCCCCGCCGAAAACCCGTCCGGTCCCCGCCGAGAGCTCTTCCGGGTCCCGCCGGACCGGTGCCGCGCGGCGCCCGCACGCCCCCGCGTTTGCCGCGCGGCGCGGCCGGTTACCCGTCCTCGATATGAGCGGCAAGAGCGGCGGCGCGGACGACGCACGCACCATCAAGGCGGGGCGGCGCACGGTCACGGTCAGCCGGCCCGACAAGGTCCTCTTCCCGGACGACGGGATCACCAAAGGCGACCTGGCCGACCACTACAAGGCGGTCGCCCGGCGCGCGGTCCCCCATCTGCGCGACCGTCCGCTGATGATGGAGCGGCACCCGGACGGCATCGACGGCAGGCCCCTGATGCAGAAGAACGCCCCCGAATACTTCCCCGAATGGGTACGGCGTTCGGTGCAGTCCAAGGAGGGCGGCGAGGTCACCCATGTCGTCTGCGACGACGCCGCGACCCTCGTCTACCTCGCGGACCAGGCCAGCGTCACCGTCCACCGCTGGCTCTCCCGCGAACACCGCCCCGACCACCCCGACCTGCTGATCTTCGACCTCGACCCGGCCGAGGGCGCGGACTTCGAGGACGTACGGTGGGCCGCCCACCGGGTCTGCGAACTGTGGGACGACCTGAAGCTGCCCGCCCGCCTGATGACGACCGGCTCGCGCGGCCTGCACGTCATCGCCCCGCTGGACGGCGGCTCCGGCTTCGACGCGGTACGCGAATTCGCGCACCTGGCCGCCGAACGGCTCGCCCGGCGCCACCCGGACCGGCTCACCACCGAACAGCGCAAGGCCGAGCGCAAGGGCCGCGTCTACCTGGACGTCCAGCGCAACGCGTACGCGCAGACCGCGGTGGCGCCGTATTCCGTTCGGGCCAAGCCGGGCGCGCCGGTGGCGACCCCGATCTCCCGCGACGAACTGGACGACCCGGAGCTGACCGCCCGGCGGTGGACGGTGGCCACCATCCCCGACCGCCTTTCCGCACCCGATCCCTGGTCGGGGCTGTCGTGGCGCGGACGGTCGGTACGGGCTGCACGGGAGCGGCTGGAGGACCTGAAGGAGTAGCGGCTTGGACGACGGCCCGGAGGACGGGCCCGTTTGCCCGTATAAAGCGACCGCTCCGGGACCGCGGGCTTCAATGGTCCAATGATCCGGTTCGAATCCGTCACCAAGCGCTACCCGGACGGCACCACCGCCGTGGACGGACTCTCCTTGGAGGTGGCCGAGGGCGAGCTGGTGACGCTCGTCGGGCCGTCCGGCTGCGGCAAGACGACCACCATGAAGATGGTCAACCGGCTCATCGACCCGACCGGTGGCCGCATCTTCGTCGAGGGCCGGGACATCGCGACGGCCGACCCCGTACGCCTGCGCCGCCGCATCGGCTACGTCATCCAGCAGACCGGCCTCTTCCCGCACCGCACCGTCCTGGACAACACCGCCACCGTGCCCTTCCTGACCGGCTGGAAGAAGGGCCGGGCCCGCGCCCGCGCCGCCGAACTCCTGGAACTGGTGGGCCTGGACCCCGCCGTACACGGGCCGCGCTACCCGGACCAGCTGTCCGGCGGCGAGCGGCAGCGCGTCGGGGTGGCCCGCGCGCTGGCCGCCGATCCGCCCGTCCTGCTGATGGACGAGCCGTTCGGCGCGGTGGACCCGGTCGTCCGCGACCGGCTCCAGAAGGAGTTCCTGCGGCTCCAGGCATCGCTGCACAAGACGGTGCTGCTGGTCACCCACGACATCGAGGAGGCGATCCGGCTGGGTGACCGGATCGCGGTTTTCGGGCAGGGCCGGATCGAGCAGTACGACACTCCGGCGAGCGTGCTGGGCGCGCCCGCCTCCCCGTACGTCGCCGAGTTCGTCGGCAGCGACCGGGCGCTGAAACAGCTCATGGTCACCGGCATCGACCCCGGCGACCTGGAACACCCGCCCTTCGCCCGCCTCGGCGAACCGGCCGCCCGGGCGGCGGAACGGCTGCGCGCGGAGGGCGCGCGCTGGGCCGTCGTCCTGGACGAGGAAGGCGGGCTGCACGGCTGGGTGGGCACGGAGGAGATGTCGGGCGCGCCCGGAAACGTTTCGTCCCAGGCGCGCCGGATGGAGGCGTGGGTCCCGGTGAGCGGCTCCCTGAAAGACGCCTTCAGCGAGATGCTCAAGTACGACGCAGGCTGGATCGCGGTGGTGGACGGCACCCGCTTCCTGGGCGTCCTGACCCCGGCCAAGCTGCACGAGGCACTACGGCGCACGATCGGGGCGGACGAACAGGGGGTGCCGCGGGAGGAGACGGAGGTGGATTCGGTACCCACGGACTGACCGCGCCGGGGCCGCCGGGCTGCCGGGTCACCGGGCCGGCAGGGGGCCGAGCGGACGGGCGCCCCGCCCACAGCAGCCCCCGCTCCCCGCCTACAGCAGACCCTTCTTCCGCAGATAATCCCGCGCCACGTCCTCCGGGAGCCGCCGCCAGCTGTCCACCCGCTGGTTCAGGTCCGCCAGGTCCTCCGTCGTCAGTACGGTGTTGAGCTTGCCCAGGGCGGCGGCGACCCGGGCGCTGCCCGCGCGGGCCCGGTTGACCACCGGGACGACGTAGTCCGCGTTCTGGAGCTTCTTGTCGTCTTCGAGGAAGACCAGCCCGAACTGCTCGACCGTCGCGTCCGTGCTGGTCGTCAGCACCATCTGGTCCTGCCCGTTCTGCACGGCCTGCTTGGCGGGCGTGGTGCCCACCCCCTTCGGGTCGACGGCCGTGATGTCGATTCCGTACGTACGCTTCAGCCCGGGCGCGCAGAACGGCCGCCGCACGCACTCGTCACCCGCCGCCAGCCGCACCGGCAGCCTGGCGCGCCCCAGGTCGCTGAGGGTCTTCAGACCGTGCTGCCGGGCGTACGAGGCGGCCACGGCGAACGCGTTCTGGTCGACGGCCCGGCCCGGCGGCAGCACCGTCAGGCCGCGCGGCGTGGCCAGGCTCCGCAGCACCTTCATGGTCGTGTCCAGGTCCGGTGACGCGACCGGGTCGGCGTCCGCCCCCTTGGTCTTGGCGTTCAGCCAGTCGGCGAAGGTCGCCGCGTATTCGGGTACGACGTCGATCTGGCCGCTCTCCAGGGACGGTTCGTACAGCTCCCGGTTGCCGACGGTCAGGATGTCGGTCTCGTACCCGGCCTTGCGGAGCAGCACCGCGTACATCTGGGCCAGCAGCTCGCTCTCGGTGAAGCCGGCCGAGCCGACCGACAGGTGGCGGCTGTCGCCGGGCGGGTCGGTGACCCGGCCGCGGTTCTCCAGGGAAGGGCCGGTGGCGCAGGCGGTGAGGACCAGTGCCACCAGTGCCACCAGTGCCACCAGGGCCAGCAGTGGCACCTGGGCCCGCGGGACCGACAGGGGCACCAGTGCCGCGGGGCCGGCGCTCCGGCGCGTACGACGGAGCGCGGCGGGGGTGCCGGGGCGCCCGCTCACCGCGCCCGCCCCCGTGCCCAGGCCGGGCCCAGCCGCTCGGCCACCTCGAACAGCGCCTCCAGCACCAGCGCGAACACCGCCACGATCACCGCGCCCGCGACCACCTGCGGCGTGCTGGCCAGATTGAAGCCCGCGGTGATGATCCGGCCCAGCCCGCCGCCACCGACCAGCGCGGCCAGCGTCGCCGTGGCGACCAGCTGCACCGCGGCGATCCGCACCCCGGTCAGCACCAGCGGCAGCGCCAGCGGCACCTCCACCCGCCACACCAGCTGCCCGCCGGACATCCCCATCCCGCGCGCCGCCTCCACCACGGCCCGGTCCACCGCCCGCATCCCGACGTACGCGTTGGTCAGCAGCGGCGGCAGCGCGAACAGCACCAGTGCGATGAACGTCGGCCAGTCCCCGTGCCGGCCGAGCGGCGTGAGCAGGAGCAGCACCAGGACCGCGAACGTCGGCACGGCGCGGCCGACGTTGGCGAGGTTGACCGCGAGCGCCCCGCCGCGGCCCAGGTGCCCGAGCGTGACGGCAACCGGCAGCGCGATCAGGCAACTGGCGAGCAGACAGCCGACGGTCAGCAGCAGGTGTTCCAGGAGGCGGTGCCAGACGCCGTTCTCACCGGCCCAGTTGGCGTCCGTACTCAGCCAGTCCCAGACGTTCCCGAGCGTACTCATACGCGCCGCCACGGGGTCAGCAGCCGCTCCACGCCTAGCAGCAGCAGGTCGAATGCGACGGCGATCACCACACACAGGACGGACGCGGTCAGCACCTGCGCCTTGAAGAACGAGTTCATCCCCGCGTAGATCAGGTTGCCCAGTCCGCCGTGCCCGACGATCGCGCCGATCGTGGTCAGCGCGACGGCCGAGACGGTGGCGATGCGCAGCCCGGCCATCGCGGCGGGCACCGCCAGCGGCAGTTCGACGGCCAGCAGCTGCCGCAGCGGCCCGTACCCCATGCCGCGGGCCGCTTCCTTCGCCTCGGCAGGTACGCCCGCCAGGCCCGCCAGGATGTTCCGTACGAGGAGGGTCAGCGAGTACAGGGCCAGCCCCACGATGACGAGCGTGGCGGAGAGCCCGTACAGCGGCAGCAGCAGCGAGAACATCGCCAGCGACGGAATCGTGTAGAGCACGGTGGTCAGGCCCAGCACCGGCCCCACCGCCCACCGCCACCGGCGCGCCAGCAGCGCCAGGGGCAGCGCGATCACCAGGCCGAGCAGCACGGAGACCACGGTGAGGTGCAGGTGCTGGAGGGCCGCATCGAGGAGGGTGTGGCGGCGGGTGGCGAGGTAGTCGCCACAGATCCAGTCGTTGCGGGCCAGGCAGTCGTCCGGAGGGGCGGTCGCTGTGGCCGGAGGGGCGGGGGCTGCAGCCGGGGCGGCGGTCACTGTAGAAGTCCACCGCGGCGAGGGGTGGGTGTCTTGCCGGGTGGGGCGGATGGGTGAGGGGGAAGGGGGCGGACTGGTGAGGGTTACGGGGGCGGTGCGGGTTTACGGGGCCGGTGAGGGTTACGGATGTGATGCGGGGCTACGGGGACGGTGAGGGCTACGGGGGACGGCGAGGATCACGGGGACGGTGACGGTGCGGGCGTCGCCCCCGCCCCCGGCCGCTTCGGCCGTGCGTGCGCGGCCTCCACGTCCTGCGGGAACGTCAGCTGGCGGCCCTGCCACTCCAGGGCCGGCGCCACCTCCCGCCGCCACGTCGAGAACTGATGGCTGCCGCGCGGCAGGATGATCGAGTCGACGGTCATCGGGGGCTGCGCGGCCTGGATGAACCGCAGGGTGTCGGCGTAGTTCGGCTCGCCGAGACGGCTGCTGGCCACCAGCGCCGAGACCTGCGGCACCGGCAGGTTCTTCAGGCGCCACAGCAGATCGTGCGCACGCTTGCGCCGCTCCGCCGCGGCGCCGCTGCCGAACAGGCTCCCCGTCGTCAGGTCGTCCTTGACCGCGTAGTCGCCCGAGAGCGATACGGCGGACGTGTAGACGCCGGGGTTGCGCAGGGCCAGCAGCAGCGAACACGTCCCCCCGGAGGAGTAGCCGAACGCGCCCCAGGCGCTGGGGTCGTGGCCGACCCGGTACGCGGCCTTGACGGCCTCCGGAAGATCCCGCGAGAAGAACGTCTCGGCCTGCGGCCCGCCCGGCACGTCCACGCACTCGGTGTCCCGCGGCGGCGCGATCGTCGGCCGGACCATCACCAGGACGGTCGGCTGCATCCGGCCCTGCTCGATCAGCCGGCCCGCGGTCTGCGGGATCTGGAGGTGCTGGGCGAGGTTCATGATGCCGCCCGGATAGCCGCTGATGACGACGGACACGGGGAAGCGCTGGCGGCGGTACTGGTGCTGGAAGTACTGCGGCGGCAGGTAGACGAAGGCCGGGTTGATGACACGGGTACGGCGCCCGACGATCCGTACGGACTCCACCTTGCCGACCTCCCGGGGCGCCCCCTTCGGCAGCCCGGTCACCCGGTCCAGCCCCTGCGGCCCCGCCGGCTGGACCAGCCCGCCCCGCAGACTGCCCGCGTCGGCGTACTGCGGACGGCCCCCCTTGTTCACCGCCACCGGCGCCTCGTCGGTGTTGCCCAGCAGCTCGTCCCAACTGCTGTAGAACTCGAAGCTGGAGTTCACGGCCAGGGCGAGCGAACACAGCACGGCCACCTGCGTGACGAGGACGGTCCCGAGCCGGCCCAGTACGGTGAGGACACCGCGCCGGGACAGCCGCGGCCACTGCCACACCGTGAGGACCACACAGGCCACGGCCAGCGTGGCCACCGCGATTTCGAGCGACTGGCTGGTCAGCCCCATGCGCCCACATCTCCCGTCACCCGTACGAGGGTTGTCTGGTTCTCCTGGACCGCCGCCAGGGTCAACGGGTGGCCGGGCCTATGGTCACCGCGCCGGCCACGGGTGGCGCCGGCGCCTGCCCTCCGTACACCCGCCGCCTCACCCACCCACCGGGCACACCGTCACCACATGACGTGCACGAACGGACACCCGCACCACCCCGCGCCGTCCCCTTCGCAGCCTCCGCCCAGGTCCGCCCGCCCGCACACCGCACAAACATCCGCCGCACTTCCGGCCCAGTCCTGCGCTACGGCTCCCGCCCCCAGGGCTCCCGGCCCGCTCTACCGGGTCCCGCCTTCAGGGCTCCCGGCCCGCTCGTTCCCCACCCAATTCCCCCCTACCGCTTCGCACGCCCGACCGCCGCACATACGCTCTCCTCCACACGCCCCCCACCCACCACACACCCCCACCCGACAAACACCCCCGCCCCTCCCCCACATCACGCCAAGTAACAAAACACCCAAACGGGGCGTGCCGTGAGACGCGCGGGGTCCCACGATGAGGCCGGGCCAGGCGGCTACCCTTACGTGTCCGGCCTGGTCAGGGACATGTCCGCGCTTCTCGGACATTCGCCGCACCGCACACACGCTAGAGAGGTTCGCCGATGGGCATTCGGAGTCTGCTGCGCAACGCTTTCGGTCGCTCCAAGGCGGCCCGCGAGGAATCGAACGAGGCGGCGAGCGGCACTCGGACGCCGGAGACGGCAACGATCCCGGAGGCCCGCGAAGAGGCCACCCCGGAGCCCGCCGCCCCCCGCGACCCCGCCGTCCCCACCGCCCGCACGGCCCCCACCGGCCCCCCGCCCGCTTCCGTCCCCACCCAGGCCACCACTCCGGACCCCGCCAAGGAGCCCGCCTCGGGCCCCGCCAAGGACTCGGCCTCCGACCTCGTCTCCCAGGCGTTCGACAACCCGAAGACACCCCAGACGCCGGAACCCCGCACGGGGGAGAAGGAAACGGCGGCTGCGGTTACGGCGGAGGCGCCGAGCGAGGCGGAGGCCAAGGACGAGGCGAAGGCGGAGACAGAAACGAAGGCGGAGGACAAGGCGAAGGCCGAGACGACGACGGAACCGGCGAACAAGACGGCGGCCGAACCGGAGCCCGAGCCCAACACGGCGCCCGAATTCGAGCCGAAGACCAACGCGGCACCCGAACCCGCCCCCGCAGCAGAACCCGACGCGGAGCCGGAGGCCACGGCCACCCCCGAGCCCACCCCGGACCCCGCCACCGAATCGGCCTCCTCCCCGGAGCCCACCTCCGAGAACGCCCACGCCTCCACCCCCACCTCCCTCACCAAGGTGGAAGCCCAGGCCCCCGCCCTCGTCAGCCTCTACAAGGCGGCCCGGGTCTCCCTGGAAAAGCAGGGGCTGGCGACCCAGCGCGCGGCCGTCTACCTCGTACTCGACCGCTCCGGCTCGATGCGCAACTACTACAAGGACGGCACGGTCCAGCACCTCGCCGAACAGGCCCTCGGCCTCTCCGCCAACCTCGACGACGACGGCACCGTCCCGGTGGTCTTCTTCTCCACCGACGTCGACGGCACCGCGGACATCGACCTGGCCAACTACGAGGGCCGCATCGAGGAGTTGCACGCGGGCCTCGGCCACATGGGGCGTACCAACTACCACTGGGCCATCAACGCCGTCATCGAGCACTACGAGAAGTCCGGCGCGACCGACCCCGCCTTCGTCATCTTCCAGACCGACGGCGCCCCGACCTCGAAGCCGGCCGCCGAGAAGGCCCTCTGCGAGGCCGCGAAGCTGCCCATCTTCTGGCAGTTCGTCGGCTTCGGCGACCCGGACGCCAAGGGCTTCGACTTCCTGCGCAAGCTGGACGACCTGGCCGTACCGGAGAAGCGCGTGGTCGACAACGCGGGCTTCTTCCACGCCGGCCGCGACCCCCGGTCCCTCGCCGACGCCGACCTCTACCAGCAGCTCATGGTCGAGTTCCCCGCCTGGCTCACCGAAGCCCGCGCCGCCGGCATCCTCCCCGCCTGACCCCGCCCCCACCCCCCCAGTTCCCCACCGGCCGCGGCCGGGCCCCCAGGCCCGCTGCGGCCGTCGGCGCATTCCGGACATCCTTATCGCCGAATCACACCCCTGAACAACCGTTTCTCTTGGGTCTCAGGCCCATTGTCAGTGCCATATGTAAGAGTGTTACGGCATTGACCACACGGGGGTGGGGGAGCAGCTGTGCCATTGATCGACGAGATTTCCCGTATGCACGCGTACGAAGGGGACCCGGCCGCGCTTGTAGGGGAATTCCGCCGCACGAGCGTCTTGGTGCCCGTGCCCGACGACGGGCTCATGTCCGCCGAAATGGGCGGTATCCGCTGGCTGTACGCATTCACGGACGAGGCGGCCCTCAGCCGGTTCGCGCTGGCCAGAGGAAGCGCGCCGGATACGGAATGGCCCTACGTCTCCGCTCTCGGCGCCCGCCTGCTCGACGTCGTCATACCCGCCATAGAGGGCCCGGCCGGAGTCGCCCTGGACGCGGGCAGTGAGCAGGGCATGCTGTTCCCGCCGGCCCCGGGCATCGTGCCGGACTCCGCAGCCGTCCGCACCGACCAGGACGGCGAAGTCCCGACCCGTGATTCCGGCGCCGCCGCCCTTCCGGGAGGTGAGCGGAATTGAGCGCGGGGAACGGCTACAAACTCGATCAGGGTGCGCTGCAGCAAGTCAGCAAAGGCATCAACGACACCATCTCGGAGCTGAAAGAGCTGGGTTTCGACAGCCAGGCGCAACTCGGCCACGGCTTCGAGAAGATCCAGCTGACCGGAATGGAAGCCGGACATGCCGAACTGGCATCGACTTTCGAGTCCTTCTGCGAGCGCTGGACCTGGGGAGTCCGCGCCCTCGTGCACGAAGCGAACTCCTTCGCCCGCCGCCTCGACCTGTCGGCCGGCCTCTACCACGAGCAGGAACAGTACGTTTCGGGTCAGTTCAAGGTCGCGGCCAATGCCGCCTTGGGCGACCCGACGCTGACCGCGGAACAGCTCAAGGACAAGACCTGGGGCCAAGTCCTCGCCGACAACCCGATCACCCAGATCAGGGATGCCGACTACGACCCGACCTCGGCCGCTTCGAAGGAGGCCAGGGCAAGGACGCTCCAGACCTTGGCCCAGACGAAGGAGGACTGGTCCACGTCCAAGTGGGCGGGCGACGCCGATCACAACCTCGCCATGAAGGCCATGGGCATCGGCAAGGGCAAGCCCGCGGACGCGCCAGACGACGGGGGTGAGGGCTGATGGGCCTGGGAGACGTTTTCAGCGGCGCGAAGGACATCGTCAATGCCGCGGCCGACAAGGCCGACGACATCATCGACGGCGCCAAGGAGAAAGTCGGTGAAGGGGTCGAGTTCGTCACCGACAAGACCGCCGACGCACTGGACTCGATCGGTGCGGACGGGGCGGCCGACACGGTCCGCTCCGCGGGCGAGGACATCGCCGACAACCTCGGGGCCCACGTCGACGAGCGGAATCTGGGCGAGTCCGACGACCCCAAGGACCTGATCCACGGCGACGCCGGCGCGATCAACGAGTCGGCCTCGCACCTGAAGGACTTCTCCGCCGCCTTCGAACGGGTCGGTCAGGGCCTGCGCAAGCTGGATTCGGGCGGCTGGGAAGGCAAAGCGGCAGACAGCTTCCACGAGGAGTTCAACGCCCACCCGAAGCAGTGGATGCAGGCGGCGGACGCCTGCGAGGCGGCGGGCAAGGCACTGCACGCGTACGGGGAAACGGTCTCCTGGGCGCAGGGCAAGGCCCAGACGGCCATCGACAAGTACAAGGCCGCGCAGAACGCCACCAAGAAGGCCGTGGCGGCGTACCAGGCCCAGGTCGACTCGTACAACTCCAAGGTGGACGCGTACAACTCCGCCCTGGAGAACAACGCCGACCCGGGCCGGAAACCCCAGAAGCCGGGCGCTTTCACCGACCCGGGCGCGGAGGGGCGCAAGGCCGCCGAAGAACTGCTCAAGAACGCCCGCCACCAGCGCGACGAGGCCGCGGAGCGCGCCCAGCACGCCATCAGCCAGGCACTGGCCCACGCTCCGAAGGAGCCCAAGTTCACCGACCGGGCCCTCTCCAACCTCTCGGACGGGGCGATATCAGGTGGCATCCAGCTGACGCACCTGGCGGGCGGCGCGCTCAGGGCCGCGTCCGAAACGGTGAAGCTGGTCCGTACGGTCAACCCGTACGACCCCTACAACATCACCCACCCCTGGCAGTACCTGTCCAACGTCAGCACGACGCTCATGGGACTCAGCACCACGGTGGCCCACCCCGAGCGGCTGCCCAAGGCCCTGCTGGGCACGGGCTGGGGCAGCGACCCGGCGGACGCGGCCGGTTCGCTGATCGTCAACCTCGTGGGTGCCAAGGGAGCAGGCGGCCTGGCCAAAGGGATCATGAAGGCCGGTGCGAAGGGCGCCGCCAAAGACACCGCCCGTTCCGCCCTCAAAGAGGGCGGGAAGACCACCTTGCGCGACCGCGCCCGCCGCGCCTGGTGCAAGGTCTTCGGCAGCGACCCGATCGACATGGCCACCGGCCGCATGATCCTGCCGCAGACCGACATCACCCTGCCCGGCAGCTTCCCGCTCACCTTCTCCCGCACCTTCGAGTCGTCCTACCGGACCGGCCGCTGGTTCGGGCCCACGTGGATGAGCACCGTCGACCAGCGCCTGGAGATCGACGCCGAGGGCGTCGTCCTCATCGGCGAGGAAGGCAACCTCCTCGCCTACCCGCACCCGGCCGTCGGTGTCCCCACCCTGCCCGTCGAGGGCGAGGGCCACCCGCTGGAGCGCACCCCGGACGGCGACTATGTCCTCACCGACCCGGTCGGCGGCACACGCTGGTACTTCACCCCGTACACCGACGACACCGCCGTCCTCGACGAGATATCCGACCGCCGCGGCAACCGCCACACCTTCGACTACGACGAAACCGGCACGCCCACCGCCATCACCCACAGCGCGGGCTACCGCCTCCTCCTCACCACCGAAGCGGGCCGCATCACCGCCCTCCACCTGGCGGGAGCGGCCCCCGACGGCGGCGACCAGCTCATCCGCCGGTACGGCTACGACGAGTCCGGCAACCTCACCACAGTCATCAACTCCACCGGCCTACCGCTCCGCTTCACCTACGACACCGCGGACCGGATCACCTCCTGGACGGACACCAACAACAGCTCGTACAGCTACGCCTACGACGACCAGAACCGCTGCATCTGGCAGAGCGGCACGGAAGGCCACCTGCGCGCCCACTTCAGCTGGGGCGACCCCGACCCCGAGACGGGCCTGCGCACCAACCTGCACCACGACTCGCACGGCCAGGTGACCCGCCACCTGGTCAACGACCGTCACCAGATCGTCGCCACGACCGACCCGACCGGTGCCACGACCCGCACGGTGCGCGATGCCGAGCACCGCGTGCTGTCCGTGACCGACCCGCTGGGCCGCACCACCCGCTTCACGTACGACGACGACGGCCGCCCCACGGAGATCACCCTCCCCGACGGCAGCCGCACCACCTCCAGGTACAACGACCGCGGCCTGCCCCTGACCACCACCGGCCCGGACGGCGCGACCTGGTCCCACACCTACGACCTCAGCGGGAACCGCACCTCCTCCACGGACCCCGCCGGCGCCACCACGCACTACGCGTACGACAGCCGAGGCCACCTCTCCTCCGTCACCGACGCCCTCGGCAACACCACCCACCTCTACTGCGACGAAGCGGGCCTGCCCCTCTCCACCACCGACCCGCTCGGCGCCCGCACCCACTACCGGCGCGACGCGTTCGGCCGCATCACCTCCGTCACCGACCCCCTGGGCGAGACCACCCACCTCGTCTGGACCGTCGAAGGACACCTCGCCACCCGGATCGACCCGACCGGCGCCGCCGAACACTGGACGTACGACGGCGAGGGCAACCGCACCTCCCACACCGACGCCATCGGCCGGACCACCCGCTTCGAATACACCCACTTCGACCTGCTCGCCGCCCGCACCGACCCGGACGGCACCCGCCACACCTTCACCCACGACACCGAGCTGCGTCTCACCCAGGTCACCAATCCCCAGGGCCTGACCTGGAAGTACACCTACGATCCAGCGGGCCGCCTGTCCTCCGAAACCGACTTCGACGACCGGGTCCTGGCCTACACCCACGACGCGGCGGGCCAACTGACCACCCGCACCGACGCGCTGGGCCAGGTCACCACCTACACCCACGACGCCCTCGGCAACCTCACCGAGAAGAACGCCGCAGGCCTCGTCACCACCTACGAGTACGACACGGCCGGCCGCCTCCTCCGCACCGCCAACCCCGACGCGACCATCACCTACACCCGCGACCCCCTCGGCCGCGTCACCGCCGAATCCGTCAACGGCCGCACCCTCACCCTCACCTACGACGCCCTCGGCCGCCGCACCTCCCGCACCACGCCCACCGGCGCCACCACCACCTACACCTACGACGCCGCCGGCAACCGCACCCACATGTCGGCCTCCGGCCACCCCCTCGCCTTCGACCACGACGCCGCCGGCCGCGAAACCGCCCGCCACCTCTCCGACGCCCTCACCCTGACCCAGTCCTGGGACCCCACGGGCCGGCTGGCCTCCCAGTCCCTCACCACACGCGATGCAGGAGTGATCCACCAGCGGTCCTACACCTACCGCCCCGACGGCAACCTCACCGGCATCGACGACTCCGCCCGGGGCCACCGCACCTTCGACCTCGACCGCGCGGGCCGCGTCACCGCCGTCAACGCCGCCGACTGGTCGGAGACCTACGCCTACGACGCATCCGGCAACCAGACCCACGCCACCTGGCCCGCCGAACACGCCGGCGCCTCCGCCCAGGGCCCCCGCACCTACACCGGCACCCGCATCAACCGCGCCGGCGCCATCCGCTACGAACACGACGCCCTCGGCCGCGTCACCCTCCGCCAGAAAACCCGCCTCTCCCGCAAGCCCGCCACCTGGCACTACACCTGGAACGCGGAAGACCGCCTCACCGCCGTCACCACCCCCGACGGCACCCCCTGGCGCTACACCTACGACCCGTTGGGCCGCCGCACCGCCAAACACCGTCTCTCCCCCGACGGCACCACCCCCGTCGAATCCACCCACTTCACCTGGGACGGCCCCACCCTCACCGAACAATCCACCACAACCCCCAACTCCCCCCAATCCCTAACCCTCACCTGGGACCACCAAGGCCTAACCCCCCTAACCCAAACCGAACGCAAACTCACCACCGACAACCTGTCCTCCGCCCCTCAACAGGTAATCGACGAACGCTTCTTCAACATCGTCACGGACTTGGTGGGGACTCCGACGGAGTTGTTCTCCACGTCTGGGGAAGTCGCCTGGCAGGCCCGCCCCACCCTCTGGGGCACCACCACTTGGAACGCGGACGCGACGGCCTATACACCACTGCGGTTTCCCGGGCAATATTTCGACTCCGAGACCCAGCTTCACTATAATTTCCGACGCCACTACGATCCGGCTACAGCTCGCTATCTTTCATCAGACCCACTTGGCCTGTCCCCTGCGCCCAACCCTGCCGCATACGTAAGTAACCCGCACGGACTCACAGACCCAACTGGGCTCAGCCCCTGCGAACAGCGACCGTCCCTCAATGAGCTGGGAAAGGCAGGAAAGGACGAGTTTGGAAGAGTTCATTCCGGCTCACTGGACGGGCAGCGACTGGCAGACAAGCTGAGCCATGAGTCGGCCAACTCCCCCTTCCGCGAAGATGGGTTGTTGACCGAAGAAGCCATCAAGAAATCGCGTATCATCATCAAGGGCGACAATCTCAAGAACAGGTTCCTGGTCGGAGAAAATGGCGTGGGAGGCGTTCTGCGCGGCAGAGGCGATCTAGCCGATTGGGCCAAGTACACTTCGCCACGCTACAGCAGTCCTCAAGGGCCGTTCGAGATTCACTTTTATCACAATGCCGTGACAGGCGAAATATACCTCTACGATTACAAGATCAAGTTTGGAGGGTGAAAGCGTAATGAAGGTGCGCTTCGAAGGTACATCCAGCCAGGACGCCAGAGTCAGCCAAGGAGCCGAATCACTCAGGGTCGGCAATGAATACCTGGTACTCGAAATTTACAGCCAGACAGACAGGGGTAATTACTTTCGCATCGAAAGTATGCCGGGTGAGCTTCCAGGCCTTTTCGATTCACGTCTTTTCAGTGTGACGGCACGAAATCTCCCATCGACCTGGAGAGCCTTCACTTCGGCCAGCGGGTCACTTTCACTTTGCCCCGAACCCTGGGGCGATCCGGGGTTCTGGGAAAGCCTTATGGATGGCGAGCTTTGGGCCATCGAATGCTACCGAACCGAGAAATCGATGATTGAATCACTTTAGGCCTAAAAACTGCCAACGACTCAAGATCCAGCACGCGAGTGCTCGCGCTTCTCCCACCCCTGCCCCCCCCCACTCCTTGGATGCGGCATCAATACAAGAAATGGACAGGTAGTGAATCCGGGAGTGATGCATGCGCAACTGGAAGCAGGAGCAGCCCCGCCGAAAGGTGGGAACAGGAATCGAAGCCTACGCCGGACGGATGCTGCGGCTGGTCGCACGGCTGGGTGACCCTTGACCGTCCAGCATTGGAGGCGACGATGGTAAAGACCGCGCCGCCTTCTGCGCAGTGGGAGGCGCACGTGTCGGACGCCAACCGACAGTGGGTCATCACAGCATAAATGCTCATGTTCGGCGGGTTATTGACATGGGCGGGCGGATTGTTGATCCGGTTGGGCGGAAGCAGGCACTAGTCACTGAGTTTCATGATCCCAGCGAAGGCCAGTACGATCGATGCGTACAGATATCAGCAAAGGGCGCAGACGGGTGGGCTCGCCGTCGGCATCTCCGCACACGTCGAAATCCCGCCCGAGGGAACACCCGACGGTGTCCGCGTATACAGCAAGGCGTTTCTGGCAAAATCACCCAACACCCTTATTTACTGGACTACCCCTGGGCGACTTTCAGTCTGTCGCTACACGTAAAAAAAATATGGCCAACCTTCATGAAATCGGCATCATAGTGAAGGCCGACCCCACAGATCACCAAATCACACTGCCTCTGAACAAGACGGGGCAACCGAACAGCGGACACGGAAAACTTCAGTAAAACGCCTATGAACTCGGGCGCGGACAGCAGCCGGTGGTCCGTGGCCCAGGCACTCCCGACGAGCGCAGCCTCCCTCCTGCGCCTACGCTGGACGGACGCTGCGGCTGCTCGTGGTGGTGGGTGGCTGCTGGAGCGTTCAGTGGCGGAGGCGGGGCCTCATGACTCAGGGCCGGGCGTATGAGCAGGTCGAGACGGCGCGGCAGCCTGATCCCCGGCGGTGGTGGGGGCTTGTTGTTATCGCGTTGGCGCAGTTGATGGTTGTGCTGGACGCGACGATTGTGAATATTGCCTTGCCGTCTGCGCAGCGGGAGCTGCACATGTCGGATGCGAATCGGCAGTGGGTGATCACTGCTTACACGCTCGCGTTCGGTGGGTTGTTGCTGTTGGGTGGGCGGATTGCCGATCTGGTCGGGCGGAAGCGGGCGTTCGTTACGGGGCTGGTGGGGTTTGCGGTTGCTTCGGCGTTGGGTGGTGCGGCTACCGGGCAGGGGATGTTGTTCGGGGCCCGGGCCTTGCAGGGGGCGTTCGGGGCCCTGCTCGCGCCGGCCGCGTTGTCGTTGCTGACGACTACGTTCACGGACGGGAAGGAACGGGGGAAGGCGTTCGGGATTTATGGCGCCATCGCGGGTGGCGGGTCGGCTATCGGGCTGATAGCGGGTGGGCTGCTGACCGAATACCTGGACTGGCGGTGGTGTCTGTATGTGAATGTGCCGATAGCGGTGATAGCCATCGTCGGCGCTTGGGTGTTCTTGCACGATCGGCGGGGGCATGGCGGAGCGGCTCGGCTGGATGTGCCGGGCGTGGTGTTGGGGTGTGGCGGACTCGTCGCCATTGTTTATGGGTGTAGTGAGGCGCAGCCGCGGGGGTGGGGAGACGGGCTGGTTCTCGGGCTGCTGGTGGGTGGGGCGGTTCTGTTGGTGGTTTTCGCGTGGTGGCAGAGCCGGGCCCGGTATCCGTTGCTTCCGTTGCACATCGTGCGGAACCGGAATCGTGCGGGGGCGTTCATGACGATGGGTCTGGCGGTCATCGCCATGTTCGGGATGTTCCTGTTCATGACGTACTACCTCCAGGTGGTGCTGGGTTATTCGCCGGTCAAGACCGGCATGGCGTTTTTGCCGATCACGGCGGCGATCATCGTCGGGTCGACGCAGATATCGGCGCGGCTGCTGCACCATTTGCCGCCGCGGGTGCTGATGGTTCCGGGTGCCGTCCTGGCGGCAGCCGGTCTGGCCTGGCTGACGACGCTGACCGCCGAGCCCGCGTACGTATCGCATGTGCTGCCGTCCGAGATCCTGGTCGGTCTCGGGATGGGGCTGATCTTCATGCCGGTGATGGCCACGGCGACGGCGGGCGTGGCGCCGCAGGATTCGGGTGTCACGTCGGCGACCGTGAACACGGCCCAGCAGATCGGCGGCTCGATCGGTACGGCGTTGCTGAACACGATCGCGACGTCGGCGAGCGCGACGTACATCGGGAGCCACCTGGCGAGCGCGGCGCGGGAGGCGGGCGGGCGCCTCACGCCCGCGATGCGGGAGGGCGTCGTGAAGGACGGCGTCGTGCACGGGTTCACGGTGGCGATCGGCTGGGGCGCGGGAATCATGCTGCTGGCGGCCGTGGTCGCGGGCGTCCTGGTGAACGGGAAGGCGCCGAAGCACGGGGAGGGGAAGGGGGACGGGGCTGCGGTTCCGTAGAGGGGGAGGGGAGGGCTGGGGTTTTGCGGGGAGGAAGGGTCAGGGGCTCGTAGTAGCGCGGCCCGGCCCACCGCTCAGTACCCTGGCCCCGTGTTCACTCCCCAGGGCCCCTCGCTCCGCGAGCTGGCCGTGCAGGCGCTCTCCTCCGTGGAGCGCGGCTACGACCTGCTGGCCCCGAAGTTCGATCACACGCCGTTCCGCACCCCGGACCGGATTCTCGACGCGACGGCTGAGGCGTTGCGTGGCCGAGGCCCCTCGGAGGGGTTGTTCGAGGCGGGGCTCGACGTCTGCTGCGGCACCGGGGCGGGCACGGGCGTACTGCGGTCGCTGTGCCGGGAGCGGGCCGTCGGGGTGGACTTCAGCGCCGGGATGCTCGCGGCGGCGCGCCAGGCCGCGGAGGGGCGCCCGGGCACCGGCCCCGCCGTCACGTACGTACGCGCCGACGCCCGCGCCCTGCCCTTCGCCGCCGCCTTCGACCTCGCCGTCACCTTCGGCGCCCTCGGCCACTTCCTGCCCGCCGAGCGCGCCGCGGTCTTCGCCGGTGTGCACCGGGCCCTGCGGCCGGGCGGGATCTTCGCGTTCCCGGTCGCCGCGCCCCCGCACCCGCGCTCCGCGCTGTACTGGACGCTGCTCGGTTTCGACGCAGTGATGCGTGTACGGAACCTGCTGTGGCGCCCGCCGTTCGTCATGTACTACCGGACTTCGTCGCTGGGGGCCGTACGGGCCGATCTGCGCGCGGCCGGGTTCGCGGTGGAGCTGGTGCCGGTGCCGGGAGCGGTCCGCCGCCCCGGCGGGAGCCCGAGCTGGGGGCTGCTCGTCGCACGCAAGCCGTGACCACGGCCCGGGACGATCAAGGGACGTGCGGGACGCGGAAAACCGGGCGCGGTGGCCCCGTGGCGGTCCGATACGATATTGACGTTCCGTAGAACAAAACCTCACTTTCCGTAGCGACTTGGGAGCAGCCGGCAATGGCTCGACACCTCATCACCAGCGCCCTTCCGTACATCAACGGGATCAAGCACCTGGGCAACATGGTGGGGTCCATGCTCCCGGCCGACGTGTACGCCCGCTATCTGCGGCAGCGCGGGCACGACGTGCTCTACATCTGCGCGACGGACGAGCACGGCACGCCCGCCGAGCTGGCCGCGAAGGACGCCGGCCAGTCGGTCGACGCGTACTGCGGCGAGCAGCACGACGCGCAGAAGGCCATCTACGACGGCTTCCACCTCCGCTTCGACCACTTCGGGCGCAGCTCGTCGCAGCAGAACGTGGAGCTGACCCAGCACTTCGCGCGCAAGCTGCACGAGAACGGCTTCATCGAGGAGCGGGCCATCCGCCAGGTCTTCTCGATCGCCGACGACCGCTTCCTGCCGGACCGCTACATCGTCGGTACGTGCCCGCACTGCGGCTACGACAAGGCCCGCGGCGACCAGTGCGAGAACTGCACCCGCGTCCTGGACCCGACCGACCTGATCGACGCGCGCTCGGCGATCAGCGGCAGCAGCGACCTGGAGGTGCGCGAGACCAAGCACCTCTTCCTGCTCCAGTCCAAGCTCCAGGGCGAGGTCGAGCGCTGGATCGACGACAGCAGCGAGGACTGGCCGACGCTGGCGTCGTCCATCGCGCGCAAGTGGCTGACCGAGGGCCTGCACGACCGCGCGATCACCCGTGACCTGGACTGGGGCGTGCCGGTGCCGGCCGACGTGTGGCCGGACCTGGCCGCCGAGGGCAAGGTCTTCTACGTCTGGTTCGACGCGCCGATCGAGTACATCGCCTCGACCAAGGAGTGGGCGGACGCCGACCCGGCCGCCCGCGACTGGAAGTCGTGGTGGTACGAGGCCGACGACGTGCGCTACACGGAGTTCATGGCCAAGGACAACGTCCCGTTCCACTCGGTGATGTTCCCGGCCACCGAGCTGGGCACCCGTGAGCCCTGGAAGAAGGTCGACTTCCTGAAGGCCTTCAACTGGCTGACGTACTACGGCGGCAAGTTCTCCACCTCGCAGCGGCGCGGCATCTTCACCGACGCGGCGCTGGAGCTGCTGCCCGCCGACTACTGGCGCTACTTTTTGATCGCCAACGCGCCGGAGTCCGACGACACGTCCTTCACCTGGGAGCTGTTCGCGTCCTCGGTGAACAAGGACCTGGCGGACACGCTCGGCAACTTCGTCAACCGCGTGCTGTCCTTCTCCCGCAAGCGCTTCGGTGACGAGGTGCCGGCGGGCGCGGCGGCCGGGGAGGCCGAGGCGAAGCTGGGCGAGCAGATCGCCGAGCTGCTGGCGGAGTACGAGGGCCACATGGAGGCCCTCCAGTTCCGCAAGGCGGCGGCGGCGCTGCGCGCGCTGTGGAGCGCGGGCAACTCCTACCTGGAGGAGAAGGCCCCCTGGCTGGAGATCAAGACCGACCAGGAGGCGGCGGCGCTGACGCTGCGTACGGCGATGAACCTGATCCACCTGTACGCGATCGTCTCGGAGCCGTTCATCCCGGGGGCCGCGAAGGCGATGCGGGGCGCGTTCGCGCTGGACGGCGACACGGCGGCCTGGGTCACGGCCGAGGAGGCCCGCGCGCTGGCCTCGGTTCCGGCCGGTACGGCGTTCACCGTCCCGCCGGTGCTCTTCGCGAAGATCACGGAGGACGACCTGGAGGCGTACCGGGAGCGGTTCGGGGCCGCCGAGTAGGGCGCAGACGACGTCACGAGGGGCCCGGACCGGTCGGTCCGGGCCCCTCGCCGTTACGGTGCGTCAGTGCGCCCAGCCCTTCAGCGGCTCGGTGTCCAGGTCGATGCCCACCGGGTCCGGCAAGGTGACGGTCTTTCCGAACGGCACCGTCAGGAGCATCTCGTAGCGCCCGCCGTCGGGCTGCGAGTGCACCTTGACCTCGCAGGTGTCCCGGTCGATCAGCAGGTACACCGGGATGCCGGTCTCGGCGTACGCCTTCGGCTTCTCCACGCGGTCCCGGCGACCGGTGTCGTGGGCGTGGGACGTGACCTCGACGACCATGAGCACTCCGCCGGCATCCGCCCACTCGCCCTGGCCGACGAAGGCATCGCTCGGTGCGAGGCAGCCGTCGGGGCGGGCGTTGCCCTTGCGGTACGTCTCCACCCGCAGGCCTTGGTCCGGGTGCAGCCACCAGTCGGCGTCGGCCTGAATGCACACGCGTGTCAGCCACTGGATGATGCGCCCGTGATCGCCGTCCGGCAAGGCCTTCTCCCCGATTTTCCCGTTGATCCGTTCCAACCGCAGCGCCTCGTCCACGCGCACACCGAGGCGAGCCAGCTCCTCGAACTGCTCCTGGCTCAGGACACTCGCGTGCTCTTCGACGACGCCCACGTCGGTCTCCTCCGGGATCGGTGGTGCCTTCCACCGTACGTCTTCCCGATACACCACGACCGGACTCTCCACGAGGTGCGTCATGCCCGGAGCGTGGCATGCGAAAGGGCCCGTGATCATCGGATCACGGGCCCATCACACGTCCGAATGAACTACTTGACCTGCGGCTTCCGGATCGACAGGTGCAGCTCCTTCAGCCGCGCCTCCTCGACCTCGCTCGGGGCGCCCATCAGGAGGTCCTGGGCGTTGCCGTTGAGCGGGAACGCGATGGTCTCGCGGATGTTGGGCTCGTCGGCGAGGAGCATGACGATGCGGTCGACGCCGGGGGCGATGCCGCCGTGCGGCGGGGCGCCGAACTTGAAGGCGCGGAGCATGCCGCCGAACTCGGCCTCGACGGTCTCCTTCGAGTAACCGGCGATCTCGAAGGCCTTGTACATGACCTCGGGCTCGTGGTTGCGGATGGCGCCGGAGGACAGCTCGACGCCGTTGCAGACGATGTCGTACTGCCAGGCGAGGATGTCCAGCGGGTCCTTGGTCTCCAGCGCCTCCAGGCCGCCCTGGGGCATGGAGAACGGGTTGTGGGAGAACTCGGTCTTGCCGGTGTCCTCGTCCTTCTCGAACATCGGGAAGTCGACGATCCAGCAGAAGCGGAACTCGTCCTCGACGAAGTGGCCGGTGCGCTTGGCGGCCTCGACCCGGACCGCGCCCATGATCTTGGAGACCTCGTCGAACTCGCCGGCGCCGAAGAAAACCGCCGAGCCGGGCTTCAGGTCCAGGGCCTCGACCAGCGCCTTGACGTCGTCCTCGGTGAGGAACTTGGCGATCGGGCCGGTCAGGGTGTTCTCGTCGCCGACGCGGACCCAGGCCAGGCCCTTCGCGCCCTGCTGGACGGCGAAGTCACCCATCTGGTCGAAGAACTTGCGCGGCTGGTCGGCGGTGTCCGGTACGGCCAGGGCGCGCACGTGCTTGTCGGCGAACGCCTTGAAGCCGGAGCCGGCGAAGACCGACGAGACGTCGACCAGCTCCAGCTCGGCGCGCAGGTCCGGCTTGTCCGAGCCGTACTTGAGCATCGACTCGCGGAACGGGATGCGCGGGAACGGCGAGGTGACCGTACGGCCGCCGCCGAACTCGGTGAACAGCTCGGTCATCAGCTGCTCGATCGGGCCGAAGACGTCCTCCTGCTCGACGAAGCTCATCTCGACGTCGAGCTGGTAGAACTCGCCCGGCGAGCGGTCCGCGCGGGCGTCCTCGTCGCGGAAGCAGGGCGCGATCTGGAAGTAGCGGTCGAAGCCCGCGATCATCAGCAGCTGCTTGAACTGCTGGGGGGCCTGCGGCAGCGCGTAGAACTTGCCGGCGTGCAGCCGGGACGGGACGAGGAAGTCGCGGGCGCCCTCGGGGGAGGTCGCGGACAGGATCGGCGTCGCCATCTCGTTGAAGCCGAGCGCGGTCATCTTGTGCCGGATGGCGGAGATGACGGCGGTGCGCAGCATCAGGTTGCGGTGCATGCGTTCGCGGCGCAGGTCCAGGAAGCGGTATTCGAGGCGCTTCTCCTCGTTGACCCCGTCCTCGGTGTTGATCGTGAAGGGGATCTGCTCCGCGGCGCCCAGCACCTCGACCTCGGAGACCTCGACCTCGATCTCACCGGTGGGCAGGTCGGGGTTGACGTTGTCCGCGCCGCGCGCGCTGACCTTGCCGTCGATGCGGACGACGGTCTCCTTGGTCAGGGAGGACAGCGCCTCGTTGGCGGGGGTGCCGGGGCGGGCGACGAGCTGGACCAGGCCGTAGTGGTCGCGCAGATCGATGAAGAGGATGCCGCCCAGGTCACGTCGATTGTGCAGCCAGCCGCTGAGGCGGACGTCGGTGCCGACGTCCGAGGCTCGGAGCTCGCCACAGTTATGGGACCGGTACCGATGCATCGCTCATCCAAGTCGTCGCAAGTGGAGATGTGACAGTTTCCGCTCCAGGTTACCGGTCACCCCACCGCCGCTCATTGACATATACGCGTCAGAACGGCCATGCGAGGATGGTGGTACCCGCCGCGCTGGTCGGGTCCCGTCAAACCCACATAAAGTGATGCAATGCGCACCAAGGATCTCCTGGCCGCCACCGCGACCGGCCTGTGGCGCTGGGACAACGTCTCGGGACAGGTGACCGTCGACGCCGAGACGGCCCGGCTGCTGGGGCTGCCCGCGGAGCCCGCCGAACTGTGCGAGGCGGCGGTGCGCTCCCGCCTCCACCCGGCCGACTTCGCCGAGATCACCGGCATCGTCAACCTCGCCGTCAGCGAGAGCAGCGTCGCCGAGGCCCGGCTGCGCGTCATGGACAGCGCGGGCCGGGTGCTGCGCACCGTCCGCACCCGCTCCCGCGCCTTCCTGCGCAGCGAGACCGACCACACGGACTACGAGCTGGTCGGCACCGTCCAGGAGATCTTCGAGTCGCAGCCCGGCACCGCCTCCCCGCACGCCCCGGCCGCCGGCGACTGGCGCCGCTCCCGCGAGGCGTTCCTGCTGGACGCGGGCCGCGCGCTCGCCGAGGCGCACTCCACCGCCGAGGTGCTGCGCGTCGCCGCCGGCCTGTCCATGCCCGGCTTCAGCCCCGACGGCCTGGCGGTCTTCGGCATCGAGGGCGACCGGATCTCCGTCATCGGCCACCACGGGCACCAGCAGGGCGACGTCCAGCCCTTCGTCGACATGCCGCTGGACACCGACTACCCGGCCGCCGAGGTGGTACGGACCGGCCGCGCCATCTACCTGCCCTCTCCGGAGGACTACAAGCGCCGCTACCCCTCCACCTGGCCGCTGGCCGCCGTCTTCCGCCGCACGTCCTGGGCCTTTCTGCCGCTGGTCAGCGCGGGCCGCACGATCGGCGCCTGGATGGCCGCCTTCGGCACACCGGTCGCCTTCACGCCCGACGAGCGCGCGGTGCTCACCACCGTCGCCCGGATGCTCGCCCAGGCGCTCGCCCGCGCCGGTGACCAGGAGTCGCGGCGCGAGCTGACCGACGGGCTGCAACGCAGCATGATGCCGACCGTGCAGCCGGACATCCCCGGTATGACGGTGGCCGCGCGGTACGTGCCGACCGGCGGGGGCCTGGAGGTGGGCGGCGACTGGTACGACATGATCACGCTGCCGTCCGGCCGGATCGCGCTGGTCATCGGCGACGTACAGGGGCATGACGTACGGGCCGCGGGCCTGATGGGACAGCTGCGGATCGCCCTGCGCGCCTACGCCTCCGAGGGCCACCACCCGGACGCGGTGCTCTCCCGCGCCTCCCGCTTCCTGTCCGGCATCAACGACACCGAGTTCGGCGGCGAGGACCCGCGCTTCGCGACCTGCCTGTACATCGAGGTGGACCCGGCCACCGGCCTGCTGGACATCGCGCGGGCCGGCCACCCCGACCCGACCATCCGGATGGCCGACGGCACGGTGCTCGTCCGGCCCACCGCGGGCGGCCTGCCGCTGGGCATCGTGCCGGACACCGACTACCCCACCACCCGGCTCGTCCTGGAGCCCGGCGAGACGATGCTGGTCTGCACGGACGGGCTGATCGAGACCGGCGGGCACGATCTGGAGTCGGGCTGGGCGCGGCTGCGGCACGTCATCGAGACGTACGGGGCCGAGGACCCGGCCGGGGACGGCACGGCGCCGGCCGTCGCGACCCTGGAGGACACGGCGGGCCTGGAGCGGCTCGCCGACGCCCTGGTCCAGGCCGTGCACGGCCCGTCCTCGTACCACACCACCGGCCCGTTCGTGGATCGCCGCGAGGACGACATAGCGATGCTGCTGCTGTGCCGCGAGGGCGGCAGCTGCGGTGTGGGCAGCGGCGGCGGGGCGGCGCACCAGCCCGTCCGCCGTACGGTGCTGACCGTCAAGCAGGCCGAGCCCGAACGGATAGCGGAAGCCCGCGGACAGATCCGCGACGTGCTGCACGACTGGGCCGACGAGGACCAGGTGGACTCCGCCGTCCTGATGGTCTCCGAGATGGTCACCAACGTGCTGATGCACACGGACGGCGACGCGCTGCTGGTCGCGGAGATCACCGGGGAGAAGGGGAGCCGCCGCATCCGGGTCGATGTCGCCGACGGCAGCGACGAGCTGCCGCACCGCCGCACCCCGGGCGAGCTGGCGTCCTCGGGGCGCGGCCTGATGCTGATGGAGCTGCTGGCCGGCGCGTGGGGGGTGGACCCCCGCGGCGACGGCAAGTCGACGTGGTTCGAGCTCTACGAGGACGCGGCGGGCGGCCCGGAGCCGTCGCTGCCGGAGGCGGCCGGCGCGCCCGGTGACTCGCTGCCCGAGCCCGCGGCGTAGTGCCGGCGCAGCTCCGAGAGCACGCCGAAGGCCGCGGCGGTCAGCGGCACGGACAGCAGCATGCCCATCACCCCGGCGACGCCGGCGCCCGCGGTGATCGCCAGCATCACGATCGCCGGGTGCATCTGGACCGTACGGCTCTGCACCATCGGCTGGAGGATGTGGCCCTCCAGGAAGAACACCGCCACGACGATCCCCAGCGTCCAGATAGCGATGGCCGGGCCGCGGTCGTCGGCGAACGCGACCAGGACGGCCACCGAGCCGGACAGGAACGATCCCAGGTACGGGATGTAGGCCCCCACGAAGACCAGCGCGCCCAGGCCGAACGCGCCGGGCACCTGGAGGATCAGCAGGCCGATGGTGATGCCGACGGCGTCGATCAGCGCGATCAGCGTCGTCCCGCGCATGAAGCCCTCGATGGCCTGGAAGCCGCGGCGGGCCATCTGCTCCAGGCCGGGCCCCGAGTCGCCGGGTGCCCAGTCGTGCAGCGCGCGGACGGCCTTGTCCGCGTCGCGCAGGAAGAAGAAGGTCAGGAACAGGGCGAGGACGGAGGCGGCGAGGGTGGCCGCGACCACGCCGACGCCCTCCAGGAGGCCGCTGGCCGCGGTCCCGCCGAACTTCCCTATGAACGGCTTCGCGTTCGAGACGATGTCGTCCAGTGACGTGCCCGCGGCGCCGAAGTGCCGGGACACCTCCTTGGCGGCGTCCTTCAGCGAGGCGATGATCTGGTCGCCGGTGTCGATCAGCGCGCTGACGACGATGTAGCCCGCCCCGCCGACCACCACGACCAGCAGCGCGCAGGTCAGCCCGGCGGCCAGCGAACGGTTGAGCCTCATCGCCACCAGCCGCCGGTAGACCGGCCCGAGCAGCGCGCTGCCGAGCAGGGCCAGCAGGACGGGGGTGACGGCGGCGCTCAGCAGCACGCACAGCCAGACGCCGACGGCCACCACGGCGGCGACGAGCAGGCCCACACCGCACCAGGCCGCGGCGCGGCGGGCGGCGACCGGGAGGAGCGGCTGACGGTCCGGGGATCTCAGATCGTTTCGCACCCTGCCAGTGGATCACGGGGCCGCCCGCCCGCGGCGGCATTCCGCCGGGAGCGGATGCGGCCGGGGCGCCGCGGGCGGGTACGGGCCGCTGTCGGCGCGTACCCGCCGTACCGGCTCAGTGCCCTTCGGCGGGCACCGTCCCCAGCCGCCCCGCCTGGAAGTCCTCGAAGGCCTGGGCCAGTTCGGCGTGGGTGTTCATCACGAACGGGCCGTAGTGCATCATCGGCTCGCGGATCGGCCGCCCGCCCAGGAGGACGACCTCCAGGTTGGGGCTGCGGGACTCCTGGGTGGCGTCCGCGCGGAGGGTGAGCGAGTCGCCGCCGGGGCCGAACACGACGGCCTGGCCCATGCGGAACGGCCGTCCGGTCGGCCCGGCGGTGCCGCGCCCGGCCAGTCCGTACGCCAGCGCGTTGAAATCCGAGCGCCAGGGGATGGTCACTTCGGCACCCGGGTTGACCGACACATGCATCATCGTGATCGGCGTGTGGGTGATCCCGGGCCCCTGGTGACCGCCGATGTCCCCGGCGATCAGCCGCAGCAGCGCGCCGCCGTCCGCCGACGTCAGCAGCTTCACCTGGCCGCCGCCGATGTCCTGGTAGCGGGGCGCCATCATCTTGTCCTTCTTGGGCAGATTCACCCACAGCTGGAGGCCGTGGAAGAGCCCGCCGGTCATGACCAGCTCCTCCGGCGGCGCCTCGATGTGCAGCAGGCCGGAGCCCGCCGTCATCCACTGGGTGTCGCCGTCGTTGATGACCCCACCGCCGCCGTGCGAGTCGCGGTGCACGAAGCTGCCGTCGATCAGGTACGTAACGGTCTCGAAGCCGCGGTGCGGGTGCCAGGGGGTGCCCTTGGGCTCGCCCGGCGCGTACTCCACCTCACCCATCTGATCCATCATGATGAACGGATCCAGGTACGTGTAGTCGATGCCGGCGAAGGCACGGCGTACCGGAAAGCCCTCCCCCTCGAAACCGCCGGGCGCGGTGGCGACCGCGAGCACGGCGCGCGGCCGGGCGTCGGCGGGCGCCGCCACCCGGGGCAGGGTCAGCGGATTCTCTACGGTCACTGCGGGCATGACGGCCTCCTCGGTCGTTCGTCCTTCAATTTAGTTGAACACTGAACAACCTGCAAGGCGTCCGCCATTCCCCGGGGTGCCCCGGGGCATGGGACGACCGTGGGAAGCGGCCACCGGGGCGGAGGGACACGCGGGCAAAAGAAAGCGGCGGCACCCGCCGGGTGCCGCCGTCCTACGAGGTCGGGCGCGCGTCAGCCGTACATCCGGCGCATCGCGAAGTCGACCATCTGCTCCACGGACTTGGCGTCGAAGACCATGCGGTGGTCACCCTCCATGTCCAGGACGAAGCCGTAGCCGGTGGGGAGCAGGTCCAGGACCTCGGCGCCGGTGATGACGAAGTACTTGGACTCCTTGCCCGCGTACCGGCGCAGCTCCTTGAGCGAGGTGAACATGGGGATGACCGGCTGCTGGGTGTTGTGCAGCGCCAGGAAGCCGGGGTTGTCGCCGCGCGGGCAGTAGACCTTGGACGTGGAGAAGATGCCCTGGAAGTCCTCCGCGGACATCGATCCGGTGGTGAAGGCCCGCACCGCGTCGGCGAGGGAGGGCGGGGACGGCTCGGGGTACAGCGGCTGCTCGCCGTAGCCGCCGGGGGCCGGGTGCTGCGGCGGGGGCGCGCCGTACTGCTGCTGCCCGGCGCCGGCGTTCTGGTCGTAGCCGTACATGCCGCACAGCGTACTGAGTCGGCACGGCCCCGTACGCCGCTACGTTGGAACGGCCAACGAGTTCGCCACCCACCGACCGAGGCCCCCACCGATGACCGACCGTGACCGCCGGAAACCGCGCATCACCCGCGGCGGCGTGCTGCTCACCCTCTCCGCGCTGACCGCCTGCGGACTGATGTTCTACGGCGCCCTCCAGCTCCGGGATTCGGGGACCGCCTGGTCCCTGACGTACGAGGCCACCTCCACCGGCGGGCCGCCGCACGCCGACGAGGTGCGCTACCGGCACGACTCCGGCCCGCACCCGGGCGGCGAGCGGCTCGACGACCGGACCGGCCGGACGCGGCTGCCCTGGCGCCGGACGGTCGTCGTGAACGGCGGCGAGGAGGCGCGGCTGGAGGTGATGCCGGCCGGGAACGGCACGGCCTCCTGCCGGATTCTGCTCGACGGCCGGCGGGAGGTCGCCGCGGGGAAGTCGCCGGGGCCCGGCAAGCCCGCCGTGTGCCGGGTGACCGCCAGTGACACGTCGCAGAAGTGGCCGGACCGGCCGTGAGCGCGCCGTAGGGGTGCCGCGGGCGTCCAGGGACGCTCGTCACAGATGGGCGGTCAGGGGTTGCTTCTTATTACCGACGGGTAGCATCATCGGAGCTACTTGCTGGTATTGCGTTTCGAGGTCCCTCGCTTCCAAGCGCTGGGTCCCCTCCCGAACCTTACGGAGCCGTACCCATGGGCCACTACAAGTCGAATCTCCGCGACATCGAGTTCAACCTCTTCGAGGTGCTCGGCCGCGACAGCGTGTACGGCACCGGACCGTTCGCGGAGATGGACGTGGACACCGCCAAGAGCGTGCTGAGCGAGATCGCCCGGCTCTCCGAGAACGAGCTGTCCGACTCCTTCGCCGACACCGACCGCAACCCGCCGGTCTTCGACCCGGACACCAACACCGCGCCGGTCCCCGACACCTTCAAGAAGAGCTACCAGGCGTACATGGACGCCGAGTGGTGGCGCCTGGGCATCCCGGAGGAGATCGGCGGCACCACCGCGCCGCGCTCCCTGCTGTGGGCCTTCGCCGAGACCATCCTCGGCGCCAACCCGGCGATCTGGATGTACGCCTCCGGCCCGGCCTTCGCGGGCGTGCTGCACGAGGAGGGCACCGAGGAGCAGCACAAGATCGCGCAGCTGATGGTGGACAAGCAGTGGGGCTCCACCATGGTGCTGACCGAGCCCGACGCGGGCTCGGACGTCGGCGCCGGCCGCACCAAGGCCACCCAGCAGGCGGACGGCTCCTGGCACATCGAGGGCGTCAAGCGCTTCATCACCTCCGGTGAGCACGACATGTCCGAGAACATCGTGCACTTCGTGCTCGCGCGTCCCGAGGGTGCCGGTCCGGGCACCAAGGGCCTGTCGCTGTTCATCGTGCCGAAGTACGACTTCGACTGGGAGACCGGCGAACTCGGCGAGCGCAACGGCGTCTACGCCACCAACGTCGAGCACAAGATGGGCCTGAAGGCCTCCAACACCTGCGAGATGACCTTCGGCGCCAACCACCCGGCCAAGGGCTGGCTGCTGGGCGAGAAGCACGACGGCATCCGCCAGATGTTCAAGATCATCGAGTTCGCGCGGATGATGGTCGGCACGAAGGCCATCGCCACCCTCTCCACCGGCTACCTCAACGCCCTGGAGTACGCCAAGGAGCGTGTGCAGGGCCCGGACCTGGCCGCCTTCACCGACAAGACCGCGCCGCGCGTCACCATCACCCACCACCCCGACGTGCGCCGCTCGCTGATGACGCAGAAGGCGTACGCCGAGGGCATGCGCGCCCTGGTGCTCTACACCGCGACCGTCCAGGACGAGATCATCGCCAAGGAGGCCGCGGGCGAGGACGCCTCCGCCGCGACCCGCCTGAACGACCTGCTGCTGCCGATCGTCAAGGGCTACGGCTCGGAGAAGTCCTACGAGCAGCTGGCCCAGTCGCTGCAGACCTTCGGCGGCTCCGGGTACCTCCAGGAGTACCCGATCGAGCAGTACATCCGCGACGCCAAGATCGACACCCTGTACGAGGGCACCACCGCCATCCAGGGCCAGGACTTCTTCTTCCGGAAGATCGTCCGCGACCAGGGCCAGGCGCTGACCGCCCTCTCCGAGGAGATCAAGAAGTTCCTCGCGGAGGCGGTCGGCGGCGAGGCGCTGGAGGCCGCCCGCGGCGAGCTGGCCAAGGCCGCCGCCGACCTGGAGGCCATCGTCGGCGCCATGCTGACCGACCTGGCGGCCACGGAGAAGGACGTGAAGTCCATCTACAAGGTGGGCCTGAACACCACCCGCCTGCTGATGGCCTCGGGCGACGTGGTCGTCGGCTACCTGCTCCTGAAGGGCGCGGCGGTGGCGAGCGAGAAGCTGGCCGGCGCCTCCGCCAAGGACAAGCCGTTCTACGAGGGCAAGATCGCCGCGGCCAAGTTCTTCGCGCACAACGTGCTGCCGGGCGTGTCCGTGCAGCGTGGCCTGGCCGAGACCGTCGACCAGTCGCTGATGGAGCTGGACGAGGCCGCGTTCTGAGGGGTCCCGAGGGACGTGGCGCGCGCTAAGGGCGTTCTAAGGACGGCTTAAGCCCCGTCCGGAAACGGCCGGTGCCCGGCCCGCTCTCACCGCGTTCTCAGAGAAGCACGCAAGACTGATGGTGTCCGCCTCCCATCCCCCGGGGAGGCGGGCATCGTCGTTCGGGACGCGCCTCAACCCCGGTCCGCCGGGGTCGGCAGCCCGCCCGGGTTGTCCCGGACCAGTCCGAGCAGCCCGGGGAAGCGGGCCTCGACCTCGTCCCGCCGCAGCGTCGCCGCCCGGCTGTTGCCGCGGTCCACCTGCCGGATCAGGCCGGATTCGCGCAGCACGCGGAAGTGGTGGCTGAGTGTCGACTTGGAGACCGGGAAGCCGAACGACGCGCAGGTGCGCGCGGCACCGCCGGGCTCGTGGGCCAGGGCCCGCACGACGTCGTAGCGCAGCGGATCGGCCAGCGCGGCCAGTACCGTACGCAGGGTCATCTCCGAGGGGGCCGGATGGCCCTCGGCATCGGGCATCGCGGGCACTCCCCTCGTTCCGTACGGCCGGAAACCGCCTCCGCCGCGCGGCGAAGGTTAGTCTCCCACCGTACCTAACCGGTGCATCACCCCCGGTCACCGCACCGCCCGCACACCACCGGAGGTGCCCATACCGTGATGCATGCGGATTCGCCTACCAGGGAAGGGCACCCGGCAGTCCTTATGCTGAAACCATGAGCCATTCCCCCCGCTTCGACCGCGGCCACACCGACGACCTGATGTCCTTCCTCGCCGCCGCCCCCTCGCCGTACCACGCGGTGGCCAACGCGGCCGAGCGGCTGGAGAAAGCGGGCTTCCGGCAGGTCGCCGAGACCGACGCCTGGGACGGGGAGAGCGGCGGCAAGTATGTGCTGCGCGGCGGGGCGATCATCGCCTGGTACGTGCCGGAAGGCGCCACCGCCGCCACCCCGTTCCGCATCGTCGGCGCCCACACCGACTCGCCCAACCTGCGCGTCAAGCCGATCCCGGACACCGGCCACCGCGGCTGGCGCCAGGTCGCCGTCGAGGTCTACGGCGGCACCCTGCTCAACACCTGGCTCGACCGCGACCTCGGCCTCAGCGGCCGCGTCACGCTGCGCGACGGCAGCACCCGGCTGGTCAACGTCGACCGCCCGCTGCTGCGGGTGCCGCAGCTCGCCGTCCACCTGGACCGCTCGGTCAACGCCGACGGCCTCAAGCTCGACAAGCAGCGCCACATGACGCCGATCTGGGGCCTGGGCGAGGTGCGCGAGGGCGACCTGATCGCCTTCGTCGAGGAGGAGGCCGGCGCGGACCCCGGCGACATACGCGGCTGGGACCTGATGCTGCACAGCGTCGAGCCCCCCGCCTACCTCGGCCGCGACCGCGAGCTGGTGGCCGGGCCGCGGATGGACAACCTGCTGTCCGTGCACGCCGGTACGGCCGCGCTGGCGACGGTCGCCACGGCCGCCGAGGAGATCCCGTACATCCCGGTGCTCGCCGCCTTCGACCACGAGGAGAACGGCAGCCAGTCCGACACCGGCGCCGACGGCCCGCTGCTCGGTACCGTGCTGGAACGTTCGGTCTTCGCCCGCGGCGGCACGTACGAGGACCGCGCCCGCGCCTTCGCCGGGACGGTCTGCCTCTCCTCCGACACCGGGCACGCCCTGCACCCCAACTACACGGAGCGGCACGACCCGGGCCACCACCCGATGCCCAACGGCGGCCCCATACTGAAGGTCAACGTCAACCAGCGCTACGCCACCGACGGCACCGGCCGCGCGGTCTTCGCCGGCGCCTGTGAGCGGGCCGGCGTGCCGTGGCAGTCCTTCGTCTCGAACAACGCCATGCCCTGCGGCACCACCATCGGCCCGATCACCGCCGCCCGGCACGGCATCGCCACCGTCGACATCGGTGTCGCCATCCTGTCGATGCACTCGGCCCGCGAACTGTGCGGCAGCGAGGACCCGCACCTGCTCGCGAGTGCCCTGACGGCCTTCCTGGAGGGCTGAGTTGGACTTCTCCCTGCTGGGCCCGATATCCGTCACCACCGGCTCCGGTGAGCTGACGCTCGGGCCCGCCAAACGGCGCAGCGTGCTGGCGCTGCTGCTGTTGCAGCCCAACACCACCGTCCCACTACAGCAGTTGATCGACTCCCTGTGGGAGGACGAACCACCCGAGCACGCCCGTACGGTCGTCCAGGGCCATGTCTCGCGGCTGCGCGCGACACTGGCCGCGGGCGGAGCCGAGGCGTACGGCATCGAGCTGGCCACCCACGGCTCGGCGTACCTGCTGCGCCTGCCGGAGGAGCTGATCGACGCCCACCGCTTCGCCGAACTGGTCGCGCTGGCGCGCCCGGAGGCGGCCCCCGGCGACGCGGTGCCGCTGCTGCGCGAGGCGCTCGGCCTGTGGCGCGGCCCCGCGCTCACCGGCACCGTCACCAGCCCGCCGTTCGCCGCCGCCGCGCACGCGCTGGAGGAACAGCGGCTGACCGCGACCGAGGCGCTGGCCCGGGCCCACGGCGCGCTCGGCGAGCACGAACAGGCCGCGGCGATCCTCTACACCGCCGCGGTCAACAACCCGCTGCGGGAAGGGACGGTCGCCGAGCTGATGCAGGCGCTGTTCCGTATGGGGCGGCAGTCCGACGCGATGGAGTGGTTCCACCGCACGCGGCGGCTGCTCGACGAGGAACTGGGCGTCGGGCCGGGCGCGCGGCTGAAGGGCGCGTACGAGAAGATCCTGCGGGCCGAGGAGGCGGGCGGTGGCGCGGCCGCCGGGGACGCCGGAGGGGACCGCGCTGCCGCCCGGACGGCGGACGGCACCGCCCGCGTACCCGCCCAGGTGGGACGCCGCCCCGCCGCCACGGACCCAGCGGGCACCGTGCCCGTCCGGTCCGCCGTACCGCGCCTGCTGCCCCGGCCGCCCGCCCGCTTCCTCGGGCGCGAGCAGCAGCTCGCCGCCCTGACCGCCGTGGTGCGGTCGGCCGAGCCGGGCGAGAGTCCGCTCGCCGTCGTCACCGGACCGGCCGGCGTCGGCAAGACCGCCTGCGCGGTGCAGTGGTCCCACGCGTACGCCGGGGACTTCCCCGACGGCCAGCTCTTCGCGGACCTGCGCGGCTTCAACGAGGGCGCGGCGGCCGAACCGGTCGAGATCCTGCGGGACTTCCTGCTCGCGCTCGGTACGCCGCCGGAGCGCGTACCGGACTCCGCGCAGTCCGCCTCCGCGCTCTTCCGGTCGCTGGTGGCCGACCGCCGGCTGCTGGTCGTCCTCGACAACGCGCAGAGTTCCGCGCAGGTCCGCCCGCTGCTGCCCGGCGGACAGCACTGCGCGACGGTCGTCACCAGCCGCAGCCGGCTGGACGGGCTGGTCGCCACCGACTGCGCCCGGCCGGTGGCCCTCCAGGCGCTCGGCCCGGAGGAGGGCACGGCGCTGCTCGGGGCGATGCTCGGCGCGGAACGGGTCGCGGACGACCCGGAGGCGGCGCGGGAGCTGGTGGGGCTGTGCGACGGGCTGCCGCTGGCGCTGCGGGCCGCCGCCGCGCAGCTGACGGCCCGCCCGCGCTGGCGGCTGGCCCGTCTGGCCGCCGCGCTGCGCGACGAACGGCGACGGCTGGCCCTGCTGTCCGCCGAGGACACCGGTGTCGCGGCGGCCCTGCGGATGTCCGTGGCCCGTCTCTCGGCGGACGACGCGCGCCTCCTCAGCGCGCTCGCCGCCGGCGCGGACGGACACCTGAACGCGTCCGTCGCGGCGGCCCTGGCGGGTTCCGACCCGGCGGACATCCAGGACAGCCTGGACCGGCTGGCCGAAATGCACCTGGTCGACGAGGAGTCCACCGACGTCTACACGATCAGCACGCTGACCCAGCTGTTCGCGCGCGACGAGGGGTCGGGAGGTGGCGGGGGAGGGGGCTGAGGGGCGGGGCGGTACGGGTGCCGGGGGCCCCGGACCGCCGCGGTGCGGGGTGGTGTGGTGCTGCTGGACGGGCACCTGAGGGCAGTACGGGGGAAATGACCGGAACGGTCCCCACCTGATCCGGAAGCCCTACCTCCCTTTCTCCCCGCGGCTGTTCCCTTTCCCGGCCGGTACCCCCTACCGTCTGCCCATGATCAGAAGCCGGTACCTGGCCGCAGCCGCCGCCCTCGCCTGCACGGTCCCCCTCCTCGCCACGCAGAGCGCCGCCGCCCGCCCCACGAGCCGTCCCGCCCCCTGGCAGCAGGTGGGCGACGGCATCACCTCGGGGGTCAGCGGCATCGCCGCCGTACCGGGCGCCCGGGCGGGCCGTACCGACTTCCTCGTGGCCCGCGACAACAAGAAGCCCGGCGAGAACCGGCTGGCCGCCATACGGCTGCGGCCCGGTGCACCGCCCCTGGTCCGCCCGCTGGGCTGGAAGGGCAGCGAGCCGCCCGCCGACCTGGAGGCGCTCGACGCGGTCCCCGGCCGCCCCGGCGAGTACGTCGCCCTGACCAGCGCCGGCACCGGCTACCACCTGCGCCTGGCCCCGGACGCGAGCGGGGCGCGCACCCTCGGCACCTTCACCGTCCCCGGCGCCTCGGAGGACGACAACTACGAGGGCTTCGCGCTCACCACCCGGGCACACCGCCTCGTCGCCGTCTGGGCCGACCGCGGCGCGGACAGCCGCCCCGGCACCCTGCACGCCGCCGAACTGGACCTCGCGCGCCGCACCTTCGGCACCCCGGTCACGGCGGCGTTCCACGCCCCGTACCCCGCCGAGCACGTCCGGCACATAAGCGACGTCAAGATCTCCGGGTCCGGCGCGCTCACCGTCTCCTCGGCCTCGGACACGGGCGACGACGGCCCCTTCGACTCCGCCCTCTACGATGCGGGCGAGGTGACCGTGGACCGCCGCGGCACGGTACGGCTGTCCGTACGGCGGGGCCCCGTCCCCCTCGGCCGCTACCCCGGCCACAAGATCGAGGCCCTCACCTGCCTGCCGCACGCCCGCCAGGGTGTGCTCGGCACGGACGACGAGAACGCGGGCGGTGCGGTACGCACCATGACGGGCGCTCCGTGCGGGCCCCGGTAGGGCGGGTTCCGTGGCGGCCCGTCCGGTGAGTCAGGCCCCGTCAGGCGGTCCCCGTTAGGGAAGCGTTAGCCGGGCGGCAGCGTGGCAGGTCAGGCTGGCAGTGCAGCATGCAGCACCAGTAGCGAACCCGGGAGTCCCCATGCCGCGCCACACCGTTACGGAGGCCGCTACCGCCCGCCGCGACCGCAGCCGCACCGGCGGTGGGCGCGCCCGTGCCCGTACGCTGCGGGCCGCTGCCGCCGGGCTCACGGCGGTGGCCGCCCTCGGCCTGCTCACCGCGTGCGGCGGCCAGGACGCGCTCAAGACGAGCGACGGCAAGCCGTTCCACCCCTTCGGCAAGGACTCCGGCGGCGCGGACGAACCGCTGGGTCCGGCCCTGACCGGGCCCCACACCGACCAGGCCGCCACCGGCGGCCACGCGGCCTGCGACCCCGCGAAGGTGACGCTGGCCGCCAAACCGCTCCCCCAGCCGCCCGGCCGCGTCCTCATCCAGGTCACCAACACCTCGCGCACCACCTGCGACCTGCACGGCTACCCGCGCCTGCGCACCAGCGACACGGCCCCCGCCGGCACCCCGCACGGCAGCCACACGCCCCGTACCCCGCTCACCCTCACCCCGGGCGGCACCGCCTACGCCACCGTCACCCCGTCCTCCTCCGCCACCGGCCACGACATACGCACCCTTTCCGTCGGTTTCACCGACCGCGACGGCCACGCCCTGCCCGGCGCACCCGCCCGGATATGGCTCCCGAAGGGCGTCCGCGTGGACGACGACACCCGCGTCACGTACTGGCAGCACGACCTGACCAGCGCACTCCGCCCCTGACAACCGGCGTATTCCGTCCGGCGATTGGCACCCCGGGCTCCGGGTACCCGGTCACCACGACCGGCCCGGAACATCCAATCGCGTACGGAGGCAGAACCATGGGCATCGGATGGTGCATCGGTCTACTCGCGCTGGGGGGCATCCTGACCTTCGCGGTGGACTGGCACATGGCCGGGGTCAACGTGCACCTCGTCGGCCTGATCCTGATGGCCGTCGGCATCATCGGCATCGCGGCCTACGTCAGCATCTTCAAGCGCCGCCGCATGCAGCCCCCGAGCCCGGCGGCCCCGGTGGTCGAGGAGACACACCGCATGCGCTACGACGACTGACACACCGAGGGCGGACCGAACACGCTGCACGCGAAATGCAATCGGCCCCGCCCCGGAATTGTGGTTTCCCCCAGCATGACCAATGCAATCGGCAGGTTCTTCGCCGACCGATTCCGTATCCGAAGAAAAGCGACAACGCCGGTCACTGACGACGGAGCGACCGCCGGTGGCACTGGCGTCCCGGCTGCCACTCGCTATGGTGGCGGTGCCATGACACCGACGCACGCACCGCCCGATCCGCACCACTGAACGCAGTGACATCACTGGGGGACTCCATGACCGCACGCCGCTCCCGCCGCCCCGCCGCGTATGCGGCGCTGGCCGTCGCGATGGCCGGGTCGCTGGCCCTGACCGGCTGCTCCGGAAATGCGAAGAGCAGCAAGAGCGCGAAGAAGACGGCGTCGAAGAAGACGTCCAAGAGCAACAAGAAGAAAAAGATCATCGGAGGCGGCGCGGCGGCCGGTGCGGGGGCGGGTTCGGTGGCCGGTTCGCGCGATGCGCGGGCGTGCGGGCCCGGCATGTTCCGATTCGAGATTTATTCGCACGCGCCGAACGACCATGTCGTGATCAAGGCGGTGAACACCAGCAGCACCCGTTCCTGCCGGGTCTACAACCACCCGCTGATCCGCTTCGGCGGCGCCAAGGACCCGCTGCCGCTGCTCAAGGGCAGCAATGTGATGGGCGGGGACGTGGAGACCGTCCGGCCCAAGGGCACGATCTGGGCGAGCATTCCGACCGCCACCGCCGCCCAGAAGGGCAGCGGCAAGAAGACGTACGCAACGGTCGAATTCAGCGGCAGTGACGTGAACGGCAGCCCGAAGGGCCCGCCGCAGCGCGTCGACTTCCGCAACGCGCCGGTGGCGGTGGGCGCCTCTCAGGTCACGTATTGGCAGAGCTCGCTGAACCGGGCGGAGAGCTACACGAAGCCCCAGGGGTGACGGCGCGGCGCGGCCTCGGGACCGCGCCCGTCTCCGTCACCCGGCGGTCGCCTCGTCCAGCCCCGCCAGCACCAGCGCCAGCCGGTCCGTGCCGCCCTCGACGACCCGGACCGGGACGCCCCAGTCCTGCTGGTGCACGTGGCAGGCCGGGTACTCGATCGCCGGGTCGTCGTCGCAGGACGCCGCCATCGCGGAGACGTGCAGCACCCCCTCCGTCACGCCGTCCGCCAGGACCAGGTCGCGGCCGAGGTCGGTGTCCGCGCCGTCACCGGAGGCCAGCAGTCCGGGCGGGGTCGAGCTGACCAGCAGGCGGGTGGACGGGCCGTAGCGGGTGTCCAGCTTCTGGCCCGCGGGCGCCTGGAAGACCACGTCCAGGCGGAGCTTGCCGGGGCCGACCTCGGTGGCCGCGCGCTGGGTGCGGTGCGCGACCGACTCGACGCGTACGGCCTCTTCGGGCAGCCGCAGCCGGGTCAGCCGGTGCCGCGCCGACTCGACCACGACGATCTCCGGGTCGCCGGAGCCCCCGTCGCCCACGAGCACCGCGTCCGACGGCTCGCGCAGATCGGTCGCGAGCGTGCTGACCTCGCCGGTCGCCGGGTCGTAGCGGCGCAGCGCGTGGTTGTAGGTGTCCGAGACCGCCACCGAGCCGTCGGGCAGCGCGGTGACGCCCAGCGGGTGCTGGAGGAGCGCCTGGGACGCCTCGCCGTCGCGGTGCCCGAAGTCGAAGAGGCCGGTGCCCACCGCGGTGTGCACGACGAGATCGGTGTCCAGCCAGCGCACCGCGCTGGTCTCGGAGTCCGCGACCCACAGCCGGTCGCCGGCCGCCGCCAGGCCGGACGGCTGCGCGAACCACGCCTCGGCGGCCGGCCCGTCCACCAGGCCCTCGTTGGTCGTACCGGCGGCCGCCTCGACGGTGCCGGTGGCCGGGTCGTACGTCCACAGCTGGTGCACGCCCGCCATCGCGATCCACAGCCGGTCCTGCCACCAGGCCACGTCCCACGGCGAGGAGAGGTCCACCTCGCGGGCGGGCCCGGAGGTCGCGGACCCCTGCCACCACTGCCGACCGGTCCCGGCGACGGTCGCGATCTCGCCGGTCTCCGGGTCGAACGTCCGGATGGCGTGGTTGACCGTGTCGGCGACGGCGACCTTGCCGTCCGGCAGCAGCGCCAGGCCCTGCGGCTCGCTGAAGGTGTCCGCGCCGAAGCCGCGCTCGCCGCTGCCGATCCGGCGCAGCACGGTCTCGCCGTCCGCGGCCAGCTCCACGAGCTGGTGCCGGGTGGTGTCGGAGACCAGGAAGGTGCCGCCGGGCAGCCGCAGCGCCTTGCCCGGGAAACGCAGGTCGGTGGCGACCGGCTCGGGCGGCACGTACGGCCCGTCACCGCGCCGCAGCGTCCCCTTCGCCGCGTGCTCCGCCTCCAGCTCCGCCACCAGCGTCCCGATGGCGTGCGCGTGCCCCTCACCGGCGTGCTGGGCGACGACGTACCCCTCGGGGTCGATGACGACGAGCGTCGGCCAGGCCCGGACCGCGTACTGCTTCCAGGTGGCCAGCTCCGGGTCGTCCAGCACCGGGTGCTCGACCCCGTACCGCTCCACGGCGTCCACGACGGCCTGGTGCTCGGCCTCGTGGACGAACTTCGGCGAGTGCACCCCGATGATCACCACGGTGTCCCGGTGCCGCTCCTCCAGCTCCCGCAGCTCGTCCAGGACGTGCAGGCAGTTCACGCAGCAGAACGTCCAGAAGTCCAGGATGACGATGCGTCCCCGCAGGTCGGCGAGGGTGTACTCGGTGCCTCCGGTGTTCAGCCAGCCGCCCTTGCCGATCAGCTCGGGGGCACGGACACGGGCACGGCGCGGGGTGTGCGGGGCGGGGGCGGCGTCGTTCATGGTTCAAGGGTGCCACTTGGGCATGAACACGCGATCACAGGAGTACGGCGTGTGAGGCAGCCGACAGGGCGGGCCGGCCGGCCCCACCCCACCTCACGTCCCGCTCCCGCCTCACGTCGCCCTCCCGCCTCACCTCCTCACGTCCACCCCGTCTCCAGCACCGTCCCGTGCGCCTTGCTCACGTGGTGCTTGATCAGGACGCGGGCGTCCGTTTCGGCGCTGCGGTCGCGGGCGGACATCGCGCGACGGCGTGCCGCGTCCAGGTCGGTGCAGCGGGCGCAGCCCGCTTCGGGGATGAAACGACGTTTCGTGACCGCTTCTGCCATGGGGTCATGGTCCGTGGGCGGCGGTCCGTGGCGGGGCAGGACCCGCGCACCGGACGGCCAAGGTCACCTGGCTGTACGGGCCCGGTGACGGCGTGTCCCGGGCGGGGCGGGCCGTGTGCCGGGGCACGGCCGGGAACATGGCGGCCATGAAGTTCTTCGTACACGACCGGATCTTCGGCATCGGTGACGATTACTGGATCGACGATGAGCACGGGCGGCACGCCTTCCTCGTCGACGGCAAGGCGCTGCGGCTGCGCGAGACCTTCGAGCTGAAGGACCCCGAGCGGCGGGTCCTGGCGACCATCCGCAAGAAGTGGCTCGCCCTGCGCGACACCATGACGATCGAGCGGGACGACCGGCCGCTGGCCACCATCCGGCGCAAGCGGCTGTCGCTGCTGCGCAACCACTACCGCGTGGAGCTGGTGGACGGTACCGAGCTGGATGTCAGCGGCAAGATCCTGGACCGCGAGTTCGCCGTCGAGTACGACGGCGAACTGCTGGCGGACATCTCGCGCCGGTGGCTGTCCGTACGGGACGCCTACGCGGTGCAGGTGGTGCGGGAGGACGCCGATCCCTCGCTGCTCATCGCCGTCGCGGTGGGGGTGATCCGGCTGGCGGAGCGGGAACGGGGGGGAGGGCTGACCGAAGGCCAAGAGCTGCGGGCTGACGGGCCGTCGGGTTCCACCACCGGTCACGGGGCGTCGAGGCCGAGAACCCGGTCGCGCAGGGCCGGGAAGTCGGCGCGGGTCTTGCTCACCTTGGCCGGATCCAGCTCCACGGTCAGCACTTCCTCGTACGGTCCGGCCTCGGCCAGCACCTCGCCCCACGGGTCGACGACGACACTGTGGCCGGCCTGTTCGACACCGCCGTTCGTGCCCGCGGTGCCGCAGGCCAACACGTAGCTCTGGTTCTCCACCGCGCGGGCGCGGGCCAGCAGCGACCAGTGCGCGCGGCGGCGGGCGGGCCAGCCGGCCGGGATGACGAGCGTCTGCGCGCCCGCATCCGCCAACTGGCGGAAGAGTTCCGGGAACCGCAGGTCGTAGCAGGTGGCCAGGCCCAGGGTGGTGTCGGGGAGCGGCACCGTGACCACCCGGTCGCCGGCGCCCATCAGCACCGCTTCGCCCTTGTCGAAGCCGAAGCGGTGGATCTTCCGGTAGGAGGCGGCGAGCCGCCCGTCGGGGGAGAAGACCAGCGAGGTGTTGTAGAGGGTGCCGTCGGTGTCCCGCTCGACGAACGATCCGGCGTGCAGCCACACCCCGGCATCGCGGGCGGCTTCCGACATCGCCTGATACGTGGGGCCTTCGAACGGTTCGGCCTGGTCGGCGAACGTCTCGAACGCGAAGGCGCCGACCGGCCACAGCTCGGGAAGGACGACGAGATCGCTGGTCGCGCGTTCGCGGACCAGTGAACCGGCCCGCTCCCGCCGGGCATTGGCCGGCTCCGCCAGGTCCACGTGCATCTGGATCAGTGAAGCGCGCACAGTACCACCGCCTAAGCATTCGAGCCGGTCCGCCGTCAAAAATCGACCTACGATGGTCACCCGAAAGCACTGCCGGGGTGCCCGTGCGCAGCGTAACTTAACTGCCCAGACAGCAGCCCGCGTACGAACCGTCCGAGGGGTCCCGTGACCGTCCATCCCAGCCTGCAGCCCTCCATCGACGCCTGGACTCATTCCATCGAAGCGATATCCGAGCTGGTCGCGCCCCTGGTGGAAGGGGAGTGGAACCGGGCGACGGACCTACCGGGGTGGTCCGTGCGCGACATCGTGTCGCACATCATCGGCCTGGAGAGCGAGATGCTCGGGGACCCGCGCCCCATCCACACGCTGCCGCGCGACCTCTACCACGTACGTACCGAATTCGCCCGCCGGATGGAGCTCCAGGTGGACGTCCGGCGCCACCACACCGGCCCCGAGATGACCGCCGAGCTGGAGTACATGGTCATCCGCCGCGCGCGGTCGCTGCGCAACGAGACCCGCGACCCGGAGACGGTGCTGCGCAGCCCGCTCGGCGAGGAGCGCTCGCTGGCGTACATCCTGCGGCAGCGCGCGTTCGACGTGTGGGTCCACGAACAGGACCTGCGCCACGCGCTGAACGTGCCCGGCAACCTCGACTCCCCCGGCGCGCAGCTCACCCGTGACCTGCTGCTCCTCGCGCTGCCGAAGGTGGTCGCCAAGAGCGCGGGCGCGCCCGCCGATTCGGCCGTCGTCTTCGACGTGAGCGGCGCGCTGGAGTTCATGCGGACGGTCCGGGTGGACGCGCAGGGCAACGGGACCATCGACGCCAGTGTCTCGCTGGGCCCGGCGGTGACGCTCTCGATGGACTGGGAGACGTTCTTCCGGCTGGCCTGCGGCCGGGTGCGGCCCGCCGCCGTCGCCGAACAGGTCAAGATCGACGGCGACCGGCCGCTGGCGGAGGCGGTCCTCGCGCACTTCGCGATCACGCCGTAGCGGTTGGCCCCCGCCACCGCCCGGCAGGGCGGCGCAGCTGCGCGTACGGCCGGGAACACCCCCGCCCGGCCCGCTCACGCCGGTACGTGCACCGCCTCCACCCGGCTGGTGACCAGCCGCTCCCGCTCCCGCCGGTGCGCCTGCCCGCGCAGCCGCAGGATCTGCGTGACGCCGAGCGCCTGGAGGACGAAGACCGAGGCGAACGCGGCGCGGTAGTCGTCGCCGGTCGCGTCCAGCAGGACACCGATCGCCAGCAGCGTCGTCATCGACGCCGTGAAGCCGCCCATGTTGACGATGCCGGAGGCGGTGCCCTGGCGCTCCGGCGGGTTGGCCGGGCGGGCGAAGTCGAAGCCGATCATGGAGGCGGGGCCGCAGGCGCCGAGCACCGTACAGAGCACGATCAGCAGCCAGACCGGCGCGTGCTCGCCCGGCCAGGCCAGGGTGGCGGCCCACAGCAGCGCGGTGACGGCGACGGTGCCGAGCGCCAGCGGCGTACGGGCGGCGTGGTGGCGGGCGATGACCTGCCCGTAGACCAGGCCGACGACCATGTTGGACAGCACGACGAGGGTGAGCAGTTCGCCCGCCGCGCCGCGCGACAGGCCCTGTGCCTCCACGAGGAACGGCAGGCCCCACAGCAGCAGGAAGACCATCGCCGGGAACTGGGTGGTGAAGTGCACCCACATGCCCAGCCGGGTGCCCGGCTCGCGCCAGGCGTCGGTTATCTGCCGGCGGACGAAGGCGGCACCGGTGTGGCCGGCGGGCGCCGGGGCGGGCTCGAAGCCCTCGGGGTGGTCCTTGAGGAAGGCCAGCACCAGCACGAGGACGGCGATGCCGCCGAGCGCGCTGGCCGCGAAGGTCGGGGTCCAGCCGAAGGTGTGCAGCAGCCGGGCGAGGACCAGCGTGGAGACGAGGTTGCCCGCCATGCCGATGAGGGCGGCGATCTGGGCTATCAGCGGTCCGCGGCGGGCCGGGAACCAGCGCGCGCCCAGCCGCAGCACGCTGATGAACGTCATCGCGTCACCGCACCCGAGCAGCGCCCGCGAGCCCAGCGCCATGGCGTACGACTGCGACAGCGCGAAGCCGAACTGGCCGGCGGTGTACAGCACGACGCCCAGGATCAGCACCTTCTTGGTGCCGAGCCGGTCGACCAGCAGGCCGACGGGTATCTGCATGCCCGCGTAGACCAGCAGTTGGAGGATGGAGAAGGTGGAGAGCGCGGAGGCGTTGATGTGGAAACGTTCCGCCGCGTCCAGTCCGGCCACGCCGAGGCTCGTACGGTAGGTGATCGCCACGAAGTAGACGGCGACGCCGAGACCCCAGACCGCCATGGCCTTGCGCCCGCCCGGCGGATCGCCGGGCAGCAGGGCGCCCCGGCCCCCCGGTCCGCCGCTCATCGGACGTCTCCCTGCGCCAGGTTCCGCACCCAGCTGACGTGCCGGTGCACGGCGTCCACGGCCGCGGCCGCGTCCCCGGCGCGCAGCGCCTGGAGGATCTCGCCGTGCTCGGTGATGTTCTTCGCGATGCGGTCAGGGTTGGCGTGCATCACGGCGACGCCCATCCGCAGCTGCCGGTCGCGCAGCTGCTCGTACAGCCGGTCCAGGATCTGGTTGCCCGCGCTGCGCACGATCGCCGCGTGGAAGCAGCGGTCGGCGACGGACACCGCGGCGAGGTCGCCCGCGGCGGCCAGCTCCTCCATCTTCGCGAGCTGTTCCTCCAGCTCGGCGATGAGCGCGGGGGCGGCCGGCACGGCCTTGCGCGCCGCGTGCTCCTCGATCAGCAGGCGGGTCTCCACCACGTCCGCGATCTCCTGTGCGGAGACCGGCAGGACCATGGCGCCCTTCTTCGGGTAGAGCTTCATCAACCCCTCGACCTCCAGGCGCAGCAGCGCTTCCCGTACGGGCGTGCGCGACACGCCGACGGCCTCGGCCAGCTCGCCTTCGGTGAGCAGCATGCCGCCCTCGTAGCGCCGTTCCAGTACGGCCTGCTTGACGTACGCGTAGACGCGCTCGGCGGCGGGCGGGGTCTTGGCGGGGGCGGGGCCGGTGGTGTCCGGCACGGGTGCGGCGTCCGGGGCAGACGTGACGGGAGCGGCGACTGATGGCATGCGTACAGCATAGATACAACAGGTATGCGCCAGGCAGGGCGGTCCAGGATGCGGACGGAAGCGGGGCGGGGCGCAGGGGGGCGCGGGGTGGGGGCGTGGGGGGTTCGGGTCTATGGCGTGTGGGGGCGGCGGGGCTGCGTGCGCCGAGTGGCGCGGCGGGGCGCGGGCCGGTCGTCCCGGCCCAGCCGGGTTGCCGCGGCCGGTGGCTCAGTGCTGGTGGATCGACAGCTCCTCGGTGCGGTCCAGCGCATACGCCCAGATCAAGTGGCGTACGCGCGGGGCGCTGCCCGGCTTGATCAGGCTGCGGGCCCGCGCTTCGAGCTCCTGGTCCTCCTTGGTGCCGCGCTCCACATGCTGGCGCAGATGCTCCCGCTCGGAGACGACGGTGAACGTCTCCAGGAAGACCGTCGGGTCGTCCATGTCCTCGTACAGACCCCACATGGTCGCGCCGGTACGCCGCCGGGCCTGCCCGACCGGCCGCATCGCCTGGATGAACGCCTCCGCGTCGGCCCGTTCCACCTGCCACTCCACGGTGACCAGCACGGGCCCGATGTTCCGGCCCGGCGTCTGCATGCTCTCCGGTTCGGGCCAGTGCTGTACGTGCTCCATGTCGATGTGCCCGGTGGGCATCGGCATCGTCCGCATGCCCACGACCGTCGTCAGCGCCAGTCCGATACCCGCGATCACGAACGCGCTCTGCACGCCGAACGAGTCGGCCACCAGGCCCCAGCCCACCCCGCCCAGCGCCTGGCCGCCCATGAAGACCAGCTGGTAGTAGGCAAGCGCCCGGGTGCGGGCCCAGACGGGGAGCAGGATCTGCGCCGAGGCGGAGAGGGTGGACAGCACGGCCACCCAGGCCAGGCCCGAGATGATCAGCGCGACCGCGGCGACGATCGCCGACGACACCAGCCCGATCACCGCCATGGTGGCCGCGTACAGCACCATGGCGACGGTGACCAGGCCGTTCGTCGTCGTACGGGGCCGCACCACGGGCAGCGCGAGCGCACCGGCCACCGCGCCCACCCCGACACAGCCCAGCAGCAGTCCGTACCCGCCGGCGCTCATGCCCAGCGGGCCGCGCGCGATGGCCGGGAGCAGCGCCCACAGCCCGCCGGCGAAGAGCATGAAGAGCCCGGAACGGCCGAGTACGGCGCCGAACAGCGGCGCCCGGCGGACGTAACGGGCGCCCGCGCGGATCGCGCCGCGTACATGCTCCGAGCCCAGCGGCCGGTGCCTGGCGGGCCGCCGCCAGGCGTAGAGCACGACCATGACGCCCAGGAAGGACAGCGCGTTGATCCCGAAGGTGGCCGCGGGGCCGGCCGCGGAGATGAGCAGGCCGCCCAGGGCGGGCCCGGCGGCCCGCGCGACATTGCCGTTGGCGCTGTTCAGGAGGGCCGCCTGGGGAATCTCCTCCTTGCTGACCAGCTCGGGCTGGATGGACTGGAAGGAGGAGATGCAGAACGCCTCACCCACACCCATCAGGGCGGTGAGCAGAAGCAGCAGGGTCGGTGTCGCCTGGCCGCCGCCGGTGACGGCGGCCAGGCCGGCCGCTCCGAGGAACATCAGCAACTGGCCGCCGAGGAGCAGCCGCCGCTGGTCGAGGATGTCGCCCAGCGCGCCGGCCGGCACCACCAGCGCGAACACCGGCAGGGTGGTGGCCGTCTGGACGAGGGCGACCTCCAGCGGACCGCCGCCCAGGTCGCCCATCAGCCACTGGGCGCCGACCGTCTGCATCCAGGTGCCCATGTTGGCCGCCAGCTGGGCCAGCCACAGCGCCCGGAACATCCGGCGGCGCATCGGGGCCCACGCCGACGGTTCAGGAGGAGCCGCCTCCGGGGGCGCTCCTCCCGGGGGCGGCTCATCCAGCGTGGGTGGCTGTTTCACGTGAAACGCTCTCCTCGCCGTGGGACCGACCGCTGTGTTCCCTCTGTCCGTACCCGCGGCGGCGGCGAATGGTCCCTTACATCCCGAGATTCACCGGTCTGGGAGAGGGGGAGGCGGCTCCGGAGGGAGCCTGCGGACGGCGGCTCCCGGGGCCGGCTCCTCCCCCGTGCGGGCACCGGCCGCCGGGGCGGACCGCCCACTGCCGACCGAGGCGGGCAGCCGGGTGCCGATGCTGCGGTAGCGGACGGGCAGGTCGCTCATCTGCTCCGGGCTGAGGCAGTTCTTCCCGTCGATGACCAGCCGCGGGTCTTGGAGCAGGGCGGCCAGCTCCCGCCAGTCCGCCTCGATGGCCTGCGGCCACTCGGTCAGCACCACGGCGGCGTGTGCGCCCTCGACCGCTTCCGTCAGTCCGGCCGCCGCACGCGCGCCGGGGAACAGCCCGGTGATGGCGTCGGTGTCGGTGCCCGGGTCCCACACCCGCACCCGCGCGCCCTGGCCGAGCAGCGCCGGGACCACCGTCCGGCTGGGCGCCGCGCGCAGGTCGTCGCTCCAGGGCTCGTACCGTACGCCGAGCACCGCGATCTCCGCGTCGGCCAGGCCGTCGGCGGGCCCGTCGCCGAGTTCGGTGCGCAGCATCTGGATGGCCAGCCCGAACTGGGCGTCGTTGACGGCGATGGTGGCGCGCAGCAGCGGGGTCGCCAGGCCCGCGGTGCTCGCCCAGTGGGCCAGTGCGTTGGTGTCCTTGGGCAGGCAGGAGTCGCCGTACCCGAGTCCGGGCTGGAGGAAGGCGTGGCCGATACGGGGATCGAAGCCGACGCCCTGCATCACGTGGTCGATGTCGATGTCCGGGCCGCAGCACATCCCGGCCACCTCGTTCGCGAAGCTGATCTTCGTGGCGAGGAAGGCGTTGCTCGCGTACTTGATCATCTCGGCGCCGGAGGGCGTCGTCTCGACCCACGGCGCGGCCACCCCCGCGTACAGCTCGCGCAGCGCCCGCAGCCCGCCCTCGCACCAGGCACCCGCCACGATCCGGGCCGGGACCGCCCAGTCCTCCAGCGCGCTGCCCTGGTTGAGGAACTCCGGGTTGTACGCGAAGCGTTCGCGCAGCCCGGGGTAGGTCTCGGCGAGCATGGCGCTGGTGCCGGGCGGCACGGTGGACTTCAGCACCACGCAGGGCGCGGGCAGCAGTTGCAGGACCTCGTTCAGTACGGAGGTCACCTGCGACAGGTCGGCGGAGCCGTCCGGTGCGGGCGGCGTCCCGACGGTGACGAGGACGATGTCGAACGGCGTGCGCCGATGGGTCCCGGTGACGCTGCGGGCGAAGCGGAGCCGCCCGGTGGCCTGCGCGGCCGTCAGCTGTTCCGGCAGTCCCGGCTCGAAGACCGGCGCCCGGCCCGCGTTCAGGACGCGCAGCCGCTCCGGATCCTGTTCGATCCCGGTGACGTGATGACCTTGATGAGCCAGGGCGACCGCTCCGGTCAAGCCCACATATCCCTGCCCTATGACCGCGACTCGCATCCCAAATCAGCCCCTTCGCTCCTGCTGATTTGAAGCGCCCCGCCACCGGATTCCCCCGCACGACGAGGCAATTGTTCCCAGTGTGCGAGGTGCGGCCCACCCCCGCAGCCGGAGCCGGCCTCCCTTACGGGAAGGGCGCGTACAGCGGCCTTGTACAGCCGTTTCGCGCAACCGGCGGGCGCTGTCGGTACCGAGCAGTATTCCGCCGACACAGATCGCAGTAGCCGCCATTCCGGCCACCCGGCCGCGATTCCTTGTAATCCGTATTACTCGGTAGCCCCGCTTCCGGCCGGCCGCGGATGGGCGCATGCAGCGAAAGGGCCTGCCTATGAATTCCGCGCCAGGGGACCGTCACTATTCGCCTCGTAGCGCTCTCGACGCCTACCAGGGCCCGGCTCCCCGGCGAGCGCCCCCCGTCAGGCCGTGCCCACCGCCTGATCCGAGAGCCACCCGCGGTACCAGTCGGCGGTAGCGCCGATTCCGGCGGGCAGGGGCATCGGTGCCATGCCGAAGCGCTGTTCGAACGCGGCCGAGGCCATGATCTGCCCCTCGGTGTGCTGGTAGAACAGCTCGGCGTACTCCGCCATGAAGGCGTCGTCGAACGGCCCCCAGGCGCGCGGTTCCGTCAGCACCTCCGTGGTGAACGGGAGTCCGGTGCGCTCCTGGACGAGGGCGAGCACCTCGCGCACGGTCGGCGCGGGGGCCGTCGGCAGGTGCCAGACCCGCCCGTACGCGTCCGGCTCCTGGCCGAGCCGGGCCAGACCGCGGGCCACGTCACCGATGTACGTGAAGCTGTGCGGCAGGTCCAGGCTGCCGAGGGCCATGACCGTGCCGCCGGTCAGGGCCGCCGGGAAAGTCGCCGCGCCCAGCGTCGAGTTGAGGACGCGCGGTCCGTAGAAGTCGGCCGCGCGGGCCAGCACCACCGGCAGCCGACCCGCGTCGTGGGCCGCCAGGTACGCCTCGTCCAGCCGCGCCCGCATCCGGCCCTTGCGGGAAGTGGCCCGCCACGGGGAGTCCTCGGTCAGCGGCTCGCCGCCGGACGGGCCGTACGGGTACAGGGTGTCCATCACCACCAGCCGTGCTCCCACCGCCGCGGCGGCGTCCACGATCACCTTCTGGAGCGTGGGCATCACCTCGACCTGGAGCTCGTAGGCGACGTTGACGCAGTGGTAGACGACCTCGGCCCCGTCCACCGCCTCCCGCGCCGCGTCCGGCGATCCGAGGTCGGCGGTGACGGCCTCCGCGCCGGGCAGCGGCTGCCGTCCCGAGCGGTCGACGGTCCGTACGCGGTGCCCCTGCCGCAGCAGCAGCCCGGCCAGCGTGGTCCCGGCCGGGCCGGTGCCGAGGACGACGTGCAGCGGGCGGGAGGACGTGGCAGCAGACATGCGGAACCTCTGTCTTCGAAGGAATGCGACAACGCGGAGCGCGACGGCACGGGGCACGAAGCCCCGGCACGACCGGCTAGCGACCATCACTATAGCTATAGCCTCTAACCAAATCTACGGCCGATATCCTGGCCCTCCCGGAGAACCCGTCTTCCGCCCCGGATGGAGCCGCCCCATGCCGCCGACCGCAGCCGACGCCGCCCAGACACCGCGCCAGCGTTACCGCGCCCAGGTCCAGCAGGAGGTCAAGGAGGCCGCGCTGACGCAGATCGCGGCCGGCGGCATCGAGGCACTCAGCATCAACGCCATCGCCAAGACCCTCGGCATGTCGGGCCCCGCCCTCTACAAGTACTTCCGCAACCGGGACGACCTGCTCACCGCCCTGATCAGCGACGGCTACGAGGACGCCGCCGAGGCCATCCGTACGGCGGCACACCGGGCCGCCGACCGGTCACCCCGCGACCGGCTGCTCGCCCTCGCCCACGCGTACCGCGACTGGGCCCTCGCCCAGCCGCACCGCTATCTGCTCCTCGCGGGCACCCCCGCCACGGCGTACGAGGCGCCCGCGCACACCACGGACAGCGCCCGCGCGGTCATGGGCCCGTTCCTCGCGGTCCTGGCCGAGGGCAGGCCGTGGCCGGCCGCCGAGCCGCTGTACGAGGAGGTACGTGCCTGGACGGCGGCCACCCCCTCGGTCGCCGAGTGGGCAGCCGCCTACGCCCCGGCAGCCGCCGACCCGGTCCCCGCCCTCGCCACCTCCGTACTCGCCTGGACCCGCATGCACGGCATCGTCAGCCTCGAAGTCCAGGGCAGCTTCCAGGGCATGGGCCACGACGCCGGCACGCTCCTCACCCTCGAAATGGGCACCCTGGCCGATGCGGTGGGGCTGGCCGCCGACGCCTGAGGCCCTAACGGAAGGGGACCCGGCGACGCACATCGCCGGGGCCCCTTGCGTAGCCGCCCTCTACTTCGCAGCACCCTTCTTGCACGCAGGCACCGCGTGCTTGTTCTTCACGTGCAGCGACTCCAGCCGCGTCCGGCAGATGTCCAGCGAGGTCGCCGACCCGCTGCCGTCCTCCGCGATCGAACACGCCTTGGCTGCCTCGCCACCGGCGGGCACGCTGTAGCCCTTGCTCCGCAGGTACTTCTGGCAGTCCCACGACCACGCCTGCGCCGGACTCGCCACGGCGATCGGCAGCACCCCCGCCGCCACCGCCCCACTGGCAGCAACCGCCAGGCGCTTGACCCACTTGCTCTGCATCACACGTTCCTCTCAACACTCAACCGTGCCGGGCGCGCCTGCCCAGGATCGTGGGGGGTATGCCGTCCCCGGTTCCCGGACGCGATACTCGGTCCATTCCGGTACGAGAGGGAGCAACTGCCATAGACGAGATCCGCGACGTGTACAACGAGGCCCGGAGCGCCAGTTCTGTTACGCGGTGAGGGACGCCGCGCGTATCCGCCCGTCGACCACGGCGGCCCGGAACGCCAGCCACTCCCGGTCCCCGAACAGCAAGGTGCGCCCCGACGCATCCTTGGAGTCGCGCACGGCCACGACGGCGGGCACGTTGGTCGCCACCTCGACGCACTCCTGGCCAGGGGCCCCGCCGCTGTAGTTGGACTTGACGAAGACGAATTCGGACACGTCGACCTACATCTCCTTGCGGATACTGGCGATCAATTCTGTCGAGCTGCGCTGCGCGAGTCCAAGGCGCGTGATGCGGTTGAAGATCGCCCGGTGGTGCACGGCGTCGGGTTCGCTCTCCAGCCAGACGGTAGCCGAGGTCGTATCCATGTGCACCACGTCGACAGCGCCAGGCCCTTCGAAGGAAACCATCGTGAAGGCATTGGTCACGCCTGGATGCGCGCCGGCCGAGTAGGGCAGGACCTGGAACGTGATGTTCGGCTGCTCGACCCTTTCCAGCAACCAGCCGAGTTGAGCGCGCATCACGTGGCGGCCGCCGACGAGTTGGCGCAGGGCCGCCTCGTGGACAGTGGCCCAGAGGTGGAGCGGGCTCTCCCCGTCGAGTCGGGCCTGCCTCGCCATCCGCGCGTCGACGAACGACTCGATCTCGGTGAGGTCGCTCCACGCTCCGTTCCCCACCGCGAGGGCACGTGCGTAGTCGGCGGTCTGCAGGAGGCCGGGCACAGTGGCCTGCTGCCAAGTACGCACACCGCTGGCAGCGTCTTCCAGCGCCACGTACTCGACCATGTCCCGAAGGGCGGGGTATTCGTTCCACCACCCCTTCGCCTTCCGCCGCTCCCGGTCCAGTTTCGCCAACCCCAGCAGCCTTGCCACCGTATCGGCATCATCCGTCTCGTACAGATGGCACAGCGCACGGACGTCCGGGTCCCGCATCGGGACCAGCCCGCGTTCCATCTTCGCGACCTTGGGGACCGAGGCGGTCAGCGCCTCCGCCGCTTGGGCCTGGCGCATGCCCCGGCTTTCGCGCATGCGGAGGAGTTCGCCGCCCAGTCTGCGGCCCAGCACCGTGGAAACCGAGGTGCCGCGTTCGGGCCGATCACCCGCCATCTCCCGCCCCTCACTGTCGTGTTGCCCCGGACTACTCGGAGTAAAAATTTCTGCGCGTACGACTTGCCGCGTCGCGCACCGCAAGACTACCGTCTGTGTCCACTCGCTCGCAGAGTGAACAGAACGTTGGCACCCCGACGGAGGCGATCAGCCATGCCCGTTCCCCAACTCACCTACGAAGACCAGCTCGACTACACGCCCACCGCGCGCAGCGTCTCCCTCGCCCGGCGGCGGGCGGCGCGGCTGGTGGCGGAGTGGGGGCGGGAGGAAGCGGCGGGGGACGTGGCGCTGATCGTTTCGGAGTTGGCGACCAACGCGTTGTTGCACGGGTCGCTGCGGGGGCGGTTGTTCCGGGTGCGGTTGGTGATGAGCGCGTCGATGCTGCGGGTCGAGGTGAGTGATCCGCGAGGGGAGCGCGTGCCGCGGAAGAGGCGCGGGGTGGTCTCCACGTCGGGGCACGGGCTCGTGCTCGTGGGCGGGCTTGCCGACCGGTGGGGGACCGAGCCCCGCACCGTCGGTAAGACCGTGTGGGCCGAGGTGGAGTTGCGGGCCGCCGTTATGCGGCCATGTGTCCCTGGGCGATCAGGCGGTTGACGACCTTCATGTGTGCCGGGGCGCAGCGTTCGCGTGCCTCCTGGCGGTCGAACCAGGCGTATTCGGCGATCTCCCGGCCGGGGGTGGGGGTGATGGCCTGGGGGCCGCCCGTGAAGCAGGTCATGTGGAGGCGGCGGCCCTCGTTCGCGCCATGGGCGGTGGCGTGGATGGTGAAGGCTTCCTGGAGAGCATCCGCCGGGATGGTCAGGCCCAGTTCCTCGGAGAGTTCGCGGGACAGGGCCTCGGCGGCGGTCTCGCCCGGTTCGTACTTGCCGCCGGGCAGGTAGAACGTGTCGTTGCCGCGGGTCCGGACGCTGAGCAGGCGGCCGTCTCGCAGGTGCAGCCAGCCGACGGAGCGGAGGGGCGCCGGGCGGTCGAGGGCGACCAGGGTCTCGCCGGTGGCCTCGTCGGTGCGTCGCCCGCGCTCCGTGAAGCCGAGGTGGGCGTAGAAGGTGCGCGCTGCCGTGTTGCGTTCGAAGGCTTCCAGGGTGAGGGCGCCGTGGAGCGACGCGGCGTGTTCGAGGAGTTGGGCGCCGATGCCCCGGCCCTGCGCCTCGGGGGCGACGAACAGGCCGCCGACCTCGGGGCCGAGCAGGCCGAGGAGGCCGATGACCTTGCCCTCGGCCTCGTCCTCGGCGACCCAGTTGTCCGCCTGTACGAGGTAGACCTCGCGGAGCTGGCGGGCGCGCTCACCCGTACCCTCGCCCTCGATGAAGGGGTGGGCCTGCTGGACCGCACGGGACCACAGGTCGGTGACGGCCGGCTCGTCCGCCGGACGGTAGGGGCGGATGATCGTCGCGCTGCTCATCCGGCCGACGCTAGGCAGCGGAGGCGGAGGGGGCAACTCCTTTTCCGGCGGCCCCCGCCCGGCGGCCCCGTCGCGGGCGGTGATCTCTGCCGAAGGAAGGACCGCCTGTCCGACTTAAGGCTGACGTGAGTCGGTACCTGGCGCGTACGACATCGGCGTTTTCCCGTGACGTAATGGAAGGGAGGGGCCGGGCAGGCTCCGAACCGTACGCAAGGGGAGACCACCATGCAGTCCAGGACGAACGCCGGCCGACGTGCTCGGACCACCGTCATGGTCGCGCTGCTCGTGGCCACGCTGTGGGGCGGGATCGCGCTGACGAGGGGCGCGGCACAGGCCGACCACAACGCGCCGGGCGGGCCCGTGGGGCACCTCAGCCGCGCCGTGGAGATCATCCGGGGCTGAGAGAAGACGCAGACATGCCACCGGGCGGGCCCGGGACGACCGACGAGGTCGTCCCGGGCCCGCCCGTATGCGGAGCCCGAGAGGTTACGCCCAGGTGATCAGCCGCTTGGGGTGCTCCAGGATCGCCGCGACGTCCGCGAGGACCTTGGAGCCCAGCTCGCCGTCGACCAGGCGGTGGTCGAAGGACAGCGCCAGCGTCGTGACCTGGCGGGGCTTGACCTTGCCCTTGTGGACCCAGGGCTGGAGCTTGACCGCGCCGAAGGCGAGGATCGCCGACTCCCCGGGATTGAGGATCGGGGTGCCGGTGTCCACGCCGAAGACGCCCACGTTGGTGATGGTGACGGTGCCGCCCGCCATGTCACCGGGCGCGGTCTTCCCCTCGCGGGCCGTGCTGACCAGCTCGCCGAGCGCGGCGGCCAGCTGCGGCAGCGTCTTGGCCTCCGCGCCCTTGATGTTCGGGACGATCAGACCGCGGGGGGTGGCCGCCGCGATGCCCAGGTTCACGTAGTCCTTGCGGACGATCTCCTGGTTCTCCTCGTCCCAGGCGGCGTTGACGTCGGGGTTGCGCTTGATCGCGACCAGCAGTGCCTTGGCGACGAGCAGCAGCGGGTTGACCCGCAGGCCCGCCATGTCGGGGTCCTGCTTCAGCTCCTGGACGAGCTTCATCGTGCGCGTCACGTCGACGGTGATGAACTCCGTGACGTGCGGCGCGGTGAAGGCGCTGTTGACCATCGCCTGCGCGGTGGCCTTGCGCACGCCCTTGATGGGGATGCGGGTCTCCCGGGCGCGGACGGCCTCGGAGCCTGCGGTGGCCGCGGTGGCGGCCGGCTGGGCAGCCGGGGCCTCGGCGGCGGGCGCGGAGGCGGCGGACGCCGCCGCGTGCACGTCCTCGCGGGTGACCACACCGTCCGGGCCGGTCGGGGTGACCGTCGCCAGGTCGATGCCCAGGTCCTTGGCCAGCTTGCGGACCGGGGGCTTGGCCAGAGGCCGCCCCGCGGCCGGAGCGGGAGCGGCAGAGGCGGCCGGAGCGGCCGGGGCCTCGGCCGCGGGCGCCGCCGCCCCCGCGTGCCCGTTCAGCTCCGCCTGGACCGCCGCGGCGGCCGGCTCCTGCGCGGGCACGCCCGGCTGCGGCTTGCGCGCCCGGCGCTTGGTGGACGAGGGTGCCGCACCGTACCCGACGAGGACGGCCTGCCGGCCCTGCGGCTCGGCGTCCTCCTCGGCCGCCGCCGGGGCCTCGGCCGCCGCGGCGGGCGCCTCGGCCGGCCCGGCGCCCGGGTCGGTGTCCACCGCGATGATCGAGGTGCCCACGTCGACGGTGGTGCCCTCCTCGAAGTGCACCGCGTGCACCACGCCGTCGTACGGGCAGGGCAGCTCCACGGCGGCCTTGGCGGTCTCCACCTCGCAGATGACCTGCCCGTCGGTGACGGTGTCACCCGGCTGGACGTACCACTTGAGGATCTCGGCCTCGGTGAGTCCCTCGCCCACGTCGGGCATCTTGAACTCGCGGAAGCGCTGCTCGGTTGCAGTCATGGTCACTACTCCTCAAGCCCTTCAGTACGCCAGCGCACGGTCGACCGCGTCGAGCACCCGGTCGAGACCCGGCAGGTATTCGTCCTCCAGCCTGGACGGCGGGTACGGCGAGTGGAAGCCGCCGACCCGCAGCACCGGCGCCTCCAGGTGGTAGAAGCACCGCTCCGTGATGCGGGCGGCGATCTCCGCGCCGGTGCCGAGGAAGACCGGCGCCTCGTGGACGATCACCAGCCGCCGGGTCTTCTCCACCGAGGCCTGGACCGCGTCGAAGTCCAGGGGCGAGATCGTGCGCAGGTCCAGGACCTCGACCGACCGGCCCTCCTCGGCCGCGACCTTGGCCGCGTCCAGGCAGACCTTGACCATCGGGCCGTACGCGGCCAGCGTCAGGTCCGTACCGGGCTGTGCCACCCGGGCCTTGTGCAGCGGGTCGGGGATCGCCTCGGTGTCCAGGCGGCCCTTGTCGTGGTAGCGGCGCTTGGGCTCGAAGTAGATGACCGGGTCGTCGCTCTCGATGGCCTGGCGCATCATCCAGTACGCGTCCGAGGCGTTCGAGGGGGAGACGCACTTGAGGCCCGCGACGTGCGCGAACAGGGCCTCGGGGGACTCGCTGTGGTGCTCCACCGCGCCGATGCCACCGCCGTACGGGATGCGGATGACGACCGGCACCTTGACCTTGCCCAGCGCCCGGGCGTGCATCTTGGCGAGCTGGGTGACGATCTGGTCGTACGCGGGGAAGACGAACCCGTCGAACTGGATCTCCACGACGGGCCGGTAGCCGCGCAGCGCCATGCCGATGGCGGTGCCGACGATGCCGGACTCGGCGAGCGGGGTGTCGATGACCCGCTCCTCGCCGAAGTCCTTCTGGAGGCCGTCGGTGACGCGGAAGACGCCGCCGAGCTTGCCGACGTCCTCGCCCATGACCAGGACCTTGGGGTCGGCCTCCATGGAGGCGCGCAGCGACTCGTTGATCGCCTTGGACAGCGTGATCTTCTCGAAGACGGCCATGGTCAGTTCTCCTCCGCGTCCACGAACGACGCCTGGTACGCGGCGAATTGTGCGCGTTCCTCGTCGACGAGCGCATGCCCGTCGGCGTAGATGTTCTCAAAGATCGCCATGTTGTCCGGGTCCGGCATCGAGCGGACCACCTCGCGCACCCGCTTGCCGAGCGCCTCGCTCTCCTCCTCGACGGAGTCCAGGTACGCCTGGTCGGCGAAGCCCTCGTTCACCAGGTAGGTGCGCAGCCGCAGGATCGGGTCCTTGGCCTCCCACGCCTCGCGCTCCTCGTCCCGGCGGTAGCGCGACGGGTCGTCGGAGGTGGTGTGGGCGCCCATCCGGTACGTGAACGCCTCGACCAGGGTCGGGCCCTCGCCCGCCCGGGCCCGCTCCAGGGCCGCCCTGGTCACCGCCAGACAGGCCAGCACGTCGTTGCCGTCGACCCGGACGCCGGGGAAGCCGTAGCCGCGGGCGCGCTGGTAGAGCGGGACGCGGGTCTGGCGCTCGGTCGGCTCGGAGATCGCCCACTGGTTGTTCTGGCAGAAGAAGACCACGGGCGCGTTGTAGACCGCGGAGAAGGTGAAGGACTCGGCCACGTCGCCCTGGCTGGAGGCACCGTCACCGAAGTAGGCGATGACCGCCGAGTCGGCGCCGTCCTTCTGGATCCCCATCGCGTAACCGGTCGCGTGCAGCGCCTGCGAGCCGATGACGATCGTGTACAGGTGGAAATTGTTGCTGTTGGGGTCCCAGCCGCCGTTGTTCACGCCGCGGAACATGCCCAGCAGGTTCGTCGGGTCCACACCGCGGCACCAGGCCACCCCGTGCTCCCGGTAGGTCGGGAAGACGTAGTCGTCGTCGCGCAGCGCGCGCCCGGAGCCGATCTGCGCGGCTTCCTGGCCCAGCAGCGAGGCCCACAGGCCCAGCTCGCCCTGGCGCTGGAGGGTGGTCGCCTCGGCGTCGAAACGCCGGGTGAGGACCATGTCCCGGTACAGCCCGCGGAGTTCTTCGGCCGACAGGTCGATCGCGTACTCAGAGTGCTCGATCCGCTCACCCTGCGGGGTCAGCAGCTGTACGAGCTGGTCCTGCTCGGCCTCGGCCGGGGCCGGGGCCGCCGCCTTCCCCTTGTTGGCGGGTGCCGCCTTTTTTGCGGTGGTGCGCTTCCCGCCACCACGGGTGTTCTTCCGCGCGGCAGTGCTCTCCACGGTCACGTGCTGCTCCTCCGTCTGTCCGGCCCCCGGGGTCCGCCGGCGGCCGTATTGCGGCTCACCCGGTATCCGATTCGGCGCACGGGGTGTGTGCGGCACGGCCGGTCCGGGTGGAACAAGGTGCCCCGGCCACGGCCTGCCGGAAGGCGGGCGTTGTGCCCTATTTCCGGAGCCTAGGCGAAAGGGGGCCTGACCTGCGACTTTGCTTGGGGTTCCAAGTATTTTGCTTGGATTTCCGAGCAAGTTCCGGTCAGTCGGCTATCCCCTGTTCTCAGCGTTGCAGCCCGCCGGGACAACGGCACGTTATATCGGTGACCAGGAGCACGGGAAGAGTTCGTGTGTGAGACTGAGCAGGTGCGCGAAGACGGAAAAATCACGGTATTCCTGCTGGACGACCATGAGGTCGTCCGGCGCGGCGTCCACGAAATGCTCTCCGTGGAGCAGGACATCGAGGTGGTCGGCGAGGCGGGAACCGCCGCAGATGCCCTGGTCAGGATCCCTGCGACCCGTCCCGACGTGGCCGTACTGGACGTCCGGCTGCCGGACGGCAGCGGGGTGGAGGTCTGCCGCGAGATCCGTTCCCAGGACGAGGGCATCAAGTGCCTGATGCTCACCTCTTTCGCGGACGACGAAGCCCTGTTCGATGCCATCATGGCGGGTGCCTCGGGGTACGTGCTCAAGGCGATCCGCGGCAACGAGCTGCTGACCGCCGTACGGGACGTGGCGGCCGGCAAGTCGCTGCTGGACCCGGTGGCCACCGCCCGCGTACTGGAGCGCCTGCGGGACGGCAACACCACCCGCGGCGACGAACGGCTGGCGAGCCTGACCGACCAGGAGCGCAAGATCCTCGACCTGATCGGCGAGGGGCTGACCAACCGGGCGATCGGCGAGCGGCTGCACCTCGCGGAGAAAACGATCAAGAATTACGTCTCCAGCCTGCTGTCGAAGCTGGGCATGGAACGGCGGTCGCAGGCGGCGGCGTACGTGGCGCGGATGCAGGCGGAGCGGCACTGAGGCGCGGGGCACGTCCGGGTGGAAACGACCGCCCGCCCCGGCCGGAAGTCCCGGGCGAAAGCCCTCGGCCGGAATTCGGTCACCGTGAGGAATCCGGCCACCCCGCACCGTCCCGGACCCCGCATCACACCCCCCGACCTGACATAATCCCGCCCTTTTCAGGACCAACGTCCCGTTTCCGCAGGGCGGGTGTCTCTACTTTCCCGCGCCCCGGCACGGCAGGGTGTAGCCATGCCCACCGACGACTACCGCGCCATCGAGCTGCTGAGCCGCACCCCCTACGGACGGGTGTCGGCCAGCCTGCGGGCACTGCCCTTCACCACCGTCACGCGGCATGTCGTGGCCGACGGCCGGCTCCTGCTGCGACTGCACCGCGGCTACGGCTACCACCGCGCCCTGGACGGCAACGTCGTCGCCTACGAGGCCGACAACGCCAACTCCGGTGCGGCCGACACCTGGTCCGTCCAGTTCACCGGTACCGCCCGCGCCATCGTGCCGACGCCGGTCGAGTACGAGCTGTTCGGCCGCACCCCCCGGCTGGCCGACGGGGAGCCCTTCGACCCGGTTTTCCTCCGCATAGAACCGGAGTTTGTCAAGGTTCACCACCTCTCCGATGTCCCTGTGTTCCGATACGCCCACTCAGCGTGACCCGGTGATCTAACATCTGGCGCGTGTTGCGCTCATGCGATGTCCGGACGGCGGCCCCGCCCGACGGACACACCCTCGGCTCCCTGCTGCGCCGTTACGGCGCCGGGGAGCCGTTGGCGTGCGAGCCGGTCGCCGAGGGCCTGCTCAACCGCGGCTACCGCCTCGCCACCACGCACGGCCGCTACTTCCTCAAGCACCACCTCGACGGCGACCAGGCCGCCATCGCCCGCCAGCACCGTGCCACACGCCGCCTGGGCGCCCTCGGCCTGCCCGTCGCCCCGCCGCTCGCCGACGCGGACGGCCGTACGGTCACGGTCCTCGGCGGGCGCTGCTACGCGCTGCACCCGTGGGTCGAGGGCCGGCACCGCGACGGCGCCGCGCTCACCCGCCCCCAGTCCCGCCGCCTGGGCACCCTGCTGGGGCAGGTGCACACCGCGCTGGAGCAGGTCATAACGCGTGATCCGGCGGGGTCCCGGCCCCCGGACGAGCACCCGGGGGCCGACCCCGCGCGCACCTTCGAGATGATCGACGAACTGCTCGCGCTCGCCCGCCGGTCCCGCCCCCGCAGCAGCTTCGACGAGCTGGCCGAGCACCGGCTGCTGGAGCGCCGCGCCCTGCTGGAACGGGAGGCCCACCGGCGCCCCGCGGCGGCCCAGGTGCCGGCCACCGGCTGGGTGCACGGCGACTTCCACCCGCTCAACCTGCTGTACCGGGGCGCCGAACCGGCCGCCATCGTCGACTGGGACCGGCTGGGCGTGCAGCCCCGCGCGGAAGAGGCCGTCCGGGCCGCCGCGATCTTCTTCGTGCAGCCCGCGGGCACCCTGGACCTGCCGAAGGTACGGGCCTACGCGGGCGCCTACCGCGGCGCGTCCGGCGCCGGCGCCGCGGAACTGGCCGCCGCCGTGCACCGGGTGTGGTGGGAGCGGCTCAACGACTTCTGGATGCTCGACTGGCGCTACCGGCTGGGCGACCGGCGGGCCGACCCGCAGTTCCCGGCCGCCGCCGCGCTGGCGGTGTGGTGGACGCGGGAGTACGCGGCGGTGCGGGCGGCCTTCACGGAGTGAGGGCCGCGGACGGCGCCCGCGCGGCATGGAGGCCGCGGAACGCCGCGACGGGCGGCCGGTGATCCGGCCGCCCGTCGGGGTGGGTCGCTGTGGGGCAGGGGCGGTCAGCCGTCCGTGTCGCCGATCGCGCCGGTGCCGGCCGGGCCGGCGTTGCCGGCGCTGGTGCCCGTGTTCGTGTTGCCGGTGGACGTGTTGCCGTTCGACGTGCCGCCGTTGGCGTCGCCGTTGTTGCCGCTCGACGTGCCGCCCTGGTTCGTACCGCCGTTGTTCGTACCGCCGGTGGACGGCTTGGTGGGCGGCGCGGACGTCGGGGGCTTGGACGTCGGCGGGTGCGAGGTGGGCGGCGCGGACGTGTGCGGCGTGGTCGGCTGGCGCGTCGAGGGACGGTTCCACGAACCCGAGTCGCCGCCCGTGCCGCCGGGCTGCGTGTACGGGGTCGACGGCTCGCCGGACGGCGTCTCAGAGCTCTCCTTCTCGCTGCTCTGGGAGGCCGACGGGCTCTTGGACGGCTGCGGGTCCTTCTTCCCGTCGCCGCCCGCGCTCTGCAGCGCGATGGCCACGCCGACCGCGATGGCGATCACCGCGAGCGCCGCGATCAGCCAGATCTTGCCGCGGCCGCCCTTGCCGGGCCGGGACCCGCCCTCGTAGCCGCCGTCCCCGTCCCGCATGCCGGGCGGCAGTATCGGCTGCGCCGTGGTCTGCCCGTGGTCCGGGTGCGGCAGGGCGGTGGTGGCGGCCACCGAGCCCATGGCCGGGGTGTGCCCGCCGTCGTGCACGGCGACCGGGCCGGTGTTCCACGTACCGGAGTGGCCGCCCTGCTCGTGCAGCATCTGGAGGGCGTACTGGACCAGGCCGCGCATCTCCTCCGCGGTCTGGAAGCGGTCGTCCGGGTCCTTGGCGAGCGAGCGCATCACCAGGCCGTCCAGCTCCGGCGGCACCGAGGAGGAGACCTCCGAGGGCGGCACCGGCATGTCCTGGACGTGCTGGTAGACGACCGACAGCGGGGTCTCGCCGGTGAACGGCGGGCGCAGCGCCAGCAGTTCGTACAGCAGACAGCCGGTCGCGTACAGGTCGGAGCGGGTGTCCACGGTCTTGCCGAGGGCCTGCTCGGGCGAGAGGTACTGCGGCGTGCCCATGACCATGCCGGTCTGCGTCATGGTCGACTGCGCGCCGTGCAGCGCGCGGGCGATGCCGAAGTCCATCACCTTGACCGCGCCGCCGTGCGTGATGATCACGTTCGCGGGCTTGATGTCGCGGTGCACGATGCCGTGCTGGTGGCTGTAGGCCAGCGCCTCCAGCACCCCGGAGACGATGATCAGCGCCTGGTCCGGCGGCGGGGCGTCGGCGTTCAGCAGCAGGTCGCGGATGGTGCGGCCCTCGACCAGCTCCATGACGATGTACGGCACCGTGCTGCCGCCGACGTAGTCCTCGCCGGAGTCGTACACCGCCACCACCGCGTGGTGGTTCAGCCCCGCGACGGACTGTGCCTCACGGGTGAACCGGGCCTTGGAGACCGGGTCCTCCGCGAGGTCGGCCCGCAGCAGCTTGACGGCGACGGTGCGGCCGAGGCGCACGTCCTCGGCGGCGAACACCTCCGCCATGCCGCCGCGGCCGAGCCGGCGCGTGAGCCGGTAGCGTCCGTCGCCCACCAAACCGCCATTGCCCCACATCTCCGGCGCATCGGAGAGATTCGCATCGGGAGAGTGGGAGCCGGTGGCATCAGGATCGGACGGGCCCTGGGGGCTCTGCGTCGGTGCCATCGGTCCTCGCCGTCGTATCGATCCGCATCACAGCGGTAAGGTCTCGGTCTTCGCTAGAGCACGCTACAGGCTCCGCGACACACGCCGGTCCCGTGATGGACCGGTCATCACACCTTCTGTGGCCCCATTGTCGCAAGTTAACCCGGGGTAATCACGGGCCGATCGGTGGTCCGGCCGGTTCGGGACCGTAATGGGATCTTGCGCATCTGGTCACGGAACGGGCACACGGCTTGACGTGTCCCGGCCCTGGGGCAGACTGGGCTCCGATTCGGATACCGATCGCTGCACAACCCATACTGATCTCGGCACGTCCGCAGGCGCACGAGCCGCGGCCCCACGACGTTGAGTACGGTCTGTACACATCATCACGTCACGGCGCCGCACGGACGGGCACAGCAACAGCCACGAGGCGCGGCGCGCCGCAACACGTGCGCAGGAACAGCGCGCCAAGGGGGAAGCGGAACCATGAGCCAGGACGGCGCTCAGGGCCGATACGAGGGCCGTTCGGTCGGCGGTGGACGCTACCAGCTCCGTGATCTTCTGGGCGCCGGCGGCATGGCGTCCGTGCACCTCGCCTACGACAGCGTCCTGGACCGCGAGGTCGCGATCAAGACCCTGCACACCGAGCTGGGCCGCGAGCAGGCGTTCCGCGAGCGCTTCCGGCGCGAGGCCCAGTCCGTGGCCAAGCTCACGCACACCAACATCGTCTCGGTGTTCGACTCCGGCGAGGACGAGCTGGACGGCGGCATGGTGCCGTACATCGTCATGGAGTACGTGGCGGGCCAGCCGCTCCGCTCCGACCTGGACGGCGACATCGCCCGGCACGGCGCGATGCCCACCGAGAAGGCGCTGAAGATCACCGCCGATGTGCTGGCCGCCCTGGAGGTCAGCCACGAAATGGGCCTGGTCCACCGGGACATCAAGCCCGGCAACGTCATGCTGAACAAGCGCGGCGTGGTCAAGGTCATGGACTTCGGCATCGCCCGCGCCATGCAGTCCGGCGTCACCTCGATGACGCAGACCGGCATGGTCGTCGGCACCCCGCAGTACCTCTCCCCCGAGCAGGCGCTGGGCCGCGGCGTGGACGCCCGCTCGGACCTGTACTCGGTCGGCATCATGCTCTTCGAGCTGCTGACCGGGCAGCTGCCCTTCGACGCGGACTCGCCGCTGGCCATCGCGTACGCGCACGTCCAGGAGGAGCCGCCGGTCCCCTCCGGCATCAACCGGTCGCTGCCGCCCGCCGTGGACGCGCTGGTCGCCCGCGCGCTGAAGAAGAACCCCAACGAGCGGTTCCCCACCGCCGAGGCGATGCGCGACGAGTGCCTGCGCGTCGCCGGGTCGGGCCAGCCCGGCGCGACGCCGCTCATCATCAGCGAGGGCCCGCGCGCCCGCACCAGCGGTTCCTCGGTGTCCTCCGCGGTCTTCCCGGCCGCCTCCGCGAACGCCGCGGGCCCGCAGACCCCGGCGCCGCCGAACGTGCAGACGCCGTACCAGCCGACGCAGGCCGCGCCCCAGGCAGGCCCGCAGCTGGGCCCCGGCCCGGCGGCGACCGGCGGGCCGGGCTTCGGGCCCACGGCACCGGCCACTCCGCCGCCGGTCAACGCCTACCAGCCGCCGGCGCCGATCCCCGCGCAGGGCCCGGCCCCGTTCAGCAACAGCTTCCAGACGCCGCCGCCGTACGCGGGCCCGGCCACGCCCGCACCCGGGCCCGCGCCGGTCGGCCCGGGGCCCGGCGGCAACCGCTCCGGAAAGAGCAACACCCCGGTGGTCGTGGTCTCCGCCGTGGTCGGCGTGGTCGTGGTCACCGCGATCGCCATCGGCATCGGCCTGAGCGGCGGCGACAGCCCGAACCCGCGTCCCACCCGCGCGTACTCCTACTCGCCGTCGCCCACGGACTCGGTCAAGCCCGAGGACCGGACGGCCACGATCTCGACCACCCGGTGCACCGACCCGGTCCAGAGCTACAGCCAGAAGGGCAAGATCTTCCTGCCGTCCTTCTACGGCAAGAACCTGGACTCGGTGAAGAAGTGCATGGACGCGGCGGGCTGGGCGTACGACGTCTCCGAGCGCAGCAGCTCCCTCTACGGCAAGAACACCGTCGTCAGCCAGTCGCCGATCTCCCTGTGGGACCCGAAGTCGGGCGAGAAGATTCACCTGACCGTGTCGACGGGGCGCAGTTCGTAGGACCGGCGCTCCGGTGGCCGTTCGTAGGACCGGCGCTCCGGTGGCCGTGCCGCGGCCGGGCGCGGCATGAAGACATGAAGAGGGGCCCGGCGCGCGGGGTGCGCGGCGGGCCCTCTTGTGGTGGCGGGTGCGGCAGGTGGTGGGTCGGTTAAAGGTACGGACCGGAGCGGGCGCCGCCCTGGCCGGGCTTGGCCTGGTCCAGGTCATCGGCCGGCACCGCGCCGGGCGGCAGCGCGCGGCGCATCTGCTCCAACTGGGCGCGGGCCGCCATCTGCTGGGCGAACAGCGCGGTCTGGATGCCGTGGAAGAGCCCCTCCAGCCAGCCGACCAACTGGGCCTGGGCAATGCGCAGTTCCGCGTCCGTGGGCACCGAGTCGTCGGTGAACGGCAGCGACAGCCGCTCCAGCTCCTCGACCAGCTCGGGCGCCAGGCCGTCCTCCAGCTCCTTGACCGAGCTGGAGTGGATCTCCTTCAGGCGGACCCGGCTCGCCTCGTCCAGCGGCGCGGCCTTCACCTCTTCGAGAAGCTGCTTGATCATGCTGCCGATGCGCATGACCTTCGCGGGCTGTTCCACCATGTCCGTCACGGGAACCTCGCGGGACTCGTCGTCGCCGTCCCCGCCACCGGAGCCGGCGCTGCCGAGAGCCATCCCGTCCGGGCCGACAACCAGGACGTGCGGGCTCTCCTGCGACCGTTCGTTCATCGGCATATCCATGCCGCCATTCTCTCGTACAGCTGACTAGGAACGGTTGTGCCCTGGGAGAAAGGTGATCCAACCTCCGGAGGGGCATGAGCTTTGGGGTGAGCTTTGCGGGGGCCTCGGCGCGGGGGTGCGGACGGGACGGCGGACCGGTTCAGGAGCGTCTCAGCCGCAAGGCGATGAAGCCCAGCCCGAGACCGGTCAGGGCCATGCCCGCGCCCAGCGGCAGCACCCGGTGGACACCGTTGCCCTGGTCGGCCGCGGTGTGCGGGGTGCGCGTCGTGGCGGAGGCGGCGCCGGGCACCGCGCCGGGCGCGTAACGGGAGGGGCCGTGCGGCCGGGCCGGGGCCGCCGACGAGGCAGGCGCCTGGAGGGGCGGCAGCGGCACGTAGGGCCGGTTGGCGAGCCGCCCGGCCAGATCACCCCGGCGGGACGGCGCGGGAGCGGGAGAGGCCGTCCCAGGGCGCTCGGGAGACGCCGCGGGGGACGGGGGCCGGGACGCGTCGCCGTTCTGCGGACCCGCACCGGCCGAGGAGTCGTGCGGGGCGGTACGGCCGGGCGCCGGCGGGCGGGCCGGGTGGGCGTGATCGCCGGCGGAGGAGGACGGGAGCACGGGACCGATCGGGATGAGCCGGCCCAGGACGTCGAGGGGGTCGATGGGAGAGGCGTCGGCGGGGGCGGGGGCGGTGCCGGCCGGGGAGCCGGGAGCTTGGCTGTGGCCCGGCGGCTCCCGGCGGTCGGGGTCGTCCGGGCGGTTGCGACCGTCCGGGCGGGCGGGGGGCTGGTTGCCGTCCGGGCGGTTGGCCGCCCGGTAGCCGTCCGGGTACGTACGGGCCCGACCCGCGGTGCTGCCCTTCAGGACGCCCTCGAGCGGGGTGGCCAAGGCCGCTGTGGCGGACGGGAGGGGCAGCAGGGCGGTGGCCAGCAGCAGGCAGGCCACGATGCGCGGCCGGGGCCGGGAGAAGCGGGGGCGGCGCTGCCGGTCCGCTGCCGTGGTCGCGGACGGCGGGAGCACAGAGGCCGGAGTGACGGATTCCGGGGGCACACGTTCCGAGGCCGCACATTCCGGGGTCACGCGTTCCGATGCCACGCTCATGACCTCCCGTACCTGCGGAGTGGTCGCCCTGATCTCCTCAGCCTCACACGAGGGGAGGGGCCCGGCATCTCGGGCGGAGCGGGGGTGTGGGGCCTGCACACGGACGGTGGCGGACCGGCCTGTCGGTGCGGTGACGGAGCGGCGCGTCCGGTTGGTGGCGGGCGGCGCGCGGTGGTGTCCCGGGTGGTGGCACCACCGCGCCGCGCCCCCACGAGCCGGGGTCAGACCGACAGCACGACCTTGCCCACGTGGCTGCTGGCGTCCACGATCCGGTGAGCCTCGGGCGCCTCCCGCATCGGCAGCGTACGGTCCACGATCGGCCGGACCCGGCCGTTCTCGATCAGCGGCCAGACGTGTTCCCGTACCGCCGCGACGATCGCCGCCTTCTCGGCCAGCGGACGGCCGCGCAGCGACGTCGCGGTGACCGCGCCCCGCTTGGTGAGCAGCGCGCCGAGGTTCAACTCGCCCTTGGCGCCGCCCTGGAGGCCGATGATCGCGAGCCGCCCGTTGACGGCCAGCGCCTTGACGTTCGGGTCGAGGTACTTGGCCCCCATGATGTCCAGGATGACGTCCGCGCCCTTGCCGTCGGTGGCCTTGCGCACCTCCTCCACGAAGTCCTGCTCCCGGTAGTTGATCAGGATGTCGGCGCCCAGTTCGGCGCAGCGCGCCAGCTTGTCGGCGCTGCCCGCGGTGACCGCGACCCGCGCGCCGACCGCCTTGGCCAGCTGGATCGCCATCGTGCCGATGCCGCTGGAGCCGCCGTGCACGAGCAGCGTCTCACCGGGCCGCAGGTGCGCGATCATGAAGACGTTCGACCAGACGGTGCACGTCACCTCGGGCAGCGCCGCGGCGGCGGCCGCGTCGAGGCCCTTCGGCACCGGCAGCAGCTGGCCCGCGGGGACGACGACCTGCTCCGCGTACCCGCCGCCCGCGAGCAGCGCGCACACCTCGTCGCCGACCGACCAGCCGCTGACCCCCGGGCCGAGGGCCTTGATCCGGCCGGCGCACTCCAGGCCGGGGTACGGGGGCGCGCCGGGCGGCGGGTCGTAGAAGCCCTGGCGCTGGAGGAGGTCGGCACGGTTCACGGCGGTGGCCGCCACCTCGACCAGGACCTCCCCTTCGGACGGTTGCGGATCGGGCACCTCGGCCCATACGAGGGCGTCGGGGCCGCCGGGTTCGGGAATGGTGATCGCACGCATGGCCGCGAGGCTACTCGCCCCCGGGGCGCGGCGTACGGAGGTGGGGGCCGGGCCGCCTCCGCACGCCCGTGAACGCCCGCGAACGGTGGTGGCCGGGCCGTCTCCGCGCGCTAGGCCGTGTCTTTCGGATCGTCCTGGACCCGGCTGATCCAAAAGACACGACCTAGTCGTCCCGGCGGGCGGGTGCCATCGGGGAGACCCCCGTGCCGGGGATCATCGGCTTCGTGCCGGGCCTGGCCGGTCCGTCCGGCTCCTCCGGGGGCGCCGCCCGCACGATGGTGATCACCCGGTCGGCGGCCTGCAACGGGCTGGCCGCCGGATCGTCGTACCCGAGCAGCCGGTGGCCGCGCAGCACCGAGACGATCAGGTCGTCGGTCTCCCGTACCGACTTGCCGACCTCGGCCTTCACCACCGGGCGCTCGATCAGGTCCAGGCCGCTGCCCTGCTGGATCAGGTCCTCCAGGACCGTACCGGCGCTGGGGCTGTGCACCGACAGGCCCAGCAGGCGGCCCGCGGCGCTGGCCGAGGTGATGACCATGTCCGCGCCGGACTGGCGCAGCAGCGGCGCGTTCTCCTCCTCCCGTACGGCCGCGACGATGTTGGCCTTCTTGTTGAGCTGGCGGGCGGTGAGCGAGACGAGGACGGCGGTGTCGTCGCGCTGGGTGGCGATGACGACCTGGCGGGCGCGCTGGATCTCGGCCCGTACGAGGACGTCGCTGCGCGTCGCGTCCCCGACCACGCCCGCGAAGCCCTCGGCCACCGCCGTGTCGATGACCTTGGGGCTGGGGTCGACGATGACGATGCGGTCGCGGGTCAGGCCCGTCGCGCGCAGGGTCTGGGCCGCGGACCGGCCCTTGGTACCGAAGCCGACGATGACGGTGTGGTCGCGCAAGGCGTTTCTCCAGCGGTTCAGTTGCCACTGCTCGCGGGTGCGCTCGGTGAGGACTTCGAGAGTGGTGCCGACCAGGATGATCAGGAAGAGGACCCGGAGGGGCGTGATGAGCAGGATGTTGAGCAGCCGCGCGCCGTCCCCGTACGGGACGATGTCGCCGTAACCGGTGGTGGAGAGCGTGACGGTGGCGTAGTAGACGCAGTCGAGGAAGTCGACGGAGCCGTTGGCGTTGTCGTGGTACTCGTCGCGGTCGATCCAGACGATGGCCACCGTCGCGACGAGCACCAGCAGGGCCATCATCAGCCGGCGCACGACCTGGCGCAGCGGGGCGACGGGGGCGCGGCGGGGCAGCACGACGCGGTGGCTGAAGTCCTCCGGGACCTCACGGGCCGCGGCGTCGTGGGTGGGCAGCTTCACTCGGCGCCTCCGCCGGTCAGGTCGGTGGGGGAAACGTTCGAGCAGGGGGACGGGGTGGTGGGGGCGGCCGGAGCGGGGGCGGGGTCGGCGTGGGGGCCTGGGCCGGAGTCGTCCGGTACGCCGGCCGTCCAGTCCGCCACCGCGTCCGCCGCACCGTCGCCGGTCCAGGGCAGGTCGAGGAGTTCGACGTCGACGCCGCGCGCCGCGCCGCCGGGCGGTACGACGGCCATCGCGTCGGCCGCCGCGATGCCGCGCAGCATGGCGGGGCCGCTGAAGCGCAGCGGTACGACCGCGCCGCCGTCCCCGTCATCGGCCGCCCCCTCCCGGAAGGCGACCGGGACGAGCCGCGTGTCGTGCGGGTGCCCCGACACGGCGGCGGTCAGCGGCGCCCGGTAGGCGGGGAACCGGCGGCGCGCGGCGAGCGTGCGCAGCACCGGCTCCGCCAGGGTCAGCAGCCCCGACACGGCGGCGAGCGGGTTGCCGGGCAGCCCGACGAGGAGCCGGGCGGGGGTGAGACGGGCGAGGAGCATGGGGTGCCCGGGGCGTACCGCCACGCCGTCCACCAGCACCTCCGCCCCCATCCTGCGCAACGTGGGATGCACATGGTCGACGGGCCCGGACGCCGTACCGCCCGTGGTGATCACCAGGTCGGCGGTCGAGGACGCGAGGGCGTCGTACAGCGCGTCGGCATCGTCGCCGAGGTGCCGGGGCGCCCCGGCGTCCGCGCCCAGCGCGCGCAGCCAGGGCGCGATCATCGGGCCGAGCGCATCCCGGATACGGCCCTCGGCGGGCAGCCCGGCGTGCAGCAACTCGTCTCCAAGGACGAGGACTTCCACCCGCGGCCGGGCGTACGCGACCAGCTCGTCGTACCCGGCCGCCGCGGCCAGACCGAGCACGGCCGGCGTCACCACGGCGCCCGCGGGCAGGAGTTGTTCGCCGCGGCGGCACTCCTGGCCGCGCGGCCGGATGTCCTGGCCGGGCGGCACGGGAGCGGGCGCGTACAACTGCGCGCCGCCGTCCGGCCGCCGCCGTACCTCGCCGTGTTCACTGCGCAGCACGGCCGTGGCACCGGGCGGGATGCGGGCGCCGGTGGCGATCGGCACCGCGTCGCCGTCGGCGACGGCACCGGACGGCTCGTGACCGGCCAGGATGCCGTGCTCGTGGCCGTCCGGACCGGTGCGGGCGGCGAGGTGCCAGGGGCCGGGCCCGGCCACCGCCCAGCCGTCCATCGCGGAGGTGTCGAAGGACGGCAGGTCGGTGAGCGCGGTCAGCGGCTCGGCGAGGGTACGCCCGAGGGCCGCGCCGCCGAGCGGGCAGGCGACCGGCGGCAGCGGGCCCCGCGGAGCACGCGCGGCGAGCCCGCGGGCCGTACGCCACGGGGTGGGCGCGGGACGGTCGTGCTGGGTGCGGCGGCCGTGGTGGTGCGGGCCCTGGGGGTGGCGGGCGGGGCCGGGGGTGTCCGTCATGGAGGGCGGTGATGTGGACGCCGGTGCGGGCAGCGGGCCGGGCGGGGGTGTGGACGATGGCCGGGGCGGCGGCTCGTTGCCGGCCGCGGCTCCGGCGGGGCGTGGCGGGGGTGGTGTGTGGGGTGGGGGTGGTGTGTGGGGTGGGGGTGGCGTGTGGGAGGGGTGTGGGGGACGGGGTTCGGCGGGGCCGCCGGTTGCGGACGACGGCTCGTCCGGCGCCTGCGCCGGGGTCGGGGCGGCGTCCCACGGGGTGTAAGGCCCGAGGCGGGAGTCGGCGTCCAGGCCCGTACCGGCCGTCGGCGCCTTACCGGACCGGCCGGTGGAGCGGATCGGCTCCCGGTCGTCGAAGATCCACGCGTAACCGTCGTCGAAGGCCGGCTCGTGACGGTCGGCGAAGACCGGCGTGTGAGGGTCTCCGAAGACCGGCGTGTGAGCGTCGGCGGCCGAGGCGTGCCTCTCACCGGGGCCGGAGGCCGAGACGTGCCCCTCACCTGGGCCGGAGTCCAAGGCATGCCCCTCACCGGGGAGTGCCGCGGAGCCGTCGTGCCCGGGAGCGGGTGCGGGGCCGTTGCTGCCATGGGCCCGTACGGAACCGCCGTCGGGGGCCGGTGTGGCGTCATGGCCGGGATACGGCCCCGAGCGGTCGCCGCCTGGTGCGGGCGCATGGCCGTCTCCGCCCGGTACCGGTGTGTGCCCGTCGCCGCCCACGGCCGACGTGTGCCCGTCACCGAGGCCCCGGGCACGGTGGTCGTCGGTGCGGCGACCCGGGGCCCGGTGTGCGTCGGGCCGCGGCGGCACGATGGAACCGCCGTTGGCCAGCGCCAACGCGTCGTCGAACTCCCCGTCCGTCATTCCGCCGGCTTCGCTTTCGGCTTGGCCTCGGGCGCGGCCTCCGGCGTGGCGTCGGCGTTCTCGGCGGCCTCCGCGGCCCAGCGGTTGGCCAGCGCGGCCACCTTGTCGGCCAGCGCGGACACGTCCCGGCCCTGCTGGGCGGCGGCGTAACCGACCAGGAAGGTGGTCAGCGGCGCCGCCGGCCGCGCCACACCGTGCGCCGCGTCGCGCGCGAGGTCGAGGAGGGCCGCCGTGTCCACATCGAGTTCGATGCCCAGTTCGGCTTTGGCTGCGGTGATCCATTCGTCCAACACGGTTCCATGCTCCCTGATACGGGCGCGTGCCGCTTCGATGTCCTCCCAGGTGTCGCAGTCGAAGGAGGCGGTGGCCGTCGGGTCGGGCACCCGGCGCAGTGACAGCCGCGTCAGCAGGGCACGCAACGGCAGCCCGGCGAGCGTGCCGCGTTCGGCCCGTACGGCGTCCAGCGCATGCCGCAGCGGCTCGGCCCGGTACGCGGCGACCAGCGGCTGGTCCTTGCCCTCCGCGTCCCGCAGCAGCGCGCCGTCGGCCCCCGCGGCCCCCGCGAGCAGGGCCCGTACCGTCGCGCCCGTCAGGAACGGCAGGTCGGCGGAGAGGACGAGGACGACCGGGGCGGTGGTGTGCCGCAGTCCCGCTTCCAGCGCGGCGAGCGGGCCGCCGCCGGGCGGGTCCTCACGGGCCTGGACGACCGGCCGCACGGTGGGCCGCGGCGGACCGACGACCACGGCGGTCACCGCGTCCGGACAAGCATCGAGCACCCGGTCCAGGAGCGAGCGCCCCCCGACGGACAGCCCCGGCTTGTCCACCCCGCCGAGCCGCCGCGCGGCACCCCCGGCCGGCACGACGACGTCGTACGCCGTACCGGTGCCGCCGGGAAGGGACGCGGCAGCGCCGTGCGCAACGGGACCCGGCACGACGGAACCGGCCGACGCGGAACCGACCACGGTGTGATCGCCCCGGGGACGATCGGACCGGGTGCGATCACCTGGGACGCGATCGGGCCGTGAGGGCTCGGTCCGGGCCGGATCGGACCGTGAGGGCTCGGTCCGGGCCGGATCGGGCCGGGCCGGATCGGACCGTGCGGGATCGCGCTCCGCGCTGTCGTCCGCACGCGGGCCCCGGTCCTGAGCGGGCTGCTGGTCGGTCACTCCACGAGTATCGCCGGGACCGCACCGATCACCACCGCGCACCACCGCCGTCACCGCACCGATCACCGACCGGGCCCGCTCACACCGTGCGCAACAACACCGCCGGCCGCTCCACACAGTCCGCCACGAACCGCAGGAACCCGCCCGCGACCCCGCCGTCGCACACCCGGTGGTCGAAGGTGAGCGACAGCTGTACGACCTGGCGTACGGCCAACTCTCCCTCGTGCACCCACGGCTTCGCCGTTATTCGGCCCACTCCCAGCATGGCCGCTTCGGGATGGTTGATGATCGGCGTGGAGCCGTCGACACCGAAGACGCCGTAGTTGTTCAGGGTGAAGGTCCCGTGCGTCAGCTCGGCGAGGCTCAGCGAACCGGCCCGCGCGGCCTCGGTGAGCCGGGCCATCTCGGCGGTCAGCCCCTCGGCGGTGCGGCGGTGCGCGTCCCGTACGACCGGCACCACCAGCCCGCGCTCGGTCTGCGCCGCGAAGCCCAGGTGTACGGCGGGCAGCCGCACGACCTCGTTGGCCGCCGTGTCGACGGTCGCGTTGAGCTGCGGGAACCGGGCGAGCGCCGCCGTACAGATACGCGCCAGCAGTGCGAGCAGCGAGACCTTCGCGCCGTCGGCCGCGTTCATCTCCCGCCGGGCGGTGAGCAGTTCCGTCGCGTCGGCGTCCACCCAGCACGTCGCGTCGGGGATCTCCTGCCGGCTGCGCCGGAACTTCTCGGCCGCGGCCCCGCGCATACCCCGCAGCGGTATCCGCTCGGCCTCCCGGGGAAGCCCGCCGTACGCCACGAATCCGCTCTCCACACCGGCCGTACCGGAGGCACCACCCGTACTGGAGGCACCGGACGCCCCCACCACCTCAGCGGCCCCCGGCGCCCCGACGAGCAGGCCGGACGCATGCCCCGGCCCCGCCGTCGCCATGCCGGCCTCCGCCGCGGCCCCGGCGCCCGCTCCCGCCGCGCTCCGGGCGCGTACCGCCCGCTCCACATCCGTACGCAGGATCAGCCCCTCCGGGCCCGACCCCCGTATCTCCCGCAGGTCCAGGCCGTGTTCCCGCGCCAGTCGCCGCACCAACGGAGAAATGACCGGCACCGGCCCCTCCACCCCACGCCCTTGCCCACTCGCCACGCCGGCCTCTGGCCCACCGGAAGACGACCCGGACCCGGGCACCCCGGCGCGGGACTCCCCACCCCCGGTCACCCCGGCGCGAGGCCTACCACCCCCAGGCCCTGCGTCCACCCCCTCCTCAGCCACCTCGGAGGAACGCTCCGCAGCCTCCGCCTTCCCCGCCGGGCGCACCCGGCGCCGACGCGCGGCCGCGGCGCTCGTGCCGTACCCGACGAGCACGTTCCCCGACCCCTCGGCCGCGCCGCCCGTCTCCGCGCCGCCCCCCTCGCGGGACGGTGCGTCCGGCGCTGCCGCACGGGCCCCGGCGTCCGCGTCGCCCATCCCCTCCGCGGGCGCCCGGTCACCTCCTGCTCCCTGCTCCGCCGGTGCGGTGGCACCGACCGCCACCGTCAGCAGCGGCGATCCGACGGGCAGTTCCGCGCCTTCGTCGCCGAACCGCGCGGTGACCACGCCTCCGTACGGACACGGCACGTCCACCAGCGCCTTGGCGGTCTCCACCTCGACCACCGGCTGGTCCACGGCGACCACCTCGCCGACCTCGACCAGCCACCGCACGACCGTCGCCTCGGTGAGGCCTTCGCCGAGGTCGGGCAGGGTGAACTCACGGACCACGGCCATCAGTCACCGCTCCCCTCGGTCCAGTCCGACTCCCACTGGAGGCGGCCCACGGTGTCCAGGATCCGGTCCACGCCGGGCAGGTGGTGTCGCTCCAGCATCGGCGGCGGATACGGGATGTCGAAACCCGCGACCCGCAGCACCGGGGCTTCCAGGTGGTGGAAACAGCGCTCGGTGATCCGCGCGGCCATCTCCCCGCCGGGCCCGCCGAAACCGCTGGCCTCGTGCACGACGACCGCGCGCCCCGTACGGCGCACCGAGGCACAGACCGTCTCGTCGTCGAAGGGCAGCAGCGAGCGCAGATCGACGACTTCCAGGTCCCAGCCCTCCGCCGTGGCCGCCTCGGCGGCCTCCATACAGACCGGCAGCGACGGCCCGTACGTGATGAGCGTGGCGCTGCGGCCGGTCCGCCGGACCTCCGCGCGCCCCAGCGGGGCCACCGGCGCCGGGTCGTCGGGGGACCAGTCGGCTCGCGACCAGTACAGCCGCTTCGGCTCCAGGAAGACCACCGGGTCGTCGGAGGCGATGGCGGCCCGCAGCAGCCCGTACGCGTCGGCGACCGTGGCCGGGGTGACGACCTGGAGGCCGGGGGTGGCCAGGTAGTACGCCTCCGAGGAGTCGCTGTGGTGCTCCACCCCGCCGATCCCGCCGCCATACGGGACGCGGATGGTCAGCGGCAGCGGCATCGCGCCCCGGGTACGGTTGCGCATCCGCGAGACATGGCTGATCAGCTGCTCGAAGCCGGGGTACGCGAAGGCGTCGAACTGCATCTCCACGACCGGCCGCAGCCCGTACATGGCCATGCCGACCGCCGTGCCGAGGATGCCCGCCTCGGCGAGCGGCGTGTCGCCGCAGCGCTCCTCGCCGAACTCCTTCGACAGGCCGTCGGTGATCCGGAAGACCCCGCCCAGCTCGCCCACGTCCTCGCCCATCACATGGACGGCCGGATCGTCGGCCATCGCGTCGCGCAGCGCCCGGTTCAGCGCCTGCGCCATGCTGACGGGCTTGCGCCCGCTCTCCGTGACGGTCGCCGTCATGGCCGTGCCTCCCCGTTCGTGTCCTGCGCGCCCCCGGCGGACGCGCTCTCCTCGGTGCCCGCGGCCTCCGCCTCCAACTCGGCCCGCAGCTGCGCCGCCTGCTCCTTCAACTGGCCGGTGGGCTCCGCGTAGATGTGGGCGAACAGGTCCATCGGGTCCAGCGCGGGGTCCTGGTTCATCCGGTCCCGGAGGCCGGCGGCCAGCTTCTCGGCGCCGTCCCGCACCTGCCGCGCGAAGTCGTCCGAGAGCAGCCCGCGCTCCGTCAACTCGCGCTCCACCAGGGCTATCGGGTCGTGGCCGCGCCACTGCTCGACCTCGGCGTCGGTGCGGTAGCGGGTGGCGTCGTCGGCGTTGGTGTGCGCCTCCATGCGGTACGTCAGCGCCTCCACGAGCGTCGGGCCACCGCCCCGGCGCGCCCGCTCCACCGCCTCGGTGAGGACCTCGTGGAGCGCGGGCGCGTCGTTGCCGTCCACCAGGCGGCCCGGCATGCCGTACCCGACCGCCTTGTGGGCCAGGGACGGCGCGGCCGACTGCTTGGCGAGCGGCACGGAGATCGCGAAGCCGTTGTTCTGCACGAGGAAGACCACCGGGGCCTGCCACACCGCGGCGAAGTTCAGCGCCTCGTGGAAATCGCCCTCGCTCGTGCCGCCGTCACCGACCAGGGCCAGCGCGACCACGTCGTCCCCCTTCAGGCGCGCGGCGCGCGCGAGGCCCACCGCGTGCGGGAGTTGGGTGGCCAGCGGGGTGCACAGCGGTGCGATGCGGTGCTCGCGCGGGTCGTATCCCGTGTGCCAGTCGCCCCTCAGGAGGGTGAGGGCCTGAACGGGGTCGAGCCCGCGGGCCACGGCGGCGAGGGTGTCCCGGTAACTGGGGAAGAGCCAGTCCCGCTCCTTCAGCGCCAGCGCGGCGGCGACCTGGCACGCCTCCTGGCCGGTGGAGGACGGGTACACCGCCAGCCTGCCCTGTCGTGTCAGGGCCGTGGCCTGGGCGTTGTACCGGCGGCCACGCACCAGGTGCCCGTACAGCTCCGTCAGCAGCCCGGCGTCGATCCGGCCGGCGGCGTCCGTGCCCAGCAGCCGGTACGGCTCCGCGTCGGGCAGGAGGGGCGCGGGGTCGACGCGGGGGCGCCAGGCGGGCGGCGGAGCGGGCCGGTGGTTCTCGCTCCTGCTGCTGCCGCGCTGTTCGAGAACCGTCATGGCGAGCACCTCCTTGAACTTCGGAAAGAGTGGCGCCGATCTCCTCGCCGAAGGCGGTGAAGGGCGACGGGCGGGTAAGCAATGCGATGGGGCGGGCGGCGGCCCGTACCTACCGATTGTTCGGTCGTCGGCACATTTTGGCTACACGCGGGCTCAGCCTGTGGACAATCGGTTCTCCACAGCCTGTGATGAGGGCAGTGCGTCCACGAAGGGGAGGCGAGGCGGTATGCCGGACGAACAGATGGCCAGCAGCGGAGGACACCGCCCCGCACGCCCCTTGGACACCATCGACCGCGCGATCCTGAGCATGCTCCAGACCGACGGACGGGCCTCGATACGCTCCGTCGCCGAGCGTGTACACGTCTCGCGCGCCAACGCCTACGCGCGGATCAACCGGTTGATCGACGACGGTGTGATCCGCGGCTTCAGCGCCCGCATCGACCAGGAACGGGCCGGTCAGGGCGCCTCCGCGTACGTCACGCTCAAGATCGTGCAGAACTCCTGGCGGACGGTGCGCGCCCAGCTCACCGCGCTTCCGGGGGCCGCGCACATCGCCCTGGTCAGCGGCGATTTCGACGTCCTGCTGCTGGTGCACACCAAGGACAACCAGGAGCTGCGGGAACTGGTCCTCACCCGCATCCAGTCGATCCCGGAGGTGCTCAGCACCCGCACGCTGCTCGTCTTCGAGGAGACCGACCTGGGGGCCGAGCAGGGCTAGGACGGGCGCTTCCGCCGGGCCCGCGACTCTGCCGCGGGGCTACTTCCGCAACCCCGCGAAAGCCGTCCGCACCACGGCGTCCGCCACCTCTTCGCTGGTCGCCGAGCCGCCCCGGCCCGGCCGGTACCACTCCACGATCGAATTGACCATGCCGAAGAGCAGCCGGGTCGCGAGCCGGACGTCCACGTCCGGGCGCAGGTCGCCGTCGGCCGCGGCCTGCTTGAGCAGTTCGGTGACCTCGCCGTCGAACTCCCGCCGGCGCTCCATGGCCCAGCGCTCCGTGTCCGTGTTGCCGCGCACCCGCAGCAGCAGCGTCACGTACGGCAGCTCCTCCATCAGGACTTCCGTCTCGCGCCGGGTCACGTACTCCAGGCGCTCGATGGCCCGCCCCGTACGCGCCCCGGGCTCCTGGAGGACCCCGAAGAGCCCGTCCAGCGCCCGGCTTATGGCGCGGTGCAGCAGCTCTTCCTTGCTGCGCACGTGGTGGTAGATCGAGGACTTGGAGATGCCGGCCGCCCGGGAGAGGTGCTCCATGGAGGTGCCGTCGTACCCGCGCTCGTTGAACACCTCGACGGCGACCGCGAGCAGCGAATCGGGCGTGTAGGTGTCGCGCTTGGCCATGGTCATGATTGAAGCATCCCGTGGTCCGGGGTCAAACTGCGCCGCAGGGCCCAGGAGGGGCCGTAGCGCCCGTTGGCGTACTGGTGGTGCAGGGTGTTCAGGAGGTTCCACAGCCAGTGACGGCCGAGGCGCGCGGCCCACTCGGAGGGGCCGCCAGGGTAGTTCACGCCCAGCCGCATGGCCGTGTCGATGTCCTCCCGGCTCGCCACCCCGCGCGCCTCGGCGTCCGCGGCGAAGTCCACGATCATCGCGACCGTACGGGCGACGATCATGCCGGGTACGTCCTCGATGACGCTGACCTTCTTGCCGAGCGCCTGGAAGAGGCCCACCGCCTCCCGTACGTCCTGAGGTGCCGCCTCCGCTCCGGGCGCGAGAGCGACGCGGGTCGCGGTCCGGTAGTCCAGCGCCAGGTCGAAGCGGACGGTCGGCCCGGTCGTGTCACCCGTGGCGGGGTGGCCGTCGGTCAGGGCCAGGCGCGCGCCGCCCGGCAACCGGATGCAGCCCTCGTGCTCCCCTGGTGTGCGCTCCGTGGTGACCTTGATGCCGGCTTCCTCCATCAGCTCCTGGAGGACGGCGGCGGGCCCGGCGAGCCGGGTGTGCACCGCCACCGCGGCCGGCGCGGGGCACGGCTCCGCGGTGTGCGGCAGCTGCCCGGCGGCGCCCTCGGCGTAGTCGTACCAGCCCCGTCCCGCCTTGCGCCCCAGCAGTCCGGCCTCCACGAGGCGCCGCTGCGCCAGGGAGGGCGTGAACTTCGGGTCGCGGAAGAAGCCCTCCCACACCGAGCGTGTGACGGCCTCGTTCACGTCCTGCCCGATGAGGTCCATCAGCTCGAAGGGCCCCATACGGAAGCCGCCGGACTCGCGCAGCACGGCGTCGATGGTGGCCGGTTCCGCGGCCCGCTCCTCGTACACGCGCAGGGCCTCGGCGTAGAAGGGGCGGGCGATGCGGTTGACGATGAATCCGGGCGTGTCGGCGCTGCGTACGGGGGACTTGCCCCAGGCCGCGGCCGTCTCGTACGCGGTGGTGGCCGCCGCCTCGTCCGTCGCGAAGCCGCTGACGACCTCGACGAGGGGCAGCAGCGGCGCCGGGTTGAAGAAGTGCAGGCCGACGAAGCGCCCGGGGAGGCGCAGCGCGCCCGCGACGGCCGTGACGGACAGGGACGAGGTGTTCGTGGCCAGCAGGCAGTCCTCGCCGACCACGTCCTCCAGGGCGGCGAACAGCGCCCGCTTGGCGCTCAGTTCCTCCACGATCGCCTCGATGACGAGTGCCGCGTCGGCGAGTTCGGGAAGCGTGGTGGCGGGAAGGAGGCACGCGCGGGCCGCCGCGCGCTCAGCGGGCGGCAGCTTGCCCTTCTCCACCAGGCGGTCCAGGCGGCGCCCGATCGACTCGGCGGCCTCCGCGGCCCGCCCCGGCAGGGCGTCGTAGAGCCGGACCGGATGGCCCCCGACCAGCGCGACCTGCGCGATTCCCTGGCCCATGGTGCCCGTGCCGACGACCGCGACGGTGCGTCCCGCTTCGATGGCTGTCATGACGGCTGATCCTCCCGACGGAGTTGTCCACAGGTTCGCCGGACCCTCTTGCCCCGACCGATCGTTCGGTTACTCTAGCCCCGTCGCCGAATGTGTTCCCAGCCCTGTCCTCGGACCTGTCCGTGAAGCGGCGTCGCTTCCCCGGCGTGGCGTCCGCGCCCGTGGGGGCGGGTGACCCGTGCCGGCAGGCCCCAGCCCCGCCCGACGAGGAGTTGGTCTTCGATGGCCGCCGAACTGACCGCAGCACAGCTGCTCGAAAAGCACCGCACGACGCTCGACCAGGCGCTGGAGGCGATCCGCAGCCGGGCGTACTGGTCCCCGCACCCGGAGCACCCGAAGGCGTACGGCGAGACCGCCGCGGCGGACGGCGAGGCCGCCTTCGAGGCCCTGCGCGGCAAGCGGTTCGACCTGGACCAGCCCGGCACGGACGACTGGACGGGCGCCGAAGTCTCCCCGTACGGGATCGCGTTGGACATCAGCTATCCGCACCCGGACCCGGACGTGCTGCTGCCCGCCATGCGTGCCGCGATGCCCGCGTGGCGCGACGCCGGTCCGCAGGTCAGGGCCCTGGTGTGCCTGGAGATCCTGTCGCGGATCAGCGCGCGCACCCATGAGTTCGCGCAGGCCGTGATGCACACCAGCGGCCAGGCGTTCATGATGGCGTTCCAGGCGGGCGGGCCGCATGCGCAGGACCGCGGCCTGGAGGCCGTCGCGTACGCCTACGAGGAGCAGACCCGCACCCCGGGCGAGGCCGCGTGGTCCAAGCCGCAGGGCAAGCGCGATCCCCTGGAGCTGACCAAGACCTTCAAGGCCGTGCCCCGCGGCGTCGCCCTGCTGGTCGGCTGCAACACCTTCCCGACGTGGAACGGCTACCCGGGCCTGTTCGCCTCCCTGGCCACCGGCAACCCGGTCCTGGTCAAGCCGCATCCGCGGGCCGTGCTGCCGCTCGCGCTCACCGTCCGGGTGGCGCGTGAGGTGCTGGCCGAGACCGGCTTCTCCCCCGACCTGGTCGCCCTGGCCGTGGACCGCCCCGACGAGGGCCTGGCCAAGACCCTCGCGGTCCGCCCCGAGGTCCGCATCATCGACTACACGGGCTCCACCGAGTTCGGCGACTGGCTGGAGGCCAACGCGCCCCAGGCCCAGGTCCACACGGAAAAGGCCGGCGTCAACACGGTCGTCATCGACTCGACGGACGACTACAAGGGCATGCTCGGCAACCTGGCCTTCTCCCTGTCCTTGTACAGCGGCCAGATGTGCACCACCCCGCAGAACCTGCTCATCCCCCGCGACGGCATCAGCACGGATGCCGGCCCCAAGTCGTACGACGAGGTGGTCGGCGACCTCGCCACCGCGGTCGACAAGCTGCTGGGCGACGACGCACGGGCCAACGCCCTGCTGGGCGCGATCGTCAACCCGCAGGTCAAGGAGCGGATCGAGGCGGCGGCGGGACTGGGCGAGGTGGCCCTGGCCTCCCGCGCGGTCGCCAACCCCGACTTCCCGGACGCCACGGTCCGGACCCCCGTGATGGTCAAGATGGACGGCGCTCGCAAGCTCTGGGAAGGCGCGGGCGCCGACGCGGCCTACCTCTCGGAGTGCTTCGGCCCGGTCTCCTTCGCGGTGGCCGTCGACTCCGCGGCGGACGCCGTGGACCTGCTGCGGCGCACGGTCCGTGACAAGGGCGCGATGACGGTCGGCGCGTACACCACCTCGGCGGAGGTGGAGAAGCTGGTCGAGGAGGCGTGCCTGGAGGAGTGCGCGCAGCTCTCGCTGAACCTGACCGGCGGGGTGTACGTGAACCAGACCGCCGCCTTCTCCGACTTCCACGGCTCGGGCGGCAACCCGGCCGCGAACGCGGCACTGTGCGACGGCGCGTTCGTGGCGAACCGGTTCCGGACGGTGGAGGTGCGCAGGCCCGCCCAGGAGAACTAGCAGATCGCCGGACCGGCCGCTCCGGTCACGTCCGCCGGAGCGGCCGGTGCCGCCGAGCCCCGGGACATCCAGTGGAACAGCCCCATCGCCACGCTCGTGGCCAGGTTGAAGCTGGAGACCCGCGCCTGCATCGGCACCGCGACCAGCGCGGCCGCCCGTTCCCGCAGCTCGTCCGAGATGCCCTGGCGCTCGGACCCGAAGGCCAGGATCGCGTTGTCGGGGAAGGTGACGGTACGGATGTCCGCGCCCTCGGGGTCGAGGGCGTAGACCGGGCCGGGCGGCAGCTCCGGCAGTGTCAGGCGCTCCACGGCGCTCGCGAAGTGCAGCCCGGCGCTGCCGCGTACCGCGTTGGGGTGCCAGGGGTCGAGCGAGCCCGTGGTGACCACCCCGGTCGCGCCGAAGCCGGCCGCCAGGCGGACGACCGCGCCGATGTTGCCCAGGTTGCGCGGGTTCTCCAGCAGGACGACGGGAGAGGGCCGCGGCGCCGCGCGCAGCCGGGCCAGATTCGCCGCGGCGTCGGGGCGTACGGCGAGGGCCGCGACGCCTGTGGGGTGGACCTTCGACAGGAGCGTGCGCAGCGCGGTCGCGGGCACCTCTTCCGCGAGCGCGTCGAGGGCGCCGGTCAGGTCCTCGGCGAGTTCGTCGGCGAGCGCCAGCAGGGCGGCCTTGTCGCTGGTCAGCACCTGTCGCACGGCCCCGCCGAAGCGCAGCGCGTGCTTCAGGGCGTGGAAGCCGTCCAGGAGGACCGAGGCGGGGTCGCCGGCGCTCGCGCGCCAGCGCCGTACCGGATCGTCCGAGGTCCCGTTCTCGATCATTTCCCCACTATCTCAACTGTCCGCCGGGCGGACACCCGCCGCGGCCGGCCTCCCGCGCTCCGGACCGCGCGTACGCCGTGGCAGCACCCGGTCGCGTACGGCGGAGGACCGGCCGCCCAGCCAGACCAGGAACACCGTCGGCAGGAACACCGCGTCCGCCGTGATCATCGCGAGCGAGAAGAACGGCAGGCCCAGCAGGAACGCGATCGACAGGTGCTCGCAGATCATCGCGACGAGCAGCACGTTCTTCAGGCGGCGGTTGAAGAGGGTGAAGGGGAAGGCGACCTGGACGATCACCGTGCCGTAGGTGATCAGCATGATCAGCAGGCCGCTGTCGGCGAGCACCCGGGACAGCTCCGGCCAGGGCGAGAAGTAGTCCAGGTGCATCGGGTAGTAGACCGCGGTGCCGTCCTGCCAGCGGGAACCCTGGATCTTGTACCAGCCGGCGGTGGCGTAGATCAGGCACACCTCGACGACGATCACCAGCATGGCGCCGTTGTGCACCAGCTTGCCGATCATGTCGAGGACGACGCGCGGCTCGCCGGGCGCGTACCGCCGTACCGCCCACCAGGCGCCGTGCGCGAGCCACAGGACCCACAGGGTCAGACCCCAGCCCACCTGCGGGAACGGCCCGGGCCCGAACCAGCTGAGGCCGGACATGCCCAGGACCTGGGCGGCGGCGAGACACAGCCCGAGGACCGCCCACAACACGACACCGGTGATGTCGCGCTCCGGCACACCGGCCGGTCCCTGCGCCCGCTTCGCCGCGCGCCGGGCGTCCAGCGACCACACCTGCCCGCAGCGGGTCAGCACCAGGTATATGGCCATCAGGTGGATGACGTTGTCGCCACCGTCCCCGATGAAGATGCTCCGGTTCTGCAGCGAGAGCACACCCACCATGAACAGCACCGACATGGTGCGGGTGCGCCAGCCGACCAGCAGCAGGGCGCTGCTGATGATCGCCAGGCCGTAGACCAGCTCGAACCAGCCACGGCTGTCGGACCAGGTCAGGATCGAGAACGCCTGGTTGACGTCGAGGAGCCGGCGCGCCATGTCGCCGCTCCAGGGACCGTTGGGCCCGTAGAGCTCCTGGCGGTTCGGCCACTCCCGCAGCAGGAAGAGCAGCCAGGTGGCCGCGAACCCGATACGGATGACGGCGGACTGGTACGGGGCGAGCGCACTGCCCGTGACGCGCCGGAACGCCTGGCCGAAGGCGCGCTCTATACGCGTCTCGTCGGGGCGGGTGCGGAGCGGGGCGGGTGTTCCGTCTGGTCCGTGGGGTGGCGTGACGGGGGGCCAGGCGCTCTTTGTGGAGGGGTCCGTAGCCGCGGTGGGTTCCGCGGAGGGGGTGGGCGGTTCCGTGGATGCGGTGGCCACCTCCGTGGATACGGTGGCCACCTCCGTGGATACGGTGGCCGCTTCCGTGGATACGGTGGCCGCTTCCGCCGAGGCGCCGGTCCGGCCGGTGGTCGTCGGGGAGCCGGTGTCCGCCGCGGCTGCCGCGTCCATCGGAGCGGTGGGGCCCGGCACGTCCGGCACCTTCGCCGGGGAACCGGCAGCCGCGGCCTCGCGTGCCGTCTGCGGAGGCACCCTGTGCGCTGTCACTGGATCGTCGCTCCTTCGGGCAGGTCGGCTGCGGTGACCGGCCACCAGGGCACCTCGCGGTACCTGGGCTTGTCGCTGATCTTCTCCGTGCTCCACGGCGGCGGGCTGACGACCGTCGTCATCGAACGCACCTGCACCTGCTCGACCGTGCCGCGCTGCGCCCACTGCCCGCTCATGCGCTGCATGGCGATCCGCCGGACGTACTGCTCGGCCAGCTCGCCGCGCAGCCCGGAGGCGCGGTTCTGCGCGTCATGGGTGTTCAGGTAGTACTCCCAGGCGCGACGCAGCTCGTTCTGCTGGGTGTGGCTCGGTACGGGGTTGTGCAGCAGCGCCCGGCCGTCGACCGCGGACAGGTCGGTCCAGCCGGTGGTCAGCCGGTCACCGGCCTTCGTCCGCAGCTGGGCGCGGGCCTGTACCGCGATGTTCTGCTGGAGCGGGTTGGGCGCGAACAGCTTCCAGTTCTGCTCGTACTCCGGGAACACGTAGTCGTTGATCAGCTCGCCGTGCTGCTTGCTCAGCGTGTTCGACGGGGCGACGTGCAGGAACATCATCGCCAGATGGACCGCGACGGCCAGTGCGACGGCGCCGGCCGCCGCGGTGATCACGATGCGTGACGGCAGCGAGAGCGCGGCGGGTGGCCGCGATTCGTCCCCGTATGGCTGCATTCCTGCCCCGTTCCCAGTTCCCGAGCGGCTTTTCACCGCCCCGGAACCGTACCTAGGCAGCCCCACCCGGCACACCCTTCCCCGAGTTATCCACAGGCTTGACACCCCGTGCGCCGCACCACACCATTGAACCGAACGATCGGTCGGTCGGGAGCTAGGGGGATCACATGACGACGATCGCGCCGGACACCGAGTCCCTTGCGGCCCTGGAGGCCGGTTTCGAGGCGGCCGTGGCCGCGGACGAGCGCATCGAGCCGCGCGACTGGATGCCGGACGGCTACCGCTCGTCACTGGTGCGCCAGATAGCGCAGCACGCCCACTCCGAGATCATCGGCATGCAGCCGGAGGCGAACTGGATCACTCGCGCGCCGTCCCTGCGCCGCAAGGCGATCCTGATGGCGAAGGTGCAGGACGAAGCGGGTCACGGCCTGTATCTGTACAGCGCCGCCGAGACCCTCGGCGCGAGCCGCGACGACCTGCTCGGCAAGCTGCACTCCGGCCGCCAGAAGTACTCCTCCATCTTCAACTACCCGACCCTGACCTGGGCCGACGTCGGAGCCATCGGCTGGCTGGTGGACGGCGCCGCGATCACCAACCAGGTCCCGCTCTGTCGCTGCTCGTACGGCCCCTACGCCCGCGCCATGGTCCGCGTCTGCAAGGAGGAGTCCTTCCACCAGCGCCAGGGCTACGAGCTCCTGCTCGCCCTGAGCCGCGGCACGGACGCCCAGCACGCCATGGCACAGGACGCGGTGGACCGCTGGTGGTGGCCGTCGCTGATGATGTTCGGCCCGCCCGACGACGAATCGGCGCACTCCGCGCAGTCCATGGCCTGGAAGATCAAGCGGCATTCCAACGACGAGCTGCGCCAGCGCTTCGTGGACATCTGCGTCCCCCAGGCCGAGGCCCTCAGCCTCACGCTCCCGGACCCGGACCTGGTGTGGAACGAGCAGCGCGGCCACTGGGACTTCGGCCCCATCGACTGGAACGAGTTCCGCGAGGTCCTCAAGGGCAACGGCCCTTGCAACGAACAGCGCATCGACCAGCGCCGCCGGGCCCACGAGGACGGCGCCTGGGTGCGCGACGCCGCGGCGGCGTACGCGGCCAAGCACGGGGAGGGAAACCGATGACCACGAACGGCACCGGAGGCGATGCGCTCCCCGAGAGCCTGCCGGAAACGGGCTCGCCGGGCTCTGGCCCGACTGCCACGGCCCCGGGCGCGACCGCCGGAGCTCCGGCAGGCCCCACCGACTGGCCCCTGTGGGAGGTCTTCGTCCGCAGCCGGCGCGGTCTGTCGCACACCCACGCCGGCAGCCTGCACGCCCCGGACGCCGAGATGGCCCTGCGCAACGCCCGCGACCTCTACACCCGGCGCTCCGAAGGCGTCTCGATCTGGGTGGTCCCCTCCACCGCGGTCTCCGCCTCCTCCCCGGACGAGAAGGACTCCTTCTTCGAACCGGCCGCCGACAAGCCCTACCGCCACCCGACGTTCTACGAGATCCCGGAGGGGGTGCAGCACCTGTGAAGCCCGTACCGACCGCATCGGCCCCGGCCGCCGCCGACAGCACCGCGGCCCCCGCCCCCGCGGGCTCCCTCGCCCGGGACGTCGCCGCCGCTGCCCCGGCGCTGGCCCTCGGTGACGACGCCCTCGTCCTCTCCCACCGGCTGGGGGAGTGGGCCGGGCACGCCCCCGTCCTCGAAGAAGAAGTGGCGCTCGCCAACATCGCGCTGGACCTCCTCGGCCAGGCCCGCGTCCTGCTCTCCCTCGTCGGCGACGAGGACGAACTGGCGTATCTGCGCGAGGAGCGCTCCTTCCGCAACTGCCAGCTCGTCGAGCAGCCCAACGGCGACTTCGCCCACACCATCGCCCGCCAGCTGTACTTCTCCACGTATCAGGAGCTGCTGTACGGCCGGCTGGCCGCCGGCAACGGCCCCCTGGCCCCGCTCGCCGCCAAGGCGGTCAAGGAAGTCGCCTACCACCGTGACCACGCCGAGCAGTGGACCCTGCGCCTCGGGGACGGCACCGAGCAGAGCCACGAGCGCATGCAGCGCGGCCTGGACGCCCTGTGGCGCTTCACCGGCGAGCTCTTCGAACCGGTCGTGGGGCTGGACCTGGACCTGACCGCCCTGCACGACGACTGGATCACGCGCATCGCCTCCGTCCTCACCCGCGCCACCCTCACTGTCCCCCAGGGCCCGAGCCGCGGTGCCTGGACCGCGGGAGCCGGGCGCCAGGGGCTGCACACCGAGCCGTTCGGCCGGATGCTGGCCGAGATGCAGCATCTGCACCGCAGTCACCCGGGGGCGTCATGGTGACCACCCCCCTCGAAGAGCGCCTGCGCGAACTGGCCGGTTCCGTGCCCGACCCGGAGCTGCCGGTGGTGACGCTGGCCGAGCTGGGGGTCCTGCGCGAGGTGCGGATGACCGGCCCCGGCCAGGTGGAGGTCGATCTGACGCCGACGTACACCGGCTGTCCCGCCATCGAAGCGATGTCCGCCGACATAGAGCGCGTCCTCCACGACCACGGCATCGCCCAGGTCGAGGTGCGGACGGTCCTCAGCCCGCCGTGGACGACCGACGCGATCACGGCCGAGGGCCGCCGCAAACTGGCCGAGTTCGGCATAGCCCCGCCACGTCCCACCGGGCCGGCCGCCGGTGGACCGGTGCCGGTGGCCCTGGCGATCCGCTGCCCGCACTGCGGATCGACCGACACCACCCTGCTCAGCCGCTTCTCCTCCACCGCCTGCAAGGCGCTGCGCCGCTGCGAGTCCTGCCGGGAACCGTTCGACCACTTCAAGGAGTTGTGATGTTCCACCCGCTCCGGGTCGAGGAAATCGAACGGCTCACGGACGACGCCGTCGCCGTCACCTTCCAGGTGCCGCCCGAGCTGCGCCGGACCTTCCGGCACGTCCCGGGCCAGCACATCGCGGTGCGCCGCACGGTGGACGGCCGGGAGATCCGCCGTACGTACTCGATCTGCACCCCGGCGTGCGAGGACGCCCCCCGGCTGCGGGTGGGCATCCGGCTGGTGGAGGACGGCGAGTTCTCCACGTACGCGCTCAAGGAACTGGCCGTCGGTGACACGGTCGAGGTCATGGCACCGGCCGGCCGGTTCGTGCTGGAGCCCCGCCCCGGGCGCTTCGTGGGCATCGTCGGCGGCAGCGGCATCACCCCGGTGCTGTCCATCGCCGCGACGCTGCTGGACCGGGAGCCGGACGCCCGCTTCTGCCTGATCCGCAGCGACCGTACGGCGGCCTCGACCATGTTCCTGGAGGAGGTCGCCGACCTGAAGGACCGCTATCCGGACCGCTTCCAGCTGGTCTCCGTCCTCTCCCGCGAGGAACAGCAGTCGGGCCTGCCGTCCGGCCGGCTGGACGAGGCGCGACTGCGGGAGCTGCTGCCCGCCCTGCTGCCCGTCGGATCGATCGACGGCTGGTATCTGTGCGGCCCGTATGGCCTCGTCCAGTCCGCGGAACGTGCCCTGCGCGGCCTCCAGGTCCCGCGCGGCCGTATCCACGAAGAGATCTTCCACATAGCCGAGACCACGGGCACGGGGAGCACTGCGGACGCCGTACTGTCCCGTCGTGCCCCCGCGCACAGCACCGTGACCGCGACCCTGGACGGCCGGGCAGGCAGTTGGCCGGTCCTGGACGGCGAATCGCTGCTGGAGGCGGTGCTGCGCAACCGTGCCGACGCTCCGTACGCCTGCAAGGGCGGCGTCTGTGGCACCTGCCGCGCGTTCCTGGTGTCCGGCGAGATACGGATGGACCGCAACTTCGCGCTGGAGGACGAGGAAGTCGCGTCGGGATATGTGCTGGCCTGCCAGTCCCACCCCGTGACGGAGAAGGTGGAGCTGGACTTCGACCGCTGACCCATTCACATTCGCTGCAACCTGTTCTAACTTGACGACCCGTCAGGTAGTCGCCGTGCGGGCACGCGGGAGGACAGGCCAGTGGACTTCACCTTCACCGAGGAGCAGCAGGCGGCCGTCGAAGCGGCGCAAGCCGTCTTCGCGGATGTCGTACCCGACGGCGTGCCCAGCCACGCGCTGACCGCCGGAGCCGTGGCCGACGACTTCGACCGCCCCCTGTGGCGCAAGCTGGCCGACGCCGACCTGCTGAGCCTGCTGCTCGCGCCCGAGTACGGCGGCGCGGGCCTGGACCCGATCGCGCTCTGTCTCGTGCTGCGCGAGTCCGCCCGGGTGCTCGCCCGCGTACCGCTGCTGGAGAACAGCGCCGCGGCCCTCGCGGTGCAGAACTACGCGGGCAGCGAGCTGCGCGCCGACATCTTGCCCGGCGCGGGGCGCGGCGAGCTGGTCCTCACGGTTGCTGCCGCCGGGCGTACCGGCCACGACCCCGCCGAACTCGCCGTGTCCGCGCGGCAGGAGGACGGCGGCTGGGTGCTCGACGGCATCCACACCACCGTGCCCTGGGCCCAGAGCGCCGACCGCATCCTCGTCCCCGCCCACACCGGGGACGGAACCGCCGTACTGGCCCTCGTCCCCCGCCTCCGGGATGGCGTCAGCCTCCACGATCAGGTCTCCACCAACGGCGAACGCCTCGCGGAGATCCGCCTGGACTCCGTACGGACGGCCCCCGACGAGATGATCACCGACCCTGGTGCCTGGGAGTGGCTGCGCAACCTCCTCACCACCGGCACCTGCGCGCTGGCGCTCGGCCTGGGCCAAGCCGTCCTGGCCATGACCAGCGCCTACACGTCCAAGCGGGAGCAGTTCGGCTTCCCCGTCGCCACCTTCCAGGCGGTCGCCGTCCAGGCCGCCGACCGCTACATCGACCTGCGCGCCATGGAAGCCACCCTCTGGCAGGCCGCATGGCGCATCAGCAGCTCCGCGAACGGCGCGCTGCCCCCGGCCGGGGACGTGGCGGTGGCCAAGATCTGGGCTGCGGAAGGAGTGCGGCGCGTCGTACAGACCGCGCAGCACCTGCACGGCGGCTTCGGCGCGGACACGGACTACTCACTCCACCGCTACCACGCCTGGGCGAAACAGCTCGAACTGTCCCTGGGCCCGGCCGCGTCCCACGAAGAAGCGCTGGGCGACCTGCTGGCCGCCCACCCCCTGGGCTGAGCGACCCGAAACACGGCAGGTCAGACGACCGTGCCCGGTTCACCCTTGCTGTTGCGCACCGGGCGGCCAGCGGCCTCCCACGCCTGCATGCCACCGTTGACGTTCACCGCGTCGATGCCCTGCTGGATCAGGTACTGGGCGACCTGCGCGGACCGGCCGCCGACCCGGCAGAGCACGTAGATCCGGCCGCCGTCGGGCGCCTGCTCGGTGAACTCGCCGTACCGGGCGACGAACTCGCTCATCGGAATGTGCAGCGCGCCCTCGGCGTGCCCCGCCTCCCATTCGTCGTTCTCGCGTACGTCCAGGAGGAAGTCCTCCGGCGTGAGAGCGTCGACACCGATCGTGGGCAGAGAACCAAAGTGCATGGTGCCGACGCTACCCGACCAGCTGCGCGAGGTACGCCTCGCGCTCGGCGACATCCGCGAGCAACTTCTCGGCGATCTCGTTGAGCAGCGCGTCCGGGTCGTCCGGCGCCATTTTGATCATCGCGCCGATCGCACTCTGCTCCATCTCGGTCACCATCGCCGCCAGCATCTCCTTGCGCGCCGCCAGCCACTCCAAGCGCGCGTACAGCTCCTCGCTCTCGCTCGGCCGCTGCTCCTGCGGGGTGGGCCCGGCCTCCCACTCGCGGGCCAGTTCGCTCAGCGTGGCCTCGTCCCCGGCTCCGTAGGCGGCGTTGACCCGGACGATGAAAGCGTCCCGGCGCGTACGCTCGGCCTCGTCCCGCGCCAGGTCCGGGTGGGCCTTGCGCACCAGGTCACGGTAGATCCGGCGGGCCTCCTCACTGGGCCGCACCTTCTGCGGCGGCAGGACCGGCTGCTCGTTGAGCATCGCCTGGGCCTCCGGGTACAGGCCCTCGGACCCCACCCAGCCGTGGAACAGCTCCTCCACGTCGGGCATCGGCAGCACCGCCGCCCGCGCCTCCCGGGCCTTGCGCACGTCCTCGGGGTCACCCGTACGGGCCGCGACCGCCTCGGCGATCTGCGCGTCCAACTCGTCCAGCCGCGCGTACATCGGACCGAGACGCTGATGGTGCAGCCGCGAGAAGTTCTCCACCTCCACCCGGAAGGTCTCCACCGCGATCTCGAACTCGATCAGCGCCTGCTCAGCAGCCTCCACCGCCTGCGCCAACCGCCGCGTGGAGGCCGCCTGCGCGTCGGGGTCGGCGGCGGGGTGCGCCGAACCATCACTCTGCTGCGTGCCGTACGACCCAGAATCGTTATGCCCCGGTCCCGCGTGATGAGCGTAGCTTTCATGCCCCTGACCGACCTGGGAAGCCTGACCTCCCCGGTCGGCCCGTCCCACAGAACCCGCATAGCCCGCGGTCCCGTGGGCAGCGTGTGGGTCCTGGCCGTCCTGCGCGTTCTCCGCCTGCGAGTTCGTCACCCGGCCACCCTACGGCCCGGTGCGCTCCTGGTCAGACTCCCGTCTCCGCGGCTATCCGCCCCTTCCGGATCGCCGCGACCAACTCCGCGTGATCCGCTTCCGTACGGTCCGCATAGGCCACCGCGAACGCGGCCAGCGCCTCGTCCAACGCCTCGCCCTTGCCGCAGTAGCCCGCCACCAGGCGCGGGTCGGCGCTGTGCGCATGAGCGCGCGCCAGCAAAGCGCCCGTCATCCGTGCGTAATCGTCGATCTGATCACCGGCCAGGGCGGCGGGGTCGATGCTGCCTTTACGGTTCCGGAACTGCCGCACCTGGTGGGGCCTCCCCGCCCCCTCCCCCCACCCCTCGCCCCGCCTCCCGGACCGCGTCTCAGCGCAGCTCCCAGCCCGCGGCTCAGCGCGGCTCCCAGCCCCCGACTCGGCACGCTTCTGTCCCCGCCCAGCAGCCCGTGCCCCAGGGTTTGCCTCGGTGCGCGCGTCAGCGCCTCCCTCTGCGCTCCTGCTTCCCGTCGGCTCAGGCACCGTCGTCCACCCCAGCAAGCTGTCGCTGACGACCTGCATGCGCCGCTGGCCTCGGGCGATCCTTCGGCCCTCGTGCCCCACCGCCGGAACCGGGAAGCCGGCCTTCTCCACATACGGGGCCAGTGCCGAGCTGCGTGCCTCCTTCACCTGGAGCACCAAGGGCTCGCCGCGGTGGTCGAGCAGCAGGACCACGTAGGAGCGCAGGCCCACGCTCCCCGTGCCCACCACCCGGAACGCCACGTCCTGCACCTCATACCTGGCCAGCAGCGGGAGCCGGTCCTCCGGCAGGGTGTCCAGGTAACCGGTGAGCGACGCAGCGACCGCGGCGGCCTCCGCGTCCGGTATGCGGCGCAGTACGGGCGGGGCGTCCACGAACCGCTTCCCGCCCCCGGGTATCCGCTCCGTCGACTTCGCCGCGAAGCGCGCGCTCGTGTTCTTGCGCGCCTTGGTCGCCACCCGTTCCAGCGTGCCCAGCAGGTCCCGGGCGTCCGCGTGCGAGACCAGTTGCTCGTCGGCTATCGCGTTCCAGGCGTCGGCCGCCGGCATGGCCGCCAACAGCCGCATCGTGCGCCGGTACGCCCCGGCCGCGTCCCGGGCCGCCTCCCGGCACCGCTCCTCACCGGCCCCGGCTTCGCGCCCGGCCAGCACCAGCGAGGCCGCCAGCCGTTTCAGGTCCCACTCCCAGGGCCCGTACAAGGTCTCGTCGAAGTCGTTGAGATCCATCACCAGCTTGCCGCGGGCGTCACCGTAGAGACCGAAGTTGCCCGCGTGCGCGTCCCCGCATATCTGCGCGCCGATGCCGGTCACCGGGCTGTTCATGAGGTCGTACGCCATCAGACCGGCGGAGCCGCGCAGGAAGGCGAAGGGGCCGGCGGCCATGCGCCCGACCCGTATCGGCACCAGCTCCGGGAGCCGCCCGGCATTGGACTCCTCGACCGCCGTCACCGCGTCGGGCCGTCCGGCGTCAGGTGTGAACCGGCCCTGTGCGGAGCGTGGTGCCCGCTCGCGGAGCGCCTTGCCCACCGCCTTCGGCGAGGTGCCCCGCTCGTCCGGCTTGGCGAATCCCGGTACGTACGGCAACCGCGACATCGCGTGCCACCTCCCCCTTCGTCCCGTGCACCGATCCCGGACCCCGTCGTCCGGCCACGCCGGGAAGCCGACAGAATCCCGTCGATCGCTGGTCGCCGGGGCGCTGTCTCCGCCGCGTGTGCACGACGGTACAGACAGGCCCCGCCTCGTGGCAGGGCCTGTGGATAACTCTGGGTGACGCAGTTGTGGACGGTGTGGCACCCGCCTCGGGCGGAGTCGGCTCAGACGCCGACCGCCTCTTCCATCTCCTCTTCGGCGGCTGCCGAGCTGTGCTCGTTTCCACTGGTCGCGGCGTGGGACGGGCGGCGTTCCGGCACCGTCGCCGCCACCGCGGCGGCCGCCACGGCCGTCGCGTTCGCTGCGGCGTTCTCGGCCGCACGCCGCCGGCGCGCCTCGGCCAGGGCCGCCACACCGACCATCGCGCAGCCCACGACGAGCCACAGCACCAGCGCCCAGACGTGCCCGGCCAGTCCGTTGCCGTCGAAGTAGACATGGCTACGGGTGCCCTCGACGAACCCGGCGCCGTTCCAGAACGCGTGGAGGGAGGCGAAGAAACCGTTCTGCAGCTCGGGGCGGAAGACGCCGCCCGCCGAGGTGAAGTTGAGCATCACGAACAGCGCCATCACGCCCAGCGTGGTCCAGCGCTTGAGGAACGTGTGCAGCCCGGTGCCGATCAGCAGGATGCCCGCCGAGTACAGCCAGGCCATGCCCCACAGCCCCCACAGCCCGTGGTCGACGAGGTGGAAGACCGGCCCCGCGAAGAGCGTCCCGAGGATGCTGACCACGAACGAGGTGCCGACCGCCAGCATCGCGCGCATCCGGATCGGCAGCACGGCACCGGCGCCGCCGATCACCGCGACCGACGCGTACGAGCCGATGCTGATCGCGACCATCAGGAAGAACAGCCCCTGCGCCGTCGGATCGTTCTCGGCCGGCGGGACCACATCGGTGACCTTGAGCGGTACGCCCTGCTGGGCCGCGATGGGCGTGAAGATCTTCTGCACCACGGACACCGTGGTGTCGGACCCGGCCGACGCGACCACCAGTTCGGGCGCCGCCTTGGCCCCGCCGGCCTTGGCCGCGGTCGCGGACGGCGCGGCGCCGCTCGCCTTCGCGCCCGGTGCGGTGGAGTTCTTCGCGGTACCGGCGTCGCCGGAGGCGTGCGTGTCCAGCACGTACGCACCGAAGATCTCCTGGTGCTTGAGCTGGTCCACGGCCTCGGCCCGGGTGCCGACCGTGCGTACGTCCAGGCCGTCGTGCGCCTTGTCGTTGAGCGACTGGGCGAGGACCTGCGCCTGGGAACCCGATCCGACCACCGCGACCGGCAGGTGGTGCGGCTCGGGGTGCGCGAACGCGCCCAGGTAGGCCAGGCCCATGCCGATGCACATCAGCAGCGGGGTGACCAGGTGGGTCAGAACGTGCCGCAGATCGGCTCGGTGGTCAGGGCGGTGGTGGTGGTCGGGACGTCGGACCGAACTCATGCGTCGTGCCTTCTCAAGCTAGTCGCTCGCTTCGAGTAGTTGGCTTATACAACTCTCATTCCACGTTGTACTATACAACTACTTCAACGAAAGGCAAGTTCCGTGGCCCGCAGAGACGCATCCGTCGAGACCATCCAGCAGGAGATGACCGCGTTCGCCCGCCGGGCACGCGCCACCGCCGCGCGTATGCACCCCGAGCTGTCGCTCGTCTCCTACACGCTGCTGGCGCACCTCGACGACCAGCAGGGATGCCGCGCGACCGACCTCGCGGCCCACTACATGCTGGACAAGTCCACGGTCAGCCGGCAGATCTCCGCCCTGGAGAAGCTCGGCTTCGTCGAGCGCCGCGTCGACCCGGACGACCACCGCGTCCAGGTGCTGCACCCCACGGCCAAGGGCGCGCAGATGCTGGCCAACGTCACCGCCAGCCGCCGCCAGGCGTTCCACGAACGGCTCGCCGACTGGGACGAAGAGGACCTGGACCGCTTCGCGACCTACCTGCTGCGCTACAACGCCGCCCAGGCGCGCCACGGCTGAGCCGCGTCACCGAGGCCCGCTCGCCTCAACGGCCTTGGGCGCCCCAGGCTCCCCGGACGTCCTGCCCGCCCGGCGATTCCGGGCGCCGCACGCCCCGCTCCCTCACTTGCGGAAGCGCGCCGGACACTTCCCGCCGTCCGCGAGATACGTCTCCGCCCACTGGCCCAGCTCCTTGAGCGCGGGCTCCAGCGCCCGGCCCGCCTCGGTCAGCCGGTACGAGACGCGCAGCGGCGGGCCTCCCTCGACCTCCCGCACGACCAGACCGGCCTCGGCCAGCTCCGTGAGCCGGTCCGAAAGCATGCGTTCACTGATGCCGGGGACCGCGCGCCGCAGTTCGGCGAAGAACACCGGCCCACCGAGCAGGACGGACACGATCATGCCGGTCCACCGCTTGCCGAACAGCTCGAAGACCCGCGCCATACCGGTGTCGACCTGCCTGCATGCTCCTTCGCCGTGATCCGCCATGTGCCCAGCGTACTGCCTTACCGTTTGGTACTGCGAAAAAGTAAGCTACTGTGCTAAACATAGGAACGCACGGAACTCTTCATCAGGCCGCGCGGCGGCCGCGAACGAAGGACCGCATCATGGCCACGCTTCTGCACCTCGATTCCTCCCTGTTCACCACCGATGGTTCGGCCTCCCGCACGGTGACCGCCGCCTTCCGCACGGCCTGGGAGGAGGAGCACCCGGGCGGCACCGTCGTCTACCGCGATCTCGCCGCGTCCCCGCTGCCCCACCTCGACGCCGCCGGCTTCTCCGCGGCCTTCGCCGCCCCGGACGCCCTCACCCCCGAGCAGCAGGCCGCGTTCGCACGCCGCCTGGAACTGGTCGAGGAGTTGGAGAAGGCGGACGCGGTCCTCATCGGCGCCCCCATGTACAACATCACGATCCCCTCCACGCTGAAGGCCTGGCTGGACCACGTGATCATCATGGACCGCACCGCCGGACCGGAGTCGTCCCTGAAGGGCAAGCCGGTCACCGTCGTCGCCAGCCGCGGCGGCTCGTACGCGCCGGGCACGCCCCGCGAGGGTTTCGACTACGTCCAGAACTACCTGGAAGCCGTGCTGGGCACCCTGCTCGCCATGGACGTCGACTTCATCGTCCCCGAGCTGACGATGGCGCCCACCAACCCCGCGATGGCGGAGCTCATACCGCTGTACGAGGCCTCACGCGACAAGGCCCTCAAGGATGCTGCCGCCAAGGCCAAGGCCCTCGCCGAACGCCTAGCCGCCTGACGGCGCCGCCCGGTCCACCGGCTCGACGCCCGGCCCGGCCCCCTTGGGCCGGGCCATCCATTGCCCCGGCGCAGGCAGACCGCCGCTCTCACCCCGCGCCCGTCTAGCCCCCCAACCCCGCATCCCGGGCCAGCAGTGCCGCCTGGACCCTGTTCTCACAGCCCAGCTTCGCCAGGATGCGGCTGACGTACGTCTTCACCGTCGCCTCGCTCATGTGGATCCGCTCGCCCGCGTCGGCGTTCGACAGACCTTCACCGAGCAGGGACAGCACCTCCAACTCCCGCTCCGTCAGGACCCCGAGCCGCCGCCGGGCCTCCTCCGCGCGCCGCGCCGTGCGGGCCGCGGCGCTCTCCCCGCCGATCCCACCGTCGCGGGCCACCAGCGAATCGGCCACATGCCGCGTCGCCACCGGCGACATATAGGCATGGCCGTCGGCCGCGGCACGCACCGCACGGATCAACTCGTCCGGCGCGGAGTCCTTCAGCAGGAAGCCCGCGCTGCCCTCGCCCATGGCGCGCAGCACGTTCTCCCGCTCGCCGAACGTCGTCAGGATCAAGGCCCGTACGGACGGTGCCACGCGGCGCAGTTCGGCCAGTGCCGTCAGCCCGTCCATCACCGGCATCTGGATATCCAGGAGCACCACGTCCGCGCCATGGCCACGCGCGGCCTCGACCGCCTCCTTGCCGGTCCCCGCCTCCGCCACCACCGAGATGTCCCCGGCAGAGGTGAGGATCATCCGGATGCCGGCCCTGATGAGCGGCTCGTCATCGGCGACGATCACCCTGATCACTCGGACCCCCGCACCGGCTCGGTCGGCTGTTCCCACGGACAGCGCCATCATCCCCCCTTTCCCGCGCCGGTCCGTCCGGCCGCCCTCAGACCTTCCCCATGAAGGTCCGCTTCTCCACCAGCTTCCCGTCCCTGAAACAGAACCGGAACGCCCGCTCCTCGTCCCAGCCCGACGACGGCTCGGTGGACGTGAACGTCTCGCACCGCGCGCCCGCCGGCTTCGCGGGCCCCTGGCCGTTCAGGTCGCTGTTCACGAAGGACCCCGGCGGCAACTGCTCGCGCACCTCTGCCTCCGGTCGGCCGATCCGCAGCTGCTCGTACGTGCCCGGCGAGACCGACGCGTCCTCCACCGCCCTGAACAACTCCACCGTCCCCCAGGCGGCCAGCACCCCCAGCACCACGACCACACCCGCCGCCAGGCCGCACCCGACGGCGAACCCGTCGCGCCGCGCCTCGCCGCGGAACATCGCCGTGTCCGGAGCCGCATACACCCGGGACCAGTCGATGACCGGCTGGCCGTCCTTGCCGGCGCGCACCGCGGGACGCCCGCGGACGGTCTCCGCGGACCCGCCGCCGGGCCCCGCCACCCACACCGGTTCCACCGCGGACGGCGGCGGCACCGGCTCCACCGCGGTCGCCGCCACCGTCACCGGCCCGTACGGCAGCACCCCGGCCAGCCGGAAACCGCCGTCCGGCAGCGGGCCGCTGTGCACCATGCCGCCGACCAGCCGGGCCCGCTCCCGCAGCCCCGTCAGCCCCTGCCCGCCACTGACCGCGGGACCGGCGGCCGAACCCGGCGGCACCGGCCCGTTGACCACCTCGACCAGCAGCGAGTCCGGTTCGTACCGCAGCGCCACCGTCACCGGCGCCCCCGAAGCGTGCTTGTGCGCGTTGGTCAGCCCCTCCTGCACGATCCGGTACGCGGCCCGGTCGACGGCCGGGGCCAGTGGGAGCGGCTCCCCGGAACGGGACACGGATATTCGCGCCCCCGCACCGCGCGATGCCTCGACCAACCCGTCCACCTGGGCGACCCCGCGCTGCCCCGCGTCCGAAGCCGTGCCCGCGCCGATCGCCGGGTGCACCACCGCCGTGTCCTCCGTCTCGTCCCGGAGCAGCCCCACCACCTCGCGCAGTTCGCGCATGGCCGCCACCGACGCCCCGCGCAGCACACCGACCGCCTCCCGCTGCTGCGCGTTGAGCGCGGAGTCCACCTCCAGCGCGCCCGTGTGCACGGCGATCAGCGTGAGCTGGTGGCCCAGGCTGTCGTGCATGTCCTGTGCGATGCGCTGCCGCTCCCGCAGCCGCGACTGACGGGCGATCATCGCGTTCTCCCGAAGGAGCTGGGTGCGCTGTGCGTGGAGCGTGTCCACCAGGGTGCGGTGCTGGGACCAGTAGCGGCTCGCGATGCCGGGCATGGCCACTATCGCCAGGAAGGACACCGCCAGGACCATCAGCTTCTCCGGCGACACCCGGGGGAGGTCCTGCACCACAGGCACCGCCATGCCCAGCACGAGCGCCACCGCGAACACCACCAGCGCCCGCGCACTGCCCGCGATCCGGCGCCCGGCCGACCAGCCCGCCACGATCAGCAGCGCCGATATCCCCACGAACAGCCAGCTCAGCGACGCCGCGAGGATCAGCACCGCACCGGGCAGGGCCCGCCGCAGCGGCGACAGTGCCATCACCGCCACCGTCACCAGCCACGTACGGGCCCCGCTGCTGCCGGTGACCTTCTCCGCGCCGAGCGCGATCAGCCCCAGCAGCAGGGCCAGCAGCAGTTCGCCGACGACGCGGTACGGCGGCCACTCCTCCGGCCGGACCAGCCCCCGCCAAGCCCGCCCGCCCGCGTCCCGGACCGCCGCTCCCCGGGCCGCCACCTGTACTTTCCCCGTGATGTTCACGTGATGAGCGTAGGAAAGCCCCACCGGCCGGCGCAGTCACCGTTCGTCGTTCCCTGCCGCGACGAAAGTCGCTGATCGCACACGCCGGCGCCCCTCACCCCGCAGCCGCTCCCGGCCCCCGCCCCACCGCGACCGCCACCAGCGCCCCCGCCGCCAGCACACCCCCGAGCCACAGCACCCCGGTGAGCCCCCAGCCGTCCACGGCCCGGCCCCCACCGAACGCCCCCAGCGCAATCGCCGCGTTGAACACCCCCACGAACAGCGCCGACGCCGCCTCCCGCGCCTCCGGCGCCACCACCATCAGCCATGTCTGCGTACTGACCGACACCCCTCCGTACGCCAGTCCCCACACCGCCAGCAGCGCCACCGCACCCGGCACCCCCACCCCCAGGACGGGCACCAGGAGCACCGCCCCGGCCAGCACCCCGCTGATCACCAGCAACGTGCCGCGCGGCGACCGTCCCGCCCCCGCGCCGCCCATGAAGTTCCCGGCCACCCCCGCCGCCCCGTACACCAGGAGCAGCGTGCTGATCACCCCGGCCCCGACCCCGGACACCTCCTCCAGCACCGGCCGCACATACGTGTATGCGGCGAAATGCCCGCCCACCAGCAACGCCACCACGACCAGCCCCGTCCGCACCCGGGCGTCCCGGAACAGCCGCAGCACCCCGTCCAGGCGCACCGCCCCCTCGGTCGGCAGTGGCGGCAGCAGTACGGCCAGCGCCACCGCGACCAGCGCCGACAGTGCGCCCACCACCGCGAACGCCGCACGCCAGCCGCCGAGTTGCCCGATCAGCGTCCCCGCCGGCACCCCCAGCACCGACGCGACCGCCACCCCACTGAAGATCAACGACGTCGCCGCGGCCACCGACCGCGCCGCCACCAGCCGCACCGCCAGCCCCGCCGCGAGCGCCCACACACCGCCCATCCCCAGCCCGATCAGCACCCGCGCCGCCAGCATCACCCCGAAGTTCGGCGCGTAGGCGGCCAGCAGATTGGCCACCGCCAGCATCGTCAACAGCCCGCACAACACGCTCCGCCGGTCCGCCCGGCCGACCGCCACCGTGAGCACCGGCGCCCCCAGCGCCGCGACCACACCGGTCGCCGTCAGCGTCAGTCCCGCCGTACCGTCCGTGACCCCCAACGCGCCGCCGATGGGTGTCAGCAGCCCCACCGGCAGCATCTCCGACGTCACCACCGTGAACGTGGCCGCCGCCAGCGCCCCCACCGCGAGCCACCCCGTACCCCTGTCCCGCCGCAAGCCGCCGTCGCGGCCCGTCGTTTCCTCGATCGTCGTCATGGCCCCCAGCCAATGCGCAGCCGCCTGCGGGAACAACGGCGAACCCCTCACGCTTCCATGAGCGTGGCTCATCGATCCCGGAGTACCCGGAGTACCCCACCCGCCCAGCGCGACACCGTGCCCGTCCCCTCCGGCGGCCTGGAGATCCGCGAACTGGAGTGCTTTCTCGCCCTCGCCGAGGAACTGCACTTCGGCCGCGCCGGCGCACGCCTGTACGTCTCCCAGAGCCGCGTCAGCCAGCTCGTGCGCGCCCTGGAACGCCGCGTCGGCGCCCGCCTCGTGGAGCGCACCAGCCGCCGGGTCCGCCTCACCCCGCTCGGTACGGACTTCCTCGCCGCCCTCCGCCCCGCCTACGAAGCGCTGCGCGGCACGGTCGACGCCACCGTCGCCGCCGCCCGCGGCATCGAGGGACGGCTGCGCATCGGCTTCCAGGGCACCGCCGACGACCGGATCATGCAGGCCATCGACACCTTCCACGCCCGACACCCCGGCTGTGCCACGGAGATCACCGAGATCCCCCTCCAGGACCCCTTCGGCCCGGTGCACCGCGGCGAGGTCGACGCCGCCGTCGTCCTGCTGCCCGTCGAAGAGCCCGGCCTCGTCCTGGGGGCGGTCTTCTCCGAGCAGCAGCAGACGCTCGCGGTCTCCGTACGCCACCCCTTCGCGTCCCGTACGTCCCTCGACGCCGAGGACCTGGCCGACGGCCCCCTCATCACCATCGAGGGCCCGGCCCCCGACTACTGGCGCTACGCACAGGCCCCCACCGGCACCCCCGGCGGCCGCCCCATCCCGCCCGGCCCCGCCGTCCGCACCCTCCAGGAGGGCCTGACCCTGGCCGCCGCCGGCCGCGGCGCGATGCTGCTCTGCCGCCCCACCGCGGACTACCACGGCCGTCGCGACCTCGCGTTCGTCCCGGTCACCGGCCTGCCGGACTCCGCACTCGGACTCGTCTGGCACCAGGACCGGGAGACCGCGCGCACCCGCGCGTTCCGCGCCGCCGTCACCGATGTGACGTAGCCCTCACCATCGCTTTTCGGGCGGAGAGTCGCGGAAGCGGCCGGCGGGCCGGTCCCACAGGAGGAGGACACGGGACGGAACGACGAAAGACCCCCGGTCCGAAATTCGGACCGGGGGTCTCATCTGTGCGCGAGGGGGGAGTTGAACCCCCACGCCCTTTCGGGCACTGGAACCTGAATCCAGCGCGTCTGCCTATTCCGCCACCCGCGCATTGGGTGTGTCGTCAGATTCTCTCACGTGATCCGGGCTGTTCTGTCCGGGTCTCGCGCTCTCGCCTGCCGACATCCAGAACATTAGCACGCTGTCCGGGGTGCAATCACATCCGTTCTCCGCAGCCCGCTCCCGAAGCCCTCCGCAGGCCGCCGCGTGACCCGCCATCCCCGTCTGCCGCTCCCCCGGCCGCGCGCACCGGCCCCGCGAGCAGCCCCGTCCGCCACAGCACCGCGGCGGCCCGGCCGGTCCACCCGTATGACGCCCGGGCGACCGCTGCCCCGCCCGGTCGGCGAACCCGGCGGTTGCGGGACACTGTGAGTGGGGCACATCTACGATCGCAGTGCCATCGCAACGCCGGCGCGGTCACATCGCGAAGCCATCGCGGTGCCACGGCCCGCCCCGGAGGCGGTGACACGGCACGACCCACCACGGCGGCACCGCGGACCCATCGCGGTGGCACCGGAGTGACGCACCGGCAAGCACGCGTGAGCAACCTTGTGAGGGGCGACACTCGTCCTCACAGCGGGAAAGGGGAACCAGCCGATTTCCCGGCGCGTGGATACGATCAGTAAGCAGTATCAGGACGACCCTGTCGAAGACCGACCTGACGAAGACTGAGGAAGGAGGTGCCCCGTGGGAGTACTGAAGCGCTTCGAGCAGCGTCTCGAAGGTCTCGTCAACGGCACCTTCGCCAAGGTGTTCAAGTCCGAGGTGCAGCCCGTTGAGATCGCCGGCGCGCTCCAGCGCGAGTGCGACAACAACGCCACCATCTGGAACCGCGACCGCACGGTCGTCCCCAACGACTTCATCGTCGAACTGAGCACCCCCGACTACGAGCGGCTCAGCCCGTACAGCGGCCAGCTCGGAGACGAGCTCTCCGGCATGGTCCGCGACTACGCCAAGCAGCAGCGCTACACCTTCATGGGCCCGATCAAGGTCCACCTGGAGAAGGCCGACGACCTCGACACCGGCCTGTACCGCGTCCGCAGCCGCACCCTCGCGTCCAGCACGTCCCAGGAGCACCCGGGCGCCGCCGCCGTGGCCCAGCGCCCCACCGCGCCCCGGAGCAGCCCCCCCGGCCACGGCGGCCACGTGGGCCCGCCCCCCATGCCCACCTCGCCGCCCGGTGCCGCCCAGCCCGCGGCCCGGCCGGGCGTGCCCGGCGCCGGCCCGCAGCCGGGCGCGGCCCCCGACAGCTGGTACCAGGGCCGGGGCGGCGCGGACCGGGGCGCGCAGACGCGGCGCTGGATCGAGATCAACGGCAACCGCCACCAGATCTCCCGGCCCACGCTCGTCCTGGGCCGCAGCACCGACGCCGACGTACGCATCGACGACCCGGGCGTCTCCCGCCGGCACTGCGAGATCCGCGTCGGAACGCCGCCGACGATCCAGGACCTGGGTTCTACCAACGGCATCGTGGTAGACGGGCAGCACACCACCCGCGCTACGCTCCGCGACGGCTCGCGGATCGTCGTGGGCAGTACCACCATCGTTTACCGGCAAGCCGAAGGGTGAAGCGGGGGCAATGTCAGAGCTGACCCTCACGGTCATGCGGTTGGGTTTCCTCGCCGTACTGTGGCTGTTCGTCATCGTGGCCGTCCAGGTCATCCGCAGCGACCTGTTCGGTACGCGCGTCACACAGCGCGGGGCCGCCCGCCGCGGCGGCCAGGAGGCGCGTTCGCAGCAGCGCCAGCAGGCCGCCCCGCCGCAGCAGCGCCGCCAGGACGGGGGCCGCGGCAACAACCGTCAGCGGCGCGGTGCCCCCACAAAGCTGGTGGTCTCCGAAGGCACGTTGACGGGTACGACCGTCGCCCTCCAGGGGCAGACCATCTCCCTGGGCCGCGCGCACGACTCCACGATCGTGCTGGACGACGACTACGCCTCCAGCAGGCATGCCAGGATCTACCCGGACCGTGACGGCCAGTGGATCGTCGAGGACCTCGGGTCCACCAACGGCACGTATCTCGACCGGACCCGACTGACGACCCCGACACCGATTCCGCTGGGAGCCCCGATCCGCATCGGCAAGACCGTCATCGAGCTGCGGAAGTAGTACGACAATGAGCGAGCGGAGCGAGCGAGCCGCGGCGGTCCACTCGACGGACCCGAGCGCGCTCCCGACCGGAGGGTGGGCACCGTGCGGATGTACCCCGAGCCGACGGGCGAGGTGCGTATGAGTCTGTCACTGCGCTTCGCCGCCGGATCGCACAAGGGCATGATCCGGGAGGGCAACGAGGACTCCGGCTATGCCGGCCCGCGCCTGCTCGCCATCGCCGACGGCATGGGCGGCCAGGCCGCCGGCGAGGTCGCCTCCTCCGAGGTGATCTCCACCCTCGTCCAGCTCGACGACGACGTCCCCGGCTCCGACATCCTCACCTCCCTCGGTACGGCCGTCCAGCGCGCCAACGACCAGCTGCGCGTCATGGTCGAGGAGGACCCGCAGCTGGAGGGCATGGGCACCACCCTGACCGCCCTGCTGTGGACCGGTCAGCGGCTCGGCCTCGTGCACGTCGGCGACTCCCGCGCCTACCTGCTGCGCGACGGCGTCCTGACGCAGATCACGCAGGACCACACCTGGGTGCAGCGGCTCGTCGACGAGGGCCGCATCACCGAGGAGGAGGCCACCACCCACCCGCAGCGCTCCCTGCTGATGCGCGCGCTGGGCAGCGGCGACCACGTCGAGCCCGACCTGTCGATCCGCGAGGTGCGGGCCGGCGACCGCTACCTGATCTGCTCCGACGGCCTGTCCGGCGTGGTCAGCCACCAGACTCTCGAAGACACCCTCGCCAGCTACCAGGGCCCGCACGAGACCGTGCAGGAACTGATCCAGCTGGCGCTGCGCGGCGGCGGCCCGGACAACATCACCTGCATCGTCGCCGACGTCCTGGACGTCGACGCGAGCGACACCCTGACCGGCCGGCTCAACGACACCCCGGTCGTCGTGGGCGCGGTCGCCGAGAACCAGCACCAGCTCAGCGACCCCAGCACCCTGCAGACGCCGGCCGCCCGCGCCGCCGAACTGGGCCGCCACCGCGACGCCCCGCAGGCCGCGCCGGGTGGTGCCTTCGGCCCGCCGGGCAGCGGCGACAGCGACCTCACGGGCCCGCCACAGGGCTCGTTCGGCGCGTTCACCGACGAGGACTTCCTCAAGCCGGAGCGCCGCGGCGGCCGGTGGATCAAGCGGTCGCTGATCATCGTGCTGGCGCTGGCCGTCGTCGGCGGCGGCCTGTACGCGGGCTACCGCTGGACGCAGACGCAGTACTTCGTCGGCGCCAAGGACGACCACGTCGCGCTGTACCGGGGCATCAGCCAGGACCTCGCCTGGATCAAGCTCAACAACGTCGACGAGGACCACCCCGAGATCGAACTCAAGTACCTCCCCGTCTACCAGCGCAACCAGGTCAAGGAGACCATCGCCGTCGACAGCCGCAACCAGGCCATCGACAAGGTCTCCGAGCTGGGCAGGCAGGCGGGCGCCTGCCGGTCGAAGGAACAGCGGGAAGCGGCGGAGCGCAAGGCGGCGGAGGACCGTAAGAAGGCCGAGGAAGAGGCCCGCAAGAACAAGGGCAAGCCCGGGAAGCCGGCGACCCCGACGCCCACTCCCACCACCAGCCAGACGCCCCCCTCCGAGGAGCAGCAGAAGCTGGAAAAGAATTGCAGCACCCAGCAGTGAGGGCGTAGGGGGCCGTAGAACTGATGAGCAGTACCACCACCACGACCACCGTCGGCACCATCGGTGCCCCGAGCCGCCGCAACACCGAGCTGGCCATGCTCGTCTTCGCGGTGCTCATCCCGGTGTTCGCCTACATCAACGTCGGCCTGGCCAAGGAAGGCTCGGTCCCGGCCGGTGTCCTGGGCTACGCCCTCGGCCTCGGCCTGCTGGCCGGCGTCACCCACCTCGTCGTCCGCAAGTGGGCCCCGTACGCCGACCCGCTGATGCTGCCCATCGCGACCCTCCTGAACGGTCTCGGTCTGGTCTTCATCTGGCGCCTGGACCAGGAACCGCAGATCACCACCAAGCAGCTCGGCGGCGCCATGGCCCCCGGCCAGCTGATGTGGTCGACGCTCGGCGTCGCGCTGTTCCTCGGCGTCCTGATCTTCCTCAAGGACCACCGCGTCCTGCAGCGCTACACCTACATCTCGATGGTCGTCGCGCTGGTGCTGCTGATCGCCCCGATCTTCTTCCCGGCCAAGTTCGGCGCCCGCATCTGGATCACCATCCCCGGTGTCGGATCGCTGCAGCCCGGTGAGTTCGCCAAGATCGTCATCGCGATCTTCTTCGCGGGCTATCTCATGGTCAAACGCGACGCGCTCGCGCTGGCCAGCCGCCGCTTCATGGGCCTGTACCTGCCACGCGGCCGCGACCTCGGCCCGATCCTGGTCATCTGGGCACTGAGCCTGATGATCCTGGTCTTCGAGACCGACCTCGGTACGTCCCTGCTCTTCTTCGGCCTCTTCGTGGTCATGCTGTACGTGGCCACCGAACGGACCAGCTGGATCGTCTTCGGCCTGCTGCTCAGCGGCGGCGGCGCGGTCGCCGTGGCCACCTTCGAGTCGCACGTGCAGACCCGTGTGCACAACTGGCTCAACCCCCTGGAGCTGCTCAACGGCGGCGTCACCGAGACCGCCCAGGCCATGTACTCCTTCGGCTCCGGCGGCATCCTCGGCTCCGGCCTCGGCCAGGGCTACTCCCGCCTGATCGGCGGCATCGCCCCCAAGAGCGACTACATCCTCGCCACCGTCGGCGAGGAAGCCGGCCTCGCCGGCCTGATGGCGATCCTGCTGCTGTACGGCCTGCTCATCGAGCGCGGCATCCGTACGGCGCTGGCCGCCCGCGACCCGTTCGGCAAGCTGCTCGCCGTCGGCCTGTCCGGCGCCTTCGCCCTCCAGGTCTTCGTCGTCGCCGGCGGTGTCACCGGCCTGATCCCGCTGACCGGTATGACCATGCCCTTCCTCGCGCAGGGCGGCTCCTCCGTCATCGCGAACTGGGCCCTGGTCGCGCTGCTGCTGCGCATCAGCGACACCGCGCGCCGCCCCGCCCCGGCCCCCGCCCCCTCCACCGACGCCGAGATGACCCAGGTGGTCCGCCCGTGAACAAGCCTCTGCGCCGCGTCGCGATCTTCTGTGGCCTGCTGGTCCTCTCCCTGCTCATCCGTGTCAACTGGGTGCAGTTCGTGCAGGCCGACGAGCTGAAGAACGACACGCACAACCGGCGCGTGGCCATCGAGCGCTACAGCCAGCCGCGCGGCAACATCATCGTCGACGGCAAGGCGATCACCGGCTCGACCACCAACGAGAGCGGCGACTTCAAGTACAAGCGGACCTACAAGGACGGCCCGATGTGGGCGCCGGTCACCGGCTACGCGTCCCAGGCGTTCGGCTCCAACCAGCTGGAGAAGCTCAACGACAGCATCCTGTCCGGCACCGACGACAAGCTCTTCTTCAGCCGTACGGTCGACATGTTCACCGGCGAGAAGCAGAAGGGCGGCGACGTCGTCACCACCCTGAACGCCAAGGCGCAGAAGGCCGCCTACGAGGGCCTGGACAAGAGCAAGGGCGCGGTCGCCGCGATCAACCCGGAGACCGGCGCGATCCTGGCCCTGGCCAGCACGCCGTCGTATGACCCCTCCACCTTCGCCGGTATGTCCGACAAGGACGCCAAGGCGTACAACTCGCTGCTGAAGAAGAACAACCCGGACGACCCGATGCTCAACCGGGCGCTGCGCCAGACCTACCCGCCGGGCTCGACGTTCAAGGTCGTCACCGCCGCCGCCGCGCTGGAGAACGGGCTTTACCCGGACATCAACGCCAAGACCGACTCGCCGCTGCCCTGGTACCTGCCGGACACCGCGCACCAGCCGCTGAACAACGAGGGCAACATCCCCTGCGAGAACGCCAGCCTCAAGGAAGCCCTGCGCTGGTCCTGCAACACCGTCTTCGGCAAGATCAGCGCCGACCTCGGCAACAAGAAGATGAAGGCCGAGGCGGAGAAGTTCGGCTTCAACAACGACGAGGTCGACACCCCGGTGCGGGCCGCCGAGAGCGTCTACCCGACCGACAACCGGCCGCAGAACGCGATGGCCGGCATCGGCCAGGCCTCCAACCGCGCCACCCCGCTGCAGATGGCCATGGTCACCGCGGCCATCGCCAACGGCGGCAAGCTGATGAAGCCGTACATGGTCGACCAACTGGTGGCCCCCAACCTCAACGTCGTGCAGCAGCACACGCCCGAGGCGATGAGCCAGCCGATGAAGCCGGAGAACGCCCAGAAGCTGCAGGAGATGATGGAGGGCGTCGTCAAGAACGGCACCGGCACCAACGGCCAGATCGACGGCGTCACCGTCGGCGGCAAGACCGGCACCGCCCAGCACGGCGAGAACAACAAGGACAACCCGTACGCCTGGTTCATCTCCTACGCCAAGACCTCCAAGGGCACGCCGGTGGCCGTCGCCGTCGTGATCGAGGGCTCGGACACGCTCCGCGGCGACATCGCGGGCGGCAAGCTGGCCGCCCCCATCGCCAAGAAGGTCATGGAGGCGGTACTCGACGGCAAGAAGTGACCCCGGTCACGCCAATACCGGTCGCATATCAGGTGCCGGTCGCGACCGGGCCCCGCACGGCGTGCCGGGTACGGTATGCCCGAACAGCACACCGCCGGACCACACACGGGTGCGGTCGGGACTGACGGAGAGGGCTGGAGAAGCTTATGGAAGAGCCGCGTCGCCTCGGCGGCCGGTACGAGCTGGGCTCGGTGCTCGGCCGCGGCGGCATGGCCGAGGTCTACCTCGCCCATGACACCCGCCTGGGCCGCACCGTGGCCGTGAAGACGCTGCGGGTGGACCTCGCCCGCGACCCGTCCTTCCAGGCCCGGTTCCGCCGTGAGGCCCAGTCGGCCGCCTCGCTGAACCACCCGTCGATCGTCGCGGTGTACGACACCGGCGAGGACTACGTCGACGGCGTCTCCATCCCGTACATCGTCATGGAGTACGTCGACGGCTCCACCCTGCGCGAACTGCTGCACTCCGGCCGCAAGCTGCTGCCCGAGCGGTCCCTGGAGATGACCATCGGCGTGCTCCAGGCGCTGGAGTACTCCCACCGGGCCGGCATCGTCCACCGCGACATCAAGCCGGCCAACGTCATGCTGACCCGCACCGGCCAGGTGAAGGTCATGGACTTCGGCATCGCCCGTGCGATGGGCGACGCCGGCATGACGATGACGCAGACCGCCGCGGTCATCGGCACGGCACAGTACCTCTCCCCCGAGCAGGCCAAGGGCGAGCAGGTCGACGCCCGCTCCGACCTGTACTCGACCGGCTGTCTGCTCTACGAGCTGCTCACGGTCCGGCCGCCGTTCGTCGGCGACTCGCCCGTCGCCGTGGCCTACCAGCACGTACGCGAAGAGCCGCAGCCGCCGAGCGCGTTCGATCCCGAGATCACGCCCGAGATGGACGCCATCGTCCTCAAGGCCCTGGTCAAGGACCCCGACTACCGCTACCAGTCGGCGGACGAGATGCGCGCCGACATCGAGGCGGCGCTCGACGGGCAGCCCGTCGCGGCGACCGCTGCCCTCGGCGCGGCCGGCTACGACCAGGACCAGCCGACGGCGATGCTGCGCCCGCAGGACCCGGCCGGGCAGACCTCGATGCTGCCGCCGATGAACCCGGACGACGGCGCCTACGGCTACGACGAGCGGCCCGACCGGCGCCGGGGCGGTGGCGGCGGCCAGAAGAAGAAGCACACCTCGACGATCCTGCTCGTCGTCGCGGGCATCCTCGTGCTGGCCGGTGCGATCTTCATCGGCAAGGCGATGTTCGACGGGAAGAACACCAACAGCGACGTCAAGGTCCCCGACATGACCGGGCAGACCTTCGAACAGGCCAAGTCGAGCGGCGTCAACGGCGGCTTCAAGGTCGTCAAGGGCGGCAGCACCGCCTGCGAGAACGCCGAGAAGGGCCAGGTCACCAAGCAGGATCCGGCCGCCGGCAAGACGGTCGAAAAGGACGGAACGGTGACGGTGACGATGTGCACCGGGCCGGAGAAGGTGACCATCCCCGACGTCACGGGCCTGACCTTCGACAAGGCGAAGGACGATCTGAACAAGAAGGGCTTCGAGGACGTCCAGAAGTCCGAGCGGGTCTCCGACCGCCCGGAGGGCACGGTCATCGACCAGGACCCCAAGAGCCAGACCGAGGGCACCAAGAAGAGCAAGATCACGCTGGTCGTCGCCAAGAAGTCGCCGACCACGACGGTGCCGCAGGTGACCGGCCAGGACTTCAACGCGGCGCAGAAGCAGCTGACGGACCTCGGCTTCCAGGTCTCCAAGAACGAGCAGGAGACCTCCGACCCGAACCAGGTCGGCAAGGTCGTCACACAGTCCCCGAACGGCAACTCGCAGGCCAGGAACGGCTCGACGATCACCCTGACCGTCGGCAAGGCCGCCGAGCAGAAGACGGTGCCGTCCGTCGTCGGCCGGACCGTCAAGGAGGCCAAGAAGGCGCTCCAGGACGCCGGCTTCACGAACATCCAGTTCGCGGGCGGCAGCTCGCAGGACGACAAGGCCCGCGTGGTCACCCAGGACCCGCAGCCGAACACCCCGTCCGACCCCGGATCCACGACGGTGACGCTCACCACGCTGGGCGGTTCCCCCAGCGGTGACGAGGACAGCGGAGACGACGGGAACTCCTGGGGCGGCCCCAGCGGCTGGTGGGGGCGGCTCAAGCACCACTGACCGGCACGCATCGCCGTACGGGAAAGCCCCGGCGCCCTTGGAGGGGCCGGGGCTTTCCCGTGGGCGCGAGGCGCCGGGCCTCGCCGTATGGAGCGGCGTGCGCCGCCGTCAGCGCAGTTCCTTCGGCGGTGTGCGCTTGGCGTCCACCTTCTCGGTGCGCTCCAGCTCGCCCCAGACGATGTAGCGGTATGTGGAGGTGTAGACCGGCGTGCAGGTCGTCAGGGTGATGTAGCGGCCCGGCTTGCGCTTGCCGGACTCCTCGGGGACCGGGTCCAAGACGTCCACGTTGTACTTCGAGGTCTCCTCCAGCGACGCGTAGACCTTGTAGATGTACCAGGTGTCCTTGGACTCGAAGACGATCGGATCGCCGTTCTTGAGCTTGTCGATGTTGTGGAACTTCGCACCGTGCCCGTCGCGGTGCGCGGCGAGCGAGAAGTTGCCCTGCTTGTCCTGCGGCAGGGCCGACTTGACCGGCTCCGTGTAGTAGCCGGCCACCCCCTCGTTGAGGATGTCGGCGTCGATGCCCTTCTTGACGAGCACCTCGCCGTTCTTCATCGCCGGGACGTGCAGGAAGCCGATGCCGTCCTTGGTGTCGAGCGCACCCGGGCCGGTGGGCGTCTTCGCCCAGTTCCGGCGCACCGTGTCCCCCTGCTTGTGCGCCTCACGGTCGGCGAGGACGTTCGTCCACCACAGCGAGTAGACGACGAAGAGGGCCAGGATCAGCCCCACCGTGATCAGCAGCTCGCCGAAGACGCTGACGACGGCGGCGATGCGCCTGCGCAGACGGCGCGGCGGCGCGGACGCCGGCTTCTCCGCCCCCGGGCCGGTGTCCTCGTCGTGTCCCGTGGCAGTCACCGCGTGGTACCCCTCTTACGTTCGCTCAGCTGACGAGCGCATCCGGCTTGCCCTTGCTCCGCGGCCGCTCCTCGACCATCTTGCCCCAGACGATCATCCGGTAGGTACTGGTGAATTCCGGCGTGCAGGTCGTGAGCGTGAGGTAGCGGCCGGGGCCGGTGAACCCGGAGCCCTTGGGCACCGGGCCGATCACACCGATGTTCCGCGGCGAGGTCTGCGGGAGGATGCTCTCCATCGCGTACGTGTAGTAGGTGCTGCGCGTCTCGACGACGATCTTGTCGCCCTTGGTGAGCTTGTTGATGTAGCGGAACGGCTCACCGTGGGTGTTGCGGTGCCCGGCCACGGCGAAGTTGCCCTGCTTGTCCCAGGGCATCGCCGTCTTCACGCTGTTCTTGTCGTAGTGGCCCACCATGCCGCGGTCCAGCACCGCGGGCTTGCTGATGCCCTCGGCGATCGGGACCTTCACGTCCAGCTTGGGGATATACATGATCGCGAAGCCCTGGCCCGGCGTGAAGGCGTCCGGCTTGCGGTCCTCGCCGCCCTCGTCCCACTCGTGCTCCAGGTTGCTGGCGGTGCCGCCCGCCTGCTGGTGTGCCAGGACGTTCGTCCACCACAGCTGGTAGGTGACGAAGAGCAGCATCAGGACGCCGAGGGTGATGAACACCTCGCCCAGTGCCCGGCTCGCGATGACGCCGGGGCTCTCCTTGCGGGCCCGCTCGGCCCGGCGCGCCTCAAGCCGCGACATGGGCGCGGAAGGCGTCTCAGCGGCCGGGTCCGAGGCCGTGGCGGCATTCGCCGGGGAACCACGCCGTCCACGCCTGCTGCCGCGTTTGGCGGCCTCCTGGGCGGCTTTACGGCGGGCGGCACGGCCACCGGTCGCCGGTGGCGTCGTCGGAGAGGGGCCGGTTTCACGTGAAACACCGTCCGGCCCGCCGTGGTCGCCGTCCTTCTCGGCCCGCCGGAGGGCCATGGTCTCGTCATCGGGGACCGAGTCGGCGACCATCTCGGGCACATGGGCCGGGGACGTTTCGGCGGCCTCCGCCGCGAGAGTGCGGGACGAGACCGGGTCCGGCCCGGGTATCGGATCGGCCGCCGGGGGGTATAGGGGCGGCGCAGCTTGCGCCGGGCTGTACGCGGGTGGTTCAGGCTGGGCCTCGTACGGGCGGGGCCGGTCAGCGTCGAGGTGGGGCCGGTCAGCGTCGGGGCGCAGCTGGTTCGCGTCGGGGCGGGGCTGGTTCGCGTCCGGGCGGGGCTGAGCCCCGTAGGGGCGGGGCTGCGCCGGGGCCTGAGGCTGCGGGCAGGCCTGGGACTGAGTCTGCGGCGGGGCGGTGGTCGCCTGGGCCTGGGCCGGGGCCGGGGCCTGCCGCGGGCGGAACCACGGCGACCCGCTTCCCGCGGAAACGGGTCGCGCCGGGGAAGCGGGTCGCGCCGGGGAAGGCGCCGCGTCCCGTCCGGTCTCGGGCGCGCCGGGGCCAGGGCCCTGCGCGTTCCGTCCGGCGTCGGGCACGCCCGGACCGGAGCCCTGCGCGTCCCGCCCGGCGGCAGGAACTCCGGGACCAGCGCCCTGCCCACTCCGCTCAGCGCCCGTCCGGGGCTCCGCCGGGGGATGGCCCGGAAGCGGATCCATCAGCGGGTCGGCCAGCTGCCCCACGGCCGCCTCGAACGCCTCCCGGTCATACGCGCCGTCGGCGTCGCGCGCCGGCCCGTAGGACCGATCCTCGCGTTCGGGACGGAGGTCAGTCACGCGCCGACCTTGCCGACCACCGGGGCGAGCCCCGCCGAACGCTCCACCGCGCCGGAATCCCCGCACTCCACCAGCCAGTTGGCGAGCATCCGGTGGCCCCATTCGGTCAGCACCGACTCCGGGTGGAACTGGACGCCCTCCACGGGCAGTTCACGGTGCCGCAGCCCCATCGCCACCCCGGTCTCGGCGTCGTCGCCCGTCCAGGCGGTGACCACCATCTCGTCGGGAACGGTGCCGGGCTGCACGGCCAGGGAGTGGTAGCGGGTGGCGGTGAAGGGGGTGGGCAGCCCCTTGAAGACGCCCGCTCCCTCGTGGGAGACCAGGGACGTCTTGCCGTGCAGCAGCTCGGGGGCCCGCCCCACGACACCGCCGTACGCGACTGCCATCGACTGCAGCCCGAGGCAGACACCGAAGACCGGCACACCCGTGTCGGCACAGTGCCGCACCATGTCGACACAGACACCGGCCTGCTCGGGAGCGCCGGGCCCGGGCGAGAGCAGCACCCCGTCGAAGGAGTCCTGGGCGTGCCGCGGCTCGACCTCGTCGTTGCGCAGGACCTCGCACTCGGCACCCAGTTGGTAGAGGTACTGGACGAGGTTGAAGACGAAGCTGTCGTAGTTGTCGACGACGAGAATCCGCGCGGTCATCGGACGGCGCCCGTTCCCCGGTCGACCGTGACGTCGTTGAAGGGGAGCAGCGGCTCCGCCCACGGGAAGACGTACTGGAAGAGCACGTAGACGATCGCCAGCACGAGCACGAGTGAAATCAGCGCCTTCACCCATGCGTTGCCCGGCAGATGCCGCCAGATCCAGCCGTACATGCTGTCGCTGTCCCTCTTCGCCGATGACGATGACCGTGCCGATCGATGTCGATCGCCCCACCAGACTAAAGGGCGAGGGCACGGACCGGGGGGTCAGCCGGTCAAAGCCGACGGCCTTCCGCGCTCTACGGGTTGGGTGGAATCCAGGTGCGCCCAGGCGATCAGCCGGTGGCTGTGGCCCCACTCCGGCTCGCAGGTCGTCAGAGTGAGGTACCGGCCCGGTCCGTTGTATCCCGATTTATGCGGTACGGGGTCGATCACTCCGACATCGGTGGGCAGCGTCGTGTACGGACGCCGGTCGATCCGGTACGTGAACCAGGTCCGCCCGTCCGTGAGGACCACCGCGTCGCCCGGCCGCAGCCGCGGGAAGTCCTTGAAGGGGTCGCCGTAGGTGCGACGGTGGCCGGCGACCGCGAAGTTGCCCGTCCCGCCGAGCCGCGCGGTGTGCTCGTAGTGCCCGAGCCCCTTCTTGAGGACGTCCACCGCGGTGCCCTCCAGCACGGGCTTGCTCCAGTCGGCGCCGAAGCGGGGGATGTACATCACGGCGAAGGGCTGGCCGTTCTCGTACGGCGGCTGCCCCGTCGGCCCGCTCGGCTGCCCGGCGGCGCCTTCGGGAGTGCCGGCGGCGGCCGGGCCGTAGGACCACTGGTCCTGGAGCTTGCCGATCTCCCCGTCCATCGCGCTGTCGGCCCGTACGCCCGTCCAGAACAGGACATACACGACGAAGAGCACGATCAGCGTGCCGACGGTCACGCACACCTCGCTGACCGTCCGGACGATCAGCCGCGCCGCCCCGCCGGACCGCCCCTTCGCCCCCGGCCGCCCCTTCACCCCGCCCCGGCCTCGCGCCCCGTACCGCGCCGCCGCACCGGACCGAACCGTCATGGCGGACCGCCCCCTCCCCGGCCGCCGGCGCCGATGCGGGCGGCCGGCGGATCACGGCTTCACAGGCTGTGCGTAGTGGAGATCCACTGTGCCGGAGTAGCCGGGCAGAGTCACCGCCTCGTGCTGGTCGACTTTCCAGCCGAGGCCGTAGGCGTTCACGTACTGCATGTAGTTCTGGATGGCCGGCGAGGCGGTCAGCGCCCTGTTCAGCGTGGCGCGGTCGCCCACGGCGGTGACCTTGTAGGGCGGCGAGTAGACGCGGCCTTGGAGGATCAGCGTGTTGCCGACGCAGCGCACCGCGCTGGTGGAGATCAGCCGCTGGTCCATGACCCGGATGCCCTTGGCCCCGCCCTGCCACAGGGCGTTGACCACGGCTTGGAGGTCCTGCTGGTGGATGACCAGGTCGTTGGGCTGCGGCTCCGGCACGCCGGGGATCTTGGCGGTGGCGTTCGGCGGGGCGTCGGTGAGGGTGACGGTCAGCCCCTGGCCGGAGACCGGCTTGGTGCCCGCGTTCTTCTCCAGCGCCGCCAGCTTGGCGTCCTCGGCCTCCGTGTTGCCGCTGTCCTGGTGCGCGAGGGCCTCGACCTCGTCGCGCAGCGCGGCGTTGCGCTCGTCGTGGGCGCCGTTCTTGTGACTGCGTTCCTGGATGAGGTCGGACAGGCGCAGCATCGAGTCGTCCGACCGCAGGTCGGTACCGCGCGCGGTGTCGAAGCTCAGCCAGAAGATCAGTCCGGCCAGCGCGAAGACGGCCAGTGTCAGCAGGCGCACCGGCCGCAGACGGCGGCGCGACGGGCGGCCGGGGGAGTCAGCGGAAGTGCTCAACGTACCCTTGCTCCTTACGACGCCGCGGAAGCACTACGCTAACGGACGCCCGGGGAGGGAAACCGCTCCCCGTCACCTCCCGCCCGGCCCGCATCCCGCATCATCCGCCCCCAGTGCGGTCACGCAGATCATCGACAGGAGAGTTCCTCGTGCCGAAGTCACGGATCCGCAAGAAGGACGACTTCACGCCGCCGCCGGCGAAGCAGACGACCAATCTGCGCATGAGTTCCGGCCGGGGCTGGGTGGCCCCGGTGATGCTGGCGCTGTTCCTGATCGGTCTGGTGTGGATCGTGCTCTTCTATGTGACGGGGGGCGACATGCCCGTCAAGGCGATGGGCAACTGGAACATCGTGTGCGGCTTCGGCTTCATCGCGGTGGGCTTCGGCGTGTCCACCCAGTGGAAGTAGCCGGACCGGTGGACGCAGCCGGGGCGACCACGGCCGTACGGACCGGCCGGTAGCCGGCCCGGCCGAGCCGACCGGCACCGGCCGGGAGCGAGGACCTGCGAGGGCCCCCGGATCGCCACGATCCGGTGGGCCCGCCCCCGTCCTGGCGCAAGCCCTGCCCAAGGCCATCCACACGGTTATCCACAGCCGGGGAAAACTTCAGAAGATCTGTGGATAACTTCCCGGCTGTTGACGCCGGTGTGACTGGCACCCCCACCCCCGGGCCACTGCCACACCCGGCGCTTCCTGGGAAAACGCACATCGGTACGGGTCGCGAACGGCGCTGCCCACCCGGTGCACAAGATCCGACACACACTGTGGACAACCCGTCTCGCACAGGTTTTTCACAGGCCGGAACCGGTCGGCCGCACATCGTGCCCGCGGCTCAGCCCACGAGCTGGACGGTCCGCACCCACACCACCGCGACGATCACCAGGAACGCCGCCGCGAACGTCGCGCCCTGCACCAGCGCGCGACGGGCGCGCGGCGCGTGCACCAACCCGTACGTCACCGCGGCGCCGATGACCAGCCCGCCGACGTGCGCCTGCCACGCGATGTTGGGCCACGCGAAGGTGAAGACCAGGTTCAGCGCGAGCAGGATCAGCACCGGCCGCATGTCGTAGTTCAGGCGGCGCATCAATATGGCCGTCGCGCCCAGCAGCCCGAAGACCGCGCCGGACGCCCCCAACGAGGGCTGGTTCTGCGCGGCCAGCAGATACGACAGCGCGCTGCCACCGAGGCCGGAGAGCAGGTAGAGCGCGATGAAGCGGAGCCGGCCGAGAGCCGCTTCCAGCGGCGGGCCGAGCCACCACAGCGACAGCATGTTGAAGGCGATGTGCATGAATTGCTCGTGCAGGAACACCGCGGTCAGCAGGCGGTACCACTCGCCCTCGGCGACGCCGATGAACTTCAGGTCCTCGGGGACGAAAGCCCCGCCGATCATCTCCAGGTCCTGCACCAGACCGGAGCCCACCGACAGCACCGCGAGGAACACCGCGACGTTGATGCCGAGCAGGACCTTGGTGACCAGCCGGGGGTCCGCGGTCAGCGTGCCGCCGGCGATCGTCCGGGGGGCGGCGGCCTGCGCCGTACTGCCCGTACCGCTGCCGCCGCGTACGCACTCCGGGCACTGGAACCCGACCGATGCGCTGACCATGCACTCGGGGCAGATGGGCCGCTCACAGCGCGTACACGTGATGCCCGTCGTACGGTCCGGGTGGCGGTAGCAGCCGGGCGCGCCGTCGCCCGCCCGCGCGTCCCGCGGCTCCTGTGGGCTGCCTGGCACCTGGTCCATGGTCCCCTCGGTCCCTCGTTGCGATCCGTGCGGACGTCACCGCACGAACGAAGTGCGCGCCCCACCCGATCTACGACCGGGCGGGGCGCAATGGTTCCCGCACACCCGTCACCCGCGCACACCTGAGTCCGCTCGGGGCCGGGCGCCGCGCGTCAGCGGCTCTCGACGACGACCGACTCGATCACGACGTCGTTGACCGGACGGTCCGTACGCGGATTGGTCTGGGTCGCCGCGATGGCGTCCACGACCTTCTTGCCCGCGTCGCTGGTGACCTCGCCGAAGATGGTGTGCTTGCCGGTCAGCCAGGTGGTCGGGGAGACCGTGATGAAGAACTGCGAGCCGTTGGTGCCCGGGCCGGCGTTGGCCATGGCGAGCAGGTACGGCTTGTTGAAGGACAGGTCGGGGTGGAACTCGTCCGCGAACTCGTACCCGGGGCCGCCGGTGCCGTTGCCCAGCGGGTCGCCGCCCTGGATCATGAAGCCGCTGATCACCCGGTGGAAGACCGTGCCGTCGTACAGCTTCTCCATGGTCTTCTTGCCGGTCTCGGGGTGGGTCCACTCCCGCTCACCCTTGGCGAGCTCGACGAAGTTCTTGACCGTCTTCGGCGCGTGGTTCGGCAGAAGCCGAATCTCGATGTCGCCCTGATTGGTCTTCAGGGTGGCGTAGAGCTGCTCAGCCACGATCTACCTTCCATAGTCTGCACTGACGAACTCCGATCCTCGCACGGACGCCCGCCCCGCACCCGGACACCGGCCCACGTCCCGCCCGCCTTTCGGCCATCGGTACCGCCGAACCGGCGCACGCTCCGGCAAAGCGTGGCATTGTCATCCCAAGGCTCCGTAAGGTCCCCAATGACCCGGATGCCCGCCCGCACATGCCGTATGTCGCATGGGCAGGCATGATCTTGAATCGGGTGGACAGGCGACACAGCAGACATTGGGGGACAACCCCCGAGCCCCCCGGACACGCCACCGAGGAGGAGGATCCCGTGACCCGCAAGGACAGCGTGCGCGCGGCGACCAGTTCGGCCAAGGACAGCGTGCGGCACGCGGCGGAGGTGGTGGCTCCGTATGCCGGTACGGCCAAGGACACCGCCGCGCACTATGCGCACGAGGCCCGTACGCGACTGGCACCCAAGGTGGCCGAGGCCGCTCACCAGGCACGCAGTCAGTACGACGCCCATGTGCAGCCCCGCCTCGAACACGCCCGTGGTGCCCTGCCCCCGAAGGTCGACAAGGCCGCGAGCCAGGCCGCCGTGCGCACCCGCAAGGCCGCCCGCCAGGCCGCCGACTACACGGCGCCGCGCGTGGAACACGCCGTGCAGAGCGCGCGGGCCGCGGCCGAACCGGTCCGCGACCAGGCCGTGGCACGCGGCACCGCCGCCCTCGCCGCCCTGCGCGGCCAGGTGTCGGCCAAGGAGATCGAGAAGATCGTCAAGAAGCACGACCGCCGTCGGCGCGCCGGTAGGGCCGCGAAGCGCCTGGCCATCGTGGGCATCCTCGCGGGTGGCGCCTACGCCGCCTGGAAGTGGTGGGACAAGCAGGCCAACCCGGACTGGCTGGTCGAGCCGCCGGCCGCCACCGAGGTCAACGAACGCACCACGCTGACCGCCGTCGACGCCGCCGTACTGGACCCGGAGGTCCAGGCCAAACAGGCCGAGGCCGAAGCCGAGGAGCCCCCCAAGGGCCCCACCCCCTGACCCTCGCCCCACCGGCAACACTCCGGGCCGTGCCGCAGTCCCCTTGGAGGACCTGCGGCACGGCCCGTTCGCGCAGTCGCCCCCCACGCCGGACGCAACCGCCTCCGCCTCGGGGCCACTCCGTTCGCACCGGGACCGCCCCGCAGACACTGCGCCCGGTCCCGGGAACACCGTCCCTCCGACTGCCCCATCGGGCACCCCAAATCGGGCACGCAAAAACCCCTCCGTCCACGTTTCCGCAGGTCAGAGGGGTTTGACGAGTGGAGCCTAGGGGAGTCGAACCCCTGACATCTGCCATGCAAAGACAGCGCTCTACCAACTGAGCTAAGGCCCCGTCGCGAACCAGGGTACCCGGTGCCCGGGAGGTTTCCCGACCGGGTATCGCCGCGCGCAGGTGGTCTCCGTAGGATGCTCCGCGAGATTCGCGGCAGCGAAGCGCGATCGGGGAGACAGGGGAGACGCCATGGACGCAGCACAGCAAGAAGCCACCGCGCGTGCTCGGGAGCTGCAGCGGAGCTGGTACGGGGAGCCTCTTGGGGCGCTGTTCCGTCGTCTCATCGACGATCTCGGTCTCAACCAGGCCCGGCTCGCGTCCGTCCTCGGTCTGTCCGCGCCCATGCTGTCGCAGCTGATGAGCGGGCAGCGGGCGAAGATCGGGAACCCGGCCGTCGTCCAGCGTGTCCAGGCGCTCCAGGAGCTGGCCGGGCAGGTCGCGGACGGCAGTGTGAGCGCCGCCGAGGCCACCGACCGGATGGACGAGATCAAGAAGACCGCGGGCGGCTCGGTGCTGAACAACACCGCGCAGACCGCCTCGTCCACGGGCGCGACGACCGTACGGCGCGTCGTCCGCGAGATCCAGTCGCTGCTGCGCTCGGTCTCGGCCGCCGGCGACATCATCGACGCGGCGAACACCCTCGCCCCCACCCACCCCGAACTGGCAGAGTTCCTCAGGGTCTACGGGGCGGGGCGCACCGCCGACGCGGTCTCCCACTACGAGGCCCACCAGAGCTAGACACAGGCTCTCAGGCGGCGAGCAGCCGGGGCGGCGCACGCGGCGCCCTCCCGGAGTCGGGCAGTCCGGTGGTTCGGTAGGCGGACGGGGCGCAATGGGTGAGGTCTTCGCCGGTCGGTACGAACTGATCGACCCGATCGGACGGGGCGGCGTGGGCGCGGTCTGGCGCGCCTGGGACCAGCGCCGCCGCCGTTACGTGGCGGCCAAGGTGCTGCAACAGAGCGACGCGCACACGCTGCTGCGGTTCGTACGCGAGCAAGGCGTACGCATCGACCACCCGCACGTTGTGGCTCCCGCGAGCTGGGCCGCGGACGACGACAAGGTCCTGTTCACCATGGACCTCGTGCACGGCGGTTCGCTGGCGCATCTGGTGGGCGACTACGGGCCGCTGCCGCCGCGCCTGGTGTGCGTCCTGCTCGACCAGTTGCTGTCCGGGCTGACCGCGGTCCACGCGGAAGGCGTGGTGCACCGCGACATCAAGCCCGCGAACATCTTGCTGGAGGCCACCGGCACCGGCCGGCCGCACGTCCGGCTGTCCGACTTCGGCATCTCGATGCGCAAGGGCGAGCCCCGGCTGACCGACGCCAATTACGTGGTGGGTACGCCCGGTTACTTCGCGCCGGAACAACTGCTGGGCGCCGATCCCGACTTCCCCGGCGACCTGTTCGCCGTCGGCCTGGTCGCGGTCCACCTGCTGACCGGCACCAGGCCGGACGCCCAGGGGCTGATCGAACGCTTCGCGGAGTACGGGACGCCGGACCCGCCCGAGGGCATCACGGAGCCGCTGTGGCAGGTGCTGGCGACCCTGCTGCAACCGGACCCGGAGGCGCGCTTCAAGACGGCTGCCGGGGCGCGCAAAGCGCTGCTCGCGGCGGCCGAACTGCTGCCGGAAGCGACGATCGAGGACGAGATCGTCGAGGTCTTCGACCACATCGGCCCGCTGCCGGCCGGGTACGGGCCGGATGGTCCGCTGCGGGGGAAGGGGGCCGCGGGAGGGGCGGCTGCGCAGGAAGGCGCGGCTGGACGAGAAGGGGCGGGGGCACAGGTAGGAGCGGGTTCACACTCGGGTGAGGGCACGGCAACGGGGGCCTCGGCGGGCTCTGGCTCGGGTACGGCTGCGGGCTCAGGTACCTCCGAGGCGGCGCCGCCGGTTCCGCCGGCCCCGCCGGCTCGGAGCGCCGACGCACCCCCACGGCTCCCCTCCGTACCGCCGCTCCCCGCGACGCCTCCGCCACCGCTCGCTACGCCGCCGCCCGCGACGGACGTGTCCGACATCGGCAGTTCCCCCCTCGCGCCCCCGTCCACCGGCTTACCCGCGCCCCAGCATCCGATCCCGCACCCCCCGGCCACCCGTCCGTACACACCTGACTGGCCACAGCCCAGGCCACCCGCCGGACGTGCCGCGGCCCGCCGTCACCGGGCGTCGCCACAGCGGCGGCCGGGGCCACCGCCGAAGATCGCCGTACCGGTGATCGTCGTAGCGCTGCTGTGCATCGCGGTCGGTGTCTGGGCACTATCCATCAGCTGATCGGGCCTGCGGCTGACGGCTGATGGCCCACCGGCAGTTGGCCGGACCCGCGGCCCCAGGCCGAGCACGTCCATGGACCAGGCGCACCCCCAACTCAGCCCCGCCCGCCCCTCCAGCGCGCCACCACTGCCCACGCCCCGAGCGCCAGCAGCAGCACCGTCCCGGTACTGATGCCCCCGTACCCCACCAACCGCAAGGCCCCATGCTGCGCTGACTGCCGGGAAGTCAGCTCCTCGCCGCCCGGCGCCCGTTGCTGTGGAGTGACGGAGAAGTCTGTGGTCTTCTCCCGGTAGCCGGGGCCGGGCTGCGGGCGGCCTACGGGATCGACGCGTAGCGTGATCGGTGCTCCGTCCTTGAAGTACTTCGCGGCGTCCGGGTGCAGCGACACGGCCAGGTAGTACGAGCCCGCGAAGCGCATCGCGCTGACGGGCGCGGCGGCGTTGTAGCGGTTGCCGTAGTGCACCGGGGCCGTGAAGACCCTGGCGGCGGCCGGTTTGCCGTCGTACGGGACGAAGCGGGTGTCGCTGACCGGGCCGCGTGCCGGGTTGTACACCCCCAGCCCCAGCGCGCTGGCCACGAGCCGCGAGCCGGCCACCACGCCCGGCTGCCGCACAGCCCCGCGCCCCGCCCCAACTCCGCTGCCTGGGCCCGCATCCGAGCCCGCACCACCACCAGCCCCTTCCAGCTCTCCCGCAGGCAGTTCCACACTGGCGTTGAGCTGCTGCCCCCAGTCCACCGGCACCCGGTAGAAGCGGGTCTCCCCCGGCCTGATCCGGTCCTGCCACACGCCCTTGCCGATCGGTGCGGCGTCGTTGAAGCCGGTGCCGCCCTCGGTGTTCTTCTTCGTACCGCCGGTGAGCGGCACGGGCGCCTGGGTGGACCAGGTGCCGGGGCCGGGCTGGGCAGGTGGTGTGCCGGTGAGGCCGGGCTCGCGCTGGAAGCGCAGTTCGACGGGCCAGCGGCCGGCGCCCGCTGCGGATGCCCTGGCGACGCGCTTGACCACGAAGTAGTAGCGGCCCGCCCGTTGGCAGTTGGTCCGGGGGCCGTCGATGCGGCGGGTGGCGTAGTCGGCGATCGGGTACGCCATCCCGCGGCCGCGGAAGGACGTACTGCCGCCCGGGGAGCAGGTGTTGCCGTCGGCGTCCCGGATGCTGACCATCAGGCTGTCGGTGTGGTCCGCGACCTCGCTGCCGGGCCGGGGTGCGGCCACCGCCGAGAGGTAGGCGCTGGACCGCGCGTCCAGGTGTACGGCGTAGTACTTCTCGTCGCCGCGGTCGAGGGTGTCGGTGTAGGTGCCGGGGGCGATGCGCGGGGCGCCGGACGGGCCTTCGGTGCCCCGTACGGCCTGGGCGCCGGCCGCTGTTCTGTAGGTGGGTGGCGAGCCCCGTAAACCTTCCGCCGGTGCCGCCGTCGCGGTCCCCGGCAGGACCGGTACCGCCACCACGGCCGGCACGGAGACCAGCACCGGTATCACCACGGGCATCAGGACCGGCACCAGCCTCCTGGCACGCCCGACCCTGACCGTGCGCCCCCTCACCACGAGCCACCCCTCACGACATTTGCTTCTGCAAGCTATGTATGTGCTATGGCAAACCCGTTCGGTACGGCCGCGCCCGCGTGACGTACGGCGCATCCCGTACCGCACGCCGCTACCGCGCGCCGTCCCGCCCCCGGACGCACGAGACCCCGGTCACCGTCGCACGGTGGCCGGGGTACGTACGTTGGAAGACGAACTGCTGCGTCTCACACACCCGAACCTGCGGGCACGGAGTCGGTCGCCTCCGTCCACAGATCCTGCTCGGCGCGATCCGCCTGGATCTGGCGGTACACGAGGAGCCCGCCGATGGCGGCCAGTGCGACCAGGAGAAGCTTCTTCACCGCGCGACCTCGTCTTTCGTTGACGTAGGGGACCTCTGGGGGCCGATGATACACACCGGTCGATACCGTTCGGTGACCTAGGCCCTGACCAATCCACAGCGGCCCGCCGGACGCACCCGGCCTGCGCCGGCCCCGGACCGCCGCAGGCCGCCCCGGGCCCCGGTACCTCGCCCGAACGCGAAAGAGGCCCCACCGTCTCCGGTGGGACCTCTTCGCGCTGGTGGGGCTAACAGGACTTGAACCTGTGGCCTCTTCCTTATCAGGGAAGCGCTCTAACCGTCTGAGCTATAGCCCCGCGCTGCACCGAAAGATTAGCGCACTTCAGAGGCGTTCCCAAAATCGTGTCCCCGGAGTCCGGGGATCACCCCCGGACGGGGCCGCGGCACGGCCCCTCCGGGACACCCGCGGCCGTCACTCGTCCTCGGCGAGGGTCAGCTCCACACCGCCCACGAACCCGGCCGAGATGTTGTAGATGAAGGCCCCGAGCGTGGCCAGCGCCGTGGCGAGCACGACGTCGATCACCGCGATCACCGCCGTGAACAGCAGCACCCGCGGCAGCGAGAGGAACGTCTGGAGGTCGAAGCCGCCGCCGTCGCCCGAACCCGTCGCCTCGCTGATCGTGCCGCCGACGGTGGAGAACACCCCCATCGCGTCCATCACCATCCACAGCACCGCGACCGCCACGATCGTGCAGATGCCGAGCGCGATGGACAGCAGGAAGCTGACCTTCATCACCGACCACGGGTCCGCCCTGGCGACACGCAGCCGGGCCTTGCGCGTACGCGGCGTCGTACGGGCGCCCGTACGCGGCAGGCGCACCCCCTGCTGCGCCCCCGCGCCCTGTCCCGCACCCGAGCGGTACGCCTGGGGCGGCTGGTACGGCGCTCCGCCGCCCTGGGTTCCCCCGCCCTGGCTCCCGGACGCCTTCCCCTGCGCAGGGGGTTGCGGCTGGGACGCGGAGTGCGGCTGCTGCGGATACGGCTGACGGGTGTCGGTCACGGTTCCCCCCTGATAGGAGTCCTCGGACGAGGTGCCGCCGGACGTGGCGGAGCCACGGGCGCTGTCTTCCGTCACGGTCGCGGGTCCCGACCGGGAGCTCTTCCTGTCTCCCGATCCACCCGCCGCAGCGCCCGTGGCTCCACTCACGACCTACTCCTCGCGTTACTCCGCCGTGGGCTCGCCGCCCTCGGCCACCGCGGACTCGGTACCCGCCGCCTCATCCGCCGACTCGGGCTCGATGCCTCCGTCGACCTCTTCGGCCTCGCGACCGGCCTCGGCGTTACGTGCGATACCGACCACGGCATCGCGCTTGCCCAGGTTGATCAGTTGGACGCCCATGGTGTCACGGCCCGTCTCCCTGACCTCGCTGACCCGCGTACGGATCACGCCACCGCTGAGCGTGATGGCCAGGATCTCGTCCGTCGCCTCGACCACCAGGGCGCCGACCAGCTCGCCCCGGTCCTCCACGATCTTGGCGGCCTTGATGCCGAGGCCACCGCGACCCTGGACGCGGTACTCGTCCACCGAGGTGCGCTTGGCGTAGCCGCCGTCGGTGGCGGTGAAGACGAACGTACCGGCCCGCACGACATTCATCGAGAGCAGTTCATCGCCCTCGCGGAAACTCATGCCCTTGACACCCGAGGTGGCGCGTCCCATCGGACGCAGCGCTTCATCCGTGGCGGTGAACCGGATCGACTGGGCCTTCTTGCTGATGAGCAGCAGGTCGTCCTCGGCGGAGACCAGTTCCGCGCCGATCAGCTCGTCGTCCGCGCCCTCCTCCGTCTCGCGGAGGTTGATCGCGATGACACCGCCGGAGCGCGGCGAGTCGTAGTCCTTGAGCGGCGTCTTCTTCACCAGTCCGCCCTTGGTGGCGAGCACCAGGTAGGGCGTGGCCTCGTAGTCGCGGATCGCCAGGATCTGCGCGATCTGCTCGTCCGGCTGGAAGGCCAGCAGGTTGGCGACGTGCTGGCCGCGCGCGTCCCGGCCGGCGTCCGGCAGCTCGTACGCCTTGGCCCGGTAGACCCGGCCCTTGTTGGTGAAGAACAGCAGCCAGTGGTGGGTGGTCGAGACGAAGAAGTGGTCGACGATGTCGTCTTCCTTCAGCTTCGTACCGCGTACGCCCTTGCCACCGCGCTTCTGCGACCGGTAGTCGTCGGTCTTCGTCCGCTTCACATAGCCGCCACGGGTGATCGTGACGACGATGTCCTCCTCGGCGATCAGGTCCTCGACGGACATGTCGCCCTCGAAGGGCACCAGCTTCGAGCGCCGGTCGTCGCCGAACTTCTCGACGATCGCCGCCAGCTCCTCGCTGATGATCTGCCGCTGCCTCTCCGGCGAGGCGAGGATCGCGTTGTACTCGTTGATCTTCGCCTGAAGCTCGTCGTGCTCCGCGGTGATCTTCTGGCGCTCCAGGGCGGCCAGCCGGCGCAGCTGCATCTCCAGGATCGCGTTGGCCTGGATCTCGTCGATGGTCAGCAGGCCCATCAGGCCCTCGCGCGCCACCTCGACCGTCTCGCTGCGCCGGATGAGCGCGATGACCTCGTCGATCGCGTCCAGCGCCTTGAGCAGACCGCGCAGGATGTGCGCCCGCTCCTCGGCCTTGCGCAGCCGGAACTTGGTGCGCCGGACGATGACCTCGACCTGGTGGTTGACCCAGTTGCGGATGAACGCGTCCAGCGACAGGGTGCGCGGGACGCCGTCCACCAGCGCCAGCATGTTCGCGCCGAAGTTCGTCTGGAGGTCGGTGTGCTTGTACAGGTTGTTCAGCACGACCTTGGCGACGGCGTCCCGCTTGAGGACGATGACCAGGCGCTGGCCCGTACGCGACGAGGTCTCGTCACGGACGTCGGCGACGCCGCCGATCTTGCCGTCCTTCACCAGGTCGGCGATCTTCTGCGCGAGGTTGTCCGGGTTGACCTGGTACGGCAGCTCGGTGACCACCAGGCACTGGCGGTTCTGGATCTCCTCGACCTCGACCACCGCGCGCATCGTGATCGAGCCGCGGCCGGTGCGGTACGCGTCCTCGATGCCCTTGCGGCCGACCACCAGCGCGCCGGTGGGGAAGTCCGGGCCCTTGATGCGCTCGATGAGCGCGTCCAGCAGCTCCTCGTTGGACGCCTCGGGGTTCTCCAGCGCCCACTGGGCACCGGCGGCGACCTCGCGCAGGTTGTGCGGCGGGATGTTGGTCGCCATGCCGACCGCGATGCCGGCGCTGCCGTTGATCAGCAGGTTCGGGAAGCGCGCCGGCAGGACCGTCGGCTCCTGGTTGCGGCCGTCGTAGTTGTCCTGGAAATCGACGGTCTCCTCGTCGATGTCCCGCAGCATCTCCATGGAGAGCTGCTTCATCTTGCACTCGGTGTACCGCATGGCCGCGGCCGGGTCGTTGCCCGGCGAGCCGAAGTTGCCGTTGGAGTCGACCAGCGGCATCCGCATCGACCACGGCTGGGCCAGGCGCACCAGCGCGTCGTAGATGGAGGAGTCACCGTGCGGGTGGTACGTACCCATGACGTCGCCGACGACGCGGGCGCACTTGTAGAAGCCCTTCTCGGGGCGGTAACCGCCGTCGTACATCGCGTACAGGACGCGGCGGTGCACCGGCTTGAGGCCGTCCCGTACGTCCGGCAGCGCACGCGAGACGATGACGGACATCGCGTAGTCGAGGTAGGAGCGCTGCATCTCCGTTTCGAGCCCGACGGGCTCGACGCGCATACCGACGCCTTCGATGGCGGCGGCGGTGCCCTCGACGGTCACACCGTCCGGGGTCACGGGGGGATTCTCGTCGGCCATTGCTGTTCAAAGTCCTTTCGAGCTGCGGCTGCTGGGGCCCCGCACCGGGCGGGGGAGGGCCGACAGGGCTCAGATGTCGAGGAAGCGGACGTCCTTGGCGTTGCGCTGGATGAAGGAACGCCGGGCCTCGACGTCCTCACCCATCAGCACCGAGAACAGGTCGTCGGCGCGCGCCGCGTCGTCCAGCGAGACCTGGCCGAGCACCCGGCTGTCGACGTCCATCGTCGTCACCCGCAGCTCCTCGGCGTTCATCTCGCCCAGACCCTTGAAGCGCTGGACGGAGTCGTCCTTGATCCGCTTGCCGTTCTGCTTGCCGAGCTCGATCAGGGCGTTGCGCTCCCGGTCCGAGTACGCGTACTCGTGGTCGTCACGGCCCCACTTGATCTTGTAGAGCGGGGGGCGGGAGAGGTAGACGTGCCCGGCCTCCACCAGCGGCCGCATGAAGCGGAAGAGGAAGGTGAGCAGCAGGGTGTTGATGTGCTGGCCGTCGACGTCGGCGTCCGCCATCAAAATGATCTTGTGGTAGCGGAGCTTCTCGATGTCGAAGTCCTCGTGGACACCGGTACCGAAGGCCGAGATCAGCGCCTGCACCTCGTTGTTGTGCAGGATCTTGTCGACCCGCGCCTTCTCCACGTTCAGGATCTTGCCGCGGATCGGCAGGATGGCCTGGTACTGCGGGTCACGGCCGGACTTGGCCGAGCCGCCGGCGGAGTCACCCTCGACGATGAAGATCTCGCACTTGGTGGGGTCGTTGGACTGGCAGTCCGAGAGCTTGCCGGGCAGCGACGCCGTCTCCAGCAGCCCCTTGCGCCGGGTCAGGTCCCGGGCCTTACGGGCCGCCACCCGCGCCGTCGCGGCCTGGATGCCCTTGCGGATGATGTCCGCGGCCTCGTTCGGGTTGCGGTCGAGCCAGTCCGTCAGGTGCTCGTGGACCACCTTCTGCACGAAGGTCTTGGCCTCGGTGTTGCCCAGCTTCGTCTTGGTCTGGCCCTCGAACTGCGGCTCGCCGAGCTTGACGGAGATGATCGCCGTCAGGCCCTCGCGGATGTCCTCACCCGTGAGGTTGTCGTCCTTCTCCCGCAGCAGCTTCTTGTCCCGGGCGTAACGGTTGATCAGACCGGTCAGCGCCGCACGGAAGCCCTCCTCGTGCGTACCGCCCTCGTGGGTGTGGATCGTGTTGGCGAAGCTGTAGACACCCTCCGTGTACTGGGTGTTCCACTGCATCGCCACCTCGACCGAGAGCAACCGCTCCTTGTCCTCGGCCTCGATGTCGATCACGGTGGGGTGCACCGCTTCGCCCTTGCGCTGGTTCAGGTACGTGACAAAGTCGACGATGCCGCCTTCGTAGTGGTACTTGACCGAGAGCGGATTGCCCTCCTCGTCCACATGGGCCGCGCGCTCGTCGGTGAGCGTGATCGTCAGGCCCTTGTTGAGGAACGCCATCTCCTGGAAACGCCGCGACAGCGTCTCGAAGCTGTACTCGGTCGTCTCGAAGATGTCGCCGTCGGCCCAGAACGTGACCGACGTACCGGTCTCCTCGGTGGCCTCGTTACGGGCCAGCGGCGCCGTCGGCACACCGAGCTTGTAGTCCTGCGTCCAGCGGTAGCCGTCCGTCTTGACCTCGACGGCGACCTTCTGCGACAGCGCGTTGACGACGGAGACGCCGACGCCGTGCAGACCACCGGAGACCGCGTAACCGCCGCCGCCGAACTTGCCGCCCGCGTGCAGCACCGTCAGCACGACCTCGACGGCCGGCTTCTTCTCCGACGGCACGATGCCCACGGGGATGCCGCGGCCGTTGTCGACGACGCGCACGCCGCCGTCCGGCAGGATCGTCACGTCGATGGTGTCCGCGTGCCCGGCCATCGCCTCGTCGACCGAGTTGTCGACGACCTCTTGCACGAGGTGGTGCAGACCACGCTCACCGGTCGAGCCGATGTACATGCCCGGACGCTTACGGACCGCGTCCAGGCCCTCAAGGACGGTGATCGCGCTGGCGTCGTACGACTTCTCTTCCGGAGAGTCGCCACTGGCGCCGGCAGGAACCCCCCCTTCAGTAGAAGCCGTCTTGTTCTCGTTGAGGTCGCCGGAGTCGGCCACGAAGCGCCCTTTCTGGCACAGCACGAGCCGCCTCCATCAGAAGCAGGGCGGCTGCGTCGTTCGACATGTTCCGCGAGTGGGCGGGATTGCTACCAGTCTACCGGTAGCGCCGACACTAATGGGGGTTTGCGGGCGCCTGAGTCGTCATGTGCCGCCCTGAAGTGCCGTTGGCCGACTCCCCATATCTGCGACGGGCCCCCAGGACGCTCTAGAGGGCGTTCAGCGCTTCGGGCTGTCAACCTCCGGCTACCGTGAGCGGAGTCTCAGCCGCCCCACCCGTACACCTCAGCCGTATGTGTCCCCGGGGCCCTTGCTGCCGGGCGCGCGCAGCGGCCCGTACCGCCGCGCCGGACCGCCCGGTCCCAGCACCTTGATCAGCTTGACCGTGCCCTGGCCGAGATCCTGGTTCAGCCGGGCCACCAGCTGGGGCGCGAGCAGCCGCAGCTGCGTCGCCCACACCGTCGAGTCGCACTGCACCGTCAGTACGCGCGCTTCCTCGTCGTACCGCTGCGGCTCGCAGTGCTGCGCCACCTCCGGGCCGACCAGCTGCGGCCAGCGCCCCATGACACCGCCGACCGCGGCCGGGGTCTCCCAGCCGCGCTCCGTGATCAGCCGGTTGATCGCCGCACTCAGGGGCAGCGGATCGCGCCCGTCGGCACGCGCGCCGGACCGCAGGCCGCCGCGGCGCGCCTGCTTCTTCTGCCGCGCGGCGGCGCCCCGCGCCCGCGCCTGCTCCTTGGCGGCGACCAGCGCCTGCCGGGCCAGGTCGATCCCGGACGGCTCCGGGGGCTTGGGCTGCTCGGCGCCGGGCGGCCGCTCCGAGGACTCCTCGGAGGACCGGTCCGGTTGCTCGCCGCTCATCACCGGCTCCGTCGCCCGCTCACGGTGTGACCTTCTCCGCCGCGCCCTCGGACACCGCGAACCGGGCCCCGGACAGCACGCCCGGCACGTCGTCGTCCACCGCCGCGGTCACCAGCACCTGCTCACCGGGCGCCACCAGCTCCGCCAGCCGCTCCCGCCGCCGGGTGTCCAGCTCCGCGAACACGTCGTCGAGCACCAGCACCGGCTCGTTGCCCTCGCCGCGCAGCAGGTCGTACGAGGCCAGCCGCAGCGCGAGCGCGTACGACCAGGACTCGCCGTGGCTCGCGTACCCCTTGGCGGGCAGCTGGCCCAGCTTGAGCAGCAGGTCGTCGCGGTGCGGGCCGACCAGCGTCACACCGCGCTCGATCTCGTTCTTGCGGGCCGCGCCGAGCGCCTCGGTCAGCAGCCCGTACAGCTCCTCGCGCGTCGCGGCACCGCCCAGGGCCTCGCCCGCCGAGCCGCGGTACTCCATCGCCAGCGGGCCGCCGCCCGGCGCGAGCTGCTCGTACGCCTTGTCGGCCAGCGGCTGGAGCGTGGCGATCAGGTCGAGCCGCTGGGCCAGCAGCTCCGCGCCGACCCTGGCCAGGTGCTGGTCCCACACGTCGAGCGTCGACAGGTCCATCTGCCGGCCGCCGTGCCGTCTGGCCAGCGCCGCGCTCTTCAGGAGCGTGTTGCGCTGCTTGAGCACCCGGTCGTAGTCCGAGCGCACGCCCGCCATCCGCGGCGACCGCGCGGTGATCAGCTCGTCCAGGAAGCGGCGGCGCTCCCCCGGATCGCCCTTGACCAGCGCCAGGTCCTCCGGCGCGAACAGCACCGTCCGGACGATCCCCAGCACGTCACGCGGTCTGACCTGCGACGATCTGTTGATACGGGCTCGGTTGGCCTTGCCCGGGTTCAGCTCCAGCTCCACCAGCTGCTGCCGCTCGCCCTGGACGACCGCGGCCCGCACGATGGCCCGCTCGGCCCCCATCCGCACCAGCGGGGCGTCGGAGGAGACCCGGTGGCTGCCGAGGGTGGCCAGATAGCCCACCGCCTCGACGAGGTTGGTCTTGCCCTGCCCGTTGGGGCCCACGAACGCGGTGACGCCCGGGTCGAGCGGGACCTCGACCCGGGCGTACGAGCGGAAGTCGGCGAGCGAGAGATGCGATACGTGCATGTGGCGCGCCGACCTCCCCCGGCTACCGTCCCGGACTTCTGCTACCGGACTGCTTGCTGCTTGCTTACTGCGTCGTGGTGCTTACTTCTTCGCGTTCTCGACGGCGTGGCCGCCGAACTGGTTCCGCAGCGCCGCGATCATCTTCATCTGCGGCGAGTCCTCCTGGCGCGAGGAGAAGCGCGCGAACAGCGACGCCGTGATCGCGGGCAGCGGCACGGCGTTGTCGATCGCGGCCTCGACGGTCCAGCGGCCCTCGCCGGAGTCGGCGGCGAAGCCCCGCAGCTTCTCCAGGTGCTCGTCGTCGTCCAGCGCGTTGACCGCCAGGTCCAGCAGCCAGGAACGGATGACCGTGCCCTCCTGCCAGGAGCGGAAGACCTCGCGCACGTCGGTGACCGAGTCGACCGCCTCCAGCAGCTCCCAGCCCTCGGCGTAGGCCTGCATCATGGCGTACTCGATGCCGTTGTGGACCATCTTGGCGAAGTGGCCCGCACCGACCTTGCCGGCGTGCACCGAGCCGTAGTCGCCCTCCGGCTTGAGCGCGTCGAAGATCGGCTGCACCTTGGCGACATCCTCCGTGGAGCCGCCGTACATCAGCGCGTAGCCGTTCTCCAGGCCCCAGACACCGCCCGAGACGCCGCAGTCGACGAAGCCGATGCCCTTGGCGCGCAGCTCCTCGGCGTGCTTCTCGTCGTCGGTCCACCGGGAGTTGCCGCCGTCGACGACCACATCACCGGGGGACAGCAGCTCGCCCAGCTCGTCGATGGTGGACTGGGTCGCGGCGCCGGCGGGCACCATGACCCACACCACGCGCGGGCCCTTGAGGCCGTCCACCAGTTCCTTGAGGCTGTCGACGTCAGCCAGGTCCGGGTTGCGGTCGTATCCGATGACGGTGTGGCCTGCGCGGCGGATGCGCTCGCGCATGTTGCCGCCCATCTTGCCGAGACCGACGAGACCGAGCTCCATCAGTACCCCTTACGTTGCGTTACGGCACATCCCCGCCCTACGCGTCGAGTTTACGCGCGAAGCCACGACGCGGCGGCGTGGCCCCCAGGGCTGTGGACAACCGGGGGCCGGGCGGGCCGCGTCAGGTCCCGGATGTGCGGCTGCCCGCTCGGGCGAGCTGTGTACCGGACCGTTTGCCCAGGTGGCGGGGGCCTCCGCCGTACCGGGTGCCCACAGCCTCCGCCCTGCGGCGGGCAAGAAACAGCCCTGCCCCTGACGCGGGCCGACGGCGCGCGACAGGGGCAGGGCGGAAGAGCCTCGGCCGGCCGGCACGGGGCGAACACCGTGCACGGCCGTCCACAGCCTGTGAGGAATCAGCCGGAGAGACGCACCGGCATGATCAGGTACTTGTACGCCTCGTCCGCCTCGGCGTCCTTGGCCGGGCGGCCGCTGAGGAGCGCCGGCTTCGTAGACGTCGTGAAGGACAGCTGCGCCACCGGGGAGTCGATCGCCGACAGGCCCTCCAGGAGGAAGCCCGGGTTGAAGGCGATGGAGATGTCGTCGCCCTCCAGGTCCGCGTCCACCCGCTCCACAGCCTGTGCGTCGTCGCTGGAACCGGCCTCCAGGACCAGCACGCCCTGCTCGAAGCTCAGACGCACCGGCGTGTTCCGCTCGGCCACCAGCGCCACACGCTTGACGGCCTCGACGAACGGGGCGGTCTCGATCACGGCGACCGAGTTGAACTCGGTGGGGAAGAGCGTGCGGTACTTCGGGAGGTCGCCCTCCAGGAGCCGGGTGGTCGTGCGGCGGCCCGCGCCCTCGAAACCGATCAGCCCCTCGCCGGCGCCCGAGCCGGACAGCGCCAGCGTGACGCTGTCACCGCTGCTGAGCGACTTGGCGGTGTCCAGCAGCGTCTTGGCGGGCACCAGCGCCACCGCGGAGGCGTCCGGGCTCTCCGGCTTCCACAGGAACTCGCGCACGGCGAAGCGGTAGCGGTCGGTGGAGGCCAGGGTGACGGTGTCGCCCTCGATCTCGATCCGTACGCCCGTGAGCACCGGGAGGGTGTCGTCGCGGCCGGCGGCGATGGCGACCTGGGCGGCGGCCGCGGCGAAGACCTCACCGGGCACGGTGCCGGTGGCGGTCGGCATCTGCGGCAGCGCCGGGTACTCCTCCACAGGAAGGGTGTGGAGGGTGAACCGCGAGGAGCCGCAGACGACGGTGACCCGTACACCGTCGGTGGAGATCTCCACCGGGCGGTTGGGCAGGGCGCGGCAGATGTCGGCCAGCAGACGGCCGGAGACCAGGACCGTGCCCTCTTCCTCCACGTCCGCGTCCACGGACACGCGCGCGGAGACCTCGTAGTCGAAGCCGGAGAGGCTCAGGCTGCCCTCCTCCGCCTTCAGCAGCAGGCCCGCGAGGACGGGCACCGGCGGACGGGCCGGGAGGCTCTTGGCCGCCCAGGCCACTGCCTCCGCGAGTACATCGCGCTCCACCCGGATCTTCACCGGAAACCGCCTCCTGCTGTTGCTGGCTCTCGCCCTGCTGGCCTTCTTCGTCGGCTGGGTCGCCGGAGACCAGTCTGACGTACGTCACCGACAGCCGTTGCTGCTCGGGGTCAAGTCGGGTCGAGAGGTGTCGGACGCCCGGTCCCCAAGTTGTGCACAGCACCCGATTCGAAACGAGTTCCCCGGTAGCTATCTGTGGTCGTAGTAGTAGGGCTTGTGGAAACCGTGGACAACTGAATCAGCGCAGGTCAACACGGTTTTTTTGTCCACCGGGCCTGTGGGTGGCAGCCGTGGATAAGCGGCCGTGTCTGTGGACCGCCGCCGTTCATGCACACCCCATACACAGGGGAGCCCTACTTCTCCCCAGTCCTGTCCCCAGCTTTACCCAGGTTCCCCACAGCCCAATCCGGCACCTTGGTGTGACGCCTTTCACTCGCCCCAGTGAGCACGGGTGTCGCCTTGCCGAACAGTGGACAGGGGTGTGGAGAAGCTGGGGACAAGCGCGGGTCACCTGTGGGCGGCCGGTGGACAACGCGTCCCGCCCGCTGTGGGCCGATCTTTCGTCCACACCCTGTGGATGAGTGTTAGCCACAAATCCACACGCCGCTGACCTGGGCAGATGGCTCCGCGGTCGGCTGCCCTGTGGAAGCCACAGGGATAACTTCCCAGTCCCCAGCATGTGGACGGAAGAATCTTGGCCAATCTGTGGAGCACGGCCGTGACCTGACACGGAATCGAACAGAGGCGGGTCCTTCCACAGGTTCGGGATGACGGCGGGCGGTGGCGGGGAGAGCCCTGAGCGCGGTCCGAGACCGGCCGCGGACGTGGTTCCGGGTGGTCTGGAGGCGGCTTGGGACGGCTTGCGGCGGCTTCGGGGCGGCTGTGGAGCGGTTCCGTACGGCGATCCGCGGACGCTCGGCTGTGCGGCCGGCCTCGCGTACGGCGGGGCCGTTCCGTACGGCAGAGCCTCTCCAGCCGGTGGGCGCGCTCCCCGCACGCCGGGCTCTCCCGTACGAACGGCGAAGGGCGCCCCGGGAGTACGTACGTCCCGGGGCGCCCTCGAAGCACGGGCCGGCCCCCTCGCCGGGGCCGCGTCAGCCGTTCTTGATGCGGTTCGTCAGCTCCGTCACCTGGTTGTAGATGGAGCGCCGCTCGGCCATCAGCGCCCGGATCTTGCGGTCGGCGTGCATCACCGTCGTGTGGTCGCGCCCGCCGAACTGCGCGCCGATCTTCGGCAGCGACAGGTCCGTCAGCTCCCGGCACAGGTACATCGCGATCTGCCGGGCCGTCACCAGGACGCGGCTGCGCGACGATCCGCACAGGTCGTCGACGGTCAGCCCGAAGTAGTCGGCGGTCGCGGCCATGATGGCGGTCGCGGTGATCTCGGGCGCCGCGTCCTCGCCCCCGGGGATCAGGTCCTTCAGGACGATCTCGGTCAGGCCCAGGTCCACCGGCTGGCGGTTGAGGGAGGCGAAGGCGGTGACCCGGATCAGCGCCCCTTCCAGTTCGCGGATGTTGCGCGAGATACGGGAGGCGATGAACTCCAGCACCTCCGGCGGCGCGTTGAGCTGCTCCTGCACGGCCTTCTTGCGCAGGATCGCGATCCGGGTCTCCAGCTCGGGCGGCTGGACGTCGGTGATCAGGCCCCACTCGAAGCGGTTGCGCAGCCGGTCCTCCAGGGTCACCAGCTGCTTGGGCGGCCGGTCCGAGGACAGCACGATCTGCTTGTTCGCGTTGTGCAGCGTGTTGAAGGTGTGGAAGAACTCCTCCTGCGTCGACTCCTTGCTGGCCAGGAACTGGATGTCGTCGACGAGCAGGATGTCCATGTCGCGGTAGCGCTTGCGGAACGCGTCCGCCTTGCCGTCGCGGATGGAGTTGATGAACTCGTTGGTGAACTCCTCCGAGCTGACGTACCGCACCCGGGTGCCCGGGTAGAGGCTGCGCGCGTAGTGCCCGATGGCGTGCAGCAGGTGTGTCTTGCCGAGACCGGACTCGCCGTAGATGAACAGCGGGTTGTACGCCTTGGCCGGCGCCTCGGCCACGGCCACCGCGGCGGCGTGCGCGAAGCGGTTGGAAGCGCCGATGACGAAGGTGTCGAAGAGGTACTTCGGGTTCAGCCGGGCGGTCGGCTCGCCGGGGCCGGTCGCGGGCGCGGGCTGCGCGGCGAGCGGGCCGGGGGCGCCGCTGGGAGCGGGCAGCCCGCCGGGGCCGGGGTTCTGGATGTGCGCGGGCGGCTGGTGCTCGGCCAGGTCACGGCGCTGCGGCGGCTGCTGCTCGTACGGGGAGTGTCCCTCGGAGTGCTGGTGCTGCGGCGGGCCGGAGTGTTCGGAGGACGGCGAACGGTAGTCACCCTGCGAACGCTGAGGGTGCTGATGCTGCTGCTGTACGTGCGCGGGAGGCGGCGTCGCATAGGGGTCTCGCTCGGGGAAGCCGCCGAGGCGCTGCTGCTGCCATCCGTACTCCTCGCGCGGACCGGGGCCGGTCTGGCCGCCCATGCCGGAGTGCGACTGCGGCCAGGCGCCGGGCTCATGCCGGGGCTGCTGGTGCTGCTGCTGGTACTCCGGGTAGGCGGGGCGCACGCGCGGCAGGTCGTCGTCCTGGTGCCCGTAGCCCTGCCGGTTGTCGTAGCCGTCGTTCTGTCGGCTGTCGTAGCCGCCGTACGCGTCGTGCTGCTGTCCCTGCTGCTGGGGCTGGTGGCGCTGCTGCTGTCCGTGGGACGGCGGGGCCGATGGCAGCGGCGGCTGGGACTGCGGCTCCTCGGCGGAGTCGTCGACGGTGATCGCGATCCGGATCGGGCGGCCGCACTCGTGGCTCAGCGCCTCGCCGATGAGCGGCGCGAGCCGGCCCTCCAGCACACCCTTGGCGAACTCGTTGGGGACGGCCAGCAGGGCCGTGTCGGCCACCAGTGCCAGCGGCTGTGTCCGCTTCAGCCAGTCCTGGTCCTTCGGCTTGAGGCTGTCGCTCTCGGCACGTAGGAGGTGATCGAGTACACGTGGCCACACTGCGGCAAGATCGGCAGGTACGTCAGCCACAGAGCACGCTCTCTCACAGGTCCCACGAATGTGTGATTCTCAGGACGGGCGGGAAGGAATCGGAGTTGACCCACGGTAGTCAGGGCGACCGTGGTGATTCAAGTTGTTGTCCACAGGCTGTGCATAGTGTGTCCCGGCCGGGGGCCGGTTTGACCGGATGACGCCGCCGCGCGTACCGTAACCAGGTCGAGTTGTCGATGGCTGCTGCCGCCTGCCTCCGATGGGCAAAGATCGCGCTCTAGTGATCGAAGTAGCGGTGCACTCGGGCGTTGCGAGCTACTCGTGGGCGCACGGTGACAGCCAGTCGACGCCCCACACCTGTCTCCCCGGAGACACCAAGCATCTCTGGAGCCCCCGAGTGAGCAAGCGCACCTTCCAGCCGAACAACCGCCGCCGCGCGAAGACCCACGGCTTCCGCCTGCGTATGCGCACCCGTGCCGGCCGCGCGATCCTCGCGTCCCGCCGTGGCAAGGGTCGCGCCCGCCTGTCGGCCTGAGCCCTGAGCTAGGTCCATGACGTGCTGCCTTCCGAGCATCGGCTGAGGCGGCGCGAGGACTTTGCGACCGCGGTACGCCGGGGACGCAGGGCCGGGCGCCCGCTCCTCGTCGTCCATCTACGCAGCGGTGCAACGGACCCGCACGCAGCGGGGGAGAGCCCTCCCCCGACGCGTGCGGGTTTCGTCGTGAGCAAGGCCGTCGGCGTCGCCGTCGTCCGGAACCGGGTCAAGCGGCGGCTACGCCACCTGATGCGCGACCGGCTGGACCGGCTGCCCGCCGGTAGCCTGGTTGTCGTACGGGCGCTGCCCGGTGCGGGTGATGCGGGTCACGACCAGCTGGCCCGCGACCTGGACACCGCGCTGCAGCGGCTGCTGGGTGGAGATTCCCCAACCGAAGGTCAGGGGAGGGTGCCGCGATGAAGTACCCGCTGCTGCTGTTGATCAAGCTGTATCAGTGGACCATCAGTCCCTTGCTGGGGCCGGTCTGCCGGTACTACCCGTCGTGCTCCCACTATGGCTATACGGCCATCGACCGGCACGGCGCCGTGAAAGGGACCGCGCTGACGGCCTGGCGCATCCTGCGTTGCAATCCGTGGTCGCCAGGTGGCGTCGACCACGTCCCACCCCGGAAGCGTCCGGTCTGGCATCAGCGGCTGAGGAGCCGTCTGGGCGGGTCCACCGTCCCTGAGCCTGCCGCACAGCCTGAGACTCAGCCCACCGCCCAAGGAGCCTGATTCGTGGACACGATCCTCAGTCCTCTCTATTACGCAGTTTCCTGGATCATCGTCCAGTTCCACTCGTTCTACAGCCTCATCTTCGACGAGAACAGTGGCGCGGCGTGGGGTCTGTCCATCGTCTCGCTGGTGGTACTGATCCGTATCTGCCTGATCCCGCTCTTCGTGAAGCAGATCAAGTCGACGCGGAACATGCAGGCGCTCCAGCCCAAGATGAAGGCGATCCAGGAGCGCTACAAGAGCGACAAGCAGCGTCAGTCCGAAGAGATGATGAAGCTGTACAAGGAGACGGGCACCAACCCGCTCTCCAGCTGCTTGCCGATCCTGGCGCAGTCGCCGTTCTTCATCTCGCTGTACCAGGTGCTCAGCCACATCGCGAACAACCAGACGGTCGGCGTCATCAACCAGTCGCTGCTGGAGAGCGCGCAGAAGGCGCACATCTTCGGTGCCCCGCTGGCCGCGAAGTTCCTGGACACGCCGGAGAAGATCCAGTCCCTGGGCGCCTCGGTCACCGATGTCCGCGTGGTCACCGTCATCATGATCGTCCTGATGTCGGCGTCGCAGTTCTACACGCAGCGCCAGCTGATGACCAAGAACGTCGACCTGACGGTGAAGACGCCGTTCATGCAGCAGCAGAAGATGCTGATGTACGTCTTCCCGATCATGTTCGCCGTCTTCGGTATCGGCTTCCCCGGCTTCCCCGTCGGCGTCCTCCTCTACTGGCTGACCACCAACGTGTGGACCATGGGTCAGCAGATGTTCGTCATCCGCCGCAACCCGACCCCGGGCAGCAAGGCGTTCCAGGAGCGCCAGGAGCGGCTGCGGGCCAAGGGCAAGCTCAAGGAGGACCCGGCCGAGGTCGAGGCCAGGAAGGCCGTCGAGGAGGCGCGCCAGAACCGGCAGCAGCCCAAGCGGCAGACCAAGTCCCAGCGCCAGACCCAGCCCACCGGAGGCAAGCCGGCCGGTGGCGGCCAGCAGCCCCGGCGTACCCGCGCGGGGGCCGGCTCCAGCGCTTCCGACGCCTCCACCGCGGACGCTTCCAAGAAGCAGTCCCTGGAGAAGAAGGCACCGCAGGACAGCAAGCCGAAGGGCGGCTCCTCCGCCTCCGGCTCCCGTAACGCCAAGTCCGGACAGCGCAAGGGCCAGCAGCGGCCCAAGCACCCGTCCAAGAAGTAAGAAGGAGTCCTTCCGTGACGGACACGACCCGCCCCTCGTCGTCGACAGGGGGGACCCCGGCCGCTGAGGGCACCGACACCCTGACCCGCCTGGAGCAGGAGGGTGAGATCGCGGCCGACTACCTGGAGGGTCTGCTGGACATCGCCGACCTCGACGGCGACATCGACATGGATGTCGAGGCCGACCGTGCCGCCGTGTCGATCGTCAGCGACTCGACCAGCCGTGACCTGCAGAAGCTGGTGGGCCGGGACGGCGAGGTGCTGGAGGCGCTCCAGGAGCTGACCCGGCTCGCGGTGCACCGCGAGACCGGTGACCGCAGCCGACTGATGCTGGACATCGCGGGCTTCCGGGCCCGCAAGCGCGAGGAACTCGCGGAGCTGGGTGCGAAGGCGGCCGAAGAGGCCAAGGGCAGCGGCGAGCCGGTGAAGCTGAACCCGATGACCCCCTTCGAGCGCAAGGTCGTGCACGACGCCGTGGCGGCGGCCGGGCTGCGCAGCGAGTCCGAGGGCGAGGAGCCCCAGCGTTGTGTGGTGGTTCTCCCGGCCTGACGGCCCGAGCCCCGAACAGCTCTTGATGTAACCGGCCCCGTCTGTGCTCGCAGGCGGGGCCACGTCTTGTCAGCCTTATAAGAGTCCAGAGGAAGGCGGTTCCCGTGACGGACGCAGCAGCGGAGCTCCCACCGGCGCCGGATGTGGCGCACGAGGTGTTCGGTGAGCGTTTCCCGGAGGCCGTGCGCTACGGGGAGCTGCTCGCCGACGCGGGCGTACGGAGAGGTCTGATCGGCCCGCGCGAGGTGCCGCGGCTGTGGGAGCGGCACCTGCTGAACTGTGCGGTGCTCTCCGAGGTGGTGCCCGAGGGCGTCACCGTCTGCGACGTGGGTTCGGGCGCGGGTCTCCCGGGCATTCCGCTGGCGCTGGTGCGCCCGGACCTGAAGATCACGCTGCTGGAGCCGTTGCTGCGCCGGACGAACTTCCTCCTGGAAGTCGTCGAGCTGCTCGGGCTGGACCACGTGACGGTGGTGCGCGGCCGTGCCGAGGAGGTCATGGGCAAGCTCCCGCAGGTGCATGTGGTGACCGCGCGGGCGGTGGCGCCGCTCGACCGGCTGGCGGGTTGGGGTGTTCCGCTGCTGCGCCCGTACGGCGAGATGCTGGCCCTCAAGGGCGACACCGCCGAGGAGGAGCTGAAGGGCGCCCGTGCCGCGCTGGGCAAGCTCGGGGTCGTGGAGACCTCGGTGGTCCAGGTCGGCGAAGGGATCGTGGACCCGATGTCGACCGTGGTGCGTGTGGAGGTCGGCGAGAGCCCGGGCGGTGTGCGCTTCGCGGCCAAGCGGGCCAAGGCGGCCAGGCCGAGCCGGGCAGCGAGGGGGCGGCGGCGCTGAGCGAAACCCGCGGACTCGTCGAGTAGCCCGGGAAAACCAACAAAACGACATAAAGCGGAGTGTCGCGCCCAAAACGGACGCAACGCTGTCATCGTGTTTCACGTGAAACGTCGTTCTCTGCTGCATGGAATCATCAGCCGTGGTCGCGCAGCTGCCGAGCCGCGTAACCGGAGACCCACACGGGTCACGGAAGTATCCACAGACGTGGGTTCCTCCACAGGAGACCGGACCTCACTGGTTCACGACACCGAAAGCATGGCAGGCTCTGAGCACTGCGAGCCTGATGTCGAGGAGAGTGAATCCTTGCGGTCCGACGCCAACATCGCGGGACCGATGACCGATCCGGTCCCCGGTCCCCGTAGCGAGTCGCTCGGGGATGACGTTTCACGTGAAACGCCGTCCCCGATGGACGACACCCCGATCGGTCGTGCAGCTCAGCTGGCGGTTCAGACGCTTGGCCGCACGGGAGAACCACTGCCCCGACCCGAAGCGACCCGGGTCATGGTGGTCGCCAACCAGAAGGGTGGGGTGGGTAAGACCACCACCACCGTCAACCTCGCCGCCTCCCTGGCCCTGCACGGCGCCCGCGTCCTGGTCATCGACCTCGACCCGCAGGGCAACGCCTCCACGGCCCTCGGCATCGACCACCACGCCGAAGTCCCCTCGATCTACGACGTACTGGTGGAGAGCAAGCCGCTGTCCGACGTCGTGGTGCCCGTACCCGACGTGGAGGGACTGTTCTGCGCGCCCGCCACGATCGACCTGGCCGGCGCCGAGATCGAACTCGTCTCACTGGTGGCCCGCGAAAGCCGGCTGGACCGGGCCATCAAGGCGTATGAACAGCCGCTGGACTACATCCTCATCGACTGCCCGCCCTCGCTTGGCCTGCTGACTGTGAACGCTCTGGTGGCGGGCGCCGAGGTGCTGATCCCCATCCAGTGCGAGTACTACGCGCTGGAAGGGCTGGGCCAGCTGCTGCGCAACGTCGATCTGGTGCGCGGGCACCTCAACCCCAAGCTCCACGTGTCGACGATCCTGCTCACCATGTATGACGGACGGACCCGGCTGGCCTCCCAGGTCGCGGAAGAAGTGCGCAACCACTTCGGCAGCGAGGTGCTGCGGACCAGCATCCCCCGCTCGGTACGCATCTCCGAGGCGCCCAGCTACGGACAGACGGTCCTCACCTACGACCCGGGCTCCAGCGGCTCGCTCTCCTATCTGGAAGCGGCCCGCGAGATCGCCCTGCGCGGAGTCGCCCGGACCGGTACCGGTACCCAGGGCCTCACCGTGAACTACGAACCACAGCACAGCATGTCGGAGGGGAATCAGTGAGCGAACGACGGAGGGGACTGGGCCGCGGGCTCGGTGCCCTGATCCCCGCAGCACCGCAAGCCGCGGACAGTAACGGCCCCGTGGTGAGCCGGGGCACGACATCGCCGTCCGCGGTGCCGGTCCTGTCGCCGGACCGGGGGGTGGCGGCGGCGAAGGTCACCTCGATCGCCGCGAAGGCCGTTTCACGTGAAACGGATGAGCCGCAGGAGACGGAAACGACCAAGGACCGCGTGGAGGAGGTGGCCGGGGCGCACTTCGCCGAACTGCCGCTCGACGCGATCACGCCCAACCCGCGGCAGCCGCGTGAGGTCTTCGACGAGGACGCCCTCGCCGAACTGGTCACCTCCATCCAGGAAGTCGGTCTCCTCCAGCCGGTGGTCGTCCGGCAGACCGGACCCGAGCGGTACGAGCTCATCATGGGCGAGCGCCGCTGGCGGGCCTGCCGCGAGGCCGGCCTGAAGAAGATCCCGGCGATCGTCCGCGCGACCGACGACGAGAAGCTGCTGCTGGACGCCCTCCTGGAGAACCTCCACCGGGCGCAGCTCAACCCGCTCGAAGAGGCCGCGGCGTACGACCAACTGCTGCGGGACTTCAAGTGCACCCATGACGAGTTGGCCGACCGCATCGGCCGGTCGCGCCCACAGGTCTCCAACACCCTGCGGCTGCTGAAGCTCTCCCCGTCCGTCCAGCGCCGGGTTGCCGCCGGCGTGCTCTCGGCAGGCCACGCCCGAGCCCTGCTCTCCGTGGACGACGCGGAGGAGCAGGACCGGCTGGCGCACCGCATCGTGGCCGAGGGGCTGTCGGTGCGTGCGGTCGAGGAGATCGTGACGCTCATTGGCTCCAAGCCCACCGGCTCCAAGGCGAAGAAGCCGCGGGCCGGCACCCGGGTGTCCCCCGCCCTGACCGATCTCGCCTCCCGGCTCTCCGACCGCTTCGAGACCCGGGTGAAGGTCGACCTGGGACAGAAAAAAGGCAAGATCGTCGTTGAGTTCGCCTCGATAGACGACCTGGAGCGCATCCTCGGCACGCTGGCCCCCGGGGAGGGAAGAGTGCTCGACAAGAGCCTCGCCGAGGAAGACGGCGACAAGGACTGAGCCGAGCCGTCCGCCCCGAGGGCGGGCCGTGTTCCGAGCGGATTACGGAACACGGCCCGCCCTTTGCTGTGTGGCGGTACCCGCATCCGCGGACCGTGGATACGATGCGATCGGGTATGGCGCACATCCACGGGGAAACCCCCACATCAAGGAGTAAGCCATGCGAACGGTGAGCCGCACCGGACTGCTGGCAGCGGGCTTCGGCCTCGGAGCAGTCGGTGGTTTCGTCGGTGGCCTGCTCGCGGAGCGAGGCGTACGGACGGCACCGCGCGGTGTGGCGGGCGAGGGAAGTGAGGACCTGTCTTCATGGGCCGTCGGCTCGTACCGCTCACGCTGGACAACCTTCCGGATCTCCCCAAACGCTGCCGCTCGTGCGTGTTCTGGGAACTCGACCCCGTCAGCGGGGAAGCCGCGGTAAGGGCGGGCCGTCCTGAACTGGAGAAGGAAGCCTGGATCTCGGCCGTCCTTCTGGAATGGGGCTCCTGCGGACGCGTCGTCTATGTCGATGACGTCCCGGTCGGCTTCGTGCTGTACGCCCCTCCCGCGTATGTGCCGCGCTCCACGGCCTTCCCCACGAGCCCCGTCTCCCCCGACGCCGTACAGCTTCTGACGGCCTGGCTGACGCCCGGTTACCAGGGGCAGGGCCTGGGCCGGGTGATGGTGCAGACGGTGGCGAAGGACCTCATCCGCCGCGGCTTCAAGGCCCTTGAGGCGTTCGGGGACGCCCGCTGGGAGGAACCCGCGTGCGTGCTCCCCGCCGACCACCTCCTGGCCGTCGGCTTCAAGACGGTCCGCCCGCACCCGCGCTTCCCGCGTCTGAGGCTGGAGTTGCGCACCACGATCTCCTGGAAGGAAGACGTGGAACTGGCCCTGGACCGCCTCCTGGGAGCGGTCCAGAAAGAACCCGCCCTGCGCCCGCTCTAGGGACGCGCGAGCACAACGTGAACGGGCCCGTCCCCTCGGGGGACGGGCCCGTTCACGCGGGTCGCGGAGGGCGATCAGGCGAGGAAGTCGCCCAGCTCGCGCTCCAGCATCGCCTTCGGCTTGGCGCCGACGATGGTCTTCACGACCTCGCCGCCCTGGTAGACGTTCATCGTCGGGATCGACATGACGCCGTACTTGGCGGTGGTGGTCGGGTTCTCGTCGGTGTTCAGCTTGGCGATGACGATCTCGTCGTGCTCGGCGGCGATGGCCTCCAGCGACGGGGCGATCTGGCGGCACGGGCCGCACCAGGTGGCCCAGAAGTCCACGAGTACGGGCTTGTCGCTCTTGAGGACGACCTCATCGAAGTTGGCGTCCGTCACGGTCACCGTGGCACCGGCCATGGCAGTCTCCTTACTGGGTGGGGTTGGGGCGTCGGGGGGGGGCGGGGTCAGGCGGAGGCGGTCTTCTCCGGCTCGGGGACGTCCTCGCTGTCCGAGAGGGCGGCGAGGTGCCGCTCGGCGTCCAGGGCGGCGGAGCACCCGGTGCCGGCCGCTGTGATGGCCTGGCGGTAGGTGTGGTCGACGACGTCGCCGGCCGCGAAGACGCCCGTGAGGTTCGTACGGGTGCTGGGAGCCTCCACCTTGAGGTAGCCCTCGTCGTCCAGCTCCAGCTGCCCCTTGAACAGCTCCGTGCGCGGGTCGTGGCCGATCGCGATGAACAGGCCGGTCACCGGGAGTTCGGAGGTCTCGCCGGTCTTAAGGTTGCGCAGCGTCAGGCCGGAGAGCTTGTTCTCGCCGTGGATCTCGGCGACCTCGCTGTCCCAGACGAAGCTGATCTTCGGGTCGGCGAAGGCGCGCTCCTGCATGGCCTTGCTCGCCCGCAGCGTGTCACGGCGGTGGATGATCGTGACCGACTTGGCGAAACGGGAGAGGAAGGTGGCCTCCTCCATCGCGGTGTCTCCGCCGCCGACCACGGCGATGTCCTGGTCCTTGAAGAAGAACCCGTCACAGGTGGCGCACCAGGAGACGCCGCGGCCGGACAGTTCGTCCTCGCGGGGCAGGCCCAGCTTGCGATGCTGCGAGCCGGTGGTGACGATCACTGTCTTGGCGCGGTGCACGGTGCCGGCGGTGTCGGTGACGGTCTTGATCTCCCCGGTCAGGTCGACCGAGACCACGTCGTCCGGGATCAGCTCGGCGCCGAAGCGCTCGGCCTGGGCGCGCATGTTGTCCATCAGGTCGGGGCCCATGATGCCGTCGCGGAACCCGGGGAAGTTCTCCACCTCGGTGGTGTTCATCAGCGCGCCACCGGCGGTGACGGCGCCCTCGAAAACCAGCGGCTTCAGGGAGGCACGGGCGGTGTAGAGCGCGGCGGTGTAGCCCGCGGGCCCGGAGCCGATGATGATCACGTTGCGGACGTCGCTCACGGGTGTCTTCCTTGTCTCTGCCGACTGCTTGCTGGGGCTCTCGGTGAACTCTCACCCCACCCAACGGATCCTACGGGGCAGGCATTCCCGTGGTGCCCCGGCGCCCTCGCCGCCGGTTCAGTCCCGCTGGTACGAGTGGCTCAGCAGCAGCTTGCCGGGGGCCGGGGGCGACGCCGAGACGCAGGAGGACGCGATGACATAGGCCGAGACGCGGCTGGGGTCGGTGGGGTGCGGCAGGACGACGAGGTAGGCGTCCTGGCCCTCGTAAGAGCTGCGGGTGGAGGCCAGCGGAGTCTCGGCCCGTCCGGTGCCCTGCTGGACACAGGACGGGAGGGCGTCCGTCGCGCCGCGCAGCGGGGTGTCGGGGGAACTCTGTGTGCCGACGTCCGGGGTCTTCCTGCTGCCCGACGAAGTGAGCAGGCTGTGGACGTGCGCCTCCAGGGTGGCGGACGTCAGCGTGGACGTGGCGCCGGCGCTCTTCTTGGCTGCTTCGGTGTGCTGTTTCTGCACACCCTCCTGTCCGGAGCCGGTGCCGATGCTCTGGATGACGATTCCGCCGACGCTCAGGACTGCCGCGGCCGCCGCGGCGCCGAGCAGCGCCTTCGGCCAGCGGCGCCTCCGGGGCCGGGCGCCCGGCGTCTGACGCCCCGGGCCCGAAGCGGCTCGGGGGTGGCCCGCAGGCCGGGTCCCGGGCCCGGAAGGCGCCGGCATCGGCGCTGTTTCACGTGAAACAGCTGCGACCGAGGCCTGCGGGGTTTCACGTGAAACCGAGGAGTCATGGTCCGGTGCGGTGGAGTCGAGCAGTGCCTCGGCCGCCAGCGCGGCGTCGATGCGCTCCGACACGTCGGTGGGCATCCGGGTGGGCCCGGGGAGCGTACCGAGCAGCCCCCGGATCTCCTCCAGGGAAGCGTGCACGTCCTCACACAGCTCACAGCACGCGAGGTGATGGCGGAGATCAGTGCTGCGGGACGGCGACAGCAAACCGTCCGTCAGCGCGGAGATCTCGGAGACCTCCGGGTGCTCGTCCGTGTCGGTCGTCGAAGTCACGAGCGCCCACCTCCGCCCTTCACGGCATCTGTGTCCTTCGGCCCTGCCGCCTCTGGGACGGATGTCCCCTGCGCCCGGTTCCTTCCCCCGCTGACGGGTCTGCTATCCCCTTCACCTGCACGCAGATGGGTGAGCATCGGCAGCAGCCGCGCCCGGCCCCGTGCACAGCGGCTTTTCACCGTTCCGGTGGGCACGTCGAGGATCTCGGCGGCCTCGGCCACCGGATAGCCCTGCATGTCAACGAGAACCAGGGCGGCGCGTTGTTCTTCGGGCAGGGTGCGCAGCGCACGGAACAGCTCCCGGTGCAGGTCCTGCCGCTCGGCCGGCACCGCGGCGGACTCGTGCGGCTCCAGCAGCTGCTCCAGCCGCTCGGTCTCGGCGACCGGCGAGGTACGACGGGAGGCGGCTTTGCGGGCCCGGTCCAGACAGGCGTTGACCGTGATGCGGTGCAGCCAGGTCGTCACGGCGGACTGACCGCGGAAGGTGTGGGCGGCCCGGTAGGCGGAGACAAGGGCGTCCTGCACGGCGTCCGCGGCCTCTTCCCGGTCGCCGAGCGTACGCAGCGCCACCGCCCAGAGCCGGTCACGGTGGCGCCGTACTATCTCGCCGAAGGCGTCGGGGTCGCCTTTGACGTGGCGCGCGAGGAGATCGCTGTCGCTCACGTCGTGAGGCCCGTAGGTCCCCGCCTCCACGTGCCCCCCTGTGCGGGTAGCGGATATCTGGGCCCCATTGAAGCCGGTCACCCGCAGGAAGTAAACAAGCCTCGTGAGTCGGCCGGATCTCGCCGGAGCAGGGGTGGGTCGAGCCCTTCGAGCGCCCGCGAAGAGCACTCGAAGGGGTCAGCCACTGACCTTGATCTCCGAAATGCCGCCCCGGTAGCCGTCTCCCGACCCGTCACTGGGCAGCTCCGTGATGTGGACCAGGACGTAACGCGTCTTGATGGGCTTGTCGAGCTTCACGGACAGGGTGTTGCCCGACTTCTCCAGCTTGGACAGCCGCTGCGGGAACGCGCTGAGGGTGGTCGGGCTGGAGGCGTCCGCGGCGGCCGCGAGCACTTCGGCCGTGTGGCCGGGCCGGTACATGCTGACCTCGACGCTGGAGACGTCCTTCACGCTCCCCAGGTCGAGGATGAGACCGCTGCCGTCCGCGCGGTTGTCCAGGTTGCCGAAGTTGGCCCACCCGAAGAACTGCTTGGTGACCCAGGCGGTAGCCGGGTTCCCGTCCACCGCGTTGGCGGGCTGGTTCCCCGAGCCGCTGATGGGGGCGCTCGTCCGCGGCGAGAACTCGGTGGCGCTGTCGATCGCGAGAGGCTTCGGCGCAGGCTTCTTCTGCTGGCCGCTCTCCGGCTGGGTGTTCTCCTGGTTGTCCTGGCCCTCGCCCTGCAGCAGGGTGTCCGCCAGCTGCCAGCTTCCGAGTCCCAGCGCCGCGATGAGCAGACCGGAGACGCACCACTTCAGGGCCCGGCCGGTACGGCTCTGCAGCGGTGGCGGCGGGGTGGGCACAGCGGCGGTCCGCGCCGTCGCACCGACGGCACGCGACGGCGGCTGCCCGTACGTGCCCTGCTGGTAGCCGGTGCGCTGGTAGGGCGGCGGTGAGGTGAAGGACGTCTCCGGAGGGCGGATGCGCGGTATGGCCGTGACGGCCTTCGCCAGCTCCTCCGGCGTGGTGCAGGCCGGCTCCTGGCGGGACGCGGTGGCGCCGTCGTTCACCAGCGCGCGCATGGCCAGCTCGGACAGGCCGCGGTGCACCCCGGCCCGTACCTGGTCCGGCGGGATCATGCCGACGTCCTTGGGGAGCCCGGACAGGCCGTACGCGTCGCTCTCGTACGGCCAGCGCTGGGTCAGGGCCGCGTACAGCAGCGCGCCGATCGCCTCGGTGTCCGTGCGCTGCGGGTGCTCGCTGCTGATGCCGCGCAGCGCGGCCATCACCGCCAGGCCGCGGATGCGGTACTGCCCGGACTCGGTGCGCAGCACCGAACCGGGGTTGAGCCTGAGATGGGACAGGCCCTCCCGGTGGGCGGCGGCCATGGCCTGGGAGACCTGGCTGACGAGCTGGTAGGCGTCGTGCGGTTCGAGCGGCCCGTTCGCGAGCACGGCGGTCAGCTCGGTCGCGTCCGGCAGCCATTCGTGCACGACGTAGACGAGGTCGTTCTCCTCGACGGCGTCGAGGACCTGCACGAAGCGGGGGTCACCGAGCAGTGCGGCGGAGCGTGCGGCGGACAGCACGGGGCGGGCCCGTGGGTGGTCCGCGGGCAGGATGTGTACGCCGACGGCACGGCGCAGTTTCTCGTCGACCGCACGCCAGCTGCTGAATCCGTCCAGACGGGTGAGGCACTCCTCAAGGCGGTAGCGTCTGGCGAGCTTGTGGCCGCTGTGCAGTTCGGGCGGCTTGGCGTCGGTCACCGCGGCACGCTGATCGTCGGTGCGTGCGGTGTCCTTGTCCGTGCCGGTTACGCTCTCGGCCTCCGCACCGTCGTTCGTGGCCTGTCCCGCCTGGGCGGTCAGCGGTTGCTCACCGCTCGTGTCGGCCACGTCGACGGCAGCCGTGCTCCGTTCCGCCACCGTCGTTCCTGCCTCCCCATCCGTTGCAGGCTCTCCGAGCCAAGACAATTGTGCCCACAGTCCGCCACTATGCACGACACACGGTTGCGGCCGATGGTTGTGCGCGCTCAGCGCCCCAGCTTCGCGCGCACCATGCCGACCATGGCGTTCATCTCTTCGACCCGCATCCGCTTCGCGGCGAGGAAGAACACGGCGATCAGTGTGACACCGCCGCCGACCAAGGCGGCCAGGGAACCGACGGCGCCGCTGCCGAGCCCCAGGGTGATTCCGTATGCGGCCGCGCCGCCGACCAGCGCGGCGGGCACGCAGGCCCCGGCGAGGCGGGCGTACGTACGAATGACGTGCGGTCCGTCCAGGTCGCCGCCCAGCCGTTTGCGCAGTCGCCGCCAGGCCACGCCGACTCCGACGGCGTAGGCCAGTCCATAGGCGGCGGCGAGACCGACCACGACCCAGCGGGCCGGCAGGAGCAGGAAGCACAGGCCGGAGACCGCGGCGTTGACGGCGGCGACGATCACGGTGTTGAAGAACGGCGTGCGGGTGTCCTCGTAGGCGTAGAAACCGCGGAGGATGACGTACTGCGCGGAGTACGGGATCAGGCCCAGGCCGAACGCCATGATCACGTAACCGATGTTGGTGGCACCTGTGCCCGCGCTGGAGAACATCAGCGTCGCCATGGGGACACCGAGCGCCAGGAACGCGAAGGCACACGGCACGATGGCCACCGCCGAGGTGCGCAGACCGTAGGAGATGTCGTCCCGTACGGCGGTGACGTCCCCGTCGTGCGCGGCCCGGGAGATCCGGGGCAGGACGGCGGTCATGACCGAGACGGTGATGATGGCCTGCGGCATCTGCCACAGCTGGAGCGCGTAGTTGTAGGCGGTGATACCGGTACCGGGGTGGCCCTGGCCCTCGGCGACCGAGCCGGCCCAGGTGGCGATCTGGGTCACCACGACCAGACCGAGCTGGTTGGCGAGCACGAAGAAGAAGGTCCACTTGGCCAGCCGTGCGGCCTTCCCCAGCCCGTGGCCGCGCCAGTCGAAGCGCGGGCGGATGCGGAATCCGGCGTCCCGGAGGTAGGGGACCATGGCGAGCGCCTGCACGGTCAGCCCGAGCAGCGTGCCGATACCGAGCAGCCGGATCGCGTCGGCGGAGACGTTGCCCGCGCCCACGCCGCTCTGCGAGAAGCTGCCGAAGACCCAGATGAAGGCACCGAACGTGGCGATCACGATGATGTTGTTCAGGACCGGGGTCCACATCATCGCGCCGAACCGGCCGCGGGCGTTGAGGATCTGCCCCAGCACCACGTGCACGCCCATGAAGAACATGGTCGGCAGGCAGTAGCGGGCAAAGGCGACCGCGACGTCCATCTGCTCGGGATCGGAGGCGATCTTCGGCGACATCATGCTGATGAAGACCGGAGCCGCCAGCACACAGACCGTGGTGATGCCGGCCATCAGCACGGTGACCAGCGTCAGGAGTCTGTTGGCGTACGCCTCGCCGCCGTCCTCGTCGTTCTTCATGGCCCGCACCAGCTGCGGGATGAACACCGCGTTCAGGGCGCCGCCGCCGACGAGGATGTAGATCATCGTCGGCAGGGTGTTGGCGACCTGGTACGAGTCGTTGAGGGTGCCGACGCCGATCGCCGCCGCGATGACGAGGTTGCGTACGAAACCCAGGATGCGGGAGACCAGGGTGCCCGCGGCCATGACCGCGCTGGACTTAAGCAGCGACGACGCGCGCCCGCCGGAGCGCTTGGCGGGAGCCGCGGGCTCCGGTGCGGGTGTCGGCGGCTGCTCCGGTACGGAGGCGGCCTGCGGCACCGGCTCCTGCTGCGGCGTCATCGGACGCTGCGGCTCGTACGGCTGCTGCTGGTCCCGGTACAGGTGCGCGAAGGCGTCCGGCTCCGGGCGCTCGTCGGCGGCCTGCGAGATCAGGTCGTCCACACCCACGAACTGCGTCGTGGCGGCGTCGTCACCGTAGGGCAGGTGCCGCGTCGGACCCTGCGGCTCGGGGGGCGGGGGCGGGGCCCACACCTGGGGGTCGGGCGAGTGCTGTGGAGCGGGCGGCTGCTGGTAGAGCGGGTGCGGGGCCTGGCCGGGAGGCGGTGGCGGGTGCGCGGACCGGTCGTAGAAGACATCGTCGACCGGGTCCTGGGCCGTGGGGTCCTGTGACCGGTACGGGTCGTTGGCGTACGCGTCGTGCACATACGGGTCATGGGGCTGCTGCCCCTGGGGCGGCGGCGGTCCCTGACCCGCGGGGGTGCCGCGCGCACCCCTGCCGCGGTCACCGTCGTACGGCGCATTCATCGCTGCCCCACCTCATCCGTCGCCGGCCATCCGGCCCCGCCAACTATCAACGGTCCACTTTCTCACCTGAGCCGGACGCGTCCGTGCTTTCCGAACCGGTGTCCGGCTCGCGGTCACCCGGCTGCACCGGCTCGTCACCGTCCGTACCGCCATCCCCGTTGCCGTCGCCGGCCCCGCCGTCGGTCCCACCGTCACCGCCGGTCCCCTCCTCGTCGCTCCCGGTCGCCGCGCGCTTGCGCTGGAGGTAGATGCGGACACCGGCGAGGACGAGCAGCAGCACGCCGCCCGCGATGACGAGCATGATGGTCGAGGTGATCTCGGTGACGTTGACCTGGAAGGTCATCGGCCGTCCGTACGGCTTGCCGGCGGAGGTGTAGAGCTGCGCCGTCACCTGCACCGGGCCGTTGGCGTTCGCCGTCGTGTCGAACTTGAACGACTGGCTGTGGCCGCCGTCGACCGTGATCTCCTGCGGCTCGCCCGCGTCGAGCCGGTTGGGCTGCGAGGACGTGAGTTCCAGCGTCAGTCCCTTGACGCCCTGGACCAGGTTGTTCTGTACCGTCACCGGAATCGTCGCGCTGCGCCCGGAGAGCGTCGCGTCCGACTTCTGGATCAGGCGCACGCTCTTCGTCAGGCCGTCCAGGTAGGTGCGCACGGAGCTGCGGAAGGCCGCGGCGCCCGCTTCGTCGCCCCGCCACTCGGTCGACATCTCCCGCATGATGGCGTTGCCGAACGGCGTCACCACGCGTGGGGGCTGGGACAGCACGGGCTTGAAGTCGTCCAGCGCGGCCTGGGTCTCCTGGATCTCTTCGAAGGCTTCGGTCGGCAGTTCCTGCTTGCGCAGCGAGGCCGGGTACTCGGCGGCGCCGGGCACCTCGCGGTTGGCTCCCGGGTCGGGTGCGGCCTTGGCGGCGCCCGCCAGGTTCAACGGCTCGGCCCAGCGGCCCGGCACCAGGTTCTTGACGCCCGCGGCCATCGCCTGGGCCTGGCTGACCGACGGCGTGCGCTGTGGTGCGACGACGATGTTGCGCTGCCGTCCGGGCTCCTGGCCGGTGACCATCAGGCTCTGGGCGAGGAACTGCTGAATGGCGAGCGTGGAGTTCTCGGCCTTGGACAGGTCGCCCTCGAACGCGGTGGACAGCCGGGCGTCGGCGACGATGGCGGTGTTGCCGCCGCCGATCGGACGGGCCGCCGTCGGGCTGTAGGAGAGGTTGTTCTCCTGGAGGCTGTCGCTGCGGGCGATGATGTTGTGGGCACCGCCGGAGGTAGCGACATCGACGATCGAGGAGTCGACGGCGCCCTCGGCGGGCCAGGCGAAGTCGGTGCGGGGCTTGACGCCCAGGACCGTCTCCACGGCCGTGGCCGCCAGCGTGGTGGCGGGGCCGAGGTGCCCGAGAGCGCTGGGGACCTCCTTGCCGCGGTGCGCGAGCGAGGCCAGATCGGGATCGCCGAAGGGCAGCGCGATGACCTCGTGGGTCTTCACCGCCTCCTCCACCTGCTTGAGCCACTGCTTGGCGACCGCCTGGTTCTTGCCCGGCGTGGGGCCGTTCGGGCCTTCGACCTTGTACGTCTTGGTCATCGCGTCGACGGAGGCGAGCACGTCGGGATCGATGACGAAGGTGACGGGCAGGTCCTTGCCGAGCGCCACGAGCTGCTGGAGCCGCCCGCCGGGGGCGATCTCCGCGGCCAGGTCGTCGTTGCGGAAGACCGGTGTCTGCTCCGCGTCCGCGTCGGTCTCCGCGGTGATGTGCGTCGAGGAGATCAGCGGCCACAGGTACGTGAGCTGGGTCTTCTTCTCCACGTCGGAGGTCTGCCAGGGCAGGAACGTCCGCTTGATGCCGAGCACCTGCTCGTAGGAGGAGCCCGAGGACCGGCCGGACAGGGAGACACCGAGCTGGTACACACCGTCGTCACCGAGGTCGAGGTCCTTGACCGGTACGTGGAGGGTGAATGTACGGCTGACGCCCGGGGCCAGCGTGTCGATCTTCTGGGTGCGGTTCTCGATTTCCTGGCCGTCGGTGCCGGGGGAGAAGCCCGTGCGCTTGGCGGCCGTGTCGATGGCGCTGCGACTGCTGAGGGCGGGGCCCCGTCGCAGGCCCACGTGCGCGTCGGTGATCGGGGCGTTGCCGCTGTTGGTGAGCGTCCCCGAGACGGTGAGGGTGTCGTCCTTCTTCGGCGCGTTGGGGGTCAGTGCGTCGATCGAGACGTCGACGGTGCGCGGGCCGGCGGCGTGGGCTTCAGGGGCGGCCGGAAGCTGCGTCATTCCCGCCAGCAGCGGCACTCCGGCGATCAGCGCCGCGGCCCGGCGCAGCCATCGTCCGCGCGGCCGTTCACTCCCTTGGAACCCTGCCGCCTCGGCCACGCGTTCGCCCGTCCCTCGTCGTCGTCAGTGGTCGTCGGAATGTGCGTCCACGCATGGTAACGAGACCCGCTGTGGTGAAGTGCTGGGGACTGCTCCACAAGATCGCGCAGCGGCCGACCGGGGAGCAGAGCTTGTCCCCTTTTCCTGGCATGCCCGGCGCCCTGGACGATGGGGCGCCTCGCGCGACGCGGACACGTACCCTGTTCTGTTGTGCCGAACGCCAACAATGACTTCCTCGCCCCGCAGCCCGAGCGGTCCCCGCAGTCGACGAGCGCGCTGAGCCAGGCGCAGCGCCGTGCCGTCGGCGAACTGTTGCGGGTGTCCCCCGTCGCGGACGATCTGGCCCGCCGTTTCCAGGAGGCCGGGTTCACGCTTGCCCTGGTCGGCGGCTCGGTACGGGATGCCCTGCTCGGCCGGCTCGGCAACGACCTCGACTTCACCACCGATGCTCGCCCCGAGGACGTACTGAAGATCGTCCGGCCGTGGGCGGACGCGGTGTGGGAGGTCGGTATCGCCTTCGGCACGGTCGGCTGCAAGAAGGACTCGTTCGACATCGAGGTCACCACGTACCGCTCCGAGGCGTACGACCGGACCTCGCGCAAGCCCGAGGTGTCCTACGGCGACTCCATCGAGCAGGACCTGGTGCGCCGGGACTTCACGGTGAACGCCATGGCGGTGGCGCTGCCGCAGAAGGAGTTCATCGACCCGCACAACGGCCTGGAGGACCTGGCGGCACGCGTTCTGCGGACGCCGGGGACGCCGGAGGAGTCCTTCTCCGACGACCCGCTGCGGATGATGCGGGCCGCTCGGTTCGCCTCCCAGCTGGACTTCGAGGTGGCCGACGACGTCGTCTCCGCCATGAAGGCCATGTCCGAGCGCATCGACATCGTCTCTGCGGAGCGGGTGCGGGACGAGCTGAACAAGCTGCTCCTGGGGGCCCACCCGCGCAAGGGTCTCCGGCTCCTGGTCGACACGGGAATCGCCGACCGGGTGCTGCCGGAGCTGCCCGCGCTGCGCTTGGAACGTGACGAACATCACCGTCACAAGGACGTCTATGAGCACTCGCTGACGGTGCTGGAGCAGGCCATCGACCTCGAAGAGGACGGTCCCGACCTGGTGCTGCGGCTGGCGGCGCTGCTGCACGACATCGGCAAGCCCAAGACGCGCCGCTTCGAGAGCGACGGCCGGGTCTCCTTCCACCACCACGAGGTGGTGGGAGCGAAGATGACCAAGAAGCGGATGACCGCGCTGAAGTACTCCAACGACATGGTCAAGGACGTCTCGCGGCTGGTGGAGCTGCACCTGCGCTTCCACGGCTACGGGACGGGTGAGTGGACCGACTCGGCGGTCCGCCGGTATGTGCGGGACGCCGGCCCGCAGCTGGAGCGTCTGCACAAGCTGACGCGTTCGGACTGCACCACCCGAAACAAGCGCAAGGCCAACGCCCTCTCCCGTGCTTACGACGGGCTGGAGGAGCGCATCGCGCGGTTGCAGGAGCAGGAGGAGCTGGACTCGATCCGGCCGGACCTGGACGGCAACGACATCATGCAGATCCTCGGTATCTCTCCCGGTCCGGAGGTCGGCAAGGCGTACAAGCACCTGCTCGAACTGCGGCTGGAGAACGGCCCGATGGCGCGGGAGGAAGCCGTCGCCGCTCTCCAGGAGTGGTGGGCCGCGCAGAGCTGAGCGCGTCGTTTCACGTGAAACACGGCGACCATCGCTGTGTTTCACGTGAAACGGCCGGTGGATCTACCGGATCTCCTTCTTGATGTCTTCGAGACAGAGCACGACCTTGCTGCGGTGCCGAGGCCCGGAAGCTTCCGAGTAGGCGTTGCGGGGCTGGCCGTAGGGAGTCTGGCCATACGGGTTCTGCCCCGGAGGTGGCGGCATGGTCATGAAGGGCTTCCGTATCGGGTCGCGATCGTCTCGCGCTGCCTACCGACGCACGAGGCGGAGCAGCGACACCGCGGTTGTCGCGTAGAACAGGGCCACGGCGATGACGAGAACGCCGGACCTGCCGTCCGGCGGCAGCATCACAGCGGCCACTGCCGCGGCACCGACGTAGGCGACGTTGAAGAGCATGTCGTAGACAGCGAAGACGCGACCGCGGAAGGCGTCGTCCACGGACGACTGCACCACCGTGTCCGTGGAAATCTTGGCTGCCTGGGTGCAGAGGCCGATCACGAAGGCGGCGATCAGCAGCGGCACGTAGGCGAAGGTCAGCCCCAAGGCCGGAGCCAGCAGCGCCGCCGCCCCCGCGCAGTACGCCATCCAGACCAGCGGCGTGAACCTGGCCACGACCGACGGGGTGATGACGGCGGCAGCGAAGAAACCCGCCCCCGACACGCCGACGGCGACCCCGAGGAGCGCCAGTCCGTCCGATTCGCTCTCGGACCACGCGTACCGGCACAGCATCAGCACCATCACCGTCAACGCTCCGTAGCAGAAGCGCAACGCGGTCATCGCCGTCAGCGCTGCCGCAGCGGTGCGGCGCTCCGCGAGGTGACGCAGCCCCGCGACCAGGCCCCGTGCGGTACTCAACAAGGCTGTCCCGGCACGCGATTGAAGCTGGGACGGATCCGGCCCCAGCAACCCCGGAGCCATCCGCAGCGAGATCCCGGCAGCGCACAAGTAGAGGACGGCGGCGAGCAGTACGACGACGGTGTTCGACTGAACCCCCGCCAGCCGGATGGCGAAGGCGAGCCCACCGCCCGCGGTGGTCGCGAGTGTGCCGGCGGTCGGGGACAGGGAGTTGGCCATGACCAACTGTTCCGTACCGGCGACCACGCGCGGCAGGGCGGCCGAGAGCCCGGCCAGCACGAACCGGTTGACGGCCATGACGGAGAGCGCGGAGGCGTAGAAGAGCCAGTCGGAAGCCCGTGCGCTGATCAGGGCGGCGGTGCCGATGACGAGCACGGTGCGCAGCAGATTGCCGTACAGCAGGACCTGTCGGCGGCGCCAGCGGTCGAGGAGGACGCCCGCGAAGGGGCCGAGCAGCGAGTACGGGAGCAGCAGGACGGCGAGCGCGGAGGCGATGGCCGCAGGAGACGCCTGTCTCTCCGGCGAGAAGACGACGTACGTGGCGAGCGCGACCTGGTAGACACCGTCGGCGGCCTGCGAGAGGAGCCGTACGGCCAGCAAGGAGCGGAAGTCGCGCAGCCGGAGCAGTACGCGGAGGTCACGCACAACGGACATGAGGCCCAGCCTCACACAGCACACAGGCCCCCGGACGGAATTTCCGGGGGCCTGCGGAGCAAGGAGGGACGGCGCGGTGCTTAGCGCTCGACCTCGCCCTTGATGAACTTCTCGACGTTCGCGTGCGCCTCGTCGTCGAAGTACTGCACCGGAGGCGACTTCATGAAGTACGAGGACGCGGAGAGCACCGGACCGCCGATGCCACGGTCCTTCGCGATCTTCGCGGCACGCAGAGCGTCGATGATGACACCCGCGGAGTTCGGGGAGTCCCAGACCTCCAGCTTGTACTCCAGGTTCAGCGGGACGTCACCGAAGGCACGGCCCTCCAGGCGCACGTAGGCCCACTTGCGGTCGTCCAGCCAGGCGACGTAGTCCGACGGGCCGATGTGGACGTTGTCCTCACCCAGCTCGCGGTCGCGGATCTGCGAGGTGACGGCCTGGGTCTTGGAGATCTTCTTGGACTCCAGGCGCTCGCGCTCCAGCATGTTCTTGAAGTCCATGTTGCCGCCGACGTTCAGCTGCATCGTGCGGTCCAGGACGACGCCCCGGTCCTCGAAGAGCTTGGCCATCACGCGGTGCGTGATCGTGGCGCCGACCTGCGACTTGATGTCGTCGCCGACGATCGGCACACCGGCCTCGGTGAACTTGTCCGCCCACTCCTTGGTACCGGCGATGAAGACCGGCAGGGCGTTGACGAAGGCGACCTTGGCGTCGATGGCGCACTGGGCGTAGAACTTCGCGGCGTCCTCGGAACCGACGGGCAGGTAGCACACCAGGACGTCGACCTGCTGGTCCTTGAGGACCTGGACGATGTCCACCGGCGCCTCGTCGGACTCCTCGATGGTCTGGCGGTAGTACTTGCCCAGACCGTCGAGGGTGTGGCCGCGCTGGACGGTCACACCGGAGTGCGGCACGTCGCAGATCTTGATGGTGTTGTTCTCGCTGGCACCGATGGCGTCCGCCAGGTCGAGGCCGACCTTCTTGGCGTCCACGTCGAAAGCGGCCACGAACTCGATGTCCCGCACGTGGTAGTCGCCGAACTGCACGTGCATCAGGCCGGGCACGCGGCTGTCCGGGTCTGCGTCCTTGTAGTACTCGACGCCTTGCACCAGCGAGGCGGCGCAGTTGCCCACGCCGGCGATGGCTACGCGAACCGAACCCATTCCGGTTGCTCCCTGTGTTCTCGACAAGGCCCCGCGACCGCGGGGCCTCATGTGGTGGTGTCATCGGACGGATCCGGCCGGGAACCACCCCGACGCCGGGGCAGGCCGCCCGTATCTCCTGACGTGTCCTTCTGGTCCCGCTCGGCGGGGTCCACGGCGCGTTGATCGCGTCCGGCGCGTTCGCTCTCGATCAGCTCGTTGAGCCACCGGACCTCGCGTTCCACGGACTCCATGCCGTGCCGCTGCAGTTCGAGGGTGTAGTCGTCCAGCCGCTCGCGTGAACGGGCCAGGGAGACGCGCATCTTTTCGAGGCGCTCCTCCAGGCGGCTGCGGCGGCCTTCCAGCACCCGCATCCGTACGTCGCGCGAGGTCTGCCCGAAGAAGGCGAAGCGGACGCCGAAGTGCTCGTCCTCCCACGCGTCCGGGCCCGAGTGGGCGAGCAGCTCCTCGAAGTGGCTCTTCCCCTCCGGCGTCAACCGGTAGACGATCTTCGCCCGGCGCCCCGTGAGGGACGCGGGCGCGGTCTCCGGAGCGGCTCCTGTCTCCTCGGTCAGCCAGCCGTTCGCGACCAGCGTCTTCAGACAGGGGTAGAGGGTGCCGTAGCTGAACGCACGGAAGACCCCCAGTGACGTGTTGAGCCGCTTGCGCAGCTCGTAACCGTGCATGGGGGACTCGCGGAGCAGTCCGAGGACGGCGAACTCAAGGATGCCGGACCGCCTGCTCATGCCCGCCTCCTTGTCCTCGTGCGTTCTTTATGCCGAGCTGATGTATCGATTCGATACATCCAGACGATAGGTCGGGGCTGCGGGAGGAACAAGAGGGGGGACGGTGAACGCCGTCACATCACCGTTTCGTTCTAGCCAACCTGACTGATTTGGAGTGAATTTCAACGGTGGGCAGGTTTTGGCCGTGCGTAGTCTGTGCGGCATGCAGACTGCCGGGAACCGTGGGGCGGCAGGGGACGTCCCCGTCCTCGGTGTAGTGCGACCCCATGCGCCACATGGGTGTCGTGCGTCGGGGGGACCTGAAGTCAACTGCCGCCTTCAGGCGACGAGATAAAAAGCGCGCCTGCCCGAGGAGTATTCGTTCCATGAGCGAGCACCGTCGCAAACCGCCCCAGCCGCAGGGCGGCGGACGTGCTGCGGCCCGACGAGCCGCACAGCAATCATCCGGGCGCCGCGCCGCGCCCTCCCGCGGCTCCGCCCCGGCCCCCGGCCCGGCTCCCGACTCCGGGGCGTACGGGCAGGAGCGGCCGATCGGCGGCAGAGCCGAGGCCCGGCGCGCCGCGCAACGCGGTGGCCGACGGCGCGCTTCCGATACGGCGGCGATGGCTTCAGGCAGTGGCCGTGGCGGGCGGGGCGGTGGTCGGCGCACCGGTGGCGGCGGTGGTGGCGAAGGCGGTCACGGGCGGGGCCGGGGCGCCGGCAAGCCCGGCAAGAAGCGGCTCATCGACTACCCGCGGTCCGGCAAGATCGGATGGCGGCGGTTCGTGCCCTCGTGGAAGCAGGTCCTCTCCACCTGCATCGGCTTCCTGGCGCTGCTCGTCGGCGCGGCCGGTCTCGCCCTCGCCTATGTGGACATCCCGGACGCGCAGAAGGCATCGCAGCTGCAGAAGAACGTCTACTACTGGTCCAACGGCAAGCCGATGGTCGTCGCCGGCGGCGGTGAGCTCAACCGCCAGATCGTGCCGATCACCTCGATCCCCAAGTCGATGCAGAACGCGGTGATCTCCGCCGAGAACGCCTCGTTCGAAAAGGACTCGGGCGTCGACCCGATGGGCATCGCGCGGGCGGTCTTCAACATGGCCAGGGGCGGTGAGACACAGAGTGGCTCGACCATCACCCAGCAGTACGTGAAGAACACCTACCTGGACCAGTCGCAGACCATCAAGCGCAAGCTCACCGAGCTGTTCATCTCGATCAAGGTGGGCATCAAGGAGAAGAAGCCCACGATCCTGGCCGGTTACCTCAACACGGCCTATTACGGGCGGGGTGCCTACGGCATCCAGGCCGCGTCACGGGCGTACTACGGCAAGGACTGCGACAAGCTCACCCCCAGCGAGGGTGCCTTCCTGGCCGCGCTCCTCAACGGCCCCAACCTCTACGACCCGTACATCTCGACGGAGACCAAGGGCGCGAACCTCAAGCGCGCCGAGGCCCGCTGGAAGTGGACGCTGGACCGCGAGGTCGAGGTCAAGCGGATGTCCAAGGAGGAGCGGGACCAGATCAAGGAATTCCCGATGCCCAAGAAGCCCAAGAAGGCCATGGACCTCCGGGGGCAGAAGGGCTACCTCGTCGACCTCGCCAACAACTACATCACGGCGAACACCAAGATCACGGACGTCATGCTGAAGAAGGGCGGCTACGAGATCCACACGACCTTCGACGAGAAGAAGGTCAATGAACTCGCGGAGTCCGTGGACAAGGTCACCAAGGAGCACATCAAGCCGGACAAGCGCGATGTGGACAAGTACGTCCAGTTCGGCGGCGCCTCGGTCGAACCGGGAACCGGAAAGATCGTCGCCATCTACGGCGGCAAGGACGCGACCCAGCACTACACGAACAACGCCGACTACACCGGTGTCCAGGTCGGCTCGACCTTCAAGCCGTTCGTGCTGGCGGCGGCGATGAGCGACGGCGTACGGGATCCGCACAATCCCGAACGGCGCACGCGGGTCTCGCCGAACAGCATCTACAACGGTGACAACAAGCTGAAGCTGCTGAACTACGACGGGACCGTCTGGCACGACAAGGACGGCAAGGAGTGGCACCAGGCGAACGACGGCAACGAGAACCGCGGGAAGATCACTCTCCGCACCGCCATGCAGTTCTCGGTGAACACGCCGTTCATCCAGCTCGGCATGGACGTGGGCCGTGACAAGGTGAAGGAAGCGGCCATCGCCGCGGGGCTGCGCGACGACCAGAGCATGGCGAAGACCACCCCGACCTTCTCGCTGGGCACCTCGGCACCGAGCGCGATCCGGCTGGCCGGTGCGTACGCCACCTTCGCCGCCAGCGGCAAGCAGAGCGACCCGTACTCGGTCGAGAGCGTCAAGCGGGACGGGCAGATCAAGTACGAGCACTCCGAGAAGCCCAAGACCGGCTTCAGCGCGGCGGTCGCGGACAACGTCACGGACGTGCTGAAGACCGTGGTGGAGAAGGGCACCGGTACGGCCGCGAAGCTGCCCGACGGCCGCGAGGCGGCCGGCAAGACCGGCACCACCGACGACAACAAGTCGGCCTGGTTCGCCGGTTACACGAAGCAGCTGGCCACCACGATCGGCATGTGGCGGGTGGACGACCAGGCCAAACAGCAGCAGTTCCTGAAGATGTACGGCGTCGGCGGTGAGGAGAAGATCCACGGCGCTTCGTTCCCGGCACGCATCTGGGCCGAGTTCATGACGCAGGCGATGAAGGGCAAGAAGCTCGAACCCTTCCCGGACCCCGCGCCGATCGGTCAGACGGTCTACGGCGACGGCATGAGCCCCTCCCCGAAGCCCACCCCGTCCTCTCCCCCGCCGAGCTCCCCGTCGCCCACCCCCTCCAAGACGGTGAAGCCGAGCCAGCCCGCGAGCCCCACTCCGACCAAGACCTGCGCGGACTGGGACATCAACTGCCGGCAGAACGGCGGTGCGACCGGCGGCGGGGAGACCGGTGGACGGCCGAGCGGCGGGAACACCGGCGGCACCACCACAACGCCCGACCCGGGCACGGGTGGTCCCGGAGGCGGCGATGACGGCGGCATCTTCGGCGGCCCACCCGACGGCGCCGCGGCGGGCGGCCGACGCTACTGACCGCTGACTGTTTCACGTGAAACGTGACAGACGAAGCCCCCGACCCGAGGGATACGGGCCGGGGGCTTCTCCCTGTCCGGCCCGGGACCGTACGGCAGGATGGGCGCATGACGAGCGTGCGACAGGACGAGCCCGTACGGCCGACCAGGCGGGACGAGGTGGCGGCGGCCGGCAGCGAGCTGATCGGCGGTCCTGCCGGACGGCGCGCTGTCTTCGGTTCGGGCTGGTGGAACCCGGTACGCATCGTCGCGCTGGTCGCCATCGGGATGTTCGCGCTCGGCATGGTGCAGAAACTGCCGTGCTACGAGAGCGGATGGTTCTTCGGCGCCACCAGCCAGTACACCCACGCCTGCTACTCCGACATCCCGCATCTGTACGCGGGGCGCGGTTTCGCGGACGGGCTGATCCCGTACTTCGACAAGCTGCCCGGCGACATGGAGTACCTCGAGTACCCGGTGCTGACCGGAGTGTTCATGGAGGTCGCCTCCTGGATGACCCCGACCGGGGGCTCCATCCAGGAACGCGAGCAGATCTACTGGCTGGTCAACGCCGGCATGCTGATGGCATGCGCTGCGGTCCTCGCCGTGTGCGTGGCCCGGACGCACCGTGGCCGACCCTGGGACGGCCTCCTGGTCGCCCTCGCCCCTGCTCTCGCGCTCACCGCCACCATCAACTGGGACTTGCTGGCCGTCGCGCTGACCGCCGTCGGGATGCTGATGTGGTCGCGCAGCCGGCCCCTCGCGACGGGTGTGTTCATCGGACTGGCGACCGCGGCGAAGCTGTATCCGGTGCTGTTGCTCGGGCCGCTGCTCGTCCTGTGCTGGCGGGCCGGACAGTGGCGTGCGTACGGCAAGGCCGTGCTCGGAGCCGTGGCCGCGTGGCTGGTGGTCAACGTGCCGGTGATGATCACGCACGACGCGTCGGGATTCCACGTCCGCGAAGGCTGGGCGAAGTTCTACACGTTCAGCCAAGAGCGGCCCATCGACTTCGGCTCCATCTGGCTGCTCATCTCCCAGCGCACCGGCAACCCGCTGGAGGACGCGAACACCTACGCGACCCTGCTGATGATCCTGGGCTGTGGCGCCCTGGCCCTGCTGACCTTCTACGCGCCGCGCCGGCCGCGGTTCGCGCAGCTCGCCTTCCTGGTCGTCGCGGTCTTCATCCTCACGAACAAGGTCTACTCACCGCAGTACGTGCTGTGGCTGATCCCGCTGGCCGCACTCGCACGGCCACGCTGGCGCGACTTCCTGATCTGGCAGGCGTGCGAGGTCATGTACTTCCTCGGCATCTGGATGTACCTCGCCTACACGGGAAATGGCGACAAGCACCAGGGGCTGCCGTTGGAGGGCTACCAACTGGCCATAGCGCTCCACCTTCTGGGGACGCTGTACCTGTGTGCCGTCGTGGTACGTGATGTGCTGCTGCCGGAGCGGGACGTCGTCCGCAGGGACGGCGACGACGACCCGTCGGGCGGGGTGCTGGCCCACGCGCCCGATGTCTTCGTGCTGGGGCGGGCCCACCAGCTGTCACGGCACGCCGTTCAGTTCGAGGGGGCGACGCAGGTCCGCTGGGGAGTGGCCGGCGACTCCGGCCACCGGTGAACACTTAGGAAACGGGCCCGGTGCCGCAGATCTGCTCTGCGGCACCGGGCCCGAAGCTGTTCCGTTGTGCGGTGGCTCAGCGGTCCACGAGGCGGTCGTACTGCGTCGTGGTGTGCCGCAGGTGCGCCACCAGCTCCTCGCCCACCCGCGGCTCGGGGGCGTCCCCGGGCACGAAGAGGATGGAGACCTGCATGTGCGGAGGCTCTGCGAACCAGCGCTGCTTTCCTCCCCACACGTACGGCGAGAGGTTGCGGTTGACCGTGGCCAGGCCCGCCCGGGCCACGCCCTTGGCGCGGGGCATCACACCGTGCAGCGCCTTGGGCGACTCCAGGCCCACACCGTGCGAGGTACCGCCAGCCACCACGACGAGGTAACCGTCCGAGGCGGCCTTCTGCTGGCGGTAGCCGAAGCGGTCGCCCTTGCCGACCCGGGTGACGTCCAGGACCGAGCCGCGGTACTCGGTCGCGTCGTGATCACCGAGCCACAGGCGGGTACCGATCCGCGCGCGGAACCGCGTCTGCGGGAACTGCTGCTGGAGGCGGGCCAGCTCATCGGCCTTGAGGTGGCTGACGAACATGGTGTGCAGCGGCAGGCGGTTGGCCCGCAGCCGGTCCATCCAGCCGATGACCTCCTCCACCGCGTCGGAGCCGTCGGTACGGTCCAGCGGCAGATGGATGGCGAAGCCCTCCAGCCGTACGTCCTCTATGGCCGCGGCCAGCTTCGGCAGATCCTCGGGCAGGACGCCGTGGCGCTTCATGCTGCTCATGACCTCGATGACCACCCGGGCGCCCACCAGGCCGCCCACGCCCTCGACCGAGGAGACCGAACGGATGGCGCGGTCCGGCAGCGGAACCGGTTCCTCACCGTGCCGGAACGGCGTCAGGACGAGCAGGTCACCGCTGAAGAAGTCCTTCATGCGGGCCGCTTCGTAGGTCGTCCCGACGGCGAGGAGATCGGTGCCGAGGAGGGCCGCCTCCTCGGCGAGGCGCTCGTGACCGAAGCCGTAGCCGTTGCCTTTGCAGACCGGGACGAGCCCCGGGAACTGCTGCAGAACGCTCTGCTGGTGTGCCCGCCAGCGCGCGGTGTCGACGTAGAGGGTGAGCGCCATGGCCGGGCCCGGAACCTTTCTCGTGGCTGCGTTGCGGTCGTACAGGGAAGAAGTGGTCAGCGGCGCGACATGTAGATGTCGAGCGCCTTGTGCAGGAGCTTGTTGAGCGGGAAGTCCCACTCGCCCAGGTACTCGGCTGCCTGCCCGCCTGTGCCCACCTTGAACTGGATGAGGCCGAAGAGGTGGTCGTTCTCGTCGAGCGAGTCGCTGATGCCGCGCAGGTCGTAGACGGTGGCGCCCAGCGCGTAGGCGTCGCGCAGCATCCGCCACTGCATGGCGTTGGAAGGCCGGACCTCACGGCCGATGTTGTCCGAGGCGCCGTAGGAGTACCAGACGTGGCCGCCGACGACCAGCATCGTCGCGGCGGACAGGTTCACACCGTTGTGCCGCGCGAAGTACAGCCGCATGCGGTTGGGGTCCTCGGTGTTGAGGGCCGTCCACATACGCTGGAAGTAACCGAGCGGCCGCGGCCGGAAGTGGTCGCGCTCCGCGGTGATCTCGTACAGCCGCTGCCACTCGGCGAGGTCCTCGTAGCGTCCCTGGACGACCTCGACGCCGGCCTTCTCGGCCTTCTTGATGTTGCGGCGCCACAGCTGATTGAAGCCCTTGTGGACATCCTCCAGCGAGCGGTTCTCCAGCGGCACCTGGAAGACGTAGCGGGGCTGCACATCGCCGAAGCCGGCCCCGCCGTCCTCGCCCTGCTGCCAGCCCATCCGGCGCAGCTTGTCGGCCACCTCGAAGGCCCGCGGCTCGATGTGGGTGGCCTGGATGTCGCGCAGCCGCTTGACGTCCGGGTCCTGGATCCCGGACTTGATCGCGCCGGAGTCCCAGCGCCGGATGATCACCGGCGGGCCCATCTTCACCGAGAAGGCACCCTGCTGCTTCAGATGCGCCAGCATCGGCTTCAGCCAGTCCTCCAGGTTCGGCGCGAACCAGTTGATGACCGGCCCCTCGGGCAGGTAGGCGAGGTATCGCTTGATCTTGGGCAGCTGGCGGTAGAGGACCAGACCCGCGCCGACCAGCTGTCCGCTCGCGTCGAACCAGCCCAGGTTCTCCGAGCGCCATTCGGACTTCACATCGGCCCAGGCCGGCACCTGCATGTGGCTCGCCGAGGGCAGACTCTGGATGTACGCCAGATGCTGCTCTCGGCTGATGGTCCTCAGGGTCAGGCTCATGCGGGGCGCTCCTCGGCAGGTTTGTCCCCAGGGTCGGGGCTCCGGCTCTCGCGCCGAAGCCTACTGCGACAGGGAAGCGCCCCGTTTGGGCGAAGGGGGGTGAAGCCCCCGGTGCCCGGCCGGTCCGGCTAGCCGAGTACGCCGCCGAAGAGACCGCCGTGGGCCATGCCGAGGAAGAAGCCGATCGCCGCGGCACCGAGCCCGATGATCAGCAGGAAGCGCTCGCCGGTGGTCGCGGAGATGAACTGACCCCACGCCCCGGTGCCGATGCCGATCAGTCCTGTCCAGGAACTGAGCAGGTGAAGGTGGTGGAAGTGGGCGGTGAAGAAGGCGATCAAGCCGAACACCAGGGTGACGGCGACCAAGGTGTTCTCGACGGGATGGGCCTTGCCGTCGCTGTTCAGAAGAGAGAAGAGGCCGTGCTGCGGCCGGACTGCCTGTGCCATGCGGCACCTCCGATGACAGGCGGCGAACTGTAACGCCGCTCACACCCGTTGTGTTCCAGATTGGGGGGATCAGCCTCCGGATTTCAACCGGAAGCTCGGAGGCGGGTACTCTGTACAGTCTGCGCCCACGTCTGCCCAGGTCTCCTGGCCAGGCCGGGTGCGGAACGCATCATGACCCTCCTGCCACGGAACGACCGTGGCCGCTGAGTCCAAAGGAGGTGGGTTCTACATGCGTCACTACGAGGTGATGGTCATCCTCGACCCCGATCTCGAGGAGCGCGCTGTCTCCCCGCTGATCGAGAACTTCCTCTCCGTCGTCCGCGAGGGCAACGGAAAGGTCGAGAAGGTCGACACCTGGGGCCGTCGTCGTCTCTCGTACGAGATCAACAAGAAGCCCGAGGGCATCTACTCGGTCATCGACCTGCAGGCCGAGCCTGCGGTCGTCAAGGAACTCGACCGTCAGATGAACCTGAACGAGTCGGTCCTCCGGACCAAGGTCCTCCGTCCCGAGACCCACTGAGCGCATCAGCGTCAGCGGTGACCGGGTCCGAGTAGCAACACCAGCAGCCAGCAGCACACCCGCCGAGAGGTTCCCCTAATGGCAGGCGAGACCGTCATCACGGTCGTCGGCAATCTTGTCGACGACCCCGAGCTGCGCTTCACCCCGTCCGGTGCGGCGGTCGCGAAGTTCCGCGTCGCGTCCACTCCCCGCACCTTCGACCGCCAGACCAACGAGTGGAAGGACGGCGAGAGCCTGTTCCTGACCTGCTCGGTGTGGCGTCAGGCGGCGGAGAACGTCGCCGAGTCCCTTACGCGGGGCACCCGCGTGATCGTGCAGGGCCGCCTGAAGCAGCGGTCGTACGAGGACCGCGAGGGCGTCAAGCGCACGGTCTACGAGCTCGACGTCGACGAGGTCGGCGCCAGCTTGCGCAATGCCACGGCCAAGGTCACCAAGACCTCGGGCCGCGGTGGCCAGGGCGGCGGCTTCGGCGGCGGCCCGCAGGGCGGTGGCCAGGGTGGCGGCGGTTGGGGCGGCGGCCCCGGCGGCGGCCAGGGCGGCGGTGCTCCCGCCGACGACCCGTGGGCGACCGGTGCCCCGGCCGGCGGTGGCCAGCAGGGCGGCGGTGGCTGGGGCGGCGGCTCCGGCGGCGGCTACTCGGACGAGCCGCCCTTCTAGGTCCGACGACCGGCGCGTACGCACGCTGTTTCACGTGAAACAGCGTGAAACGGCCGGGGGCCTGAGGGCGACAGCACAAACTTCTTGAATTCACTGGAGAGAGACAATGGCGAAGCCGCCTGCTCGCAAGCCTAAGAAGAAGGTTTGCGTGTTCTGCAAGGAGAAGATCTCCTACGTCGACTACAAGGACACGAACCTGCTGCGGAAGTTCATCTCCGACCGCGGCAAGATCCGTGCCCGCCGGGTGACCGGCAACTGCACCCAGCACCAGCGTGACGTCGCCACGGCTGTGAAGAACAGCCGTGAGATGGCGCTGCTGCCCTACACCTCCACCGCGCGATAAGGGAAGGGTGACCGACTCATGAAGATCATCCTCACCCACGAGGTCTCCAGCCTCGGCACCGCCGGTGACGTCGTTGACGTCCGCGACGGGTACGCCCGTAACTACCTGGTCCCGCGCGGTTTCGCGATCCGCTGGACCAAGGGTGGCGAGAAGGACGTCGCGCAGATCCGTCGCGGTCGCAAGATCCGCGAGATCGCCACGATCGAGCAGGCCAACGAGGTCAAGGGCCAGCTTGAGGACGTCAAGGTGAAGCTGGCCGTGCGCGCCGGCGACGCCGGCCGTCTGTTCGGCTCCGTCACTCCGGCCGACGTCGCCTCGGCGATCAAGGCCGCCGGTGGCCCCGATGTGGACAAGCGCCGCATCGAGCTCGGCTCGCCGATCAAGACCCTGGGCTCGCACCAGGTGTCCGTGCGTCTGCACGCCGACGTCGTCGCGAAGCTCGGCGTCGAGGTCGTCGCCGCCTGATCGCAGCGTCGTAGCACCACGCCGAAGGGCCGCACTCCGGAAACGGGGTGCGGCCCTTTCGCGCGCTCGTCAGTCCTCGGCCTCGTCCTGGGCCCGCTTGTAGAGGTCGGCGACCTCGTCACCGAAGTACGCGGCGTAGGAGACGTCGTCCTCGTCGCCGCCGCCCTCGTGACCTCCCAGGACACCGATCACCGTGCCCGTGTGGCTCTTGGGGTCGTAATCGGCCAGCCAGGGGCTGCCGCTCGTACCGCCCGCGAAATCGGTGCACTGGACGCGCATCTGTGTGTCGCTGAACTTCGTCGTGCGGTTGTGGCAGGAGATCGGGGTCTCGCTGCTGGTGGGGTATCCGGTGATCTTCACTTCGTTGTCGAAGCCGGGGTCGATGCCGAGGGTGTTGCCGCCCAGCACGTCCTGGATCTGCTTGCCGTCCTTGCTGTCGAGGACGAGGAAGGCGACGTCCATGTCCTCGTCCTGCGACTTGGCCCAGCGGTCGTCGACGACGACTTTCCGGACCTTCCACAGCCCGGTCGGCTCCTTGCCGTCCCGGTAGTCCGGCGCGAAGACCAGGTCCCCCACCGGCTGGCCGGTCTCGGCGTCGAAAGCACAGTGTGCCGCGGTGATCAGCATGTTCCGGCCGGGGCTCTGCACCACACTGGCGGTGCAGAAGTGGTCGCCGGTGTCGTCTTTCTCGAAGATCGCCCCCACCCGGGCGTTCTGCTCGGTGCTGCGCGGGGTGTACGCGCGGCCGCCGTCGGCGGGTGCGGTGGCGGACGGGTCCTGGTCCTCGGGGTCTTGGTCCGCCTCCCCTGATTTGCCGAACCCGCTCCTGATGGAACCGCTGCCGCGGCTGCTGGTGTCGGCTTCCTGCGAGGCGTAGCCCACTATGACGCCGGCCCCGATGACGGACAGCGTCAGGGGCAGGATGATCTTCCTGGCAAGCGGGCGCACACGGTCATTATCAACACGGGCGGTTTGTTTCGGGCAGCTTCAACGCGAGGCTCCGGTCACAATCCACCGCCCCGACCGGGTGCGTGCCCACAATGTCAGCATCCGCACCGTCATCATGAGCGCCATGGCCCACCACAGGGCGGTCAGGCCGCCGCCGACGACCGGTACCAGCAGTGCGGCGGGGGCGAAGAGGGCAAGTGTCACCAGCATGGCCCAGGCCAGGTAGGGACCGTCTCCCGCGCCCATGAGCACGCCGTCGAGAACGAAGACGATGCCGGAGACCGGTTGGGTGAGGGCGACGACCAGCAGCGTGGGCAGCAGCACGTCCTTCACGGCGGGGTCGGTGGTGAACAGCGGCATGAACAGCGGCCGGGTCAGCACGACGAGCAGGCCGAGCACCACACCGGAAGCGATGCCCCACTGCACCATCCGGCGGCAGGCCGCCTTGGCCCCCGCCACGTCGTCCGCTCCCAGGTACCGGCCGATGATCGCCTGACCGGCGATGGCGATGGCGTCCAGGGCGAAGGCCAGCAGCGACCAGAGCGTGATGACGATCTGGTGGGCGGCCACATCGGCGTCACCGAGGCGGGCGGCGACCGCGGTCGCGATCATCAGGACGGCGCGCAGCGAGAGTGTACGTACCAGGAGAGGCACCCCCGCCTGGGCGCTGGCGCGGATGCCGGCGACGTCCGGCCGGAGGGAGGCGCCGTGCCGACGCGCGCCCCGGACCACGACGAACAGATAGACGGCGGCCATGCCGCACTGGGCAATGACGGTTCCCCAGGCTGAGCCGGCGATGCCGAGCCCGGCGCCGTAGACCAGGCCGACGTTCAGGGCGGCGTTGACGGAGAAGCCGCCGATGGCGACGTACAGCGGCGTCCTGGTGTCCTGGAGGCCGCGCAGAACACCGGTGGCTGCCAGCACCACGAGCATCGCCGGGATGCCGAGGGCGCTGATGCGCAGGTACGTGATGGCGTACGGGGCCGCGGTGGCGGAGGCGCCGAAGACATCGACGAGCCAGGGAGCGGTGGGCAGGACGGCGGCGAGGACGGCCGCGCCCAGCAGGAGGGCGAGCCAGATGCCGTCCATGCCCTGCCGAATGGCGGCGGAGCGGTCTCCGGCACCGATCCGCCGCGCGACGGCGGCGGTGGTGGCGTACGCCAGGAAGACGAAGACGGAGACCGCGGTGGTCAGCAGTGGGGCGGCGACACCGAGTCCGGCGAGCTGCCGGGTGCCCAGGTGGCCGATGACGGCGCTGTCGGCCATGACGAAGAGCGGCTCCGCGACGAGCGCGCCGAAGGCAGGCAGAGCGAGCGAGATGATCTCGCGGTCGTGGCGGCGGTCGGTACGCCGCGGTGTCGCGGGAGCCTGTGTCATGCTGCCAATCTAATCTTCCACAGGTAAGTGACACAACTGCAATTCGACCCTTACTGTGCGCCGGGCGGAGCGTTCTCCTCCGTGGCGTTCGGGTCGATCATGAACAGGTTCCCGAAGTTTTTCTCCCCCACAGCCTATGGATGACAAAGGTGCAGGTCAGCGCGGATTCGGTCGGCTGATTGTGTGTTTGTCCACAGCGGTGTCCCCCGTGCCGTGCACAGGATCGGCGGACTTCTCCACAGGAACGGGGCCATCGTCCACATGGCCTGTGGATAACCAGATTGGCGGACGGTGCCGACAGGCCTACCGTAGTCCGGCGCCTGGCCCCTGTTCCGGTCCGAGAACCCATCCGAACTCGACGCGCCGTAACCGGAGTCGGGCGTCTCGTTTGTCAGAGCCGTGCCGTAAGAAAGTAGGGCACAGCAAGGTCCGCGCCGCGGACGGGAGGAGGTGCCGGGGTGAGCATGCCCGAGCCCGTGGAGGACCCCTGGGCGGACGCCGGCCCCAGCGACCGGTTGCCCGCCGCGCGCTCCCGCAGAGGCGAGGGCAAGGGCCGGGGCCGCGACGACCGGCGTGACCGCGGCGACGAGGAGGGCGGCTGGTCCTCCGGCGGCTTCGAGCGCGTACCGCCCCAGGACCTGGACGCCGAGCAGTCCGTGCTCGGCGGCATGCTGCTGTCCAAGGACGCCATCGCGGACGTCGTCGAGGTCCTCAAGGGCCATGACTTCTACCGGCCGGCCCACGAACTGATCTACCAGGCGATCCTCGACCTGTATGCGAAGGGCGAACCGGCCGACCCGATCACGATCGCGGCCGAGCTGACCAAGCGCGGCGAGATCGCGCGGGTCGGCGGCGCTTCGTATCTGCACACCCTCGTCCAGTCCGTGCCGACGGCGGCGAACGCGGAGTACTACGCCGAGATCGTCCACGAACGGGCGGTGCTGCGCCGGCTCGTCGAGGCCGGTACGCGCATCACCCAGATGGGATACGCCGCCGACGGCGACGTCGACGAGATCGTCAACAGCGCCCAGGCGGAGATCTACGCCGTCACCGAGCAGCGGACCAGCGAGGACTATCTGCCGCTCGGCGACATCATGGAGGGCGCGCTCGACGAGATCGAGGCGATCGGCTCCCGCCAGGGCCAGATGACCGGCGTGCCCACCGGCTTCACCGACCTGGACTCCCTGACCAACGGCCTGCACCCCGGCCAGATGATCGTCATCGCGGCCCGTCCCGCGATGGGTAAGTCCACCCTCGCGCTGGACTTCGCCCGTGCGTGTTCCATCAAGAGCAACCTGCCGAGCGTGATCTTCTCGCTCGAAATGGGGCGCAACGAGATCGCGATGCGTCTGCTGTCCGCCGAGGCGCGGGTGGCCCTGCACCACATGCGGTCCGGCTCCATGACGGACGAGGACTGGACACGGCTGGCCCGACGGATGCCGGACGTGTCGGCCGCGCCGCTCTACATCGACGACTCGCCGAACCTGTCGATGATGGAGATCCGCGCCAAGTGCCGCCGCCTCAAGCAGCGCAACGACCTCAAACTGGTGGTCATCGACTACCTCCAGCTGATGCAGTCCGGCGGTTCCAAGCGCGCAGAGAGCCGTCAGCAGGAGGTGTCGGACATGTCCCGTAACCTCAAGCTGCTGGCCAAGGAGCTCGAAATCCCGGTCATCGCGCTCTCGCAGCTCAACCGTGGCCCCGAGCAGCGTACGGACAAGAAGCCGATGGTCTCGGACCTGCGTGAGTCCGGCTCCATCGAGCAGGACGCGGACATGGTCATCCTGCTCCACCGCGAGGACGCCTATGAGAAGGAGTCCCCCCGCGCAGGCGAGGCGGACCTGATCGTGGCCAAGCACCGTAACGGCCCCACGGCCACCATCACCGTGGCGTTCCAGGGGCATTACTCGCGGTTTGTGGATATGGCGCAGACCTGAGGGGTGGTCGCGTAGGGCCTCCTGGCGCGGGCTCAACCGCCTGCCGTGTCGGTCATCGGCTCAGGCTTGCGGCCTTGTTCGCGCGTCGTGTGAAGACCTGCTCGCGCCGGTCTGCCATCTGTCGCAGTGCTTCCTTGCGGTCCCGCTTGGACAGGCGGTCGAGGTAGGTGTGGCCGTGCAGGTGGTCGGTCTCGTGCTGTAGGCAGCGCGCGAAATAGCCCGTTCCTTCGATGACGAGGGAGTTTCCGTCCTTGTCGAGCCCGCGGACGACAGCGCGGTCCGTACGGGGGACCGTCATCGTGGCGCCGGGCACGGACAGGCAGCCTTCGGGTGCGTCGATGAGCCGGCGGCTACCCGGGCCGGGCAGTTCCAGGACCGGGTTGATGATGTGGCCGACATGCCGGATGCCGTCGTCGTCCGGGCAGTCGTAAACGAACAGCCGCAGGTCCACGCCGACCTGGTTGGCGGCCAGGCCGGCGCCGTCGGCCACGTACATCGTCAGGAACATGTCGTCGATCAGCGCGGACAGCTCGGCGGTGCCGAAGTCGGTCACCTCCTGGCACGGACGGCTCAGGACCTCTTCACCCACTTCCGTGACCCGACGCACCGAACCCCGGTCGGCCTCCGGCGGCAGAGCGGGATAGGCGTCGACGGGTTGGCCCTGTACCCGGACGCGCCAGTCCATGGAGCGGGCTCGGTCGTGGGTCACGGACATCGCAGTCTCCCCTTTGCGCACGTCACAGAGCCGCGGACGGCACTGCGGCTGATGTCTCCGCACAAGATCCGCTTGCACGGGAGCTTTGCAAAGTAGCAGACTTTGCAAAGTGACTGAAGATGATCTCAACGCTCGCTCCGCTCGGGCCCAGCGCACAGACACCGGGCTGCCCGAGCACGAGGTCCGTACGGCGCTGCTTGATCTGCTGGCGGAAGTCGGCACCGTGACGGCGACCGAAGCTGCCGCACGGCTGGGTTACAGCTCTGGGCTCTGCTCGTTCCACCTTCGGCAACTCGCACGCCACGGCCACATCGAGGAAGCTCCGCACCGCGGGGGCCGTGCCCGTCCTTGGCGCCTGGCGCAGCGCGTCTCCGCCTCCGGCGCGTCCGAGGAGGAGCGGTTCGGGGACTTGGCCCGTGGCCTGGAGGATGAGAGCTGGCAGCGCTGGCTGGCCCAACGCGACCGAGCACCCGCCGAATGGCGCCACGACGAAGCCTTCAGTGCCGTCGCCTACCTGACACCCGAGGAGATGAGCCGGGTCGCGGACGCCGTGCGACGCGCACTGGCCCCTTACCAGGACCGCGAACAACGCCCCCTGGCCCGGCCCGACGGCGCGCGGCCGGTGGCTCTCATCACCCGGCTGTTCCCGTTGCTTCCGGAGTTGACGGACGAGACGCGACAGGAGTGAGGACGCAGGCTGCGCAGTTCGCCGTCAGCCTCCGGGGCGCGCATGGGCATCCTCGTGGCATGGGTCGGCCGCTGACGCTCGCCAGGTCTGACAACGGGTCGAACGCGCGGCCTTGGTACAAGACGTAGGCGGCTAGCCGTTCGTGTTCGCCGGTGTCAGACGGGCCGTTGCCTCGTCGATGGTCTCGCGCAGCACCCTGCGCGCTGCGGCGAGTTCGCCGGCTTGCTGGTCGAGAGCGCGCAGTTGGTCGTGGAGAGCGTCGAGTACGCCCGGGCAGGGGTGCACGGCAGCGGTGTCGGTGGTGCAGGGCAGCACCTGCCGGATGACGCGGGTGGGCAGCCCGGCGGCGAGGAGAGCGCGGATGCGGCGTACGGCGGTGGCGTCGGACTCGGTGTAGGTGCGGTAGCCGTTGGGCAGCCGGTCGGGCCGTAGCAGTCCCGCCCGTTCGTAGTAGCGCAGCAGGCGCTCGCTGGTCCCGGTGCGCTCGGCCAGCTCCCCGATCAGCACTGGCCCTCCGCCCTCTCGCTTGACCTTCCAACCATGTCAGGGATCAACACTGGCTCCGGCCTCCCGCATTCCGTGGGCGGCTCATACCACCGGAAGGCGCACGCGTGATCATCGATGCCCACAGTCACGTCCACGACCCGCTCGCTACCCATCTGTCCGCGTTGGACGACGCGGGGGTGGGCCGTACGGTCCTCTTCCCCACCCGGCCACACCCCGAACGAGCCACGGACCTGGCTTCGCTCCGTCACGAGATGAGTGTGTTGGACCGTGCATTGGCAGGGGGAGCCGCCGGAGGCACGGGTGCGGGTGGAGACGATGGGTACGCCAAGGCGTGGCGGGAGCTGGATGCGGCACTGGCCGCTCATCCGACACGCTTCCTGGGCTTCGGCTCGGTCCCCTTGGACCGTACCGCCGATGAGACGGCGGCCTGGGTGGAGCGCGAGGTGATGGGCCGTGGGCTGTACGGCATCGGGGAGCTCACCCCGTCACCGGACCGGGCGGCGCTGGTCGAGCCGGTGCTTCGAGCGGCAGCCGACCATGCCGGCCTTCCTGTGGTCGTCCATGGCTACGCCCCTACGACCGCCGCGGACCTGTGCACCCTGGCCGGCCTGGCCGCCCGTTACCCGAAGGTGCCGCTGGTGGTCAGCCAACTGGGCGGGACGAACTGGATGCAGGCGATCGAACTGGCCCAGGCCACATCCAACATCTATCTGGAGCTCTCCACGGCGCACCTGATCTTCGCCGTCCGCCTCGCCATCCGCGAACTGCCCACCCGAACCCTCTTCGGCTCGGACGCCCCCTACGGGGACCCGGTCGTCGCCCGTACGACGGTGGAACGGGTCACGGTCCCGGGGGAGGTCCGCGAGCGAGTGCTGGGCGGAAATCTGGCCGAGTTGCTGGGCTTGTCCTGATCAGTGAGTCGTCGGACTGCTTGGGGGCCGGTGCTGTGTGGCTTTGACCTTCAGGTTGCTTGAGACTCGACAATCGCGTGCATGGACGAGAGCGATGAGCTGCTGGGCATCGGGGCGTTCGCGCGGCGGGTGGGCCTGACCCCGAGCGCGCTGCGTTTTTACGACGACTGCGGTGTCCTGCGTCCCGTCAGGGTCGATCCGGCGAGCGGATACCGCTTCTACGGAGCCGAGCAGGAAGGCCGTGCCGTACTGCTGCGCCGGTTGCGAGAGGCGGGGCTGCCGCTGGTTGACGCCAAGGTCGTTCTCGATGGGAATGAAGCGGAGGCCCGGGCGGTGCTCCGCGCGCACCTGGACCGGACGCGACGAACAGCCGATACCGCACGGGTGCTGGTGGAGGGGCTGCTCAGCGACCTGTCGGTGGGAGCGCCGGAGCTGCCCCTGGGGCGGGTCGGCGTCGGAGGCGCGGAGCTGGCCAGCGCGGTACGGCAGGTGGCGCCTGCTGTTGCGATCGCCGAGGTGGCGGACGAGTTCCCCGTCCTCGGTCGTGTGCTGCTCGAACTGGACGAGGGAGAGCTGCGGTTGGTCGCCACCGACCGCTACCGGCTTGCGGCCAGGGTGTTGCGGGCCGGGACGTCGGACGGCGGTCCGTGCCGGATTCTCGTCGATGCCGGGGAACTCGCGGACATGGCGTCCTGGGCGCTGCGCCAGCGGTACGTCGAGGTCGAGGTGGACGGCGACGAGGGTGGGTGGCTGGTCGGCGAGAACGGGGTACGGCGCGCTTTCGCCGGACGGGCGGAAGAGTTTCCCGACTACCGACTGGTGCTGGACGGGCTGGGGGACGTACGACATCGGGTCATCGTGGACCGGGCGGCGCTGCGCGAGGCGTTCGCCGAACGGGAGAAGGGCACCGTGATCTCCGTGCGTCCGGAATCCCAGGAGGTGGCCATCAGCGAGGGCGGAGGCCGCTCCGTCACGGTGAGCGCCGTATGTACGGGGCCGTCGCTGCGCGTGGCCTTCGACCCGGCGGTGCTCGTACCCGCGCTGGATGCGGGAGTGGGGCCTGATGTCCTGCTGGAGATCGCTTCCGCGGCTGAGCCGGTTGTCGTGCGTTCCGCTGACCAAGGCAGTTTCACGACGTTGGTGATGCCGGTGCAGGTGCTTGTTTCACGTGAAACGGCCTGAGGGAAGGCGGGCGATGGATCCGGAGAACCACGTGGTTCAGCTGTGCGTGCGGGGAATGGAGGCCGAAGCGCGGGGCGAGGAGGATGAGGCGCGACGGCTGTTCCTGCGGGCCTGGGAGGACTCGGCCGATGACTACGAGGCGTGCATCGCCGCCCACTACGTGGCCCGGCACCAGACCACGCCACAGGGCACGCTGCGGTGGAACCAGGAGTGTTTGGACCGGGCCGACCGGGTGGGCGACGAGCGCGTACGCGGCTTCTACGCGTCCCTGTACGCGAACATGGGGCGCGCGCACCGCGAGTTGGGCGATACCGCCGCGGCCCACGAGTACTTCGCGCGGGCTGCCGCGCGGGTGCCGGATGTACCCGAAGGGGACTACGGGATGTGGAACCGCTTCGCGATTGCGGAGGGGCTGCGGGAGACGGCTGCCCTGCCGGCGTCCGGTGACGCATCCGGAATCCGGGAGGGAGCGGGGGCGAGGAGCCAGCTGGCGACCACCTTGCTGTCCGACCTGCTGACCCGGCTGTGTGTGCGGAACGAGCTCAAGGCGCTGGGGTTGATTCTGCCCGCGTACCTGGCAGACCTGGGGACCGAGGAGGATCGGGCACGGCTCCGCTCGGCGCTGCACATGGTGCACGCGGCGCGATGGCTCCCGCGGGAGGAACAAGCAATTTTGAGCGAAGCCATCACAGCGATGGGGCAGGGGACCGGCTCTGCAGTGGCCGGGTGAGTCCGGAGAGTCGGTGCCCGCGATCCGTGGGCCCACCTGAGGCTGGTGCCGGGGTGCGGCGCGGCGGGCTCAGTCGTCGCTTGAGGCCAGCTCGCATCGAGGGCGGCGTTCTCCAGGCTCAGCGGAGGCGTAGGCCAACTCGTGGAGGGACTGTTCGGCACGGGCCAGCTGGCTGCTGACCTGTTCCCGTACCTCTTGGAGCTGGGCGATACAGGCATGCAGCTCGGTGAGCTTGCGGCGATACCCCCGGAGGGAAGCGGGGCAGGAGTCACCGGCGGGATGGCCGGCGCGCAGGCACTCCACGAAGGGCCGGGTCTCCTCCAGCCCGAACCCGAAGCGTTGCAGCATCTGGATCTGCTGGAGCAGCCGAAGGTCCGCTTCGCCGTAGGTACGGTGACCGTTCGGCGTGCGCTTGGCTTGCAACAGCCCACGCGCCTCGTCATACCGCGGCGCCCGGGTGGTCGTCCCGGCCCGCTCGGCGAGTTCTCCGATTCGCATCTCCGCCCCCGTCCGGCCCGGTTCGGTACGGGCCGGGCACGCCATACCGATGACCGTAGTGCTGGGAGACCCGGCCACGGGAGTGGGCTCCGGTTCGGCCTCCGCGGCGAGTGTGAGGTTGCAGGGGGCCGGCAGTGTCACAGCGGCACCGCGGTGCTTGTGGAGACCGGTGGCACGTCCGGGGAAACGGTGCGGTTTCGGTGGGGTGGGTGATGGGATGGGGTTCATTCGTGCCGTGATCATTGTTGAGCTGTCGAGGAGTGCCATGAGCGCGCAATCGCCCGACGTATCCCAGGGGCTGGAGCCGGTCGAAGAGGTGGGTGACCCGGAGGGGCGCGGTGCGGAGCAGTTCGAGGCGTTGTTGCCGGAGACGCGGCGGGCGCTGGTGCGGCGGCTGGCGGTCGGCCAGGCGGAGGGCCGCGCGCCATCGATGACGGGAGCGGTCGTGCGGGGTGGGCGGGTGGCCTGGACCGGGGCTCGGGACAGCGCTGCCATGGGCGCGGTCGGTGGAGCGGACGTTCAGTACCGGATCGGGTCGATCACCAAGACGTTCGTCGCGGTGCTGGTGATGCGGCTGCGCGAAGAGGGGCTGCTGACGCTGGATGACCGCCTCGGCGTGCACCTGCCGGACAGCCCGGACCCGGACGTGACGGTTGCCCAACTGCTCTCGCACAGCTCCGGGCTGGCGGCGGAGGCCCAAGGGCCCTGGTGGGAACGGACGTCCGGCACGCTGCGGCAGGCGCCCGGTGATCTCTTCGGAGAAGACCCCCGCCGGCTGCCCGTCGGGCGCCGGTTCCACTATTCCAACCCCGGCTACGCCCTGCTGGGGTTGCTGATCGAGCAGAAGCGGGGCGGACAGTCCTGGGGTGAGGTGCTGCGCCGTGAGGTGCTGGAGCCGCTGGGCATGAGCCGTACGACGCTCCAGCCGCAGGCGCCACACGCCGAGGGCTGGGCGGTGCACCCGTGGGCGGACGTACTGCTGCCGGAACCCGCTGAAGACACCGGGCTGATGGGCCCGGCCGGGCAGCTGTGGTCCACGGTCGAGGACCTGGGACGCTGGGTGGCGTTCCTGGCGCACGGAGACGACCGGGTGCTCGGTGCCGCTCCCCTGGCCGAGATGCGGAGGCCGGCCGTACCACCCGAGGGTGCGGAGTGGGACGCAGGCTTCGGGCTCGGTCTCCAGCTCGTACGGCGGAACGGACGCGTGCTGTTCGGCCACACCGGATCGATGCCGGGCTTCCTGGCCTCCTTGTGGATCGACGCAGCGGAAGATGTCGCCGGCATCGCGCTGGCGAACTGCACGTCGGGCCCGGCCATCAGCACCATCGCCGCCGACCTGACCGGAATCGTCGCGCGCCGGGAGCCCCGCATCCCCGAGCCGTGGCGCCCCCTGTCCGGGCCGTTGGACGAAGAGCTGCTGGCTCTCACCGGCCCTTGGTACTGGGGTGCGCACCCGTACGTGCTGAGACTATGTGCCGATCGGGGCCTGGAGCTCTCGCTGATGTCGGGGCCGGGTGGCCGTGCCTCGCGGTTCCGGGCGGAGCCCGACGGCACCTGGACCGGGCTGGACGGCTACTTCGCGGGCGAGACGCTGAGCGCGGTCCGGGATGAGGGGGACGGCTCGGTGAGCCACCTGGATCTGGGCACCTTCGTCTTCACCCGGGGCCCGTACGCGCCTGCCGGACCGGTGCCGGGGGGCGTCGACGCCGAGGGCTGGCGCGGACGCTGACGGCGGGGTCGGGCCCGCTCCGGCGGTGGGTTTCAGCGCTGAAGCGGCCCCGGCGGGAGCTGGGCAAGCCCATACGGGCGGGGGTGACCACCCCGGACGTACAGTCGAGCCAGATATCAGGAGCCGCCGCACCGCGGCCCGCTACCGCTGGAAGGCCACCGTGACTGACGCGACCGCCGTGAACACGACCTCCGACGCCCCGGACCTGCTCGACCTGCCGCCGCTCACCGCCGGACACTTCGCGCGGATCGAGGACAAGGTCGCGGCGCTGATGCGGACCCGGGCCGATGTGGTGGCCACACAGGGCGAGGCACTGCTCCCGCTGGAGGCGTGCATCCGCTCTGCGGTGAGCCCCGGGAGCACCGCGCTCAACATCGTGACCGGGCCGTACGGCGAGACCTTCGGCGGCTGGCTGCGGTCCTGCGGCGCCCAGGTCATCACGATCAGCGCACCCTTCACGGGCGCGGTGCGCCCGGAGCAGGTGGCCGAGGCCCTGCGGGAGCACCCGGCCATCGACTTCGTGAGCCTGGTGCACGCCGAAGCGGCGACCGGCAACACCAATCCCGTCGCCGAGATCGGGGCCGTCGTACGTGAGCACGGCGCGCTGCTGATGCTCGACGCGGTCGCCTCGGTGGGGGCCGAGCCGCTGCTCACCGACGAGTGGGGCGTGGATCTGTGCGTGATCGGTGGGCAGAAGGCGCTGGCGGGCCCGGCCGGTGTGTCCGCCGTCTCGGTGAGCCCTCGCGCCTGGGAGCGCATCGCGGCCAACGGGCAGGCTCCCCGGCGCTCCTACCTCTCCCTCCTGGACTGGAAGGAGCGCTGGATCGACGGGGGCCGTACCGCGCTGCCGCATGCGCCGGCACAGCTGGAGATGCTGGCACTGGAGCAGGCCGTGGACCGCGTTGACGCCGAGGGGCTCGACGCGGTCATCACCCGGCACCGGGCGGCTGCCGCAGCGGTACGGGCAGGTGTGCGGGCGCTCGGCGCGCTGTCCCCTTACGTCGTCCGGGACGAGGACGCGGCTCCGGCAGCCACGACGCTGCGTGCGCCCGCCGACCTGGACGCCCGCGAGATCATCGCCGCCGCGCTGGATGCGGCAGAGGGGCCGGTCGCGGTGCCCGTGCAGGCTGCCGCGGGCGCACTCGCCAAGGAAATGATCCGGGTGAACCACTACGGACAGGCCGCGGAGCGCGGTGTGGTGCTGGCTTCCGTCGCGGCGTTGGCGGCGGGCCTGCGTGTACTCGGCGTGACGGTGGACGGTGACGGGGCGACTGCGGCGGCCGGCGCTGCCTGGGATGAGGCCATCGAGGGGTGAGCGCCTTGAAGGGCGATTCTCAGGGGATGCAGCGCTCAGGCTGCACCAGGGGCCAGTGGGCCCGATAAGGCCCATCGGGGGTGCTGTTTCACGTGAAACGGGGGAGCGGAAGGGTGCCAGGGGGCTCCTTCGCGCCGCAGGTGAGGCGTAACTCGCGCCTCTGTCAGGTCAGTTGAGCTCTACGACGGCGTCGTAGGCGACCAGTCATGCGTCGGCGGGATGTGCTTCCTGCGTGGCGGCGTCGCAGCCCATCCCCTGTTGGCTGTACCCCGGTGGCAGCCCAGGGCGGGTGGGCGCAGGCTGAGTGGTGAAGACCCGAATGCCGTCCTGTCGCCACTCCGGCCTCCGTCGCCCCCGTCTCAGCCTCTGCCCCGGCTCCTCCATTCATTCCGCTCTCCGCGGTACCGCGCCTTTGTGGATCATGGATTGAGGGTCCCGTAGAATCGGAATGATCAACCCGGTTGGGGCGTACGGAGCGCTCGGCCCGGAAGTCGACGGTTTGCAGGAGGCTCGGAGGTGGCGAGCGAGGTGTCCGCGCCTGCGCGGGCGGACGCGCGGCGTAACAGAGCGCTGGTCTTGCAGGCGGCCCGATCGGCTTTCGAGGAACAGGGGTTGAGTGTCCCGCTCGGAGAGATCGCGCGCCGGGCGGGTGTCGGTGCGGGTACCGTCTATCGCCATTTCCCGTCCAAAGATGCCCTGTTCAGGGCCACGGTCGCCGACCGGGTGCAGCTGTTCACCGACACGGCAGAGGAGTTGGCGGACGCGGCGGACCCCGTCGGAGTCTTTTTCCGGTTCCTTGCGTCGGTGGTGCGGCTGGCGTCACGCAACAAGGCGCTGTGTGATGCGCTGGAAGCGGTTGCCGAGGGTGGTTACGAGCCTTCAGCGCAGGCCGATCGGGAATTCGGCGAGGCCCTGGGCGTACTGCTCGTACGAGCTCAACATGCGGGTGGCGTAAGGAAGGACGTCAGCCTTGACGATGTGCGGGAGCTGCTTGTCGGGTGCCTGGCGATGGAGCAGCGGCGCGCTTCTGCGGGGGCTCCGCAGGGGCGGATGACGGCCCTGATGTGCGACGGGCTGCGCGAGCGCAAGGGCGTGACGAAACTGCCCCGGCAGTTGCCAGGACGTAACGAAAGGGTGTGCGAGGAGTGTGGCGGGCCGGTTCCCGCGGCACGTACCGGGCGGCCTGCTCGGTACTGCGGTGGGGCGTGCCGGCAGAAGGCACACCGGGCCAGGACTCGCGCACGTACGCGTAACGGAAGCCAGCGGAGCGGCTGACGACCGGGGACCGGGTGGCGGCGGTCCGGGACCGCTGAGCGTGCATACCAAGTACGCCCCCACTCCCAAGGGGCGTGAGGGCGTGCAGGCCATGAATCCGCAGGTCAGAGCTGCATCTTGAATCCAAGGTGAGATGCCTCGAAACCAAGGCGCTCGTAGAAGCGGTGCGCGTCGATACGCGTCGCGTCGGAGGTGAGCTGCACCAGCCGGCAGCCGAGCGCGCGCGACTCGTCGACGGCCCACTCGATCAGGCGCGTGCCCAGGCCGCCGCCGCGTTCGTCGGAGTGGATGCGTACCGCCTCGATGATCGAGCGGCTGCTGCCGCGCCGGGACAGCCCCGGCACGACCGTGAGCTGGAGCGTTCCCACCGGGCGGTGATCGCGGACGGCGACGACCAGGTGCTGGTGGGGATCGGCGGCCAGCTGCTTGTACGCGGCGTGGTACGGGGCCAGGTCGTCCGGGGTCTCGCGGGTGGCGCCCAGCGGGTCGTCGGCCAGCATCGCGACGATGGCGGGGATGTCGTCCTCACGTGCCCGGCGGATCTCGATTTCGCTCATGAGCGGGACCCTACGACTCCCCCTCAGGCAGGCGGTGCGAGGGTTTCCACCGCCGTGACGAGGGGGGCCAGTTCGGGGCGCTTTGCGGCGTCCTGGAGGGCTTCGCGCAGTGCCGCGTCGTGCGTCGGCCGTGCCTCTTCGAGCAGCTGGCGGCCCTCGTCGGTGACGTTGGTGTAGATGCCGCGCCGGTCGTCGGGGCACAGGTAGCGGGAGAGCAGGCGGCGCTCTTCCAGCCGGGTGACCAGGCGGGTCGTGGCGCTCTGGCTGAGGACGACCGAGTCCGCGACCTGGTGCATGCGCAGGTGGCCCCCCGGCCCGTCGTGCTGCTCGCTGAGCACGTTCAGTACGGAGAACTCGCGCACGCTCAGGTCGTGCCGGGCCTGCAGCGCGCGCTCGATGTGCGTCTCGATGCGGCCGTGCAGGGCGGAGAGGGCGCACCAGCCCTGGGCGAGGGCCGGGGCGGACCCGGAACCGGTGGGGCAGCCCTGGCCCGGCGTGGCTGTGCCCGTGGCCTCGTCCGCCGTCCGCTGCTGGCGACGCCGCCGGTCCTGCCGCGTCTGCGGCTGCTCAGGCTGCGGCGCCTGCCGGGTCTGCTGCGTCATCCGAGGGACCTCCTTACAGGTCGTACGAACCAGGATAGGACACCGATGAAATAGCCCGCGCTTGCAAGTAACCCGCGTCTGCAATTATTGTCGGCGCTTGTTGAAGCTGGCTGCAATCGTTTGAAGGGATCCGTCATGCCTCTCGCCCTCCTGGCGCTCACCATCGGCGCCTTCGGGATCGGGATGACCGAGTTCGCGGTGATGGGGCTGCTGCCCGACGTGGCCGCGGGCTTCGGCGTCTCCATCCCGCTGGCCGGGTACGCGACCACCCTTTATGCGCTCGGTGTCGTCGCCGGCGCCCCGCTGATGACCGCCCTCGGCACCCGCATGACCCGCAAGCAGATGCTGATGTTGCTGATGGGGCTGTTCGTGGTGGGGAACCTGCTCACCGCAGTGGCGCCGGCCTTCCCGGTGATGCTGGCCGGGCGGATCGTTTCGTCCTTCACCCACGGCGCATTCTTCGGCATCGGATCGCTGGTGGCCGCCGACCTCGTCGCCCCGCACAAGCGGGCCGGCGCCATCTCGATGATGTTCGCGGGCCTGACCGTCGCCAACGTCGTGGGCGTACCGACCGGCACGCTGCTCGCCCAGCAGATCAACTGGCGCGCCACCTTCGTCGCCATCGCCTTCCTGGGCGTGCTCGGGCTGCTCGGCGTCGCCAAGCTGGTGCCGGCGCAGCGCGTCCGGGCCGCCGCGCCGATGGGCCAGGAGATCGCGGTCTTCCGCAACCCGCAGGTCGGGCTCGCGATGCTGATGACCGTCCTCGGTTTCGGCGGCGTCTTCGCGGCCGTCACCTACCTCGCCTCGATGATGACCGAGGTCACCGGCTTCGCGGCATCGTCCGTCATCTGGCTCACGGCCGTCTTCGGGCTGGGCATGGTGGCCGGCAACCTGGTCTCGGGACGGTTCACCGACCGCTACATGATGCCGATGCTGTACGTGTCCCTCGTCGGGCTCGCGCTCTCGCTGGCCGCGTTCGGCCTCGGTGCGCACAACAAGATCGTCGCAACCGTCACCATCGCCCTGATCGGAGCCTTCGGCTTCGCGACCGTACCGCCGTTGCAGAAGCGGATCATGGACCAGGCGTCGGCCGCGCCCACCCTGGCCTCGGTCGGCAACATCGCGGCCTTCAACTTCGGCAATGCGCTGGCCGCCTGGCTCGGTGGCATCGTCATCGCGGCCGGGTTCGGGCTGACCGCGCCGAACTGGGTCGGGGTGGGGATGACCGTCCTGGCGCTGGGCGTCGCGGTCATCGCCGGAGCACTGGAGCGGCGGAGCGGCCGGGACGGTCGGGGCGGCCTGGACGGTTCGGATCGCCGGGACGCGCGGAACGGCCGGGTTGTCGCGTCGGGCGTTGGCAGCGGGGACGGCATTGGGGCGGGCAGTTCCGAAGAGGGCGGTGCGACAGCCGTACGCCGCTGAGCGAGGCGGGGCGCCGGCCGGGCCCCCGACCATCCACGCAGCCCCCGTACTCGCCTGCCGGCCGACCTGACCACCTCACCTGCGCACCTATCAGGACCGGGCCTACAACTCCCCGACCATCCGACAGACCGCTGGGCCGCGCTACCTGGCAACTGCCCGGAACTACGAACGAACACCATCCGTTCCTCTAGGAGAACCACCCGTGAGCACCACCCCCTCCGTCCGTCCCCTCACCACCCACGACGCGGACGCCCTGATCGACGCCGCCCGCCGCGCCGCCGCCGACCTCGGTGTGCGGGGCAGCGTCACCGTCCTGGACGCGGGCGGGCACCTGCTCGGCTTCCGGCGGGATGACACCGCCGTGCTGATCTCGGGCGAGACCAGCACCCGCAAGGCGTACACCGCCCTGCAACTGGACGCGCCGACCGCCGACCTCGTCGACGCCGTACGGCCCGACGGGCTCTTCCACACGCTGCCCACCGCGCTCGACCGCCCGCTGCTGTTCATCGCGGGCGGTGTGCCGGTCCACCGGGACGGGCGCCTGGTCGGCGCCATCGGCGTGGGCGGCGGCGCGCCGGAGCAGGACGACCGCATCGCCCGTACCGCCATTGAGGCGGCGGGGCTCAACTGACGGACGTACTTGGGTGCTTACGTGCCCTCTCGCGTACCTCGGCCGACTGTGCGGCGCGCAGTCGGCCGCCGCGTTTGGTGCGGCCCCACGGCTTGAGCACGGAGATCGCGGTGACGAAGAAGTACGTGACCGTAGCCACGGAAGGGGCGGCGACCATGCTCAGCCCGGTGTCCGGGGTGCCGGCCACGGCGTCGGCCGCGAGCCGGTCGATCCCCGGACGCAGGGAGAAGGCCGTCATCAGTACGGTCGCCAGGGTCAGCCAGAACTTGACGACGACCCATCGGTGGCGGGCCAGGCCCCAGTGCGTCCCCAAGGAGAGGATCAGCCCGCTGACCAGCGTCAGCAGCGCCACGGGGACGAGCAGCCAGTCGCTGAAGATCTTCATGGCGCGGTAGGCGGCCACGGTGGTGTCCGGTGATCCCGAGACATACCCGGTCAGGCTGAGGGTGAGCAGGCCGAGCGTCAGCCCGAGCCAGCCGACGGAGACCGCGACATGGATGACGAGGTGGGCCCGGCGAGCGGGCCGGCTGAGCTGCTTCATGGGCTCCACGGTCGCGCCCGGCGGGCTGCGTGACATCTGACGGCGGGAGTATCCGGTCGTACGCGCGCTTGAGTATGTGGGGGGGGGACGGCTGGGGAGCGTGAGGCGACCGGTATGTGAGAGGCGAACGCCGTCTACGGGGCGGGGGCCGTGCGAGGTCCGGTGCGTGGCCGAGCAGGGGATGGACCGTACACAGCAAGCGCTTGCTGTGACGTGCGGGCCGCAGGAGGCCTGCACGTCCTACGCTCCCCGTATGGGGAAGCTACATCTTTTCGACATGGACGGAACGCTGCTCTACGGTTCGGCAGCCGCCATCGAGATATCCCGGCAACTCGGGCTGGACCGGGAGATCGCCGAGCTGGAACGTGCCTTCGCCGCCCGCGAGGTGACACCGGTGCGCTTCGCGGAGCTGGCGTGCGATCTGTGGTCGGAGCTGACCGAGGAGCTGGTGGCGGCGGCCTTCGAGAGTGCGCCGTGGCTGTCCGGCATCCGGGAGGTCTGGGGCGACATCCGGGCGCGGGGGGAACGGTGCGCGGTGATCTCCTTGTCGCCGGGGTTCTTCGTGGAGCGGCTGACGGGCTGGGGAGCGGACGCCGCACACGGCTCGCGCTGGCCCGCGCTTCCTTTTCGGGATGCGGTGGAACCGGACGGGATACTTTCCGCGTCTGCAAAGGTGAGGATTGCGGATGAACTGTGCGCCGAGTTCGGACTGCAACGGGCCGACTGCGTGGCGTATGGCGATTCCCTGTCCGACGCTGCCCTGTTCGCGGCCGTTCCCGCGTCCGTCGCGGTGAATGCGGACCACCATGTCAGCGGCCTGGCCTCATATGCGTACGAGGGCCGTGACCTGCGTGAGGCATACGCACTGGCGCGGGCCGGTGGGTAATTCCCGGCTGCCCGCGGCCGATTCGTACGCCATGCCCGATGAATTGCGTTCTGTGGGAAGGCTCACGGAAATCGGGCGTGCCGGAGGAAGTGTTTCCGGTTCAGGGGTTGTGTATTCAAGCGCTGCGGGTATGGTCTAGTCCGGTCGAGCGGGAGGAGAGCTTCGGGAGTACGTCAGAAGCCCTCCGGGGTCCGGGTCGTACGGCAGCTGCGGGGTGTGGAGCCCGGCAGCTTAGTGGCAACGCGCTTGTGGTGCCCGGGTTTCCGGCTGTTCGTCCAGTCCGCTGGGCGCGGGTGGCATGTTGCGGATAACGAGATCCGCGCGGTGCCGGAAGGACTGAGGTGTGTCCGCTTTGCAGGGTGTTGCCGGGATAGCTCTGATCGATTAAGAATTCCGGTGGGGCGCGGGGAATTCCGGGCACGTTCCGAACTGCGGAAGTGCGAAGACGATCGTAAGACGTTCGAGGCGAGGCAGACCATGGACGCTCCGACCACCACGTCGGCCGATAACGGCTCTTCTGACGGCAGCAGTGGCGATTGGGGATGGTTCACTCCGTCGAAGAAGGCCGCCGAAGATCATCAGCGGCGTACGGACGACCGGGACGGCGGAAACAGCCCGAGCGGTGAAGGAAGTGGCCACGGTGAGGCGGAGCGTGACGAGCGGGCCGCTGGAAATGGGAGCCGGAGTGCGGAGGTTCCCGGCGGCCATGGCGTTTTTGCGGACCGCTCCGAACCGCACGTCCGTAACGAATCCGGCGTCCAGGACGTGTGGAGCGCGCCCGGCGCGGACGAGCAGCGGGCCGGCGGCTTTCGGGCGCCGAGCGGCCAGGCCGTACGTGACGACGCGGGTGCCCGGTACGACGAGGACCGGGCACAGATACCCAGCCGGCCGGTCAGCTCCATAAGGCCTGTGGGCACGGCAGAGGAACGCGAGCGGGGGACGGAGCAGACGGTTGGTCCCGGGGCCGGGCGCACGACTGAGCCCGGGGTCGGGGACGCACTCGGGCATACGTCTGTCCCCGCCGGTGGACGCGCACCTGGGGACGCCGCCGGACACACGGCTGGCCGTGCATCCGGGCAGGTGACCGGCCACGCACCCGGGCAGGCGGGCGGTCATGGCCCCCGGCACGCGGCCGGGCGCACGGCTGAGCAGACGGCGGGGCCGGGGCAGGCGGGCGAGGGCGTACGGGGTGGGGCTGCGGCGGGGGCTGGGGGCCTTTCTCCCCTTCCCCCCACCCACCCGCCCACCTCCGCCTCCACCACAACATCGGCCCACGCGCCGGTAGGGCCAGGCCAGTCCCCGGCAGGGGCAGCTGTGGCCCGGTCCTCGTCGGCTGGGGCCGTACCGTCGGCCGCCGACGTGCCCACCACGCCCGCCGGTCCCGGCGCAGCCCCTACCGCCGCCCGTACCGCCCCGTCAGTCGGCGGCGGTGCTCAGGCAGGGCGGAGCGACTCGGGTGACGTGGCGCTCATCCGGCGGACTCTGGATGAGATCGAGCCCGTGGCGGACAAGGTCACCTCGTACTTCTACGCGTTGCTGTTCGTGCGCCACCCTGACCTGCGCGCGCTCTTTCCCGCCGCGATGGACGCCCAACGCGACCGGTTGTTCAAGGCGTTGCTCACCTCCGTCAAGAACGTCGAAGACACGGCCTACCTCAACGAGTACCTCTCCCACCTCGGGCGCGGACACCGCAAGTACGGCACCTTGCCCGAGCACTACCCGGCGGTCGGCGAGTGCCTGCTCGCCGCGCTGGCCCGTTACGCTCACACCAGTTGGGCCCCGGAGGCCGAGGCGGCCTGGGTCCGGGCGTACACCAAGATCTCGCAGATCATGATCGACGCGGCTGCCGAGGACGAGCTGGTGGCCCCCGCCTGGTGGCAGGCCGAGGTCGTCTCGCACGAGCTGCGTACACCGGACATAGCCGTCGTGTCCGTCCGGCCCGATCAGCCCTACCCCTTCCTGGCCGGCCAGTACGCCAGTGTGGAAACCCCCTGGTGGCCGCGTGTATGGCGGCACTACTCCTTCGCCGCGGCGCCCCGCTCCGACGGTCTGCTCTCCTTTCACGTGAAAGCCGTACCGGCCGGGTGGGTTTCCAACGCCATGGTTCATCGAGCCCGCCCCGGCGACGTCGTCCGGCTCGGTCCCCCATCCGGTTCCATGACCGTAGACCACACCACTGACAACGGCCTGCTGTGCCTCGGCGGCGGTACCGGCATCGCGCCGATCAAAGCCCTGGTCGAGGACGTGGCCGAGCGGGGGCACCGGCGTCCGATGGAGGTCTTCTACGGCGCCCGCAGCGATCACGACCTCTACGACCTGGACACCATGCTGCGGATGGAGCAGAGCCACCCGTGGCTGTCCGTGCGCACGGTCGTCGATTCCGGCCGGACCGGTGGAACGCGCAACAACCTCAGTGGCCAACTCCCGGACGCGGTGCGTCAGTACGGCCCGTGGAGGGAATATGACGCCTACTTGTCCGGGCCGCCCGGAATGATCCGAAACGGCGTGGACGCATTGGTGGGGGTCGGTATTCCCTCCGACCGCATACGGCACGACTCCGTGGAAGAGCTGGTCGCGGCGGGAGATTGAGCATTGACGACACATGGTGAACACGCCTCGGCGGTACAGGGTGGAAACGGTTTGATGACGTACGGCGAGCTGCGGGCGGCCGAAATCTCGGGGGTGACGAGCGGGGGCGACGGTGGTGCGAAGGGGGCCGTAGGGGCGCCCGGTGTCACAGATGGGCACGGCACTGCCGGGGCACCCGAAGCCTGGGAAGGCTCTGGTGGGGCCGGTGGCTTCGATGAGGCAGGTGGGGCCAGCGCGCCTGGGGGTACATCCGGGGCATACGGGCTGGTCGGGCCGAGCGAGGACGCAGAGCCCGCGGTGGGCGTGCGGGAGGCGCGGCCGGGCAGCGACGGTGAGCACCTGGTGCAGCAGCGGATGGGGACGATCGAACGCGCCGACCGCTTCTATGACGACCAGGTGCTCGACCATCTCAACGCGCGCATGCGGGAGTTCGTGGGCCGCCAGGAGATGTTCTTCCTGGCGACGGCCGACCGGCACGGCGAGTGCGACTCCACGTTCCGGGCCGGGCCGCCCGGGTTCGTCCAGGTTCTGGACGAGCGCACGATCGCGTACCCGGAGTACCGCGGCAACGGCGTCATGGCGTCCATCGGCAACATCTCCGAGAACCCGCACCTCGGCATCCTGATGATCGACTTCACCCGCGACCGCATCGGCCTGCACGTCAACGGCCGGGCGCGGGTCGTCATGGACGACGAGATGCGGGCCCGCCACCCGGACCTGCCCGTTGACCCGGTACCCGGGCGACGTGCCCAGCTGTGGGTCGAGGTCGCGGTTGAGGAAACGTATATTCACTGCGCCAAGCACATCCCGCACCTGCAGAAGGTGCCCCGGCAGGCGAGCGGACCGCGCGCCTGGGGTACGGACGACGCCAAGCGCAAGGGTGGGGACTTCTTCGGCGCGGCGGCGGAGGCGGCTTCCCGGCGGGAGACCGTGGGAGATCCGGAACGCGAGATCGCGGCAGGGCCGGAACGGGAGGCTGTGACAGAGCCGGAACGGGAGGCTGCGGCAGAGCCGGAACGGGAGACCGTACCCGTCCCCGACGTTGCTCCTGCCCGGGAGGTGCGGGCGGAAGTGAAGCGCGAGGTCGAGCGGGTGCTCGCCCGCGCTCAGCACCGGGGGGCGGCGGACGCCGAAGGCAGCGACTTCGGGGGCTGGTTCGGGTAGGACAGGACGGTGTCAGTACAGCTGGGCCGGCACGGCGGCGTCAGTACGGCTGAGCCATACGGTTGCGCCAGTACGGCTGTGCCACCAGGGCTGGGCCCGTACGGCTTGGTGCCAGTACGCCACCGCTTGCCCCCCATGTCACCCGCCAACCGTCCCGCCCCGCCACCGGCTCCCGCCCCGACCCCCATCACCCCAGATCAGGAGCATGCATCGCCCGTACGCCCTCGATGTTGCCGTCGAGGTAGTGGCGCAGGGACAGCGGCACCACCTCGGCCGACGCGATGCCCACCCTGGTGAAGGGCACGCGCACGATCTCGTACTGGCCGCACGGTTCCTCCACCTCGGGACCGTGCCGCAGGGAGGGGTCCATGGACTCCAGCCGGCAGACGAAGAAGTGCTGCACCTTGACCCCGTCCACCCCGCCGTCGCTGATGTGCTCGACGGTGTCCACGAAGACCGGGACGACGTCGGTGACCTTGGCCCCCAGCTCTTCGTGCAGCTCACGGTGGAGGGCGTCCACGACCGTGGCGTCCTCCGGCTCGACGCCGCCGCCGGGAGTGATCCAGTACGGAGCCCGGCCCGGCTTGGTGCGCTTGATCAGGACGATGTCCGCACCGTCGAGCAGGATCGCGCGGGCGGTGCGTTTGACGACTGGCCGTACGGTCATACGGGACAGATGCCGCAGCAGGGGCTCGGTGAAACCACCGTCCCACCAGTCCGCCGAGGCGCGCCCGGGTGGTGTGCGGGGACGCGGCCGGGTACCCGGAGCCCTGGCTTCCAGTCGGCCTCCGGCCGGCTTCCGGTCCGGCCGTAACCCGGACCTGGGCAACCGGCCCCGGCGTCACCACCTCACCGCAGCCCGCAGCAGCCACTCATGCGGGCGCGCGATGTGCGGCAGCGCCAGCGTTCCGGCCCGGGTGGCCAGGAAATACGTGCGCAGGGGCGGTACGGGCGGATCGAGCAGGGCAACGACCTCGCCGCTGTCGAGCGCGTCGGCGCACAGATAGCGGGGCAGCACCGCCAGGCCGGCGCCCGCCGTCACGCACGCCAGTACCGCCCGCAGATCCGAGGCGATGACGGCGGCGGAAGCCGCGGGCGGGGTGTCGAAGATCGCGGTCCAGTACCGGGAGATCAGCGGCAGGCTCTCGTGGACCTCGACGAGCGGTACGGGATCGAGGGCGCGCACCCCCTTGGCCCGGACGACCGCCGGGCCGCCGAGCCGGGCCGCCCAGCGGGGTGCGGCTATCAGGACGTGCTCCTCGTCGCACAGCGGCGTCGCGGTGAGCAGGGCGCCGCGCGGCCGGGTGGTGGTGATCGCGAGATCGTGATGCCCGTCGGCGAGACCGGCCAGCAGCTCCTCCGCGGAGCCGAACGCGGTGCGTACGCACAGGCCCTGGTCTATGAGCGGGGTGAGGGCCGGTAACGCGCGCTGGGAGGTGAACTCCGGCGGTCCGGCGAGATGCAGCGTACGGATGGCGGACTCCTCGTCGAGCCCGGCTTCGGTGATCTCGGTGAGCGCGTCCAAGTGGGGCGCCACCTTGTGGGCGAGTTCCTCGCCGACGGTGGTGGGGGTGACGCCGCGGGCCTTGCGGAGGAAGAGCGGGCGCCCCAACTGCCGCTCAAGGGTGCGTATCTGGCTGGTCACGGCGGGCTGGGAGAGGCCCAGCAGAGCGGCGGCGCGGGTGAAGGAACCCGCTCGGTGCACCGTGACGAACGTGCGTAATAAAGCAAGATCCATGCGTACCTCCCTCCGCTCCGGCACCGCCGGCGCCCGCCAACTATAAATTTGTCGATAGGGCTGTGTCGTCAGCGTGATTGGACACTGACGCTGAGTCAACTAGCCTTGTCTGCACGGTTCGTAGTGCTGCGAACCGGGGCTGGCAGGGTGCCGAGGGGGGATACCCTGCCAGCCCGCTTTACGTAGCGGCGTCGGTACGAGCCCGTCAGGACCCGCCGCTCCCCGTGCCGTGCCCGGCGCCGTTCCCCCCGCCCAGAGCGGCATCCAGTGCCCCCACCACATCCGCGATCAGGTCCGCCGGCTCCTCCACGCCGACCGAGAAACGGATGAATCCTTCCGGCACCGCGTCGCCGCCCCATCGCCCGCGCCGCTCCGCGGAGGACCGTACGCCGCCGAAGCTCGTCGCGTCGTCCACGAGTGTCAGCGCCGCCAGGAAGCGTTCCGCGTGCGCGCGGCCGGGCAGCGTGAAGGAGACCACGGAGCCGAAGCGGCCCGCGCGCATCTGCCGTACGGCCTGCTCGTGCGCCGGGTCGGAGGGCAGCCCGGGGTGCCGCAGACCTGTCACCTCGGGGCGTTCGCGCAGCGCCGTCGCGAGCGCGAGGGCGCCGTCGGACTGCTGGCGCACCCGCAGGGCGAGCGTGGCGAGCGACCGGTGGGCCAGCCACGCCTCCATGGGGCCGGGGATCGCGCCGACGGTCTTGCGCCACATCCGTACGGAGCCGGCGAGCGCCGCGTCGCGGGTCGTGACGTATCCGAGGAGCACGTCGCCGTGACCGGTCAGCGCCTTGGTGCCGCTGGCCACCGAGAAGTCGGCACCGAGGTCCAGGGGGCGCTGGCCCAGCGGGGTGGCCAGGGTGTTGTCGACGGCGACGAGCGCGCCGCGCGCGTGCGCGGCTTCGGCCAGCCGCCGGATGTCGCAGACGTCCAGGCCGGGGTTGGACGGGGTCTCGATCCACAGCAGCCGGGCGCCGTCGAGGACACCGAGCTGCGCGTCGTCCGCGGTGGGGGCCGTACGGACCTCGATGCCGTAGCTCTCCAGGCGCTCGCGGACCGCGGGCAGCAGCTGGTAGCCGTCGCTCGGGAGCACGACGGCGTCACCGCTGCGCAGGCAGGAGAAGAGGACGGCGGAGATGGCGGCCATCCCGGAGGCGAAGGCCACGGTGTGCGCGGGCTCGTCCGGGGACTCCAGCTCGCCGATGGCCGCCTCCAGCCGGGTCCAGGTGGGGTTGGAGTCGCGGCCGTAGGTGTACGGGCCGGTGGGGTCGCCGGGCAGGTGGTAGTGCGCGGCGAAGACCGGGCCGGGGAGGGACGGTTCGTACGCCTCGACCGCCGGGAGCCCGGCCCGTACAGCTCTGGTGCTGTCTCCTGTCATGCGCTTGTCTCCTCGTGAATACGGGTGGACCGATGAACCTGGAAGCCGGAATTCCGGAACTACGCCCCCGGGCTCTCCGGATTCACGGCCCCGGGCTTCCGGCCGCGAGCTCCGGACTTCCGGCGTCGGGGCCCCGGGCTTACGGCGAGGCCGCCGTCACGGCGAGGCCGCTGTGACGGCTGGGCTGCCGCCTGCCCCATAGGACGCGGTTCCGGCGCTCAGCGCCTCCCTGTCGGCAAGACGCCCGGTTTGGGCCAGAGATTCCCGCACGGCCACCAGCAGCCCTTCGCAGGCGGCCTCGACCATCTCCAGGCATTCCTCGAACCCTTCCATACCGCCGTAATACGGGTCGGGGACGTCCAGATGGTGGGAGGGCGCGAAGGAGTACGGGTCCGTGCCGCCGGAGGACACGGCCGCGTCGTACGAGCGCAGCAGCCGCACCTTGGCCGCATCCTCGGCGGAGGGCGCCAGCCGCCGCAGCGCGCGCAGGTGCCCGTCGTCCAGGGCGATTACCAGATCGCGCGAACCGAACCAGTCGGCCTGGAACTGCCGGGCGGTGTGGTCCTCCTCGTAGCCGGCGGCCCGCAGGACGGCGACGGTACGCGGATCGGCGCCGTCCCCTTCGTGCCAGCCGCCCGTGCCGGCGCTGTCCACCGCGACCAGCCCGTCAAGGCCGGCTTCCTCGGTCCGGGCGCGGAAGACGGCCTCGGCCATCGGGGAGCGGCAGATGTTGCCGGTACAGACGAAGCAGACGCGGTACGGCGTGGCCGCCTGCGGACGGGGCGCGGCGTCCGGCGCCGGCGCTGCCGCCGCCGAGGCCGGTGGGGTTATCGGGAGGTGCACGTACTCAGTCCCTGTCGTCGGGCAGCACCACGTGCATCGCCCAGGAGACGATCGAAATGATCACGCCGCCCAGTACGGCGGTCCAGAAACCCTCCACGTGGAAGGCGAGGTGGAATTTATCCGCCAGCCACGACGTGAGCAGCAGCATCAACGCATTGATCACGAGCGTGATGAGGCCGAGGGTGAGGATGAAGAGGGGGAAGGACAGCAGCTTCACCACGGGTTTGACGACGAAGTTCACCACACCGAAGAGCAGCGCGACCAGGATCAGCGTCAGCGCCTTGCGCCCGGTGTTCTCACCGGTCAGTGTGATGTCCTTCAGCAGCCAGATGGCCACGGCAAGCGCCGCGGCATTGGCGATCGTCTTGACCACGAAATTCTTCATGGTGAGATCGTCGCAGACGAGACGGACTCTTCGAGGGGTGCCAACGGCGATGAAGGCTTTCAGGCTCGACGAACTGGAGGCGGAGCGGGCCGCGAACGACGGCGCGTATCTGCAGTTCCTGCGGGAACGGAACATGTCGGTCGGGCTCTACGCCCTCGACGCCGGCAGCGTCGACCCGCAGCAGCCGCATGACCAGGACGAGGTGTATCTGGTCGTCAGCGGCCGGGCGGCGATCACCGTCGGCATGGAGACGACCTCGGTGGCGCGCGGCAGCATCGTGTACGTGCCGGCCGGAGTGCCGCACAAGTTCCATCACATCAGCGAGGACCTGCGGGTCATGGTGGTCTTTTCTCCGCCCGAGAGCTGAGGCGGACCCCCGGGGACCCGTAGGGGACGGTTCAGGGGAGGGCCGGGGACGCGCGGCCGCCGTTCCGGCGTACGCCGTCCTAGCATCGATGGTGCAGGGGGGAACAGAGCTTCGGAGCCCCCGGGCCCGCGGCGCCGGGCACGCACCACGGATACGGGACGTTGAACAGGTCCACGGACCGCGGACCGCGTGATCAAGGCATCACATCGGCACAGCGACAAGCGCGAGGACTACGCAGAAAGCAGGGCAGAGCAATGGCCGGCAAGGGGACGTTCGCAGGACTTCCGTGGTGGGTGACGTGGGTCGCGGTGCCCGTCGTCCTCCTGGTGGTGTTCGGCAGCCTGATCGCCAGTGCGGTCGGCTTCCTGATCGGCCTGCTCTTCAAGGTCCTGGTCGCGGTGGCGCTGATCGCCGGTGTCGTCTATCTGGTGCGCAGGCTGACGGGCTCCTCGTCCTCCTCCTCGCGCAGCGAGTGGTGACGGGGGCGACCGAGCGGTACACCGGGGGCCGGGCCGAGCCTGACCGGTTCGGGCCCGCGCCCCGCAGCCCCGAGCCCGAACGGTGGGTCCCGAGCCCGGATCCCGGCCCCTGAACACCGATCCCTGGGCCCCACCGGCCCCGGGCCCTGAGCCCGAGCACCGAACCCCTGCCCATAGCGCCCCGCCCCGCTCCTCCACGGAGCGGGGCGTTCCGCTTCCCGGCCTCCGACCGGTGCCGCCGCCCACCTCCTCCCCCCCAGGCTGAGTCGACTGGGCGGCAAAAGCCTCTGCCACCCCGTGCGGCCAAGCTAGAGTGCGGTTCGCAGGCGTCTTCCGGATGGTGACGTTCCGGAAAATAACGAGTGAGGCAAGCCCGGGCCGGGCGTCGACGATGAGGCCCCCTGGGAGGCACGGGCGAAGCGGGAGCGGCTTTCGCCGTCGGGGCCGCCCCGCGCCCCGGCGACCCGACCAGGGGGTGGCGTTGGCGATGGTGAACGGTGAAGCCGTTTCGCACCCGACTTTGATCGGCTCGGTGCAGCGGGCGCTGCGCCTGCTGGAGGCGGTGGGCGGGCACTCCGCCGGCGCGCCCGCCAAACAGCTGGCCAGAGAGGCGGGGTTGCCGCTTCCCACGACGTACCACCTGCTGCGGACCCTCACGCACGAGGGCTATCTGCGGCGTGAGAACGGTGTGTTCGTCTACGGTGAGGCCGCCGGCGCGATCGGGCGGGCGGGGGCCGAGCGCCGCCGCCGTACCGAGATGGGCGACGCGCTGGCGTCCGCGGGCAGACAACTCGACGCCGCGGTCTACTTCGCCGTCTACCGGGCGGGCGAGGTGGAGGTGGTGGCCGCCACCGACGACCCGCGACGGCCGCGGGTGGCGGAGTGGGCGGACTTCCGTACGACCGCGCACGCGCACGCGATCGGCCAGTGCCTGCTGGCGCAGCTCGACGAGCAGGCCAGGAAGGACCATTTGGCGCGTTATCCGGTACAGCCGTTGACGCCGTATTCGGTGCGGTCCGAGGACGACTTGCTGCACCGCCTGGACAGCGTGCGGCGCGCCCAAGTCGCGTACGAGCAGCAGGAATATGCCTTGGGCACAGTATGCTCGGCCATTCCCATCCAGGTCGGTTCGGCGGCCGCGACCATGGCGATTTCCCTTCCCGCGAGCGACGCTCAACGCCTACACTGCGTTACCGATCGACTACGCAGGATGGCGGAGGCGACGTTAACGACACTCGCTTTCTCTATCAGTATCTGAAAAATCACTCCTTGTGATCCGCTTGCACGTGACCGACGATGGCGTCAATGGGGCCAAGAGGGATGATTCCTGGCCATCTCCGACCAAGTACGGGGCAGAGGCTGATGACCGACACAGTTCAGGCAGAAGTGATCATGAGCTTCCTCGTGTCCGAGGAGCTCGCTTTCCGTATCCCGGTGGAGCTGTTCTTCGACTCCGCGGACCCCTACGCGGTCAGCTTCACCTTCGACCTTCCCGGTGATGTGCCCGTGACCTGGGCGTTCAGTCGGGAACTGCTGCTCGACGGGTTGAGCAAGCCGTCCGGTGAGGGCGACGTGCGCATCGGCCCGTCTTCCTCCGAGCACCTCAGCGACGTCTTCATCGGCCTTCAGGTGGGTGACGAACGGGCGTTGTTCCGCGCCGGCGCGCCGCCGCTGGTGGCCTTCCTCGACCGTACGGACCGACTGGTACCGATCGGGGAGGAAGAGGTGTGCGACACGCTCGACTCGACATTGGACCGCATTCTTTCGGAGGCGCAGAAGGCGGGATGACAGGCGGCCGGAGGCCCGGTGGTTCCGTGCGTCGGCGGGCCGTTGCCGTCCGCCCGGCCGGCTCAGCGTGCACGCCGCCGCTTGCCGCGCCCGCCGCGCACGGACCGCCGGCCCGCGCCGCGCCCCGCGTCCGTGTCCCCGGCCCCGGCGCCCTGCCCCGAACCGGATCCCTCGACACCCCCGGCGCCCCGGTCCGCCGAGACGACGAGCGCCGCCAGCAGCGTGGTCAGCGGTACGGACGCGACCAGACCGATGCTGCCCACCAGGGTCCGGACGATCTCCTCGGCGACCACCTCGCTCGTGGCGACCGTACCGACGCTGCTCTGCGCGATCGAGAACAGCAGGAGCAGGGGCAGCGCGGCGCCCGCGTAAGCGAGGACGAGCGTGTTGACGACGGACGCGATGTGGTCCCGCCCGATCCGCATCGCCGAGGAGTAGAGCTTGCGCCAGCCCGCCGACGGGTCGGCCTCCTTCAGCTCCCATACGGCGGCGGTCTGTGTGACGGTCACGTCGTCGAGCACGCCCAGGGAGCCGATGATGATGCCCGCGAGCAGCAGACCGCGGATCTCGATGTCCGGGTACAGGCCGTGCACCAGCCCGGTCTGGTCGTCGGTGTTGCCGGTGAGCAGGGCCCAGCCGATGAAGAGCGAGCCGAGCAGGCCGATGAGCAGCAGGGAGACCAGCGTGCCCAGGACGGCGACGGACGTACGCGCCGTCAGCCCGTGGCACATGTAGAGGGCGACCAGCATGATCGCGCTGCCTCCGATCACGGCGACCACCAGGGGATTCGAGCCCTGGAGGATGGCGGGGAGGATGAACAGCGTGAGCACCGCGAAACTCACCACCAGCGCGACGAGCGCGAGCACCCCGCGCAGCCGTCCGACCACGACCACCGCCGCGGCGAAGATGGCGGCCAGTACCCACATCGGGACGGTCCGGTCCACATCCGTGACCGAATACTGCAAATCCTTGGGCGCCTTGGGCGCATACGCGACCACTACACCCTGACCGACCGTGTAGTGCCGCGTGGCGTCCGGCGTCACGATCGACTCGAACCGCCGGCCGGTGTCCTTGCCGGTGGTCACCTCGATGACCGCCCGCTCGCAGTGCTGGGGCCGCGACGGGCCCGCGGGCGAAGACGGTTGCCGCTGCGACGGTTGCTGTTGCTGCTGCGCGTGTACGTCCGCGCAGTTCACCTCCGCCACCTTCACGACCTTCGCCTTCTCGGTCGGCTGGTCGAAACCGACACCGGACGGCTGGTGGCCGGGCGCGCCGCCCGGCCACAGCACGACCAGCCCGGCCAGGACCGCGACGGCGAAGGGGATCAGCACGGCGGCGATGACCTTGCGCAGATGCCGGGAGACGGGGGCGGCGGGGCCGTGGCCATGGCTGTGCCCGTGCCCATGACCGTGGCTGTTGCCGTGTCCGTGGGCGCGGGCGTGGGCATGCCGGTCACCGGAACGGCCGTCCGGGGCGTCCGTGGTACCCGAGGCGTCCGGGGCCCGGCCGTCACCCGGCACGGCGTGCCGAGGACCGGCACCGTGTCCGTGCGCCGGACCGGAAACGTGGTGGTGCGCGGAGTGCGAGGGCTCGTTGCTGGTCACCGCCCGATCATCGCAAGAACCGGCAGGGCCCCCTGTTCACCGCGCCACACGGGCCGCTACCGTGGTGGCACCTTTGCAATCGCGGGAGCTCGGAGCACCGGGCTGAGAGGGCGCTGACCCCCGTACGGAACGACCGGCCGAAGCCGGTGACGCCGTCACGGACATCGCTGCGTCGACCGCCGAACCTGTTACCGGGTAATGCCGGCGTAGGGAGTGGGTCTTCATGACTCTGCAGGATGCACGCACGCCCGAAAACGGCCGGGGCTCCGCCAAGGAGATCGGCTGGCACAAGGGCTACCTCACCGGATCGCGGCCCGACCTGCGGGTCCCGGTCCGCCGTGTGCACCTCACCAACGGCAAGGACGTGACGCTCTACGACACGTCAGGGCCGTACACCGATCCCAACATCGAAACGGACGTCCGCCGCGGCCTGGCGCCGCTGCGGGAGAACTGGATCATCAGCCGGGGCGACACCGAGGAGTACGCGGGCCGGCCGCCCCGCCCCGAGGACGACGGCCTCAAGCACACCTCGCCGCGCGGCGGCCTGAAGAACCTCGACGCGGTCTTCCCCGGCCGCCCCCGGCAGCCCCGCCGGGGCCGGGGCGGCGCCGCGGTCACCCAGCTCGCGTACGCGCGGCGCGGCGAGATCACGGCGGAGATGGAGTACGTCGCGATCCGCGAGAACGTCGCCCCCGAGTTCGTACGGGACGAGATCGCGGCCGGCCGGGCGGTGCTGCCCGCCAACGTCAACCACCCGGAGACCGAGCCGATGATCATCGGCAAGAACTTCCTGGTGAAGGTCAACGCGAACATCGGCAACTCCGCCGTCACCTCTTCGATCGAGGAGGAGGTCGAGAAGATGACCTGGGCGACCCGCTGGGGCGCCGACACGGTCATGGACCTGTCCACCGGCCGCAACATCCACACCACCCGCGAATGGGTGCTGCGCAACTCCCCCGTGCCGATCGGCACCGTCCCCCTCTACCAGGCACTGGAGAAGGTGGACGGCAAGGCCGAGGAGCTGACCTGGGAGATCTACAAGGACACGGTCATCGAGCAGGCCGAACAGGGCGTGGACTACATGACCGTGCACGCGGGCGTGCTGCTGCGCTACGTGCCCCTGACGGCCCGGCGCAAGACCGGCATCGTCTCGCGCGGCGGATCGATCATGGCGGCGTGGTGCCTGGCCCACCACAAGGAGTCGTTCCTCTACACCCACTTCGAGGAACTCTGCGAGATCCTCGCCTCATACGACGTCACGTACTCCCTCGGCGACGGCCTGCGCCCCGGCTCCATCGCGGACGCCAACGACGAGGCGCAGTTCGCGGAGCTGCGGACGCTCGGCGAGCTGAACTCGATCGCCAAGCGGCACGGCGTGCAGACGATGATCGAGGGCCCGGGACATGTCCCGATGCACAAGATCAAGGAGAACGTCGACCTCCAGCAGGAGATCTGCGAGGAGGCCCCGTTCTACACGCTGGGCCCGCTGACCACCGACATCGCGCCCGCGTACGACCACATCACGTCGGGCATCGGCGCGGCGATGATCGCGTGGTGGGGCACCGCGATGCTCTGTTACGTCACGCCCAAGGAGCACCTGGGCCTGCCGGACCGGGACGACGTGAAGACCGGCGTCATCACGTACAAGATCGCGGCCCATGCGGCGGACCTGGCCAAGGGGCACCCGGGCGCCCAGGAGTGGGACGACGCGCTGTCCGACGCCCGTTTCGAGTTCCGTTGGGAGGACCAGTTCAACCTGGCCCTCGACCCGGACACGGCCCGTGCCTTCCACGACGAGACGCTGCCGGCGGAGCCGGCGAAGACGGCGCACTTCTGCTCCATGTGCGGCCCGAAGTTCTGCTCCATGAAGATCTCTCAGGACATCCGCCGCGAACACGGCGGTGATCTGGCGACCGCCACGGAGGCGGAAGCGGAGGCCGGCATGGCCGAGAAGTCGAAGGAGTTCGCGGCGGCGGGGAACCGGGTGTATCTGCCGATCGCGGAGTGACGGACGGCCCGCTGGAACGGAACGCTCCGGCAGGATAGGTTCTCAGCGCGCGGGCCCGAAGTCACACCTACGGCATGTGACTTCGGGCCCGCGCGCCCCTCTAACCGTCCGCTTGGCGCGGCCGTCAGCGGTTCATGACGTACCTCGGCGTTCCGTCGGCGGTGACGCCGGTCTGCCGGATGCAGCCCCGTTTCAGCAGTATCCGCAGCGAGTCGTGCACACGGTGCTCGGTCAGGCCGGTGCGCCGGGCGATGGTCCCCAACGGGTGTACCGCCTCGCCGTCGTTGACGAGGGCCGGGAGGATGTAGGCGGCCACGGACCAGATGTCCCCGGTCACCACCAAGTGCCGGTTCTTCCAGTCCGCGAGGACGGCGTCCGCGGTCAGCCGGGGCGGCGCGTCAGGGCGCTGTGCGGACCCCAGCCTGTCGGCGATCCGGTCCAGCGAGTCGGCGATCCGGCCGAACACCCGCATCTCCTCGCGCCGCAGGGTGGCGTGTTCCTCGTCCAGGCGGAGGTTGCGCTCCTCCAGGCGGACGATGGCGTCGGCGACTTCCTGCGGCATGGCGTAGGCCACGGCGCCGCTGGGTGCCGGTTGTACGGGCGCCTTCTCCAAGGCGTATGAACCGTCCCGCTGTACGGCGGCGATGACCTCGGTCACCCAGTCCTTGAACGGCTCGGATTCAGGCTTGGTGCAGGCGTTCACGAGCAGGATGAGCCCCTGGAGGTTCACCATGTTCATCGACTTCTTGAGCCCCTGACCTGCGGACTTCTGGGAAGTGTCTACTCCGTAGACACTTCGGCAGAGATCACCGAGGGTTTGGAAGCATGACTTCGGTACGTGCCAGAGAAGTGCCTGGCGTGTGTTCACGTAGCCCAACTCGGTGGCCACGTCAGCAGCCGGGAACCAGTGTGTCCCGTCCGGCAACGTCAGCCTCCGTACCCGCGCTCCCGTGGCCGCGTACACGAAGTCGTTGATGTCGATCGCGTCCTGTTTCGCCGCTCGTCCGCGCGGCGTGTTCTGAGTGCTCATGGTGAGCATCACCTCCACCGCCGAACGTAAAGGCATGTTTGGGCCAACCAGGCGAATCTGCGCACAAGTTCACCCATTGGGGGCGGAGGTGCATGCAGGACGCCGCGGGACCGGTCCCCGGCCCCGCGGCATCGACGTGCCGGCTCTGCGGGCGCTATTCAGGATGGTGATCCGGACCCCCGTAATCCGGGCTGGTGAAGTCCGGGCTGGTGAAGCGGGGCCGGGGAGCGGCGGGCGGGCCGCCGTCCGGGCTGGTGAAGTCGGGGCGGGTGTAGCCCAGGGTCGGGATACGCCCGCCGTCGACGCCGCGGCGCGGTACGTACCGGGCCGTGCCGCGGCCGTTGACGGCCGCCGGGTCGGTCAGGGCCTCGCGCAGGAACGGCAGGATGCCGCGCTCCAGGAGCGCCTGGCGCCAGGCGTCCCGTGCGAGGTCCACTTCCCGGGACCGGCCGTCCCGGCCGTCCCCGGTGCGTGGCGCGCGCAGTGAGGTCGAGCCGTTGCGCCAGGCCGCGTGGACCAGGCTGGCCATGGCGACCAGGGCCCCCGCGGCGGTCAGTGCCGCGAAGACCCAGCCCACGCTGATCATCGGCTGGGCGGCGGCCGGGTCGGTCCCGATCGTGCGCAGGACATAGCCGATGACCAGGAAGAGGATGGCGGCGATCCCCGCCAGGACCGGTGCCAGTACCGCGAGCATCGCGGCCAGCCCGGCACCGGCGGACTCCGCCGCCTCGGTCACGGACGCGGCGAGGTCCATCCCCGGGGCGTCCGACGGTGTGCTCTTCTCCTCGCGGCCGTCCACGGCGCCGGCGTCCGGTGCGGGGGCCGGAGCGCGCAGTTCGTCGCGGAGCCGTACGTAGTGTCGGTATTCGGCCGTCGCGCATGCGGCGATGGCGGACGTGGCGCTGAGCGCCATGGTGCGCAACTGCTCGGTGTTGAGGTGCTTCACCGCCGCGGAGGCCGTTTCGGGCCGGTATTCCGCGGTGCGCAGCGCCTCGTCGAGGAGCCGCGCGAATTCCGCGCGGTCCTCGTTCAGCAGGTGCGGAGCGCTGTTCATGTGCATCCCCCGATGCTCCGTAGGGCCGTACAGGCCGGCGTGGGCCGGGCAGTGGGCGGAAACGGAGGAGAGCCTGCTACGGATAGACCGATGGTAGAGCGCCTCCGGCACGGGGTGACAGGGTGTTTGCGGAAATAGGGACCGCTCCTGTTCGGCTGGGACCCCGCTGCACCACTTCCCTACCTGCCGCTACCCCTGCCCGGATAACGGTCAGCCAGTCAGGGGAAGTTGTACGACCAGTAGTTTTCCGGCCATGGTGATCCCGCCGTCCATGGCGATGGCCAGTCCGTCGGCGTAGACGTGCGGTCCGTCGACGGCGACGCCCTCGCCCTCGTCGTCCTCGCCGCCGACCTCGCCGAGGAGGTACGGGATCGGGCTGTGCCCGTGCACGACGCGCTCGCCGCCGTAGGTGTCGAGCAGTTCGCGTACGGCCAGCGGGCCCGCTTCCTCGTCGCGGAAGGCGAACCGCTTGGTGAACTTGCGGAACAGGTCCCAGACCTCGTCGGCGTCGCTGCGCGTGAGGACCTCGTGGACGGTGTCGTTGACGTCCTCGATGGAGTCGCCGTACTCCAGGTAGGCGGTGGTGTCGGAGTGCACGAGCAGGTGCCCGTCCTCCTCCATGACGGCGTCCAGGCGGGCCATCCACTGGAGGTGGTGGTCCTGGAGGCGGTCCATGTCGGACTTCTGGCCGCCGTTGAGGAGCCACGCCGCCTGGAAGGACGCGGTGCCGGCGCCGGACTGCACGGGGGTGTCGCCGAACCGCTTGGCGCCCAGCAGCAGCAGCTCGTGGTTGCCCATCAGGGCCTTGCAGTAGCCGCCGGCCGCCGCGGCCTCGGCGGACAGCTGCATGACGAGGTCGATGACGCCGATGCCGTCCGGGCCGCGGTCGGTGAAGTCGCCGAGGAACCACAGACGGGCGTTGCCCGCGGCCCACTGGCCGTCGGCGTCGATGAGGCCCTCGGCGGCGAGCGCCTCGCGCAGCTCGTCGTAGTAGCCGTGCACGTCGCCGACCACGTACAGGGGGCCGCCGCCCTCCTTCTGCTGCTCGGACGGTACGGCCGACTCGGGTACGGCCGTCAGGTCGACGGTCGGCCGGTCGATGAGGGTGTCCGTACGGGTGACGGGCGGCAGATCCGCACGGCCCGTCGTCTGGCCGTGCCCGGCCGGGGCGCCGGCGCCGATCACCGGGAGGGCGCGCTCGGTGGGCGTGTACTCGGGAGGCATGCCGTGCGGTACATCGGGCGCGCCGACGGCGGCCGGCGGCATCGCCGGGGGCGGCGGGACCGCGGGCGCCGGGGGAATCGGCGGAGCAGGCGGTTGTACCGGAGCCGGAGGTTGTGCCGGCATGGTCCGCACCATGGGTCCCACACTGGCCCCCTGAGTCATCGACCCCTCCACCGTCGCGCCGCCGTGCACCTCGCGGACCTTGCCTGGTCGACGGCGGTCCGTGGTGTCGTGCGCCCATCATAGGAATGCCGCTCGCGGCTTGTGACGCACCCGGGGGTGGTCAATCGCACGACGCCCGGTGTTCGCTGCCGATTTCTCCGGGTTCGGGGCGATTTTATCCCGGTCGGCGGGGTGTCCGGCCGACGGCACGGCGGTGGCGCGACATGACGAAGTGGCCCGGCGGCGCGCCGCCGCGGCGCCTGATGGCAGGCGTGGGGGCGGGCGGCGGTGGGCCGGTGTTGCGAGGAGGAGGGCGGCGTTCCCGTACGGCGACGGGGTGCGGCAGGTGGCGGTACGCCGGTGCGTCGCGGTCCCGGGCGCGGGCCCGGGACGACAACGGCAGGTGCGGAGCCGGTCGGCGCGCCCCCGCGCGCCACTGAGGACAGACCTCTGGCCCCGTACGGATCCGGCAAGCGCTTCCAGAAACCTCTGCGGCCGTACGGACACGGCAGCGCTTCCACTGACCTCCGGCCGTACGGACACGGCAATCGCGCCCGCACGGCCGCTCGAACGTGTGACGGTCAGGCCCCGGAGGGCCCCCGCGGCGGACTGACGGTCGTCCGCGTGGACCTGCGCTGCGAGGAGGTCCGCACGATCAAATCCGTCGGTATCACCTGCTCGACCGGCCGCCCGCTGTCCAGCCCTTCGATGGCGTCGATGAGGAGCTGGACGACTGCGGTGCCGATCCGACGGGGCTTGAGGGAGAGGGTGGTGATCGGCGGCTCGGTCGTGGCGTAGACCGTGGATTCGCTGCAGCAGACCAGCAGCAGGTCCTCCGGGACGCGCAGCCCGTAGCGTCTGGCCGCCGCGAGCAGGTCGGTGCCGTTCGGGTCGAACAGGCCGTACACCGCGTCCGGGCGGTCCGGGCGGGCCAGCAGCCGGTCGGCGGCCACCGCGCCCGCGCACGGGTCGTGGGCGGGGTAGGACTCGTACACCGGGTCCTGGCCGACCCGCTCGCACCAGCGCAGGTACGCGGTGGTGGAGAGCCGGGTGTAGGTGTCGGTGGTGGTGCCGGTGAGCAGGCCGATGCGGCGGGCGCCGGCGTCGGCGAGGTGGTCGAGGAGGCCCAGGACGGCCGCCTCGTGGTCGTTGTCCACCCAGCCCATCACGGGGAGGGTGCCGCCGGGGCGGCCGTCGGAGACGACGGGGATGCCGTGCCGGACGAGCTCGGTGACGACGGGGTCGCCGTCGGCCGGATCGATGACGACGGTGCCGTCCAGGGCGACGTTCGACCAGACGTCGTGGCGGGAGGTCGCGGGCAGGATGACGAGGGCGTACCCGCGGGCGAGCGCCGCCGAGGTGGCGGCTCTGGCCATCTCCGCGAAGTACGCGAATTCGGTGAAGGTGAAAGGTTCATCCCCGTACGTGGTGACGGTCAGGCCGATGAGCCCTGACTTGCCGGTACGGAGCGTGCGGGCGGCGGCGGAAGGGCGGTAGCCCAACCGGTCGGCCACCTCGCGGACGTGGCGACGGGTGGCATCCGGAAGCCGGCCCTTGCCGTTGAGCGCGTCGGAGACAGTCGTGATGGATACCCCGGCTGCGGCGGCCACGTCCCGGATGCCTGCCCGCCCCAGCCGGCGACCGGTAGACCGGCTCACCTGGTGCTTCCCTGCTGCTGTCATGGCGAGCCGATAGTAGGGCTCGGGCGGTCCTTTCGCGGGGCGCTGCGTGCAGGAGTGGAAAGGCACGTTTCTGCATGGAGATGAGGTCTGAATTCCCTGGGAAATGAAGGGCGTTGTCGCCGTCCACCAGCGTCTGGTTGACCTTCGCCGGGAGTCGCCTGCCGATTGGTCCAGGTCTCGAAGAGGTCTCAAGTCACCTTCACGAGGGATGCGCGCCACGGCGCGAGCCACCGGCGCGTAACGCAGCGAGGAGCGCTCCCCAGGCCCTGTGCGGCCGGGCCGGAGGTGATGGGTGATCTTGCGGCGGGGCGGTGACGGGAACGGCCGGTCACCTGGCGGCGACCGGCCGGACCATGATCGGCGACGAGCGGCCCCTCGTGCGCGAGCCGTCCGGCATGTGGTCGGCGGCCGGTCCCCGCCCGGCTCGTACGATCGCTCCGGCGTGAGCTCGCCACCTGCCCCGCCCCGGCAACGCCTTCCGTTCCGCGCCGGCAACGTCCTCCGCTCCGCCGCGGCATCGCCCCTGTTCCGCCCCGGTATCGCCTCCTCCGTATCGGCGAGGGCCTACGCCTGACGGGGCAATCCTCATAAGGTGTGCAGTATTGGCGACGGACGGCACGGTCGAGGAGGAACCTGCGGTGAGCGAGAAGAGCCCGAAGCTGCGCGCTGCGCTGGACGGCATCCCCACCTACAAGCCCGGCAAGCCGGCTGCGACGGGCGGACCCGTCACGTACAAGCTGTCCTCCAACGAGAATCCCTATCCGCCGCTGCCCGGCGTCCTGGAGAGTGCGGTGGCCGCCGCCGGGGCGTTCAACCGTTACCCGGACATGGCCTGTACGGGGCTGATGGCCGAGCTGTCGGCGCACTTCTCGGTGCCCGTCGAGCACCTGGCGACGGGCACCGGCTCGGTGGGCGTGGCCCAGCAGCTGGTGCAGTCGACGGCCGGGCCCGGCGACGAGGTGATCTACGCGTGGCGGTCCTTCGAGGCCTACCCGATCGTCACCCAGGTCGCCGGGGCCACCTCCGTCCAGGTGCCGCTGACCTCCGGTGAAGTGCACGACCTGGACGCCATGTACGCGGCGATAACCGACCGCACCCGGCTGATCTTCGTCTGCAACCCCAACAACCCCACCGGCACCGTTGTCCGCCGGACGGAGCTGGAGGCGTTCCTGGACCGGGTGCCGAGCGACATCCTGATCGTCCTGGACGAGGCGTACCAGGAGTTCAACCGCGACGCGGACGTGCCGAACGGCCTGGACCTGTACCGGGACCGCCCCAACGTCTGCGTACTGCGGACGTTCTCCAAGGCGTACGGGCTCGCCGGGCTGCGGATCGGCTTCGCGGTGGCCCACGAGCCGGTGGCGGCGGCGCTGCGCAAGACGGCCGTGCCGTTCGGGGTGAGCCAGCTCGCGCAGGAGGCCGCGGTGGCGTCGCTGCGCAGCGAGGGCGCGCTGATGGAGCGGGTGGACGCGCTGGTCGCGGAGCGGACCCGGGTCTGCGAGGCGCTGACCGCGCAGGGCTGGACGGTGCCCGAGACCCACGCGAACTTCGTCTGGCTGCGGCTCGGCGACCGTACGCTCGACTTCGCGGCGGCGTGCGAGAAGGCCGGCGTGGTGGTGCGCCCCTTCCCGGGCGAGGGCGTGCGGGTGACGATCGGCGAGACGGCGGCGATGGACCTGTTCCTGCAGGCGGCCGAGCAGTTCCGCAAGGAGCTGTGATCAGAACGGGCGGATCCGCCCGGTGACCGTGCAGCGGCGGGACCGGCTCGATCACGTTCGATCGAGCCGGTGAACGCGCTCAGCCCGGCTGAGCGGATCACACGCGCTCGACACGCAAGGGATCGCCGTCCCGCACCGTCTCCAGCGCGCGCGGATCGCCGTCGAGGCGGCCGAGCACATTGCAGGGGGCGGCCAGTCGGGACTCCCTCCCCCTCGATATGGGGGTGGGGCCGTAGGGCAGCGCCAGCGCGCTGCCCTCGGTCCAGAAGGCAACGGTGCCCGGTTCGACGACCTGTCGTGCGTCGTCCTCCAGGGCGAGGGTGAGCCCGGTGTCGAAGTAGACCTCTTCGCCCCAGGTGCGGGCGGTGGCGACCAGCGGCAGGGCGGCGGCGAGCGCGGTGGCGGACGGGGTGCCGCCGAGGACGGCGGTCAGGTGGCCGGCCGGCCATGAGAGGCGGATGCGTATCTCCATGGCGCCGAATTCAACAACTTGTTGAAGCGTGCGGGAAGGGGGCCCGCACGCTTTTTCCGTGCGTGACCGTAGTCACGCACCCCCGGTCAAGAGCGGGATCCGGACATGAGTAATAATTGCTTGTGAATGTGAACGCGTTCACAAGCGCCCTTTATGTCCCGCTTCAATCGGTACAAACGGGGCAAAGGAGCCGTGGTCAGCACACGGCAGCCGTAGTCAGCACACGGCGACCTAAGGAGAGACTCGACGTGGACCTGGCGTTGGCGCCAGAGACCCTGGCGCGATGGCAATTCGGCATCACGACCGTCTACCACTTCCTGTTCGTGCCCTTGACGATCTCCCTCGCCGCCCTGGTGGCCGGGCTGGAGACCGCCTGGGTACGGACGGGCAAGGAGAAGTACCTCAAGGCCACCAAGTTCTGGGGCAAGCTCTTCCTGATCAACATCGCGATGGGTGTCGTCACCGGCATCGTGCAGGAGTTCCAGTTCGGCATGAACTGGTCCGACTACTCGCGCTTCGTCGGTGACGTCTTCGGCGCCCCGCTCGCGTTCGAGGCCCTCATCGCGTTCTTCTTCGAATCCACCTTCATCGGGCTGTGGATCTTCGGCTGGGACAAGCTGCCCAAGAAGATCCACTGCTTCTGCATGTGGATGGTCTCGATCGGCACGATCCTGTCGGCGTACTTCATCCTCGCCGCCAACTCGTGGATGCAGCACCCGGTCGGCTACAAGTACAACGCCGCCACCGGCCGTGCCGAGCTGACCGACTTCTGGAAGGTGCTGACCCAGGACACCACGCTCGTCGTCGTCTTCCACACGCTGACCGCCGCGTTCCTGACCGGCGCCGCGTTCATGGTCGGCATCGCCGCGTACCACCTGATGCGCAAGAAGCACGTCAAGGTGATGCGTACCTCGCTGCGGCTCGGCCTGATCACCCTGGTCATCGCCGGCGCGCTCACCGCGCTCAGCGGCGACCAGCTCGGCAAGGTCATGTTCCGGCAGCAGCCGATGAAGATGGCCGCCGCCGAGGCGCTGTGGGACAAGGAGGCGCCCGCCCCGTTCTCCGTCTTCGCCTACGGGGACGTGGACAAGGGGCACAACAAGGTCGCCATCGAGATTCCCGGCCTGCTGTCCTTCCTCGCCCACGACGACTTCTCCTCGCCGGTCCCCGGCATCAACGACGTCAACAAGTCCGAGCAGCAGAAGTACGGGCCCGGTGACTACCGGCCCAACATCCCCGTCGCCTACTGGGGCTTCCGCTGGATGATCGGCTTCGGCATGGCCTCGTTCGCCATCGGCCTGGCCGGCCTCTGGCTCACCCGCAAGAAGTTCTGGCTGGCCCCGGGCCTGCGTACGGGGGACGAGGAACCACCCCACCTGGCCCTCACCAAGAACAAGGTGCTCGGCACCCGGTTGACCAAGGCGTACTGGTCGCTGGCCTTCGTCACCCTCGGCTTCCCGCTCATCGCCAACTCCTGGGGCTGGATCTTCACCGAGATGGGCCGCCAGCCCTGGGTCGTCTACGGCGTCCTGAAGACGTCCTCCGCGGTCTCCCCCGGCGTCTCGCAGGGCGAGGTGCTCACGTCGATGACGATCTTCACGCTGCTGTACGCGGTCCTCGCGGTCGTCGAGGTCCGCCTGCTGGTCAAGTACGTCAAGGCCGGGCCGCCGGAGCTGACGGACGACGACCTCAACCCGCCCACCAAGATCGGCGGCGACCACACGGACGCCGACCGGCCGATGGCCTTCTCGTACTAGGAGGCGACCGTGGAACTGCATGACATCTGGTTCGTACTCATCGCCGTGCTGTGGACCGGGTACTTCTTCCTCGAAGGATTCGACTTCGGCATCGGCGTCCTGACCAAGCTGCTCGCCCGCGACCGCGGGGAACGGCGGGTCCTGATCAACACGATCGGCCCGGTCTGGGACGGCAACGAGGTGTGGCTGCTCAGCGCGGCCGGCGCGACCTTCGCCGCCTTCCCCGAGTGGTACGCCACCCTCTTCTCCGGCTTCTACCTGCCTCTGCTGGTCATCCTGCTCTGCCTGATCGTGCGCGGGGTCGCGTTCGAGTACCGCGCCAAGCGGAACGAGGAGCGCTGGCAGCGCAACTGGGAGCACGCGATCTTCTGGTGTTCGCTGCTGCCCGCGTTCCTGTGGGGCGTGGCCTTCGGCAACATCGTGCGCGGGGTGCGGATCGACGCGCACAAGGAGTACGTCGGCAGCGTCGTGGACCTGCTGAACCCGTACGCCCTGCTCGGCGGCCTGGTCACGCTCAGCCTGTTCACCTTCCACGGCGCGGTGTTCGCCTCGCTCAAGACGCTGGGGGACATCCGGGAGCGGGCCCGCCGCACGGCCACCGTGCTCGGTCTGGTCACCGTGGTGCTCGCGGCCGGCTTCCTGGGCTGGACCCAGCTCGACAAGGGCGACACCAGCAGCCTGATCGCGTTGATCGTCGTGGTGCTGGCGCTGGCCGCGGGACTGGTGATGAACCGGCTCGGGCGGGAGGGCTGGTCGTTCGCGTTCTCCGGCGTCGCCATCGTGGCCACGGTCGCGATGCTGTTCCTGACGCTCTTCCCGAACGTGATGCCGTCCTCGCTGAACGAGAGCTGGAGCCTCACGGTCAGCAACGCCTCGTCCAGTGCGTACACGCTGAAGATCATGACGTGGTGTGCCGGTATCGCCACCCCGATCGTCCTGCTGTACCAGGGCTGGACCTACTGGGTCTTCCGCAAGCGGATCGGTACGCAGCACATCGCCGACGCCCACTAGGGCGGCTCCACCCGGTGGGGCCCCGGCCGGGGCCCCACTGATCAACTTCCGCCGAGGAAGGGCTGTTTCACGTGAAACCGGTCGACCCGCGCCTGCTTCGTTACGCCCGTGCCACCCGCTTCTTCCTCGCCGCCGTCGTGGTGCTCGGACTGGCCGGCGCCGGCCTGGTCATCGGTCAGGCCATGCTCATCGCCGAAGTCGTCGTCGGCGCCTTCCAGCACGACCTCGGACTCGGCGACCTGGGCACACCGGTGCTGCTGCTCGCGCTGGTCTCCGTCGGCCGGGGCCTGGTGTCCTGGCTGACCGAGCTGGCCGCGCACCGGGCGAGCGCGGCGGTCAAGTCCGAGCTGCGTACGCGGCTGCTGACACAGGCTGCCGCCGGTCTCGGCCCGGGATGGCTGAGCACCCAGCGTTCCGGCGAGCTGACCACCCTCGCCACCCGCGGCATCGATGCCCTCGACGACTACTTCGCGCGCTATCTGCCGCAACTGGGCCTGGCGGTCGTCGTCCCCGTCGCGGTGCTGGCGCGCATCGTCACCGGCGACTGGATCTCGGCCGCGACGATCGTCGTGACACTGCCGCTGATCCCGCTGTTCATGATCCTCATCGGCTGGACCACCCAGAAGCGCATGGAACGCCAGTGGCAGCTGCTGGCACGGCTGTCGGGACACTTCCTGGACGTCGTCGCCGGGCTGCCCACGCTGAAGGTCTTCGGCCGGGCCAAGGCGCAGGCGGCGTCCATCCGCGCCATCACCGGCGCCTACCGCAGGGCCACGCTGCGCACCCTGCGGATCGCCTTCCTGTCCTCCTTCGCCCTGGAACTGCTCGCCACGCTCTCGGTCGCGCTCGTCGCGGTCGGCATCGGCATGCGGCTCGTCCACGGCGACCTGGACCTCTACACGGGCCTGCTGGTGCTGATCCTGGCCCCCGAGGCGTATCTGCCGCTGCGGCAGGTCGGTGCGCAGTACCACGCCGCGGCGGAGGGGCTGGCGGCGGCCGAGGAGATCTTCGCGGTGCTGGAGACACCGCCGCGTACGACGGGGAACGAACCGGCCCCCGAGAGCACGGACCTGTCCGTCGAGGGACTGGTCGTACGCCACCCGGGCCGCCCCGATCCCTCCTTGCCCGAGACCTCGTTCGAGGTGGCGCCGGGTGAGACGGTGGCGCTCGTCGGACCCTCCGGGGCGGGCAAGTCGACCTTGCTCAACGTCCTGCTCGGCTTCACGGCGCCCGCGGCCGGACGGGTGCGGGTCGGCGGCCGGGACCTGGCCGGCATCGATCCGGAGGACTGGCGGCGGCGGATCGCCTGGGTGGCCCAGCGCCCGTACCTCTTCGCGGGCACCATCGCCGAGAACGTACGGCTGGCCCGTCCCGACGCCGACGACGCGGCGGTCCGCGCCGCGCTCCACAACGCCGGCGCGCTGGACTTCGTCTCCGCACTGCCCGACGGGGCGGAGACCCAGCTCGGCGAGGGCGGTTCCGGTCTGTCGGCGGGCCAGCGCCAACGCCTGGCCCTGGCCCGCGCGTTCCTCGCCGACCGCCCTGTCCTGCTGCTCGACGAGCCGACCGCGAACCTGGACGGCGAGACGGAGGCCGGCATCGTCGAGGCGGTACGCCGCCTGGCGGCCGGGCGGACGGTGCTGCTGGTCGTCCACCGGCCGGCGCTGCTGGCGGTGGCGGACCGGGTGGTGCGGCTGGCCCCGCCGGTCGGCGCGGGAAGTGCCGCCGCGGCGGGGCCGGTGCCGGAAGGCGCCGTGCAAGCCGGGAGCGGGGGCGTGCCGGCCGTACAGGCGGATGCGGCGGCAGCCGTACGGGACGGTGTTGCCTCGACCGGACCGGTTGATGGACCGGAGGCCGGGCCGGCTGATGGGCCGGACGCCGTGTCGGACGAGGAGCCGGGCGTCGTGCCCGGCAGCCGGGGCTCCGCGTTGGCGCGGCTCCGGGGGCTGGCGCGGGCCCGGTGGGGCCGGCTCGGACTGGCGCTGCTGCTGGGCAGTCTGGCGCTGGGCAGCGCCGTGGGCCTCATGGCCACGTCCGGGTGGCTCATCTCCCGGGCGGCGGAGCACCCGCCGGTGCTGTACCTGATGGTGGCGGTCACCGCGACCCGGGCCTTCGGCATCGGCCGGGCGGTGTTCCGGTACGCGGAGCGACTGGTGGCGCACGACGCCGTGTTCCGGATGCTCGCGGACGTCCGGGTGGCCGTCTTCCGGCGCCTTGAGCGGCTGGCACCTGCGGGGCTGCGGCGACGCAGCCGCGGTGACCTGCTGTCGCGGCTGGTGGCGGATGTCGACGCCGTGCAGGACTACTTCCTGCGGTGGCTGCTGCCGGTCGGGGCGGCCGTGGTGGTCGGCCTGGGCTCCGTCGGTTTCACCGCCTGGCTGCTGCCGGAGGCGGGCGCCGTCCTCGCCGCCGGGCTGCTGCTGGCGGGCGTGGGGGTGCCGGCGCTCTCCGCCGTACTGGCCCGGCGTGCCGAGCGGCAGCTGGCCCCCGCGCGGGGTGTGCTCTCCGCCCACGTCGTCGATCTGCTCACCGGGGCGGCCGAACTGACGGTGTCGGGTGCGCTCGCCTCCCGTGTCGACCGGACTCGGCGGGCCGACCACGACTTGACCCGGATCGCGTCCCGCTCGGCGGCCGCGGCCGGTGCCGGTGCCGGGCTGTCGGCGCTGGTGTGCGGCCTGACGGTGGCCGCAGCGGCTGTCGTCGGCGTCCAGGCCGTGCACGCCGGACGGCTGACGGGCGTGTGCCTGGCGGTGGTGGTGCTCGTTCCGCTGGCCGCGTTCGAAGCCGTCGCGGGACTGCCGCTCGCCGTGCAGTACCGGCAGCGCACGCGCCGGGCGGCCGAGCGGGTCTTCGAGGTGCTGGACGCTCCGGAACCGGTCCGCGAACCGGCCGGGGCGGCGGTCGCGGAGGTGCCGGACACGCCGTTCCCGCTGGTGGTGGCGGATCTGACGGCCCGCTACCCGGGTCAGCGGGTGCCCGCGCTGGACGGTGTCGGGTTCACCCTGACCGCCGGGCGGCGCCTGGCGGTGGTCGGCCCGTCCGGCTCCGGGAAGACGACGCTCGCCCAGGTGCTGCTGCGCTTCATGGACCGCGCGTCGGGTGCGTACACGCTGAACGGTGTGGATGCCGCGGCAGCGGACGGCGACGGCGTGCGGCGGCAGGTCGGGCTGTGTGCGCAGGATGCCCACATCTTCGACAGCTCCGTACGGGAGAACTTGCGGCTCGCCCGCACCGACGCGGACGAGGACGCACTGTGGGCCGCGCTCGCGCAGGCGCGGCTGGACGGCTGGGTGCGGTCGCTGCCCGAAGGGCTGGACACGATGGTCGGCGAACACGGTGCGCGGCTCTCCGGCGGCCAGCGGCAACGCCTGGCGCTGGCGCGCGCGCTGCTCGCCGACTTCCCCGTCCTGGTGCTGGACGAACCCGCCGAACACCTCGACCTGGCCACGGCGGACGCGCTGACCGCGGACCTGCTGGCCGCGACCGAGGGGCGGACGACCGTGCTGATCACGCACCGGCTGGAGGGGCTGGCCGCGGTCGACGAGGTGCTGGTCCTGGGCGAGGGCCGGCCCGTCCAGCGCGGTACGTACGCGGAGCTGGCGGCGGCCGACGGTCCGTTCCGGCGCATGCTGGAGCGCGAGCGGGCGGTGGGCGCGCGGTCCGTGGAGGAGCACGCGGCGGACGGCTGCCTGGCGGGCGTGGGAGCGGGACGGTGAACGGGCCGGGCGGGCCGGTCCGGTGAACGGCTGAAGAACGACGGGTGCGGGTGACCGCTGCGTACCGTTGCGGCGGACGCCCGGACCGGGGTGACGTGGCAGCCCGGGGCGGTCCGGGGTGGTCCGGTCCGGCGTCCGAATTGCCGTATAGAAGGCATTCAGCAGAAAAAGTGGCCATTAGGCTCGTCCCATGGCAGTCACGACAGGACCCTCAGACCCCATGGGCACCGGGGCGCGTACCGGTGGCGGCGCGTCCGCCGCCGCGTCCGACCCCATGGAGGCGGCCACCGAGGCGACCCGCAGCCTCCAGGGCCTGTCGACCGAGCTGACCGCGCGCGTTCCGCAGCTGCTGGAGGCGATGCGTACCGTCGGCGCCGGTCTCGACCTGCACATCACGCTGGACCGGATCGTGGAGACCGCGGCCGAGCTGGCCGACGCCCGCTACGCCGCGATCGGGATCATCGACGAGTCGCGCGAGGGCCTGTCGGACTTCGTGACGTACGGGGTCACCGCCGAGGACCGGGCGCGGATCGGTGCACTGCCGGACGGGCACAAGGGCCTGCTCGGCGCGCTCATCCACGACCCGAAGGCGCTGCGGCTGGCCGATCTGACCCAGGACGTGCGGTCGGCGGGCTTCCCACCGGGCCATCCGCCGATGCGGACGTTCCTCGGGGTGCCGATCCGCGTCCAGGGGGAGATCTTCGGAAACCTCTACCTGACCGAGAAGCGCGGCGGCGGCGAGTTCAGCGAGGGCGACCTGCACATGGTGCGGGTGCTCGCCACCGAGGCGGGCATCGCGATCGGCAACGCGCGGATGTACGCGGCGACCCGGCAGCGCGAACGGTGGATCGACGGCTCGGTCGCGGTGACCACCGCGCTGCTGGCCGGCAGCGACGTGGACGACGCGCTCGCGGTCGTCGCGGAACAGGCCCGCAAGCTCGCGGAGTCCGCGGCCGGAATCGTCCTGCTGCCCACGGACGACGGCGGGCTGGAGATCGTCGCGGCGTCGGCCGACGACCCCACCGGCCTCATCGGCACCCACATGCCGCCCGAGAGCCCGGTGGCCGCGCAACTGCTCGCCGGTGAGCCGGTCTTCGTCGAGGACTCGGCCACCGACCCCCGCATGGTCACGGATGTCGCGCCGCGCTTCGGCCCCAGCATGATGCTGCCCCTCAAGAGCGGCGGCCGGGTGCTGGGCACACTGGCGACACCGCGGGACCGCGGCGCGCGGCCCTTCAGCACCGCCGAACGGACGCTGGCCACCCAGTTCGCGGCGCAGGCCGCCCTGGCGCTCGTGCTGGCCGACGCCCAGCGCGACCGCGAACGGCTGGCCGTCTACGAGGACCGCGACCGGATCGCCCGCGATCTGCACGACCTTGTCATCCAGCGACTGTTCGCGACCGGGATGATGCTGGAAAGTGCCCAACGCCGGTCCGTCGTCCCCGAGGTGCAGGAGGGCATCGGCAAGGCCGTCGACGAACTCGACGTCACCATCCAGGAGATCCGCACCGCGATCTTCGCGCTGCAACAGGGACCGGCCGAGGCGCCGTCCGGCCTGCGGACCCGGGTCCTGCGGGAGATCGGCACGGCCGCCGTACCGCTCGGCTTCCAGCCGTCCGCCACCTTCGTCGGTCCGGTGGACGCCCGTGTCGGCGAGCTGACCGGCAAGAACCTGATCGCCGCGCTGCGCGAGGCGCTGTCCAACGCCTTCCGGCACGCCGACGCCTCGCGCATCGAGGTCGTCGTCGATTCGACGGTCACGCTGCCGGACGGCCGGGACGGCGTACGGCTGACGGTCGCCGACGACGGTGTGGGCATCCCGGACGGCGGCCGGCGCAGCGGCCTGCGCAACCTCGCCAAGCGCGCCGAGTCGCTGGGCGGGTCCAGCACGTACGGGCCGGGGCTGGGCGAGGACGGGGGCGGGACGATGGTGTCCTGGGAAGCGCCGCTCTGAGGGGCGGGTGGCCGGACGGGCGGGTCCGGGCTGCGTAGTGAGGGGCGTGGGGCGGGAGGCGTCCGAGCGGTTCGGGTTCTGCTCGCGCGGTCCGAAGCCGGGCTTCCGGACGCGGTACGTCCATATGCTTCAGCCGGTGGCGGTGCGTCCATACGGTTCAGCCGGTATTCGAGTGATCTGTCGTGGTTGCTGGACCGGCTGATTCCGGCCATTCCGCGGGTGCCGGGTTGCTCCGTTCGGCGCGTTGCGAGCGGGCTGGGAGAAACGTTTCCGTGACGGTGGATGTGATGCGGGCAATTATCTGCCCATGTGTCCAGGTATGCCGGATTGGTTGCGCAAGATGGTCCGGGGGCGGCAGGGCCCCGGCCGGCGTGCCGGCGCGCGGGCCGCACGACCGGCTCACCGGCGCCGCGGAGCCGTGCTGCGCACCACACGGATGACATTGACGCTGGTGGTGGCGTTGTCGGCGACGGCCGGGACAGCGCCGGTCGCCACCGGAGCGGCCACCGCCGGGCCCCCGGCCGCCGTATCGGCCGCTGCCGAACCGGGTGCCGTCGAGCACTTACCGCCGCTCCCCGCCCCCCTTCGGCCCTCTGGGGCGCGTGACCAGGGCCTGGACCGGCTGGCCGCCGCGAGCCTTGAAGTGATCCGGCTGGGCCGGGACGCGAGCCGGGCCGGCCGGTCGTACGCGGCGACCCTGCGCGCGGCACGGATCGGCCACGCCCGGATCACCCGGCTGCGTACGGCGCTGCAACGGGAACGGCGCAGGTCGGCCGAGCTGCGCCGACTGGCGGGGCGGATCGCCGCCGCGCAGTACCGCTCGGGCCGCCGGCTCCCGCTCGCGCTGAGTGCCCGGCCGCACGGCCGCCCTGAAGCGGTGCTGAGCGCCTACCGGGACGCCGCGGGCCGCCAGCGCCTCCTGGCCGCGCAGACGCGGGACGCGCTGCGGACAAGCCGCTCCCTGGCGGTGGACAGCGTGGCCGCCGACGCCCGCACCGCCGCACTCGACGCCCGCCGGGCCCGGCTCGACGCGGAGCGCCGACGCATCAGCCGCCGCCTGGGCGTGGCCCGCGGGCTGCTGCACGAAGTGTCCCGGCAGGCGGCCCGGAGCGGCCGGTGCGGCGGGTTGCCGGGCGCGGTGACCGCGGCGGCGAAACGTTCCGCTCCGGGGCCACCACCGGCGCCGGTGCCCGACGGGAGGTGGACCCGGCCGGTGGAGCGCTACCGGCTGTCCGCCGGTTTCGGCGGCTCGGGCCGCCACTGGGCGCACGCCCATACGGGCCAGGACTTCGCGGTGCCGGTCGGTACGCCCGTACGGTCCGTGGGCCGGGGCCGGGTCACCAGCCTCACCTGCGGCGACAGCTTCGGGATCAGCATGGTCGTCCAGCATGGTGCCGGAACGTTTTCGCAGTACGCGCACCTGTCGGCGGCGGTCGTCCACCCGGGACAGCAGGTACGGGCGGGCCAGCAGATCGCGCTGTCGGGGTCGACCGGCAATTCCACCGGGCCGCATCTGCACTTCGAGGTGCGCCGCACGCCGCAGATGGGGACGGGGGTCGATCCGGTGCCGTGGCTGGTGCGGCACGGGGTGCGGCTGTGACGGGCGGGGCAGTGCCGGCCGACTGCCCGGCGGGGCTCGCCCGACCGGGGCTCTTTCGTCCGTCCGGGGCCTTCCGCCCGGCTCGGACCAGGCCCCGGCCGGGCAAGACCCGGGCCGCAGCGGTCAGCGGTCAGCGGTCTTCGAGGATGCGCTCGATGACGGCCGCGACGCCGTCCTCGTTGTTCCCGTACGTGTGCAGGTGGGTCGCCGCGAGCACGTCGGGGTGGGCGTTGGCCATGGCGTACGCGGTGCCGGCCCAGGCCAGCATTTCGAGGTCGTTGGGCATGTCACCGAAGGCGACGACCTGGTCCGGATCGATGCCGCGCTGGGCACAGCAGCGCGCCAGAGTGCCGGCCTTGCTCACGCCCAGCCCGCTGATCTCCAGGAGCGCGGTCGGGCTGGACCGGGTGAAGGAGGCGTACGCGCCCGCCCGCGCGCGGGCCAGGTCCAGGAAGGCGTCCGGATCCAGGTCGGGGTGGTGGGCGAGGAGCTTCAGTACGGGCTGGTCGGCGCCGATGTCCTCGGAGGCCGGTGGGGGCCCGGCGTCCTCACCGGACCGTGCGACGTCCCCGGCCTCCGGGCTCTCGACGTACCGTGCGTTCTCCCCGGAACGCGTGGCCTCCCGGTCCAGAGGGGACCGGACCTCCTCCGGGCTCTGCTCGGCGAGGAGCTTTTCCGCGGGGGCGATGACGGCGGCCGGGTCGAGGTGGAAGGGCGGGTACTCAGGCTCGTAGTTGATGCCGCCGGTCCGCTCGACCGCGAACGAGGTGCCGGGAGCGGCGGCACGCAGCGCGTGCACCACCGCGAGCGCTTCGGGCCGCTCCAGCGGACTGATCTCCACGATGCGGCGCCCCCGGTGGAGATCGACGACGGCCGCCCCGTTCGCGCAGATGGCCAGGCCGTGCCCGTGTACGTGATCGCTGACCACGTCCATCCAGCGGGCCGGCCGCCCGGTCACGAAGAAGACCTCGATGCCCGCCCGCTCGGCCGCGGCCAGCGCGGCGATCGTCCGACCGGATACCGTCTTGTCGTCACGCAGCAACGTGCCGTCGAGATCCGTGGCAATCAGCCGGATCGTTTTTTCGACGGGCCGGGGAGCCGGTGTCGGCTCGGCGGAGGCATCAGTCACGGAGTCCATCTTCGCGCATATGCGCGCACAGGCGTGCGGCGGGTCGCGCGCATGAGCCGTGCAGAGGGGACCAGGCCCGCGTCCGAGCCCGGGCGTGCCCGCCCCGCGCGTTGGAGCGCCATCCGGCTCGCAGGGCCGTTCGTGTGCCGCCTTAGGCTCGTACGCATGCGACTGAGCACCGTGATCCTCCCCGTCCGCCGCTGGTCCGAAGGTGGCCGGGAGGTGTGGCAGCGCGCCGAGGAACTGGGCTTCCACACCGCGTACACCTACGACCACCTGTCCTGGCGGAGCTTTCGCGACGGTCCGTGGTTCGGCGCGGTGCCGACGCTGACCGCGGCCGCCGCCGCGACGTCCCGGATGCGTCTGGGCACGCTCGTGACCTCCCCGAACTTCCGGCACCCGGTGACCCTCGCCAAGGAACTGATCTCGCTCGACGACATCAGCGACGGGCGGATCACCCTGGGCATCGGCGCCGGCGGCTCCGGGTTCGACGCCACCGCACTCGGCCAGGAGCCGTGGACGCCCCGCGAACGGGCCGACCACTTCGGCGAGTTCGTGCCGCTGCTGGACCGGCTGCTGACCAACGACGTGGTCTCCTACGAGGGCGTGCACTACCGCGCCCACGAGGTGCGCAACATCCCCGGCTGTGTGCAGCGGCCCCGATTGCCGTTCGCGGTCGCGGCGACCGGGCCACGCGGGATGAAGCTGGCGGCCGGGTACGGGCAGGCGTGGGTGACGACCGGCGACCCGAAGGTCTCCGCGACCGGCACCGCGGCCGACTCGCTGCAGGCGGTACGCGGGCAGGTCGGACGTCTGGGGAAGGCGTGTGCCGAGGCCGGGCGGGATGCCGGGCAGCTGACGAAGATCATGCTCACCGGATTCTCGCCGGACCGCCCGCTCGATTCCGTGGACGCCTTCGTGGACTTCGCCGGCGCACACGCCGAGGCGGGCATCGACGAGATCGTGCTGCACTGGCCGATCGCTGGCTCGATCTTCGAGGCCGACCTCGCGGTGTTCGAGCGGATCGCCACGGAGGGGCTCGCACAGCTCGGCCGGAACGCCGCGGAGGGGACGGTGCAGGCCCAGCGGTAGGGGGCCGCTCCAGCGACGGAGGTGCTGGTACGGCAGTCCTCCAGCCCGCCGATCCCCCGCCCCGCCGCATCCATGGCCTGCGCTTTACGCCGTAAAAAGCCGGCAAGAGGGAGAATCGGGTCAGAGGCACCTGCGCGGTTCCTCGGGTGAGCTCTACGGACTCTGCGGTTTGGAGGACTGAGAGGCATGGCACGAACCCGATTCGCCCCCGACCGCGGCCTGACCTCCCGCATGGTCACGACAATGTTCTTCATCGGCCTGCTGTACGTGGTCGTGGTGGGTGCGCTGGTGGTGCTCCTCAAGGGCGCGTGGATGGTGGTGCTGCTCATCTCGGGCGCCATGTTCATCGCGCAGTTCTGGTTCAGCGACCGGATCGCGGCCTTCAGCATGGGCGCACGCGAGGTCTCCCCCGAGCAGGCGCCCGAACTGCACGGCGCCGTCGACCGGCTGTGTGCGCTGGCCGACATGCCCAAGCCGCGCGTGGCGGTCGCCGAGTCGGACGTACCGAACGCCTTCGCGACCGGCCGCAACCAGAAGAACGCGATGGTGTGCGCGACGACCGGCCTGCTGCGGCGGCTGGAGCCGGAGGAGCTGGAAGGCGTCCTCGCACACGAGCTGTCGCACGTCGCGCACCGCGATGTCGCGGTCATGACGATCGCGTCGTTCCTGGGCGTCCTGGCCGGGATCATCACGCGGGCGGCCCTGTGGAGCGGCGTCGGCCGCAACAACCGTGACAACAACGCGGCGATCGCCGTACTGGTCGTCACCCTGGTCAGCGCCGTCGTCTACGCCGTCAGCTTCCTGCTGACCCGGCTGCTGTCGCGCTACCGCGAGCTGTCCGCCGACCGGGCCGCCGCGCTCCTGACCGGGCGGCCGTCCGCGCTGGCCGCCGCGCTGACCAAGGTCACCGGGCAGATGGCGCGCATCCCGACGCGGGACCTGCGCAAGGCCGAACCGTTCAACGCGTTCTTCTTCGTGCCGGCGTTCTCCAAGGAGAGCTTCGGACAGCTGCTGTCCTCTCACCCGACGCTGGAACAGCGGCTGGAGCAGCTGGGACGGATCTCGGCCCAGCTGGGGCGGCCGTGACACGAGTGATCAAGGAGAGTGCACCGCATGGGTTTCCTGGATGCCATCCTCGGACGCAGCAAGCCGGTACGCCCCGATCTCGACCGGCTCTTCGCGCTCCCGGCCGCGGCCGTCACCCTCCAGGCCGCGGCCGGCTTCCGGCCCACCGGCCTCGGCTCGGTGTGCTTCGCGAGTGTCGAGGGCGGCGCGTTCCGCGGCATCCAGGAGGAGGTACGCGGCCTCCTGGGCAGCCCGGCCGAGTTCAGCCAGGACGGGTACGGCTACACCTGGATGCTCGCGCGGCACCCCACCGACGACACCGCGGCCCTGGTGAACGACCTGCACGCGGTCAACAGCTCCCTGGAGGGCGCGGGTTTCGGCCCCCAACTGCTGTGTTCCCTGATGGGCTTCCGCGACGACCGGGAACGTTCCCTCGCGCTGGTCTACCTCTACAAGCGCGGCACGTTCTACCCCTTCGCCCCGCAAACCGGTCCGGACGGTGCGACGACCGAGAAGCGGGACAACGCCCTGGAACTGGAGATCCGCGCGCTGCTCGCCGACGATCTGCAGATCGAGCCGGATCTGAGCCGGTGGTTCCCGGTGTGGGGCGCGCCGGGGCTGTAGGCGCGGCGCGCCCGGCCTGTTCGAGCCCGAGCGGGACCGGCTGCGGATGGCGCCGGAGACGCTGGCCGACGTGTTCCTGGCGCTGAGCCGGGCGACGGCATCGGGCGAAGGGAGCGCTCCGCAGGGGAAAGATGCTGTTGCGGCCGGGAGTTGGTGGACCTCTTCTTGTACGGAGTGTTCGACGGGGAGCGCGGGGAGCGCGAGGGCTGAGGGCGGGAACGGGCTGAGCCGAAGGCCGTGACGGCCCTCAACGCCTCTCCGTGGCCGCCTTCACCGGCTCTTGTCCCGGCTACTCCTGCTGCCTATCCCTTTTCCTCTGCCTTCTCTTCCTGCTCCAGGACCGCCTCCCGGGCCCGGCGTGCCCGGTCCGAATTGATCTCGTCGGCGGCCCACTTGGCCCAGTCCTCCATCATGGCGGTCTGCCGCAGGCCGAATTCCAGGGCGATCCGCCCGTACACGGCGACCATTTCCTGGTCCCAGTGGCCGCTGTCGGCGATCTCCTGGTAGACGGCGTGTGCGCGGGCCGCCCGCTCGGCCTGTTGCAGGAGGAACGTGCGGGCTTCCAGTGGCGTGAGGACGCCGAGGAAGAAGACGCGCAGCAAGCCGTCGTGGCGCTGCGGGCCGACGGGTTCCACCTCGATCAGCCAGCGTTGCAGTTCGGCCCGGCCCGCCTTGGTGATGGCGTATTCCTTGCGGCCGCGGGGCCCGTGCGACACCACCTCGATGAGCTGTGCCTCGGTGAGTTTGTTCAGCTCGCCGTAGACCTGACTCTGGGTGGCCGGCCAGACGTGCGCGAGCGACGCGTCGAACGTCTTCATCAAGTCGTACCCGCTGGCGGGTGCTTCGGCCAGCAGGCCCAGAACGGCATGGCGGAGGCTCATGGTCATCACTTTACCTTCCAGTCTTGACACGTCAACGACGGACCTTCTACCTTCGACATGTCGAAGTTGGAATGTCGATGACGGGGGAGACGAGCGTCATGACGTACTTGCGGGGATTCGTCCCGTGGATCGCTTACGGAGCCGTGGCCTGGGTGTCATGGCAGTGGGGTGCGCTGGCGGCGCTGCTGATCGGTGTCGTCCTGCTCTATCTGGACCGCGCCGAGGGGTTGTCCCCCTCGCTCCGGATCCTTGAGTACGGCACTCTCGCGTTCTTCGCGGGTGTCACCGCGCTCGCGTTCCTGCGCCCGGACAGCGGACTGCGGGCTTACGACGGCGCTCTGTCCTCGGGCTGGCTGGCGTTGATCACGTGGGGCTCGATGGCGGTCCGCCACCCGTTCACCCTCGCCATAGCCCGCCACAAGGCCCCGCCCGAGGTCTGGAAGACCTCGCTCTTCCTGCGGATCAACTATGTGCTCAGTGCGGCGTGGGCGGCGTCCTTCACGCTCGCCGCGATGGGGCAGGTCCTGGTCACGGCCTACGGGCTGGGGCCGGCCGCTCTGATCGCCGTCCACGTCGCCGCCTTCGTCATCCCGCTGCGTTTCACCGCCACCTACCCGGAGCGCGCCCGAGCGCGCTTCTTGGAGAAGGTCGGCGAACGCTCCTACGTTCAGGAGGCTCGTCCCGCATGACAACGACAGACGCTCCCGGCTCCGCTGCCGAGCCGGCCCCCCACCTCGCGGGCAACTTCGCCCCGGTGACGGAGGAGCTGACCGCGTACGAACTGCCCGTCACCGGCGCGATCCCACCCGAGCTGACCGGCTGGTACCTGCGCAACGGCCCCAACCCGCGCGATGCGGCTTCGGCGCACTGGTTCTTCGGTGACGGCATGGTGCACGGCGTCCGGCTGGAGGGCGGCAAGGCCGTCTCGTACCGCAACCGCTGGGTGCGCACGGTGACCTTCACCGACGGCATACGGCCCGGTGACGAGCGAGGCGCCCACGGCCTGGCCGCCGGTGTCGCCAACACCCACGTGGTCCGTCACGCCGGCCGCACCTTCGCCCTGGTCGAGTCGTCCTACCCGTACGAGATCGACTGCCGGCCGGGGCACGAGCTGGAAACCGTCGGGCCGTACGACTTCGACGGCCGGCTGGCCACGGCCATGACGGCGCACCCGAAGACCTGCCCCACCACGGGCGAACTGCACTTCTTCGGTTACGCCGCCAAAGCCTCGCCCTACCTGACCTATCACCGCGCCGACGCCTCCGGGGCCTTGGTGGTGAGTCGCCCCATCGACGTGCCGGCGCCCACGATGATGCACGACTTCCACCTGACGGCTGAGCACGTCGTCTTCATGGACCTGCCGATGGTCTTCGACCACCGGGCGGCGGGCATGCCGTTCGTGTGGGACCCGGAGTACGGCGCCCGGCTCGGTGTCCTCCGGCGCGACGATCCGTACGGCGCGGTCCGCTGGTTCCCCATCGACCCCTGCTACGTGTTCCACTCGCTCAACGCGTTCGACGACGGGCAAGGGCGCATCGTGCTCCATGTGTCCCGCTACCCGACGTTCGCGTTCGGGTCGCAGCCCACCCTCTGGAAGTGGACCATCGACCTCGCCTCGGGCCGGGTCGCCGAGGAGCAAGTGGACGACCAGGTGGGCGAGTTCCCGCGCATCGACGACCGGATGGCGGGGCTGGACGCCCGGTTCGGGCACATCACGCGGGCCGCAGGCCCCGGTGAGGGCCCCCTTCCGGGCGCACTGATCCGCTACGACCTGCACGCCGGCACCAGTACCCGGCACGACTTCGGGCCCGGCCGCACTCCGGCCGAGGCGTCCTTCGCCCCGGCGGACGACCGGCCGGACGGGCCGGGCTGGCTGCTCACGTACGTCTACGACGCCGCCACGGACACCAGCGATCTGGTCATCCTCGACGCGGAGGACATATCCAAGGCCCCGGTGGCCACGATCCATCTGCCGCAGCGGGTGCCCTACGGCTTCCACGGGAACTGGCTGCCGGACCCGGAGCCCGGCCAGTAAGGGGAGATGTGGGGTCGCCCCTGGTCCCCCGAGTGCACGCGACCGAATGGCGGCCGGTGGCGCGCCGGTGTCGGATGAGGGAGTCCACTCCGGACGGCTCCTGATGAGGGAAGAAGTCTGATGCGCAGAGGCACCGGCGCCGCACTCGGCATTCTCACCATGGTCGCCACGGCCGCCCTGTCCACGGCCGGTACGGCCGCCGCCGACAGCCGTGTCGGCAAGGCGGACAGGGACGGCAGGCCCGGTCGTGTGATCCAGCTCGGTCTGCCCGGGAAGTTGGTTTTCGCTGAACACCCTGGCCGCCATGGCCGGGGCGTGGGGGCTGCCGATGACCGGAAGCATTCCGCATCGTCCGCCGCTTCGCACAACTGGGGAGGAGGGAACTGGAACAGCAAAGTCGTCTTCGGCGACATGATCCTTGACTGACGAACCGCCGCCCCGGGGGCGGCCAGGGGGGACCGGGGGAAGCATCGGGGGCTGCTCAGGGAAGTGTCCGGGTGTTCCCGGAAGCCGGAGAGTCCGTCGCTCCCCGAGGCTCGGTACATGACAACGATGACGCGGGGGCGATCGGCGTTCGTGGCCGGACCGGGGTGCATGGCGGCGTACGGGCTGGTCCGGCTGATGGACACGGAACGGGGGCCGGGGCCGGCCTGGTCGATCGGGCACCTCTTCCTGCTGGCGGGGGTCCTGCTCTTCGTGCCGGTGCTGCTGGGGCTGTGGCGCCTGGTGGCGCGGCAGGGCGGGACGCAGCGGAGAGTGGGCACCGTGTTGGCCGGGTTGGGGGTGGTCGGGGCGGCGGCCGTGGCGGTGCAGGCGGGGATCGACCTGCTCGTCGCCTACAGCTCGGCGGATCACGAGGCGATGAGCGAGCTGTTCGCCAAGGTCCAGAGCGTTCCCGGGGTGCTGCCCGTGGTCTACACGGTGGTGCCGGTGCTCTTCTACGTCGGCCTGATCCTGCTGACGGCCCAACTGGCCGTGCTGCGGATGGTCAGCGCCTGGCGTCCCGTGGCCATCGTGGTGGGCACGCTGGCCGTGAACGTCACGCTCGACCTGCTGCCGGTCGCCGGGCTGCTGTTCCTCCTCGCCCTGGCCCCGCTGGCGCGCCTCGTCCCCGCGCGGCAGGCCGTCGGGCGGTCAGCGGGGTGGCGTACGGCGGGTGGTTAGCTCGTCCATGGTGCGGGCGTGGACCTCGCGTTGGGTGGCCGCGGCGATGAAGGCCGCCGCGTTCTCCCGGCCGACCAGGTCGTGTACGGCCCGGACGGTCTCGGCGGGGAGCGCGATCATGACCGGCTCGGCGCTCGCATCTGCGCCTGGGCCTGCGTTTGGAGCTGCATCTGCGTTTGCGCCTGCGCCTGGACCCGCGGTGGCCCCCGTACCGGTGTCGGCGCCGGTACCAGCACCGGTGGGCGAGATGGTGCCGGGCGCGGCGTCGCAGAACACCTCGGTGGCCGCGACTTCTCGGGCGCCGCTGGTGGCGCCGGGGCTGACCGCAACGGGGTGAGAGCCGGTCGCTCCCACGCCCGGCGCGTCCCCTGCCTTCTGTGCCTCCCGCTCCGTCCCCGAAGCCCGGGTCTCGCCCCCACTCCCGCCCCTCCCGCTCAAGCCGCTCAGGTGGTGGTGGATGTAGCGGGTGGCCAAGGTGCGCATCGCGCGGGCCAGTTCGGCGTCGACGGTCTGCTGGGCCAGGGGGCGGAGGCGGCGTACCAGACCGGCGGCCTCGGTGGCTTCGGCTTCGGTGGGCTGGTGGTCCAGGTAGGGGTGGAAGACGTACTCGGTGGTGAAGTCGAGGAAACGGGCCGCGATGTGCTCGACCTGACCGCGCAGCTCGCGCAGATGGCCGGAGATGGCGGTGAGGGGGACGCCCGCGGCGTGCAGCTCGGCGGCGACGGCCAGCTCCTGGGGGCTGGGGACACGGAAGGCGTCGTCGCTTCCGGGCAGGCGCTCCAGGACGCCCAGCTCGACGGCGTCCGCCAGGGCCTCCTCGTCCGGTGTGCCGCCGAACGCGGCGTCCAGTTCGGCGCGCGTGATGCGGGCCGCCTCCTCGTCGCTCCAGGGCCCGTCGATCTCGGCGACCAGGCCCAGCACGCCGCCGAGGCCGCGGCCGGTGTCCCAGGCTTCGAGGAGTTCCTTGATGCTGGCGAGGGTGTAGCCGCGGTCGAGCAGGTCCGCGGTGCGGCGCAGCCGTTCCAGGTGCTCGTCGCCGTAGACGTTGGCCCGGCCGCGGCGCTCCGGCTTGGGGAGGAGTCCGCGGTCCTGGTAGGCGCGGATCGTGCGGACCGAGGTGCCGCTGATGTGGGCCAGGTCTTCGATGCGGTACTCGGCCGGCGGCGGCGACTGGTCGGTCAATGCGGTGCTCCTTACGAGATGGCCGCGCGGCCCACCGCACCCGCCGCGGAGCGGGCTGCCGGTGAGGACGCCAGATATGCGACGGCCTTGCGCAGCGACCCTTCCTGCGAGGGATGGTACGACCGCTTGAGGTAGCGCGGTACGGCGGCGCCCAGCTCGCGCCAGGTGGGCAGGAGCTGTTTGCGTACGGCTTTGTTGTGCTCACGCAGGGAGTAGCGCAGGCGGCCTGCCAGCTGCGGGTCGTGCCGGATGAGGTAGGCCGCGCCCCAGGCCCACAGGTACAGGAGCACCGGGGCGGTGACGGCCATGCCCAGGATGCGGCGGGCGTAGCGGGGCAGGCCCTGACCGCCGGTGTGCTGATACATGTCGAAGGCCACCGCGCGGTGTTCGACCTCCTCCGCGCCGTGCCAGCGCAGCAGGTCGAGCATGACCGGGTCGGAGCCGGCCCGGTCCAGCCCGTCGGCGTGCAGCACCCAGTTGCCGAGGACGGCCGTGAACTGCTCGATGGCGGCTATGAGGGACAGCCGGAAGCGCAGCCACTCCTGGGTGGGCACGGGGGCGGCGAACGGTGGCCGCTCGCCCAGGAGGTACTCGAAGAGGAAGTCGACGTGCTTGGTGTACGGGGCGGTGTCCAGGCCCTGGTGGGCGAGGTGTTCCAGCACGTAGGCGTGCTGGACGCTGTGGGTGGCCTCCTGGCCCATGAAGCCCTTGACGTCCTTGAGCAGGGCCGGGTCGCGGACCAGTGGCAGGGCTTCCTTGAAGACCTTGACGAACCACCGCTCGCCCGCGGGGAGCAGCAGGTGCAGCACGTTGATGACGTGGGTGGCGGTGGGTTCGTCCGGTATCCAGTGCAGCGGGGTCTCGCGCCAGTCGAACGAGACCCGGCGGGGGGCGATCGGGTGGTGCTCCTCCGGTCCGGTGGGGTTCGTGCTCACGCTGGGGCTCCTGACATATGACGTGAGGGAGGGAAGGAGGGGCCGGGGCGGGGTGGCGCACCCACCCCGCCCCGGCCTGCCCGCACCGCGTCGAGCGCACTCACACGGGCGGTTCGATACGGGCGAGGGCACGCAGGGCGCGCGGCGCGAAGCGGGACATCAGGTGGGCGCCGCGGGCCTCGGGCGTGACGGGGACGACCGCCGCGTTGCGCGCCACGGCTCGCAGGATCGCGTCGGCGACCTTCTCCGGCGGATAGTTGCGCAGCCCGTACAGCCGGGACACCTTGGCCCGGCGGCGCTTCTCCTCGTCCGCGGAGACTCCGGTGAAGCGGGCCGTCGTGGTGATGTTCGTGTTGACGATGCCGGGGCAGACGGCTGTGACGCCGATGCCCTGTCCGGCCAGTTCCGCCCGCAGGCACTCGCTGAGCATGAGCACCGCCGCCTTCGAAGCGCTGTAGGCGGGCAGGACCTTGGACGGCTGGAAGGCGGCGGCCGACGCGGTGTTGACGATGTGGCCGCCCTGGCCGCGCTCCGCCATCTGCTTCCCGAAGAGGCGGCAGCCGTGGATGACGCCCCACAGATTGACGTCCAGGACCTTCTTCCAGTCCTCGGTGGTGGTGCTCAGGAAGGAACCGGTCACGCCGATGCCGGCGTTGTTGACCAGCACGTCGACGGTGCCGTACTCGGCGGCGACCTTGTCGGCCAGTTTCTCCATGGCGGCCTCGTCCGCCACGTCCACCGTCTCGGCCCACGCCTGCGGGGCGCCGACCAGCCGCGCGAGGTCGGCCGTACGGGCCACCCCCTCGGCGTCCCGGTCCACCGCGACGACGCGGGCACCGGCCTCGGCGAAGGCGAAGGCGGTGGCGCGCCCGATGCCGCTGGCCGCGCCGGTGATCAGCACCAGCTGCCCGCCGAACCGGTCGGCGTACGGGCCGGCGGCGACGATCTCCCTGGCCGGGTCGCCCTCCTCCTTGGACGTCACGAACTCGCCGATCCAGGAGACCAGTTGGTCCGGCCTCGTCCGTGGCACCCAGTGCTTGGCCGGAAGGGTGCGCCGCACCAGCTGGGGCGCCCAGTGGTCGAGGTCGTCGTAGAGCCGCTGGGACAGGAAGGCGTCACCGGTCGGAGTGATCAGCTGGACCGGGCAGTGGGCGTAGGCGTCGGCGCGCGGGCGGCGCAGCCGGGCCCGGACGTTGTCGCGGTAGAGCCAGGCGCCGTGCGCCGCGTCCGTGGGCAAGGACCGCGTCGGGTAGCTGCCCGGCGGCACCTTCTCCACCCGTTGCAGGATCTTCGGCCAGCGCTTGCCCAGCGGACCCTTCCAGGCCAGCTCCGGCAGGACCGGGGTGTGCAGCACGTAGACGTACCACGACTTGGCGCCCTGGGAGAGGAGCTGAGCGGCGCGGCGCGGGGTGGGCCGGGACGCGCGCTTCTTGATCCAGTGGCCGAAGTGGTCCAGCGACGGCCCGGACATCGAGGTGAAGGAGGCGATCCGGCCTTCCGTGTGCCGGACCGTGGCGAACTCCCACGCCTGCACCGAGCCCCAGTCGTGGCCGACCACGTGGACCGGGCGATCCGGGCTGACCGCGTCCGCGACCGCCAGGAAGTCGTCGGTCAGCTTCTCCAGCGTGAAACCGCCGCGCAGCGGCTTGGGGGCGGTGGACCGGCCGCAGCCGCGCACGTCGTACAGCACCACGTGGAAGCGGTCGGCCAGACCGCGGGCCACTTCCGACCACACCTCCTTGCTGTCCGGATAGCCGTGCACCAGCACCACCGTGGGGCGGGTGGCGTCGCCCAGCTCGGCGACGCACAGTTCCACGCCGCCCGTACGGACCCAGCGCTCCCGCGCGCCTTCCAGCCCCGGCTGCGTCTGCTCGCTCATGCGGCCCTCTCCTCCTGCCAGCGCCGCACGTGCGGCAGATCGTCGTCCAGCCAAAAGGCGCTCTCCTCCGGGTCCGCGGAGTCCGTCACGACGAGGATCTCCTCGAACTTCGCGCCCGTGCCCCGGAAGCCGAGGTGGGGTTCGACCGCCCACAGGCCCGGCTGCGGCGGGTGGTCGGAGAACTTGTACGGGCTCCACAGCGGCGACCAGCCGTCGCGGTGGCCGTGCAGCGCATCCGAGGCCAGGCCCTTGAGCGACTGGGTGCCGAACCCGAAGAGCGTCGGCGACCAGCGGCGCTCCTTCACCCTGTCGACCTTGTGGGCGATGACGCCGAAGGGGTAGGCGCGGTGGCGGTTCACATACCCCTGGCGGATCATGAGCCGTTCGACGTCCTCGTAGATCTCGCGCAGGGGGCGGCGCTCGCGCACCTCGCGCAGGATCAGCTCGCGGTGCGCTTCGAGATCGGCGAGCAGCCGGTCGTGGACCGGGTTGAGCCCCAGGCAGCCGGAGTAGCCGATGTCGGCCGTGAAGCCCTGGTGGACCGGTGCCATGTCGAGGATGAAGGCCATCCCGGGCTCCAGGCGCCGGTCGGTGGGGAAGAACTGCAACGGTATGCGGAAGCCCGTGAACGCCGTACGGTCGCCGAACCAGGCGAAGGGGAGGTGGAACCAGTCCCGCACCCCGCGCTCGCGCAGCCACCGGCGCTGCATCCGCGCCGCCTCCCGCTCCGTCACCCCCGGCCGGAGCTGCGCCGCGACCGCCTCGGCGCAGGCGTACGCCAGCCGCTGCACCTCTTTGAACCCCCGCAGCCCGGCGGCGAGTTCGCGCGTCCCGCCGCCCCTTCGGGCCGCTGCCACCCCTGTTGCTGAGGTCATCGCCAACCGTCCGTCCCGTCCGTGAGCCGATCATCGCGGTACGTGCCCGTAACTTGACACTGATGAATGTGACAATGCCCGGCGGCGACGTCAAGGGGTCGGTCGCGCCTGTGGAAAACCCACCGCCGCATGCCCCGGGGCCGGACCCGCCACGTCGCTGCGCCACCCACACGGAGGGGTCCCGGAGCACGACCTCCCCTACGGGCCCCTACACCTGTGGTCGGACGCCGATCCAGCCGCCAGGTCTGACGACCGGTGTGGCCCGCGCCACTACCGTCGATGGCGTGACTGTGATCGTGACCGAAAGCCTGAGCAAGCGGTACCCGCGGGTGACCGCGCTGGACCGGCTCACCGTTGACATCGGCCCCGGGGTGACCGGCCTGGTGGGTGCCAACGGCGCCGGAAAGTCCACCCTGATCAAGCTGCTGCTGGGGCTCGCCCCGGCCAGTGGGGGGACCGCGACCGTCCTCGGCCTGGACGTGGCCGGGGAGGGCGGCGCCATCCGGGAGCGCGTCGGCTACATGCCGGAGCACGACTGCCTGCCGCCGGACGTCTCGGCCACCGAGTTCGTCGTCCACATGGCGCGCATGTCGGGCCTGCCGCCGACCGCCGCCCGCGAGCGCACCGCCGACACGCTGCGGCACGTCGGCCTCTACGAGGAGCGCTACCGCCCCATCGGGGGCTACTCGACGGGCATGAAGCAGCGGGTCAAGCTGGCCCAGGCGCTCGTCCACGACCCGCAGCTGGTCTTCCTGGACGAGCCGACCAACGGTCTGGACCCGGTCGGCCGCGACGAGATGCTCGGCCTGATCCGCCGCGTGTACACCGAGTTCGGCATATCGGTCCTGGTCACCTCACACCTCCTGGGCGAGCTGGAGCGCACCTGCGACCACGTCGTCGTCATCGACGGCGGCAAGCTGCTGCGCTCCTCCGCCACCGACGACTTCACCCAGCTCACCACCTCCCTGGCCGTCGAGGTCACGGACACCGACGAACACCCGGACGGCACTGCGGCGCTGCGTGCCGCACTGGCCCGCGCGGGCGTCGCGGTGACCACCGCGTCCCCCGGCTCGCAGGGCGTGGCCTCCGCCGCCCACCTGCTGTACGTGGAGGCCACCGGCGAGGAGACGTACGACCTGCTGCGCGACACCGTCGCGGACTTGGGGCTCGGCCTGGTCCGGATGGAACAGCGCCGGCACCGCATATCCGAGGTCTTCCAGAGCGACGACGCGGCGTCCGCGCCGGCGGTCGGGGACCCCCGGAGCCCGGACGGCGCGCGGCCCGCGGCGGCCCGCCCGGCCGCCTCCGCGACGACCGCCCACCGAGCCCCCAAGGACGGAGGCGCCCCCGATGCCGCCTGAGACCCGGACCCCCGCGACCGCCGGCGCGGCGCAGGACGTCATCCACGACATCGGCTACCGCCACTTCGACGGCCCCCGCCTCGGCCGCGCCTACGCCCGCCGGTCGCTGTTCTCGCAGAGCCTGCGCGGCGCCTACGGCCTGGGCCGCTCCGCCAAGTCGAAGGTCCTGCCGATGCTGCTGTTCGCCGTGATGTGCCTGCCGGCGGCCATCATGGTGGCGGTCGCGGTGTTCACGAAGATGAACGACCTGCCGGTGGCGTACACCAGGTACGCGATCTACCTCCAAGCGGTCATCGGCCTCTACCTGGCCGCCCAGGCGCCCCAGTCCGTCTCCCGCGACCTGCGCTTCAAGACGGTGCCGCTGTACTTCTCGCGCCCCATCGAGCGGGCCGACTACGTGGTGGCGAAGTTCGCCGCGATGGCGAGCGCCCTGTTCATCCTGACCGCCGCGCCGCTGCTGATCCTCTACGTGGGCGCGCTGCTGGCCAAGCTGGACTTCGCCGACCAGACCAAGGGACTGGCCCAGGGTCTGGTATCGGTGGCGCTGCTCTCGCTGCTGTTCGCCGGCCTCGGCCTGGTGATCTCCGCGCTGACCCCGCGCCGCGGCTTCGGCGTCGCCGCCGTCATCGCCGCGCTGACGATCCCGTACGCCGCGGTGAGCGCCGTCCAGGGCATCGCCGCCGTCCAGGGCCAGGAGCAGGTCGTCGGCTGGCTCGCCCTGTGCTCGCCCATCACGCTCGTGGACAGCGTGCAGGCGACGTTCCTCGGCGGCACCGCGTCGTTCCCCGACGGGGTCCAGCCGTCCACCGCCGCGGGGCTGGTGGCGCTCCTGGTCACCCTGTGCGCCGTCGCGGGCTCGTACGCGCTGCTGATGCGCCGCTACCGGAAGGCGGGCCTGTGAGCGCCCGCACGCGGCGCACGGCCGCCCGTACGCGCCCCTCGGCCCTGAAAGACCCGGAAGCCCCGAGGCCCGCGAAGGCCCGCCCGACGCCCGCCACCGCCCTCCGAACCCCCCGAAGGAACGGGCCGCGCCCATGACGACCATCCAGATCGACCACGTCTCCCGCTGGTTCGGCAACGTCGTTGCCGTCAACGACATCACCATGACCATCGGTCCCGGCGTCACCGGCCTCCTCGGCCCCAACGGGGCGGGCAAGTCCACGCTGATCAACATGCTGGGCGGCTTCCTCGCGCCGTCCGGCGGGACCGTCACCCTCGACGGCCGCACCGTCTGGCGCAACGAGGGCATCTACCGCGACATCGGCATCGTCCCGGAGCGCGAGGCGATGTACGACTTCCTCACCGGCCGCGAGTTCGTCGTCGCCAACGCCGAACTGCACGGTCTGGGGAAGTCCGCCGCACAGCGGGCGCTGGCCACCGTGGAGATGGAGTACGCGCAGGACCGCAAGATCGCCACGTACAGCAAGGGCATGCGCCAGCGCGTGAAGATGGCGTCGGCGCTGGTCCACGACCCGTCCGTGCTGCTGCTGGACGAACCGTTCAACGGCATGGACCCGCGGCAGCGGATGCAGCTGATGGACCTGCTGCGGCGGATGGGCGAGCAGGGCCGTACGGTCCTGTTCTCGTCCCACATCCTCGAAGAGGTCGAACAGCTGGCCTCGCACATCGAGGTCGTGGTGGCCGGGCGGCACGCGGCGTCCGGCGACTTCCGCAAGATCCGCCGCCTGATGACGGACCGGCCGCACCGCTACCTCGTCCGCTCCGACGACGACCGGGCGCTCGCCGCGGCCCTGATCGCCGACCCGTCCACGGCCGGCATCGAAGTCGACCTGAAGGAAGGCGCCCTGCGCGTCCAGGCCGTCGACTTCCCGCGGTTCACCGCCCTGCTGCCGCGGGTCGCCCGCGAGCACGGCATCCGCCTCCTGACGGTCTCGCCCTCCGACGAGTCCCTGGAATCGGTCTTCTCCTACCTCGTCGCGGCCTGAAAGGAGCCTGGAAGCGATGTCAGCGACCTCATCGGTCCGGCCGGACCCGTCCCCGGCGCCCGCCGCGGGCCCCTCGGCGGCCCCGGCGGTCTTCAACCCCACCGTCGCCCGGCTCACCTACCGGGCCCTGCTCGGCCGGCGCCGCGCGCTCATCCTGTTCGCGCTGCCCGCCCTCCTGATCGTCATCGCCGTCGCCGTACGGGCCCTGACCGGCGCCGACGACTCCACCGCAAACGGCGTCCTGGGCACGTTCGCGCTCGCCACGATGGTGCCGCTGATCGGCGTCATCGCCGGTACGGGCGCGATCGGCCCGGAGATCGACGACGGCTCGGTCGTCTACCTGCTGGCCAAGCCGTTGCGCCGGTCCTCGATCATCATCACCAAGCTGGTGGTGGCGATCGGTGTGACGGCGGCCTTCTCGGCGATCCCGGTGCTGATCGCCGGGTTCATCCTGAACGGCAACAGCCAGCAGATCGCGGTGGCGTACGCGGTCGCCGCGGCCGTCGCCTCCGTCGCGTACAGCGCGCTGTTCCTCTTCTTCGGCACGGTCAGCCGGCACGCGGTCGTCTTCGGCCTGGTCTACGCCCTGGTGTGGGAGACGCTGTTCGGCAACCTGGTGCCGGGCGCGCGGACGCTGAGCGTGCAGCAGTGGGCGCTCGCGGTGGGCCAGAAGATCGGCGCGGAAGGGGCGGTCACCTCCGAGGTGGGCCTGCCCCTGGCGGTCGTCCTCCTGGTGGCCGTCACGGGCCTGGCGACCTGGTACGCGTCCCGCAAGCTGCGGGCGCTGACGCTGGCGGGGGAGGAGTAGGCGCGGCGACGTCCACGAAAAGCAGGCGCTCGGCTGGGAGTTCCCGGCCGGGCGCCGTGCGTGTGCGGCCTCGCCCGGCGTCCGCACACGTCGAGGTCTCAGGGGCCGTGACGAGGCATCTCGCGCGTTCTGATGCCGCTGTTCACTCGCGCGAACACCACCGCCCGCCCTACGCCGCGCAGAACTCGTTGCCCTCCGGGTCCTGCATGAGCCACCAGTGGCCGGCGGGGCCCTGGTTCACCTCGCGGACGCGGGTCGCTCCCAAACCCTCCAACCGGGACACCAGTCCCTCCAGGCCTTCGGGGCCGCTGTGGATGTCGATGTGCAGGCGGTTCTTGACCGTCTTGCCTTCCGGTACGTCCTGGAAGAGCAGGCGTCTCCCGCGGCCGACGCCGCTGGTCTCGTCGTACGGGTCGTCGGGGTGGCGGATGGCGGCGTAACCGCGGAAGGTCTTGCGGCCGCCGTGCTCGGCCACCGCCTTCTCGCCGAGGTGACCGGCGGCCAGCAGCTGTCCGATGAGGGCGCTGGGGTCCTCGACCTCGTACTCCAGGGCCGCTGCCCAGAAGTCCGCGAGGACCGCCGCGTCCGTGCTGTCGATGACAAGTTTCCACGTCAGTGCCATGGCAGGAGTTATACCTGCCGCCACTGACACCGGGCCCGGACCGGCCGCGGGAGGCGGTCCGGCGGGGCTACCGCCCCTGCCGCCGGTTGAACTCCCGTACGTTCGCGCGGTGCTGCACGTAGTCGGCGGTGAACCGGGTGTCGCCCGGCGCGACCGTCACGAAGTACAGCCAGTCACCGGCGGGCGGCCGGGCCGCGGCCCGGAGCGCGTCCTGGCCGGGGTTGCCGATCGGGGTCGGCGGCAGGCCCTTGTGCCGGTAGGTGTTGTACGGGCTGTTGAGCCTGGTGTCCGCGTGGCTGGTGTTGAGCGAGCTGCGGCCGAGGGCGTAGTTGATGGTCGAGTCCATCTGGAGGGGCATGCCCCGGTCGAGCCGGTTCTCGATGACCCGGGCGACCTTGCCCATGTCGGCGGGCCGGTCGGCCTCGGCCTGCACGACGGAGGCGATGATCACCGTGCGGTACGTACGGATGCCGTCGGCGGCGTGCTTGTCGGCCGCGGTGTCGGTCATGAACGAGAGCAGCGACTCGGGCGTGGTGTCGTCGTCCACCGGATACGTCGCGGGGTAGAGGAACCCTTCCGGATTGCCACCGGCCTCCTCGGGCAGCTTCAGGCGGGCGCTCCTCGCGGCCTTCTCCGTGGTGCCGGGCGCGACATCGAGGGCCTTGTCGACCGCCGCGTACACCTGGGTGGCGCGCCTGCCCTCCGGGATGGTGAGGGGCGGACGGCCGGGACCGCCGAGCAGGCGCGTCACGAGGACGACGATGAGCGCCAGGAGGGCGCAGAGGCCGGCGGCCAGGAGGAGCCGGCCCCGGCGGGTGAGCCGCGAGCGGGACCTGTGGCCCGTGTACTGCACATCGCTCATGGGGGCACGGTAAGGCAGCACCCCGCCCGGCAGGCGGCGGCACGTGGCGGGTGGCACCGGGAATCACGGGTTCACCGGAAGCGCCGGCCGCTCAACGCGCCGCGGACTCCGCCCTTGAGGGCGCCGGACCGCTCGCGCCGGGCGGCCGGCGCAGCTCGGAGAGCCGGTCGAGGAGCTGGTCGCGTACGGCGCTGAGGTCGTTGATGCGCTGCTGGATCAGGAAGAGCCGCTGTTCGAAGACCTCGGCCTTGGGGGCGGGGTCCGTGCAGGCGTGGCCCCCGGTCGGCTCGTCGCTCAGGCAGCCGTCGATGCGGCGCAGGTCGTCGGTGGTGAGGCCGGAGGCCAGCAGCAGCCGGATGTTCTCCACGGTGCGCACCGCGCCGTCTCCGTAGTGCCGGTAGCCGTTCGACGACCGGTCGGGGCGCAGCAGGCCCTGCTCCTCGTAGTAGCGCAGGGCCCGGGTCGTCGTACCGGTCGCGCGGGCCAGCTCCCCGATGCGCATGGTGCTCCCTTCCGACGAGCGCTTACGGGAGGGAGCGTAATCCCCGTCGCATCCACTGCCGCAGATGTGAAAGTCAGGCGCGGGCCTCCCAGGGAGTGAGCACCACGACCGGGATGCGTCGCCCGGCGCGCTCCTGGAAGGCGGCGAACTGCGGGTGGGCCGCCACCTGCCGGCCCCACAGCCGGTCCCTCTCCTCACCTGCGGCTACGGCGGCGCGCGCCTGGTGGGTACGGGTGCCGACCTCGACCGTCGCCAGAGGGTGGGCGGTCAGGTTGTGGAACCAGGCCGGCGCGGTGGGCGAGCCTCCGTTGGAGGCGAAGACGGCGAGCCGGTCCGCGCCGTCCGGCAGGTAGAGGGCCGGAGTGGTACGCGGCAGACCGGACCGCGCCCCGGTGGTGGTCAAGAGGAGCAGCGGCTGACCGGCGAACTCGCCGCCCACGCGGCCCTGGTTGGCCCGGAACTCCGCGATGACGCGCTGGTTGAAGGTGAGGTGGTCCGAACTGTCCATGACGGCACTCTCGACCTTGACGTCGGCGTGAAGGTCAAGCCGGACCACTACGGAAGCGGCCCCGCTCACCGCGAAAACGGTGAGCGGGGCCCCGGGGCCTTCGTCAACGGCAGGGCGTCAGGCGCCGATCCGCCGGTCGCGCCCCGCGCCCATCCCCAGCATGACCAGCCCCGCGCAGACGACCAGCAGCAGCACGATCGGCACCGTCCAGCCACGGGTCGCCTGGTGCACCGCGCCGAGCACCAGCGGTCCGGCGGCGGCGAGCAGATAGCCCCAGGTCTGGGCCATGCCCGAGAGGCGGGCGGCGGTGTGCGCGTCGCCGGAGCGCAGCACCATCATCGTCAGCGCCAGCCCGAGCGCGCCGCCCTGCCCGATGCCCAGGAGTACGGCCCAGACCCAGGCGCCGGCCACCGGCGCCACCAGCAGGCCGACGATGCCGCAGGCCATCAGGGCGGTGACGGCGACGGCCAGCAGCCGCTGCCGCCGCATCCGGCCGGCGAGCATGGGCACCACGAACGAACCGGCCATCTGCACCAGCGTGCTGAAGGCGAAGACCAGCCCGGCCGTGGCCTTGCTCATGCCGTGGTCGGTGAAGACCGTCGGCATCCAGGCGATCATCACGTACGCGATCAGCGACTGCGAGCCCATGAAGAGCGTGACCTGCCAGGCCAGCGGGGAACGGCTCAGCCTCGGCCCGTCCTCGGTGGTGTGCGCGGGCGTCGCGGCGGCCTGCCCGTGCCGCGTACCGCGCCGGGCGAGCACCGCCTGCGGGATCCAGACGACGGCGGCGACCGCGGCCAGCAGCGCCCACGAGGCCAGCGAGCCCTGCCAGCCGCCCAGCGCGTTCTCCAGCGGCACGGCGGAGGCGGCCGAGACGGTGGCGCCGAGGATCATCGCCGTCGAGTACAGGGCGGTCATGCCCGCGGCCTTCTCCGGGAAGTCCCGCTTGATCAGGCCGGGCATCAGGACGTTCAGCAGGGCGATGGACGTACCGACCACCGCGCAGCCCACGAACAGCGCGACCACCGGCGGCGCGATGCGCAGCAGGATGCCGCCGCACAGCAGGACCAGCGCGCCGCACAGCACCGCCTCGGTGCCCCAGCGGCGGGCCAGCTTCGGCGCGGCGATCGAACCGAGCCCCATGAAGACCAGCGGGATGGTCGTCACGAGGCTGCTCGCGGTGGCGGCCAGGTGGTAGTGCTCGCCGATCTCGCTCACCAGGGGCGAGACACCGGCCAGCGCGGCGCGCATGTTCAGTGAGGCGAGCACGATGCCGAGCAGGACCAGGGCCGGGTGTGCGCGCAGCCGGCGGCGGGCCGCGGCGACCGGCGGCGCCGGGGTCAGGTCCTCCTCGGCGTCGATCAGTGGTGCTTCGGACCGGGTCCCTGACATGGGTGCGTACCTCTCCTTGCGTGGGTCGTGCGGTGGTGCGGCGGTCGTACGGGGGCGGCCCGGGGCCGTGGGGTGAGGGCGAAGGAACGTTTCTGCGAGGGATACGGGAGGGGACGCCTCCGCGGGCGTGGCCGCCGCTCCGCACGGCGGAACGCGTCCCCGCCCGTACGCACCGGCCTCCCGGCCCCGCTCACCGCTCCGCGAGCAGCTTCTCCACCGCCCGTTTCGGCGGCTCCAGCAGCGCGCGGGCGGCCTTCTCCGCCGCCTCCGGATCGCCGGACGCGATGGCGTCCAGGACGGCCCGGTGATCGCCGTGCACCATGCGCGGCATCTGCTCGTCGCCGAGCGAGGAGACCAGGGCCTCGCGTACGGAGCTGCTGAACCAGCCGTACGTGGCGGTCAGGGCGGTGTTGTGCGCGGCCTCCACGACGGCCCGGTGGAAGGCCACGTCGTGGTCGGCGTACAGCTCCAGGTCGCCGCCGAAGGGCTGCCCGTCGGCGGCCTCCAGCGCGGCCTGTGCGTTCAGCGCGGCCCGCATCCGCTCCAGGTCCTCCGGCCGGTGCCGCCGGGCCGCCAGGCGGGCGGCCTCGGCCTCCAGGGCGATGCGCAGCTCCAGCACGTCCCGGACCCCGGCCCGCTGGACGCCGCGCATGATGTCGCCCGGATCGGCCTGGGAGCGGACGAAGGTGCCCTCGCCCTGCCGGGAGCGCAGCATGCCGGCGTGCACGAGGACCCGTACGGCCTCGCGGACGGTGTTCCGTCCCACCTGGAGCTGCTCGGCCAGCGCGTGTTCGGTGGGGATGCGCTCGCCCACCGGCCAGGTGCCGGCGGCCAGCTGGGCGCGCAGGGTGTCGACGACGGTGTCCACGAGGGACTGCCGCCCCGCTGCCTGCAACGCCATGCGCGTCTCCTCGATCCGGTACGGGCCGGTCCGGAGCGGGCTGATCCGATCCGGTCTCATCCGGTCCGAACCCGTTCCCACCCGGTCCTGGCCGACAGTGCGGACAACCGGCGGCCGGCCGGTTGCCCTGTCATCCTACAACCGATCGATGCAACATGCACGGAGTTCGTCGCTCCGTGCATGTCACACCGTCCGGACGGGGCCCCGCCCCTGCGGATCACAGCCCGATGTCGCGCTCCTGGATGTCCGCCAGGGACTCGCGCCGTACCAGGATCCGGGCGTGCCCGTCCGCGACCGCGACCACCGGCGGGCGGCCCACGAGGTTGTAACCCGAGGCCATGGACAGGTGGTACGCGCCCGCCACCGGCACGGCGATCAGGTCGCCGGGCCGGATGTCACCCGGCAGCGGTACGTCGGCCGCGAGCACGTCGCCCGCCTCGCAGTGCCGGCCCACCACGCTCACCGGCGCCGGCGCGGCCGACGACCGGCGTCCGACCAGCCGGGGCGCGTACCGCACCCCGTACAGCGCGGGCCGCGGGTTGTCGCTCATCCCGCCGTCGACGGCCACGAAGGTGCGCTCACCGGTCCGCTTGACGGACAGCACCCGGTACAGGGCGACGCCGGACGGGCCCGCGATGGCGCGGCCCGGCTCGACGGTCAGGCGGGGCACCGGCAGCCCGGCCGCGGCGCAGCCGCCGGCCAGCTCGGCCCGTACCTTGGCGCCCAGCGCCGCGATGTCCAGATCTGCCTCGCCGGGCCGGTAGGCGACGCCGTGGCCGCCCCCGATGTCCAGCTGCGGCAGCGTGACGCCGTGCTGCTCGTGGATACGGGCCAGCAGGCCGACGAGCCGCCGTACGGCCGACAGATACGGCTTCACGGTGGTGATCTGCGAGCCCAGGTGGCAGTGCAGCCCCACCAGGTGCAGCCGCGGCTGGCCCAGGATGCGGGTGACGGCGTGCTGCGCCGAGCCGTCGGCCAGGGAGAGGCCGAACTTCTGGTCGTCGGTGCCGGTACGGATCTTGGCGTGCCCGCCGGCGGCGATGCCCGGCACCACCCGTACGAGGACCTGCTGCCGGGTGCCCGCGGGGACCGCGGCGGCGAGCCGGGCGATCTCGGAGGTGCTGTCGATGACGATCCGGCCGACGCCCAGGCGCAGCGCGGCGCGCAGGTCGTCGGGGCTCTTGGCGTTGCCGTGCAGCACGATCCGGTCGGGCGGGAAGCCGGTGGTGACGGCGAGTTCCAGCTCGCCGGCGGAGCAGACGTCCAGGCCCAGGCCCTCCTCCCGCACCCAGTGGGCCATGGCCCGGCACAGGAACGCCTTGGCCGCGTACAGGACGTCCGCGTCGGGGAAGGCGCGCAGGTAGGCGCGGCAGCGGGCGCGGACCTCGGCCTCGTCCAGGACGTAGGCGGGGGTCCCGAAGCGGGCGGCGAGTTCGGTGAGGCGGACACCGCCGACGGTGAGGTCGGCGTCGGGCAGCTCGGCCGCCGAGGCGGGCCAGACGGAGAGGCCGGCGGCGCGGGCGCCGGGCGGCGCGGTCCGCTGTCCCACGGGCTGCTGCGGTGTCGTGGTCGTCACGGTCATGGTGGTCGTACGCCCCTTCTCAGACGGCCCGCAGCAGCGGCGTGCGGGAGGCACCCGGGGCGAGGCGCGGGTCCACGGTCAGGACGCCGGCGCCGAGCGGTTCGGCGAGGGCGCGCAGCGCGGGCTCGGCGAGCCTGATCCACGGCTGGTCGGCGCCGAGCGCCGCGGCGAGCCGTTGCGGGGAGGTGAAGCCGACGGCGGTACGGCCGCCGAGCGGGGTGCGGAACAGGCGGGCCGTACAGCCCGCGGGGCCCGGCCGGACGGGGACGAACAGCAGCCCGGCCGGGACGCGTTCGGCAGGTTCGGGATCTTCCGCGTACAGGTGCTGCTGGGACACGGTGTCGCTCCTCGCACAGGACTGGCCCCGGACCGGTGGGAAGAAGTGCCGGGGCTCCTCCTCGACGCTATGCCCGTACCGGCATGCGCTCGGCGGCGTACTGACGCATCGTTGACGGCCCGTGGACGCCCCTTGACGCGATGCTGGTGCCCCGGCGCACGCTCCGGTGCACGGCGAGGACGCACGACCCGGCGCAGGCCCGTGCCCACGCCCCGGCATCGGCCCGTTCGCGGCGCGTTCCCGCCGGTCTTCCACGAGGATCGTTCCGTCCGCCGGCCCGCCCCTCGACCTTCACATCGTGGCAAGCCCTGCACTGGAGACGTCATGTTCACCATCGGAGACTTCGCCGGCCACGGCCGGGTGTCGGCCCGCATGCTGCGGCACTACGACGCCATCGGCCTGCTGCGCCCGGCCCGTACGGACCCGGTCACCGGCTACCGCTCCTACGAGGCCGGGCAGCTCGCCCGCCTCAACCGCATCATCGCCCTCAAGGACCTCGGCTTCAGCCTCCAGCAGATCGCGGTCATCCTGGACGAGCAGGTGAGCGCGGCGGAACTGCGCGGCATGCTGCGGCTGCGCCGGGCCGAGCTGGCGGCGGCGGTCACCGCGGCGGGCGCCCGGCTGGCCCGGGTCGAGGCCAGGCTCCGGACGATCGAGGACGAGGGGCGGCCGGCCGAGGAGGAGGTGGTGGTCAAGCGGATCGAGGCGGTACGGGTCGCCGAACTGACCGGCACCGCGGCGAGCTTCGGGCCCGAGGACATCGGCCCGGTCGTCCAGCCGCTGTACGCCGAGCTGTTCCGGCGGCTGGCCGCGGCGGGCGTCGAGCCGTCGGGGCCGGCCGTCGCGTACTACGAGGACGCGCCGGAGGGCGGGGACCGGATCACGGTGCACGCGGCGGTCACGGTCCCGGCCACCGTGCCGCCGCCCCGCGACGTCGAGGTCGTGGTCCTGCCGGCCGTCGAGCAGGCGGCCACGGTGGTGCACCGCGGCCCGATGGAACGGGTGCTGCCCACCGCGCAGACGCTGGCCCGCTGGCTCGCCGGCAGTCCCTACCGCTCCGCGGGGTACCCGCGGGAGCTGACGCTCGATTGCCCGGCGGACCGGGAGCGGTGGGTGACCGAGTTGCAGGAGCCGATCGTCGCGCGGTGAGCGCCGGCTGCGGGCGGTCCGTGCGCCTCCTGTGCGCCGGAGCGCGAGGGGGCGCATGGAAGCGCGCGTGCTTCAGTGTGCGTGAACGGGGCTGTGTCCGCTCTTGCGCACCGGCCCGGAGCCGCCGAGTGAGGCGTTCACCGTTTCGGCGAACTCCACCGCCACCGGGCTCAGCGCGGCCCACCGCCGTACCGCCCAGCCGGTCGCCAGCGGCGGCAGTCCCGGGACCGGGATCAGCCGCAGGTCCGGGTGGTCGGCGCCGCGCCGGCCGGGCAGGTCCGGCACCACCGCGTGCCCGACGCCCAGTTCGGCGAGCAGCATCGCGGTGTCCCAGTCGGCCACGCTGGCGGGCGCGGCGGCGGCGCCCGGCCCGGTCCCCGGCCGTCCCAGGTGCCCGTCGAGCCGCATCCGGGAAACGGAGTTCTCCGGCAGCCGGATGTGCCGGATTCCGGACAGGCCGCCGGCCAGTTCCCCCGGCTCGATGTGGTCGCGCGCGGCGAGCGGGTCGTCGCGGCGGACGGCCAGCACCCACGGCAGTTCCAGCACCGGGTGCTGCTCGATGCCGCGGACGGGCGGGCCGATGGTGATCCAGGCCAGTTCGGCGGTGCCGTCGGCCACCGCCTCGCAGCAGCGGCGGCCGGAGTTCTCGGTCTGGAACTCCAGGTCGACGTGCGGGTGACGGGCACGGAAGGCGACCACCGCCGCCGACATGAAGTGCCGTACGGTCGTCGCTCCGGTGGTGATCCGGAGCGTGCCGCCGTCACCCCGGCGCAGGTCGGCCAGCCGGCGCAGCGCCAGGTCGAGTTCGCCGAGGGAACCGCTCGCGGCGCGGTGCAGGATGCGGCCGGCCTGGGTGGGGGCCACACCGCGCGGCCGCCGCTCCACCAGGCCGATGCCCGCCTCCCGTTCGAGCCGCTTGACGCGCTGGCTCACCGCCGACTGCGTACATCCCAGGTCGCGGGCGACGGCGCTGAGACTGCCCGCGTCGCAGACGGCGACGAAGACACGGAGGTCGTCAAGGGTCACCAACCCAAGCTACAGCTAAGAGGTTTGGAAGAAAACCCGCGGATTGACTTGGGTGCGTGGGCGCGAGGAGGATCGGAGTACGGCCAGGGCGGCCACCTGGAACCGGCTTCGGCGCCGAACGGTTCCGGGGGCCGACCCGCCGGGGGCCGGTCTGCCGGGGACCGACCGCCGCGGGCCGGCCTGACGGGGGGCCGCCCCGCCGGGCCGGGCCTGCCCGGACCGGCCCCGGCGGGACGCCGTCGTGCGGTGCCGCCGTCACCCTGGTTGGCGGTTCGCCGCTGCCGCCCCCGGACGGCCGTCCGGGGGCGGCCGTCCGTTACTGCCGTCACCCCCGGTGCGCGCCGACCGGCGGCTCGGCACCGGCCGTTCCGGCGGGGGCCTTCGGGGCCGCGCCGCTGTCCGTCGTATCCGCGGTGACCGGAGCCGGCCGGTCCGCGGGCCGGTTGCGGACGACGGCCAGGACCAGCAGGCCGGTCAGCACCGCCACGATGCCCGCGACCAGGGACACCCGGGACAGGCCCGCGACGTACCCGGCACCGGAGTCGGCGTGGGCGCCCGCGGACCGCACGCCCTGTGTGAAGACCGTGCCGAGGATCGCGATGCCGAACGCGTAGCCGAGCTGGCGGAAGGTGTTCACCGCGCCGCTGGCCATACCGGCGCGCTGCGGCGGGGCCGCTCCCAGCGCCGCCGAGACCAGCACCGGCATGGCCACGCCGATGCCGACGCCGCTGATGAGCAGCCCCGGCACCAGGACCCCCCAGCCGGAGCCGTCGTCCAGCAGCAGGACGTGCAGCAGCGGACCGGCGCCGATCAGCAGCAGCCCGATGCCGATGGGCAGCTGCGGCGCCAGGCGGTGCAGGAACCGGCCGCCGAACATGCCCACGGCCATCGACGCCGCCGCCATCGGCAGCACCGCGACACCGCCCATCACCGGGCTCAGGCCCAGGATGTTCTGCACCCACAGGCCCACGTAGGTCAGGTACGGGAACGCCGCGGCCTGGAGCAGCAGCGCCGCCGCCATCAGCACGGCGAAGGCCGGGCGCCGCAGCAGCTTGAGGTCCAGCAGCGGCTGGTCCGTACGGCGTTCCACGGCCACGAAGACGACCAGCGCCAGCAGGGCCACCGCCAGCGACAGCAGCGTGCCGGACTCCGTCCAGCCCTCCTCGCCGCCGCGCATCAGTCCGTACGTCAGTGCGCCCGCGCAGAGGGTGAACGCACCAGCGCCCGGCCAGTCGATGCGCCCCGTGCGGTCGCCGTGCGACTCGGGCACCGACCGCAGGGTGATCCACACGGCCACCGCCGTCAGCGGCAGGTTGACCAGGAAGATCGCCCGCCAGTCCACGTACTGGGTCAGCACCCCGCCCAGCACCGGGCCGACGGCCGCCGCGGCGCCGCCCGTACCGCCCCAGACGCCGAAGGCCACCCCGCGGTCCCGGCCCTGGTACGCGGCCATCAGCAGCGGCGTGTTGGTGGCGAACATCGCCGCCGCCCCCAGGCCCTGCACCGCCCGTGCGGCGATCAGCACGCCCTCGTCGGGCGCCAGGCCGCAGGCCAGCGAGGCCAGCGCGAACACCGCGAACCCCGCCAGGTACAGCTTGCGGCGCCCGAACAGGTCGGCCGCCGAACCGGCCACCATCAGGAGTGCGGCCAGCGCCAGCGCATAGATGTCCATCACCCACTGCAAGGAGGTGAAGGAGGCGTGCAGGCCGTCGGCTATCCGTGGCAGCGCCGTGTTCACGATCGTCACGTCCACGAGCAACATGAAGTTGCCCAGGGTGATGGCGACCAGGGGCCACCATCTGTTCCGCCCGTTGTGCATCGAGATCCTCTGTGGTCGGTGAGGTTTCGCTGAAACCTGTGTCGTCGTTCGTTCCGTTCCCCCGCACCAGAGTCCGGTCCGCGCCCCCGTCGCTCCCAGCCACGGCGTCCTGTGCGGCGTAATCCGACACGGGTTAGCCTTTCCTGGTGAAAACCGACGGCTTCGACGATCTGGACCGCGGTCTGGTCCACGCTCTCCAGCTCGACGGCCGGGCGCCCTTCAGCCGTATCGCCGAGGTCCTCGGCGTCTCCGACCAGACCGTCGCCCGCCGCTACGGCCGGCTGCGCGGCGCGGGCATGATCAAGGTGCTGGGGCTCACCGACCCGCCCGCCCTCGGCGAGACCGAGTGGCTCGTACGGGTCCAGTGCACGCCCGACGCGGCGGTCGCGGTCGCCGAGGCGCTGGCCCGGCGCCCCGACACGTCGTGGGTGAGCCTGATGTCCGGCGGCACCGAGATCGGCGCCGTCTGCCGCGCCGCCGGCAGCCGGGACAGCGACGCGCTCCTCCTCCAGAAACTGCCGCGTACCCCGAGCGTCGTCGGCGTCACCGCGCACTGCATGCTGCACGAGTTCTTCGGCGGCCCGCTGGGCCTGGTCAACAAGTCCGGCGCGCTGACCGAGGAACAGGCGGCGCGGCTGCGCCACCCGGCGTCCGCCGCGGCCGACCGGCGGACCGGCGCGCCGCCCGCGAGCACGTCGCCCGTCACACTCACCGCGGCCGACCGGCGCCTCCTGGACGCGCTCGCCGAGGACGGCCGCACCGGCCTCGCCGACCTGGCCACGGCCACCGGCTGGTCCCAGTCCACCGTCCGCCGCCGGCTGGCCGAACTGCGCGCCGACGGCATCCTCTACTACGACGTCGACTACGACGCCCGGCACTTCGGCTTCGGCGTCATGGTCTCCCTCTGGCTCTCCGTCGCCCCCAGTGAACTGGCCGATACCGGGGAGGCGTTGGCGCAGCACCCCGAGGTGGCCTTCGCCTGCGCGACCACCGGCCCGCACAACCTCTTCGCGTCGGTCCTGTGCCCCGACGTGCGCGCCCTGTACACGTACCTGACCACCCGGATCGCGGCGCTGCCCGGCGTCCGGCACATGGAGTCGTCACCGCTGATCCGCCGCGTCAAGGGAGCCGGCCCGCACGGCAGGGGCCGGATCGTCTCCGGTCCGTTCACCGCCGCCCCACCGCCGGCCCGCGCGCGATGAAGCCCGTCCTGCCCTCCGCACCGGCCGCCCGGGTGGCGGCCTGGGTACGGTCCGCGCCCGGCACCCACATCTGGCTGCTGGTCATCGGCGTCACCAGTCTCGTCGTCGCCGGCGCCACCGAAGGGCTGGGCGACTTCCTCCTCCACCGCACCAGCAGCAACATCCACGAACTCAACCGGCACCCCCTCTCCTCCCTGCTCATCAGCGGCTTCTGGATCGAAAACCCGGCCTCCTTCCTCCTGTACGCGGTCCTCTTCGAGCTGGTGCACGCCAACGTCGAGCGCTGGCTGGGCACCTGGCGCTGGCTGCTGACCGTCGGCGTCGCCCACATCACCGCCACCCTCGCCGGCCAGGAGCTGGTCCTGCTCGCCATCGAGGGCCACCGGCTGCCGCGCTCCATGACGCACGTCGTCGACATCGGCGTCTCGTACGGCCTGGCGGCGGCAGCCGGCCTGATCACCTACCGGCTGCCGCCGCCCTGGCGCCACCTCTATCTCGCGTCCGTCCTCGGCTTCTTCGGCGTCCCGCTCCTGTCCGGCGCCACCTTCACCGACTTCGGACACGCCATCGCGCTCACCCTTGGTCTCGCCGCCTGGCCCTTGACCCCGGGTGCCGGTGCGGCCGGGGCAGCGGACGCGGACCGGAACGCAACTCCCGGACATCCTCCGCCAGATCACTGAGCCGCTCACTCATCGCGCACACGACCCGGTTCGTGGCGTCCAGCCGCCGGTCCAGCCGGTCGAGCCGCACGGAGATACGCCCGATCACCGGGCCGAGGTCCCGGAGCACGGGCCCGACGTCCGCGAGGGAGGACTCGACGCGGGTGAGGCGGTGGTCGAGGGACTCCAGGGTCGGCGCCGGCTCGGCCTGCCGGGGCTCCTCGGCCCGCCCCCGCGCGCTCTCCTCGACGTCGAGGAGATACGTACGCACCGTCCGCGCGACCTCGCTGTCGCGGAGGAGCATGGCGATGTTGAGGATGGTTCGGCGGGTGTAGAGGGTGAGGTGGGCGCGGCCCTGTGGATAACTCCCGGCTGAAAGCTTCAAGTTGGAGCTTTCAAAAACCCGCAGGTCAGAGCCCTTGAGAACGTGCATCCCGTTCTCGGACAGCTCCGCCCGATGCCTTCGCATCAGGCTGTTGACGGCGCGGTCGCCCACCTCGAAGTACTCGGCGACCATCCGCGTCGTGACATGCAGCCCGTCGGGCAGCAGCACAAGCGCCTTCACCTTGTCGAGGACCTCGGTGCGGCCCATCACACTGTCGCGCATCGCCCGCGACTCCAGCAGTACAGCTTCGGGTGGCATGGGAATGCCCTCCACTCAAACCGGAACGGTTCCAGAGGGACACGCCGTCCCCCTGGACTGAACGCCCGTATCCAGGGCTCAGGAGCGGAGGCTGCTCACGGATGCCACTACCTCTATGTCCGGATCTCAGCCGTACGGTTGCACCGCTTCACGGCCGTCACCGGCAAACCCCAGCACTTCACGGTCTCTCGACGCCTCGAACTCCAGTTGCCTCCACGCACAGGGGACAACGAGTCGATAAACGTACAGTTACCCCGTCTCGGGCATGAGGTCGCGCGTACGTTCCGAAAAGAGGACCGACGCGAACGGGCCGGGGCGTCGCAGGCGCCTCAGGCGCCGTACAGCCGCTCCAGGACGACGGCGATGCCGTCTTCGTCGTTGGCGGCCGTGATCTCGTCCGCGACGGCCTTCAGTTCCTCGTGGGCGTTGGCCATCGCCACGCCGTGCGCGGCCCAGCCGAACATCGGGATGTCGTTCGGCATGTCGCCGAAGGCGATCGTGTCCGCGGCCTTCACGCCCAGTCGGCGGGCGGCGAGGGAGAGGCCGGTGGCCTTGGAGAGGCCGAGCGGGAGGAGTTCGACGACGCCCTCGCCGGCCATGATCACGCCGACCAGGTCGCCGGCGGCCTGCCGCGCGGCGCGGGCCAGCTCGTCGTCGCCCAGCGTCGGGTGCTGGATGTAGATCTTGTTGATGGGGGCCGCCCACAGGTCGCCGGGCCCGTCGATCATCAGGTGCGGCAGCGGGCCTTCCTGGATGCGGTAGCCGGGGGTGACCAGCACCTCGCCGTCCAGGCCGTCCCGGCTCGCGGCCAGGAACAGCGGGCCGACCTCCGCCTCGATCTTGGCCAGGGCCAGCCCGGCGAGCTGCCGGTCCAGCGTGACCGAGGTCAGCAGCCGGTGCTCACCGGCGTGGTAGACCTGCGCGCCCTGCCCGCACACCGCTATGCCGTCGTAGTCCAGCGCGTCGAGGATGTGCCGGGTCCACGGCACGGCGCGGCCCGTGACGACGATGTGCGCGGCCCCGGCCGCCGTGGCCGTGGCCAGGGCGGCGCGGGTGCGCGCGGAGATCGTGTCGTCGTGCCGCAGCAGCGTGCCGTCGAGGTCGGTCGCGACGAGCCGGTACGGCAGCGGACGGGCCGGCGTGGGCCGGTGGGCGGGCTCGGGGGCGGTGGTCACCGGTTGACGGGCTCCAGGATCTCCCGGCCGCCCAGGTACGGGCGCAGCATCTCGGGCACGCGCACGGAGCCGTCCGCCTGCTGGTGGTTCTCGAAGATCGCCACGATGGTGCGGGGCACCGCGCAGAGCGTGCCGTTGAGCGTGGCGAGCGGCTTGACCTGCTGCTTGCCGTCCTTGTTCGTACGCATCCGGACCGACAGGCGGCGGGCCTGGAACTCGTCGCAGTTCGAGGCGCTGGTCAGCTCGCGGTACTTGCCCTGGGTGGGGATCCACGCCTCGCAGTCGTACTTGCGCGAGGCGGAGGCGCCCAGGTCGCCGGTGGCCACGTCGATCACCTGGAAGGGCAGCTCCAGGCCGGTCAGCCACTGCTTCTCCCAGTCCAGCAGGCGCTGGTGCTCGGCCTGGGCGTCCTCGGGGTCGACGTACGAGAACATCTCGACCTTGTCGAACTGGTGGACGCGGAAGATGCCGCGGGTGTCCTTGCCGTACGTACCGGCCTCGCGGCGGAAGCACGGCGAGAAGCCCGCGTAGCGCAGCGGCAGCCGGTCCGCGTCGATGATCTCGTCCATGTGGTACGCGGCGAGCGGGACCTCGGAGGTGCCGACGAGGTAGTAGTCGTCCTTCTCCAGGTGGTACACGTTCTCCGCGGCCTGGCCGAGGAAGCCGGTGCCCTCCATGGCGTGCGGGCGCACCAGCGCAGGGGTGAGCATCGGTGTGAAACCGGCCTCGGTGGCCTGCGCGATGGCGGCGTTGACCAGCGCGAGCTCCAGGAGCGCGCCGATGCCGGTCAGGTAGTAGAAGCGCGAGCCGGAGACCTTGGCGGCGCGCTCGACGTCGATGGCGCCGAGCGCCTGGCCGAGCTCCAGGTGGTCCTTGGGCTCGAAGCCCTCGGCCGCGAAGTCGCGGGGGGTGCCGACGGTCTCCAGGACCGTGAAGTCCTCCTCGCCGCCGACGGGCACGTCGGGGTGGACCAGGTTGCCCAGCCTGAGCAGCAGCTGCTGGGTCTCCGCCTTGGCCTCGTCCTGCTCGGTGTCCGCGGCCTTGACGGCGGCGGACAGCTCCCCGGCCTTCTTCAGCAGCGCGGCCTTCTCGTCGCCGGTGGCCTTGGGGATGAGCTTGCCGAGCGACTTCTGCTCGGCGCGCAGCTCGTCGAAGCGGACGCTGGAGGTCCGGCGCCGCTCGTCGGCGGAGAGCAGTGCGTCGACGAGCGCGACGTCCTCTCCACGGGCGCGCTGGGACGCGCGCACACGGTCGGGGTCCTCACGGAGCAGGCGAAGGTCAATCACCCCACCAGGCTACCGGGGTGCGGCACCGACGATCGACGCCATATTTCCCGCGTGGCGCTTTGTCCGGTTTGGGGGTATTGATCTCTTTTTGAGAATTCCGGGCGATGCGGCCCGGTAAGGCGGCGTGACGCCGGGGCGTAAGGGGAGCATAAGGGGCGTGCGGGAAGCGGGCGGGGCGGGGCGGTGCGTGGAAGGGAGTGTGCGGGTGCGGTACGGGCGGCCGGAAAGTGGCGGAAAAAATCGTCAAGGAAATCTTGCGCCGTCGCCGGTACGGGGGTATTTGCACCGCTTGTGCGGACCGGCTTCCCTTGTGGACGGCCGGAGTTGACGGGGTGGGCCGGGGCGGAGCGCGACGGCGGTTGTACCCAGGGTTGTCCACAGGGGTGGGGGAGTTCCGAAATCTTATCCACAGGCTGTGTGTGGGAACTGTGGAAGTCGGAAGGTCTGGTTCCGTATCAAGAATCCGTTGCCGTGGATTCACCGAACAAACCCCTTGTCGACGCTCTTTCGTGTGGGATTTCCTCGCCCTAAAGGATTGTTCGCGTGAATTGCGCTGACGCGGACGGCCTGCGGCGCTGTGGAGATCTCTGTGGGTCGGTAGAGCAATATGTCGACTCTGCCCGAGTTGGAGTGGCCGTCGTGTCGACTTATCCCCAGGTCGAGAACCGGGCCTGTGGATAACTTTGTGGACAACCTCAACACCCCAGCCCAGGCCCCGCGCGGTCGCCGCGCAACCCCGTGACAGCCGCCCCGCGGCCCGCTCACGCCCGCCCGGACCGTTTCACCCGTGCGTTCCCGGCCACCACCGCGACACCGGCCCAGCCGTCGGGCCCGGTGGGCACCGAACCGTCAGGCCCGCCCGTCCAGGCAGCGCGTCAGCCAGTCCGCCGCGTCCGTGAACGCCTCGTCCACCGTGTCCGGGCGCACGTTCGCCCGCACCCGGTCCGCCCGCGGGTACGACCCGAGGAACCGCACCTCCCGGCAGACCCGCTTGAGCGCCATGAGCACCTCGCCGACCCGGCGGTCCGTGAGATGCCCCTCGCAGTCCACCGAGAAGCAGTAACGGCCGATGCCCTCACCGGTCGGCCGGGACTCGATGCGCATCATGCTGACGCCACGGGCGGCGTACTCCTGGAGCAGCTCCAGCAGCGCACCGGGGTGGTCCTCGCGCAGCCACAGCACGACCGAGGTCTTGTCGGCGCCGGTGCGTGCCGCCGGCCGGGCGGGCCGGCCCACCAGCACGAAGCGGGTGGCCGCGTTCTGCGCGTCGTGGATGTCGGTGACCAGCGGTTCCAGCCCGTACGTCGCCGCCGCGAACTCCCCGGCGAAGGCGCCGTCGTACCGGCCCTCCTGGACCAGCCGCGCGCCGTCCGCGTTGGAGGCCGCCGACTCCCACACCGCCTCCGGCAGGTGCTCCGCGAGCCACTTGCGCACCTGCGGCTGGGCGACCGGGTGCCCGGTGACCGTCTTGATGTCCGACAGGTCCGTGCCGGGCCGTACGAGCAGCGCGAACGCGATCGGCAGCAGCACCTCGCGGTAGATCATCAGCGGTTCGCCGGCGGCCAGTTCGTCCAGCGTCGTGGTCACCCCGCCCTCGACCGAGTTCTCGATCGGCACCAGCGCGGCCGCCGCTTCACCGGCCCGCACCGCGTCCAGCGCGGCCGGTACGGACACCATCGGGACCAGTTCCCGGGTGGCGGACTCCGGGAGCGTGCGCAGCGCCGCCTCGGTGAACGTGCCCGCGGGCCCCAGATACGTGTAGCGGCTGACCGACATTCCCTCTGACTCCCTCACGCTCCGGTGGGGACCGCCCGACCGATCACCCGCTCGCCACGTTACCCGGCCCGGCCGCCCGGCCCGACCGGAAGCCGGCGGCCGGCACACCTCCGGGCGCGGCTCTCGTGACCGGTCCTCCTCCGGGCGCGGTCCTCGTGACCGGTCCTCCTCCGGGTGCGGTCCTCGTGACCGGTCCGTCTCCGTGAGCAGTCCGTCCCCGCGACCGGTGTCGTGACCGGTCGCCGCGGTCACCCCTCCAGCAGCGGCTGCCCCACGTACCCGCCCGCCACCGCCGCCGGCGGCACCGCGAACAGCCCGCTGGCCTCGTGCCGCAGGAACGGCGAGAGCGCGTCCCCGCGGTCCAGCTTGCGCTGGATGGGGATGAAGGAGCGCAGCGGATCGGCCTGCCAGCAGACGAACAGCAGCCCGGCGTCCGGGGCCCCGTCGTCCCGGAACCCGTCGTGGAAGGAGAACGGCCGCCGCAGCATGGCCGCGCCCTGGTTGGACTCCGGCGCCGCGATCCGCGCGTGCGCGTCGGCCGGGATGACCGGCAGCCCGTCCGGGCCGTTCTTGTCCAGGTCCATCTTCGTGTGCTCATCGCCGCCGGTCAGCGGCGCGCCGTCGGCCTTGCGGCGGCCTATCACCTTCTCCTGCCTGGCCAGCGGCTGCCTCTCCCAGTCGTCCAGCAGCATCCGGATACGGCGGACGACGGCGTACGAACCGCCGCGCATCCAGGCGTGCGGGCCGCTGCCGGCGTCCCGGCCGACGAAGATCCGCTCGTCGAAGTCCGGGTCGGCGGGCTTGGGGTTGTTGGTGCCGTCCACCTGGCCCATCAGGTTGCGGGCGGTCATCGGGTGCGCGGTGGCACCGGGCGTGCGGTTGAAGCCGTTCATCTGCCAGCGCAGCCGCGCGGTGTCCCCGGCCTCCTTCTGGAGGGCGCGCAACGCGTGGAAGGCGACCAGCGCGTCGTCGGAGCCGATCTGGATCCACAGGTCGCCGTTGCTGCGCCCGGCGTCCAGCGCGTCCGAGGAGAAGTCCGGCAGCGGTTCGAGCTGGACCGGACGCCGCGCGGCCAGCCCCGTACGGTCGAAGAAGGTGCGGCCGAAGCCGAAGGTGACGGTGAGCGAGGACGGGCCCGCGTCCAGCGCGACTCCGGTGTCCGCGGCCGGGGTGCGCCCGGCCATCAGCTCCTCGGCCGTACGGGACCAGCGGCGCATCAGGGCCGCCGCGGCCTTGCGGTCGGCGCCCGGCGCCAGGTCGAAGGCGACGAGGTGGCCGCGCGCCTGGAGGGGCGTGGTGATGCCCGCCTGGTGCTTGGCGCGCTCGTCGCGGAAGGCGACCGAGGTGGCGCCGACGCTGCTCAGCGCGGTGGGCGGGTCGTCCTGGGCGGCGGCGACGCCGATCGCGCCGCCCGCGGCACCGGCGACCAGGCCCGCGGCGCCGGCGGCCCCGACGGTGCCGAGCAGACGGCGGCGGGACAGTTCGAGGGACTCGGGGCGGTCGGGCCCGGAGCCGGAGTCGGTGCGGTCGCCGGAACCGGCGTTGCCGCCGGAGGGAGAAGCGGTGGTCGTCATCAGTTGATCTTCACGTTCCTGGTCTCGGTGACCTGGTCGATGTCGGACGTCCGCACGACCAGGGAGAGCTGCCACTGTCCGGGCACCGGCAACTGGACGTCGCGCGCGCTCCAGTGGCCTTCGCTGACGTGGTCGAGGGTGACCGGCAGCGGCCCGAGGTTCTTGTCCTTGAGGGTGAAGGAGACCTTCACCTCCGGCACGTCCTGCGTCCGGCCGTCCGGGTCGGCGATCCGCAGGTGCAGGGCGTTGCCGCTGCCGCTGCGGCCGGGGTCCAGGTCGACGCGCGCGGTGCCCTTGCCGCGCGGGCCGCCGGTGTCGAAGGGGATGTTCAGCACCTGCGGCTGGTTGGCGTCGGCCGACCGTCCGGCCTCGCCGACCGCCTTCACGGCCGCCTCCGTACGGGCCGGTTCGGTGGAGGTGAGCACGGTGGTGACGGCCAGCAGGACCACGGCGACCGACGCCTCGGTGAGGACGGAGCGGCGCAGTCCGGAGCGCTCCGGGTCGGCGTCGCGGATGCGCTTGGTACGGGCGGTGGCCAGCGCCGCGCGCTGCCGGGCCAGTTGTGCGGCCCGCGTGGGATCGGTCTCGGGCGTGGGATCGGTCTCGGGCGTAGGCGCGGCCTTGCGAGTGGGCTCGGTCCCGCGCGCCGGTTCGCCGCTGCCCGCGGTCACGGTGTCGGTTTCCGTTCCCGCGGCCACGGTGGCCCGTTCCGTTCCCGCTTCCCGCGCCGATTCCGCGCGCGCCGCCACGCTTTCCAGTACGGCGGCGGCCTCCGCCTCGGGCGCCGGGCCCTCGCCCAGCCGGGCCGTCCAGCGCCGCGAGAACCAGGCGGCGCCGACGAGGACGACGACCAGCGTGACCTTGATCAGCAGCAGCCGCCCGTACGAGGTGTCGGTCAGCGCCTGCCATGTGCCGACCTGCCGCCACGACTGGTAGACACCGGTCGCTACCACCACCAGGACGGCACCGAACGCGAGCCGCGAGAAGCGCCGGACACCGGCACGGGCCACGACCGGGCCCCGGTAGAGGGAGACCAGCAGCGCGGCCAGCCCGCCGAGCCAGGTGGCGACGGCCAGCAGGTGCAGGACGTCCACGGGCATGGCGACGGCGGTCTGGAGACCGGTCGAGGCGTGCTCGGCCATCGCCCAGGTGGCGGCGAGGCCCACGGCCACGATGGTGCCGCCGACGGCGAGGCCGAAGGTGAGGTCGTTGCGCCGCTTGGCGTCGGGAGTGGTGGCGGCGGCCGGGGCGGCGTCGGCCGGAGCGGCCGGCCCCGCGGCCCGCTCGCCCTGGCCGGCCTGCCCGGCCCCGTCGCCCTTCCGGTCCCCTTCGGCGGACTTCGCACCCACAGGGGCGCCCGGCGGTGCGTCACCCGCGGGCTCCGCTCCCGTACGCCCCCCGTCCTGCTGCGCGCGGGCGTACGCGCCGAAGAGGACGGCCACGAACAGGGCCGCGGCGGCGAGCAGCAGCAGCCTGGAGAGCAGCGCGGCTCCCGGCTTGGTCTCCAGGACCTGCCGGAGCCCGCCGAGGTCGAAGACGTCACCGAGGTCCCCGGACGTCGTGTACGGGGTGCGCAGCAGCAGCATCGCGAGTGTCGCGGCGGTCAGCGCGGCCCAGCCCCGGGCGACCAGGCGCTGTACCGACCGTACGCGCGCGGCGGCCGGGCGGCAGATCAGGACGAACGCTGCGCCGCCCACCAGGACCACGAAGCCCGCGTACGCGACGTAGCGGGCGATGCCGTACAGCGCGCCGACCACACCGCCGCCGGCCTCCTGCTGGGGCAGCGGGGCGCTCGTCCTGGACGGCGCGCCCACCGAGAAGGTGAAGGCGCCGGAGACCGGGTGGCTGTCGGCGGAGACCGCCTGCCAGGCGACCGTGTACGTGCCGTCCGGCAGCCCCGGCGGCAGCCCCGCGCCGTACTTGACCGTCTCGCCGCTGCACAGGTCGCGCAGCTTGCCGCGGTCGACCCGCTTGCCCTGCGGGTCCAGGACCCGGATCGAGTCGTCGCCCATCGCGACGCCCTCGGAGAAGGTCAGCGTGACCTGTTCGGGCGCGCTCTGCACCACCGACCCCTGCGCGGGGGTGCTGCCGGTCAGCGCGGCGTGCGCGGCGGCCGGCGCGGCGCCTCCGAGGAGCACGCCGAGCAGCGCCGCCGCGAGCACCAGGAGGCGCAGTGCGGACGACCGGCGGGCGCGCGGGGCGCTGTTGCGGCGCGTGCCCGGGGGGCGGGCGCCGGAGCCCGGTGCACAGAGGACGGTGGTGGACATGGCGAGGCGCCCCCTACTTCTCGGCGTCGTGCTGCGCGTGGCCGTTCGTGGATCCCTCGTGCTGCGAGCCGTCCTGCTTCGCCGACCCGTCGTGCTGCATCGACCCGTGGTCCATCGAGCCGTGGTCCATCCCGCCCCCGCCGCCGGAGCCCGTCGTCGACCCGCCGTTCTTCGGGGTGTAGGTGCCGGACTTCACCGGGACCTCGACCTTGAGCGGCTTCGACTTGTCGAAGTGCAGCTCGATGGTGACCTGCTGGCCCTCGGCAGGCTTCTTCTTCAGGCCCATGAACATCAGGTGGTTGCCCCCGCGGGCGAGTTCCAGCTCGCCGTTGGCGGGTATGTCCAGCGACTTGACCTCCTCCATCTTGTTGTCCTTGGTCGTATGGAGGGTGACGCTCTCGGCCACGTCGCTGGTGACGGAGGTGAGCTTGTCGGCCGTACCGCCGGAGTTCTTGACGACAAGGAAGCCGCCGGCCATGTTCCGGTCGACCGGCTGCGGCATATAGGCGCCGGAGACCGAGAGCTGGGGCGCGCTGTCCCCGCCGCAGCCCGCGAGGGCGAATCCGGCGGTCAGGGCGAGGGCGGCGGCGAGGGTGGTGCGGCGGTTCACGGGTTCTGCCCCTTGATGATCTTCGGAAGTGCCTTGGAGTAGTGGTCGACGCCGGCGTCCTGCATCCCCATCCAGTGGATCTTGTCGTCCTTGGGGGAGCTGAGCAGCACCTGGGCGCCGTGCGTGGAGACCACGTCGCCGTTCTTCTTCTTGACGGGCTTCTCGATGCCGATGTTCACGCTGCGCGCACCGGCCTGGATGGTGTCGAACGAGCCGGTCAGGCCGATGAACTTCTTGTTGATGCCGCCGAGCCACTTCTTGAGGGCCTCCGGCGTGTCGCGCTCGGGGTCCGAGGTGACGAAGACGACGCGCAGGTCGTCCTGTTCGGCCTTGGGCAGCTGCCGCATCGCGACGTCGATGTTGTTCATCGTCAGCGGGCAGACGTCCGGGCAGTGGGTGTAGCCGAAGTAGACCAGGGTCGGGTGGCCCTTGGTCTGCTCGATCAGGTCGTACTTCTTGCCCTCGGTGTCGGTCAGGACCAGGTCCGGCTTCTCCATGGGCTGATCGAGCGTGACGATCGGCTGGGAGCGGGTGCCCCCGGAGACGCTGGCGGCGGGCTTGTCGGCGCCGTCCCCGCCGTCGCAGGCGGCCAGGGCCAGCGCCGAGGCCAGCGCGACGGCGGCGGCGATCAGATTTCTGCTGCGCATTGCAATATGTCCCGTGGTGTCAAAGGGGGTGCCGACCCGGCGCCGGATGGGCGCCGGGTACGGGCACGGGGTCGGGTCAGGCGCCGCGGCGCCGGCCGGCGAGCACGCCGAACGCGACACCGATGATGCCGACGACGATGCCGGCGCCGCCCAGGACGCGCGCCGTCGTGTCGCTGCCGTCCGCGGCGGCCTGCTGTGCGTCGTCCGCGTCACCGCCGGTGTTCTTCGCGCCGGCCGCGCCGGAGCCGTGGCCGTCACCGGACGCGGGGGTCAGCTTGAGCACCGGCGCCGGGTTGTCCGGCTCCGGCCCGCCCTCCTTGGCCGGCTCGATCCAACGTACGACCTCCTTGTTGTCGTACGTCTGGAGGGCCTTGAAAACGAGCTGGTCGGCCTTGGGCAGCTGCCCCACCGAGACCGGGAACTGCTGGAACTGGCCCGGCTCGATCTTGCCGCCGTCCGCGGTCCAGGTGATCTTCGAGACGGCCTCGGTGAGCTTCTTGCCGTGCGTCTCGATGGGCTTGTCGAGCTTGGCCTTGGTGACGTCGATCTTCCAGCCCGGCACCGGCTGCGGCATCGCGGACGCCAGCGGGTGGTCGGTGGGCAGCGACACTTCGAGCTTCACGGTCGAGGCGTTGTCGCGCTCGTTGGGGACCTTGAAGTTGATCGTCGCGTAGCCGCCCTGCTCGGCCTGGCCCGGCTGCACGCTGACGTGGGCGAAGGCGGGACCGGCGAGCAGCAGCACGCTGCCCGCGGCGAGAGCGCCGGCGACGGGCAGCCGGCGGGCGAGCCGGCCGCGGCGGCCGGCGTTCCCGGCCGGTGCGGCGGACGGTGACGCGGCGGTGGTGGGCTGTGACGGTACGGCAGTGTTCTCGGACATGGCGGAAAGCACTCCAGTGGCAGGAGGGAAGAAGGAAGGGAACGGCCGGCGCGCGTGCGGCGATGACGGCGCACACCGGTCCCTCCCGTGCGCCGGGGCGTGCCCGGTCCTGCTGCGGGACGTGCGGTGGGTGGTCGTCAGGCCGCGAGGGCCGGGGCGGGCGGGCCCCGCCTGACGACACTGTGCTGGAGTGCGAGTTCCTTCGGGCGGGGTTGGTCGTCCCCGTACGAAAAACGAGCCACGGGGCGGGCGTCCGCCGCCCCCAGGAGCCCGGCGCAGAGGGCGCGTACGAGCGCGAGCGCGCCGCGCAGTGCGCCCAGGCATGCTTCCGCCAGGGCCGCCGCTTCGCGCGCCGCGGGCGCGGAGAGGCGTACGAGCCGCCACAGGGCCGCTTCGCCGCGGCGCAGCAGCCAGCCGGCGGCGAGCGCCGCGAGCAGGTGCGCCAGCAGCATCGGCAGCGAGGGCAGCAGCCCGTGCGCCGTCGGGGCGGAGGTGGCCGCCTGGTCCATGACGTGCCCGGCGCCACCGGGGCCCGCCGGGCCGATCGCCGAGGTGTGCAGGATGCGGCGCGCCTCGGTGCCGTCCAGCCGCCCGGCGCCGAGACCGCAGGTGACGTGCCGCGCGAGGGTGATCGCGGCCTGGTCGGAGAGTCCGCCGCCGGAGGCCGGTACGGCCGCCGGTGCCATGGCCATACGGTGCTGGCCCAGCGCGAAGACGGTGTGCAGCGCGAGCTGCCCGGCGGCCAGCGCCACGGCGATGCCCGGCAGCGAGCGTTCCCGTCCGGCCAGCGGCGCCGCGACGGCGAACACCGCCGCACAGCCGACGCCCAGCGTCCACACGGGCACCGCGGCGCAGGACCCGATCATGTGCCCGGCCGCGGACAGCGCGACACAGACCGCGGTGAACACCGCGGCCCTCAGCAGCCGCAGGTCCGCGGCGGCGCGCTCTTCGGGGTCGGACGGAGCAGTCATGGCCGCGCCATCATCCCACTGCGCCGGCCGTCCCCATACGGCAGGTCCGCCGCTCCGTACCCGGCGGATCACGCCATTCCGGTTCCGGCAGGTCAGGGGCGGGGGCCCGCCGGGGGCGGCGCCGGCGCGGTCACCACCGGCGCGGGGGCGCACGCGGGCGCACACCCGGGTCCGTTACACCGGCGGCCGTCGCCGGTACATCCGCCGAATGAGCGGAGTCACGTCCCGCGCACGCTTACGGACCATGCACCCAGGCAATACGTATCGGTATGTCGAGCCGCGACCAGGAGGCTGCAGCGATGAGCATCTGGTGGTCCCTGCATCTGCGGCGCGAGCCCGCGAGCGTACCGCTCGCCCGGCGGCTCCTGCTGGGCACGATGGAGACGGCCGGGGTGGACCCGGACGTGTCCCACGACCTGTCCGTCGCCCTCTCCGAAGCGTGTGCGAACGCCGTCGAACATGGTGGCGACGCCGCTACGGAGGACTACCGGGTCACCGCCTTCATCCACGGCGACACCTGCCGTATCGAAGTCACCGACTCCGGCCCCGGGTTCCGGGAGCGGGCCCGCAGGTCCAAGCGCCCCGGACGGAGCGGCATGCCCGATACCGCCGCGCCGCCCCCACCCCTGACAGCTCCCGCCCCGGCCCAGGCCGAACACGGACGGGGGCTGTTTCTGATCGAGGCCCTCACCGATCACGTCCGCTACCGCAACCGCACCGGCCGGCGCGGCGCGGTGGTCAGCTTCGACAAGATCCTCAAGTGGAAGGAGGAGGTGCCGTTGATGGCGTCGTGAGGGGCGGCCCGACGGCCCGGGGCCTCGGCGGACGGGAGACGGTCCGGCGTACGGGAGATGTCCGGCGTGCGTGGGACGTTTCTGCGTGCGTGGACGCTCGATGTGCGTGAAAGGCTCGACGTGCCGAAGAAGTACGGGGAACCGGCGTCCGGTCTGTGTCCGGCCTGGCGGCCGGCCGACACCTGTCGGCACCCATCGGCCCCGGCGGACGGCGGGTGGCGCGGTTCCGCAGGGGAAGGACGTCCCCCGCCGCGTCCCCGACTGCCGCGGAACCCGCGCACACGCCAGCTCTAACGCGAGGTGACTCGCGTTAGCGTGTTCTGGACGATACGTGGCCGGAACTCGCACTGCAATACGGAGCCGTCGTGAACACAGCGCAGCCACCTCCCGGCGCTGCCCGGCCGGGGGGACGTACCGCGCGTACGAGACAAGCCGTACTGGACGCGGTCTTCGAGGAGCTGGGGGAGGGCGGGTACGCCGCGCTCACCGTGGAGCGGATCGCGCAGCGCTCCGGTGTGCACGCCGCGACGATCTACCGGCGCTGGCGCTCCACCGAACGGCTCGTCTGTGAGCTGATGGGCGACCTCAGCGCCGGGGTGCCGCTCCCGGACACCGGGGCGCTCGCGGACGATCTGCGCGCGCTGGCCCGCGCGATCGCGGCCTTCTACGCGGAACCGCGCTACCGCGGGCTGCTGGAGGCGGTGGTCTCCGCCGCCGCCCGCGAACCCGCTGCCGCCGATGTGCTGCGGCAGTTCTTCGACGAGCGGCTGCGGCTGGCCGGCCGCATGGTGCACCGCGCCGTGGAACGCGGCGAACTGCCCGCCGACACCGACCCGGACGGGATCATGGCCGCCTTGGGCGCGCCCTTCTACTACCGCCTGCTGATCGCCCGTCGGCCCATCGACCTCCGCCTGGCAGACCGCGCCGCCGAGGCCGCCTGGACGGCGGCCCGGGCCGGTGTCTTCACGGGCGGCGAGGGCCCCGGAAACGGCGAAGACGGCCGGTGACCCCCTGGGGGCCGCCGACCGCCTCTCCGCGGCTGCGCTACCGGTGTCCCGGCACCGCCCTGATCAGGCCCGGTGACCGGTCAGCCCGGCCATCCACGCCTCGACCTCGTCCGAGCGGCGCGGCAGCGCGGCGGACAGGTTCCGGTTGCCGTCCTCGGTGACGAGGATGTCGTCCTCGATGCGGACGCCGATGCCGCGGTACTCCTCCGGGACGGACAGGTCGTCCGCCTGGAAGTACAGGCCGGGCTCGACGGTCAGCACCATGCCGGGCTCCAGCGTCCCGTTGACGTACGTCTCGGTACGCGCGGCGGCGCAGTCGTGGACGTCCAGGCCGAGCATGTGGCCGGTGCCGTGCAGCGTCCAGCGGCGCTGCAGGCCCAGCTCCAGCACCCGGTCGGCCGGGCCCTCGACCAGGCCCCACTCCACCAGCTTCTCGGCGAGCACGCGCTGCGCCGCGTCGTGGAAGTCGCGGAACGCGGCACCCGGCTTGACCGCCGCGATGCCCGCCTCCTGGGCCTCGTACACCGCGTCGTAGATCTTGCGCTGAAGGTCGTTGTACGTGCCGTTGACCGGCAGCGTACGGGTGACGTCCGCGGTGTAGAGGGTGTTCGTCTCCACACCCGCGTCCAGCAGGAGCAGGTCGCCGGAGCGGACCCGGCCGTTGTTGCGGACCCAGTGCAGCGTGGTGGCGTGCGGCCCGGCGGCGCAGATCGAGCCGTAACCGACGTCGTTGCCCTCCACGCGGGCGCGCAGGAAGAACGTTCCTTCGATGTAGCGCTCGCTGGTCGCCTCGGCCTTGTCGAGGACCTTCACGACGTCCTCGAAGCCGCGCACGGTCGAGTCGACCGCCTTCTGCAGCTCGCCGATCTCGAAGTCGTCCTTCACCAGGCGGGCCTCGGAGAGGTACACCCGCAGCTCTTCGTCGCGCTCGGCGGTGACCTTGTCGGTCAGCGCCGCCTCCATGCCGGCGTCGTGGCCGCGTACGACGCGGACCGGGCCGGTCGCCTCGCGCAGCGTGTCGGCCAGCTCGCGAACGTCCGCGCAGGGCACGCCGAGCAGCGCCTCGGCCTCGGTCAGGCTGTTGCGGCGGCCGACCCACAGCTCGCCCATGCCGTCCAGCCAGAACTCGCCGTTCTCCCGGTTGGAGCGGGGCAGCCGGTGGACCGTCGCGTCGTGGCCCTCGCCGTTCTCGCGCGGTTCCAGGACGAGCACGCTGTCCTCGGTCTGGTCGCCCGTGAGGTAGACGTACTCGGTGGAGGCGCGGAAGTCGTACTCGGTGTCGTTGGAGCGGGTCTTCAGGTTGCCCGCCGGGATCACCAGGCGCTCACCGGGGAAGCGGCGGGACAGCGCCGCGCGCCGCCGGGCCGCGTTCGGCGCCTGCTCGATCGGCGCCAGGTCGCGCAGCTCGGTGTCGGCCCAGCCCGACTTCATGTTCGCGGCGAGCTCCTCCGATACGCCCGGGTAAAGGCCGTTCTTGCGCTGCTTGATCGGCTGCTCGTCCTTGTCCGGGGTCTCCGGCGTGAGCTCGTCGGTCACTATGCCTCCTTTTAAGACTGCACGTTCCATCGTAAGTGCGAAGGGAACGGGGTCCAGGGGTCGGAAGCGGTGAGGTATCAGACAGTCCGGGCGGGGCCGGCGGGAGCCCGGGGGCCGGTGCGGCTCCTCACTCGAAGTACGCCGCGAGCAGCACCACGTCCTCCGGGGACTCCGGGTCGTCGGTCCCGTCCGGCAGCTGCGTGCGCAGCAGGTGGTCCACGAGCGCCTCGGGATCGTGGCGTACGGCCCGGGGGACGCCCGCGGCGGCGGAGTGCAGCCGGGCGAAGGCGCGGTCCATCGGCTCGCCGGTGCGGCGCAGCAGTCCGTCGCTGTACAGCAGAAGGGTTTCTCCTGGCGCCGGTGCCAGCTCCACGCTCGGCGCTTCCCAGCACGCCAGCATGCCCAGCGGCGCGGACAGCGTGGTCTCCACGTACTCGGTGCGCCGGTCACCGATGATCAGCGGCGGGCAGTGGCCCGCTCCGGCCAGCACGATCCGGCGCCCGGCCGTGCCACCTCCGGCGGTCCCGCCGTACGGGCCACCGGCGGGACCTCCGTACGCGCCGTGGCCTGCTCCGTACGCGCCGGGGCCCGCCGATCCGGCCGCCGTCCCCGGGGGCCTGGCCGGCCCCGTACCGGCTCCGGGCGCCGCTCCCGGCCCGACCGGCCCGACCTGTCCGCCCACCCCGCCCGCCGGTGCCTCGGCGAAGGCGAACAGGGCCGTGGCGCTGCGGGCCGGCTCGGTCAGCCGCAGCAGCAGTTCGAGGTCGGAGAGGACCGCGACCGGGTCCTCGCCTTCCATGACCGCGTACGCCCGCAAGGAGGCACGCAGCCGTCCCATGGCGGCCACCGCGCCCGGACCGGAGCCGGTGACGGAACCGACCGCCAGGCCCAGCGCGCCGTCCGGCAGCGGCAGCGCGTCGTACCAGTCGCCGCCGCCGAGCGGCCCGGCGCTGTGCCGCACCGCGAGCCGTACGCCGGGGACCCGGGGCAGCCTGCTGGGCAGCAGTTCCTCGCGCAGCGTCGCCACGGTCCGCCGCTGACGGTGCAGTTCGAGAAGGCGGGCCAGGTGCGCGGTGGCGTATCCGAGGTAGCGGCCGACGAGATGGCGCTGCCGCTCGCCGGGCTCGGCGGGTTCGTCGTACAGCCAGACCGCGGCGCCGAACCGGCCGACCGGTTCGGCGTCCAGCGGGACGGCGTAGCTGGCCGCGTATCCGAGGCGGGCGGCGACCTCGCGCAGCCGGGGGTCGAGGCCGGGCTCGCCGGGGATGTCGGGCTGGGCGATGTGGCCCCGGCCGCGGGCCACACAGCCGGAGCCGTCCGCACGGGTGCCACCCGTGGGGCTGCCGGCCGGAGGAACGCCGCCCGCGGGCCCGTTGTTCGCGGGCGCCTCGGGCCGCCCGTGGGCCGGCTCGGGGCCGGGCCCGTCGGGCTCGGGCGGCCCGTCGAGGATCCGGCCGAAGGACAGCGCGCTGCGCGGCACGGTCTCGATGTGGCCGATGTCCGCCGGTCCGAGTCCGAGGCCGATGGTGGTGTCCGGGCCCCGGCCGTCGCGCGGTTCGAGGACCACCAGCCCGCGCCGGGCCCCCACCAGCGAGGCGCCGGCGCGCAGCAGCTCCTGGAGAGCGGCTTCGAGGGTCTGCGTACGGGCCAGCTGCTCCGTGAGGCCGTGCAGCGTGGTGAGGTCGGAGATCCAGTCGGTGAGGTGGCCCTGGACGGCCGCGAGGCGGGCTTCGGGAGGGGTGTCCGCAGGTGCGGGTGCGGTTGCGGACTCGGCAGTGTGCGTGGGAGCGGGAAGTGCTGGTTCGATTCCAGCCACTTTCGGAACGTGGGGGGCGGTCATGGCCGACGGCTAACGTAGTGCCGGGTGAAACCCCAGGTCAGACCACTTGATGGGATGAAGTGCGGCATTTTGTTGAGTGGTGTTGAGTGGTGTTGCGAACCGCTCAATTTCCTCAATAGCATCGCAAACCCCCATGTCATGCTGCTCCGCTATCAATGCCTCCACATGTACACGCCCTGGTGACACGATGTCCAGCATTGTCCCCGTGGGGTTTGTGGTGTCAACGGGACGGGGAAGTTGGCTGGAAAATGTCCCCCCGAACGTCAATTTGAGGTCGACTGGCGGCGTTCGACAGTGCGTCATCACCACCATGGCGGGTACGTACTCGGAAAGGTGCGGGGTCAGTTGGAGCCGCGCCGGAACTCTCCGACGGGCACGAGCGTCTAACACGTCGACGACCGCGCCGCACCGCACCCCCAAGTGGCGGATCTGCTCCACGGGACAAGCAAGCGCCATGCGTGCGCCACCCTCCGCCACGTTCCACGCTCGGCGTATGGCGTGATGCGCTGCTCCGTACACGCAGTGACCAGAGATCCATGTGGCGTTCAGGGGTTCGCAGGAGCCGTGGCGCGCCACGCAGCGGCATGAACCGGCATGTAGTGCGATGGACATAGCCCTCGGCGTTAACGGAAAGGAACGAGCGCTCATGCGCGAGATCCTCGGAAGGCGACGCAAGCTCCAGCTCCGGCGCGGCGGAAGGTCGGCACTGCTCGGTGCGGCACTCCACTGTGCCACCGAGTGGCAGTGGCCCGTACTCCCAGGCGTCGGGCTGCGGACCGGCGGGAAACAGGCGGGCGGCAAACCGTCCGGCGGGCGGCAGAACCGCGCCGAGCGCGGGACGCGCCCGTGCAGTTGCCCGGACCCGGACTGCGTGGTGCCCGGCGCGCACCCCTTCGACCCCGGACTGTTCGCGGCCACCACCGATGCCCGCATGGTGCGTTGGTGGTGGACCAACCGGCCGACCGCGCCCGTCCTCCTGGCCACCGGCGGTCGCGCGCCCTGCGCGCTGAGCCTGCCGGCCGTCGCCGGGGCGCAGGCGCTGGCCGCCCTCGACCACTTCGGCGTCCGGGTCGGCCCGGTCGTCGCCACACCCACCCGCTGGTCGTTGCTGGTCGCCCCGTACTCCCTCGCGGAACTGGGCGAGTTGCTGCACTCCCGGGACTGGGTGCCCAGTTCGCTGCGCTTTCACGGCGAGGGCGGTTACGTGGTCCTGCCGCCCTCGCAGATCGGCGCGGGCAAGGTCCGCTGGGAGCGCTCACCGGGCACCGGCCCGGCCGCCCCCTGGCTGCCGCAGGTGGAGACCATTGTGGACGCGCTGGTCACCGCCAGTACGAGCGCTCCGGACGGGGGCAGCCGCCTCGCGTACTGAGGCGGCGGGCCGGGTGGCCCGCGTGCTCCCCGGCGTTTTCCTTCCCGGGTGATTCGCTCTCTTCACCGGCAATCCGCACCGCTCCCCCCCCGGAAACCCCCACCACCGAACACCGGCGCCTTGAGCCACCGGGCCCGGGGCTCCGGCATCCCGGTTCACGGCATTCCGGTTCCCGGCACCCGGGTCACGGCACCCCGGACCGCGACACCGCAGATCACGGCCTCCCGAACCGCTCGCGGCGAATGAAGAACGCGCGGGCGGTTCACTCGTACGGGTGTGAGCTGCCCGGTGTTGGCGGGGATTCGGGGGTGCGGGCCCGTTATGTGCCCGTTCCGGCCCGATATGTTCGGCGCACCGTCAATCCGGCGGTCAATCCGTCGCCCTGACAACCGCAGGTGGGTCCCATGGAGCGTGCGCCGAACCTCCGCATGATCGCGCTGGCGAGCACGGTCGCGCTCGCCGTCGCGCTGCCGCTGGCCGCGGCGACCGCGGGTCCGGCTGAAACTGACCGGTCGGCCCCGGGCGGCTCCGCAACTGCTCCACAAACGGACGAGCGCGATCCGGTACGTCCCGGCGCGTCCGGGGCGCCGGGCCCGTCCCCCGGGCCGCCCATGGCCCCGCGTACGGGCGGCGGGCAGCGGCCCGCTCCCGGGGCCGGTCCGGGCGGTGAGCGGCCCGTCACGGCCCCACGTGCGGGCTCCGGTGCGGCACTCCCGGGGCCCGGACCGGTGGATGCGGCCGAAGGCCGCCGGACCGCCCGCTGCGGGCCGGAACTGGCTTCACCCGAAGGAGTGGAAGCCCAGACATGCGTTCTCACCGAAGGTGGCCGGTCCTGGGCGCGTACGTACTACCGCAACACCTCGGGCGCGCCCCTGCGGGTCGTCCTCACGCTGCTGCGGCCGGACGGCCGGACCGTGCAGGCGTACTGCGATGTTTCGGCCGGTGACGAGCCCGGGACCTGCGAAACCCCGCGTGAGCCGACGGCCGGCGGCGGGGCGGCGCCGTACAGCGCGGTGGCGGAGGTCGCCGACGCGCAGGGCGAGCGCAAGCTGCTGCGCTCCGGCAGCAATGCGGCGCCGGACGACGGTGGTTCGGACCAATGACGGTACGGGGGCGATGCCTGGGCGGGGCGGCAGCGGTATCGGGCGGCGGCTGCGCGGCCGGGCGGTGACCTGCGGAGGCGTGAGGTCCGGGGGAGTCCTTCGCGGAGACTTCGAGGGCCCGTGGCGTCCGCGTCGGCGGGACGGGCCGGGCGTCCGGCAGTCCGCCGGCCGGTGTCCTGCGGTCCTCCGGACGCGGACATGGAAGCGCCCGGTCGCTGGCGACGGGGGATGCACCAGCGACCGGGCTCCTAGAACGGTAACAAGAGATCCGCGGTTCGCAAATTCGATCGTGGAATTCCGGACGCGTATTTACCGGTCGGCACGGACGGCTGTGACCAGAGTCACGCCCGCGGGCCCGCTCCGCGCCCCGCGGACCGCGATCAGCTCAGCGTCACCTGGCGGTTGGTGAGGCCACCGCGGGCGCGGCGCTCCTCCGGCGTCAGCGGGGCGTCCGAGGCCAGCGCGTCGGCGAGCCGCTCGGCGAAGGCCGCGGCCGGCTTGGTCACGTCGTCGGCGCCCATCCCGGAGGGCAGGTCCCAGACCGGTACGACGAGTCCGTGCGCCCGGAACGACCCGACCAGACGGGTGCCTTCGCCGAGCGAGGAGGTGCCGGCGGCGTGCAGCCGGGCCAGCGCGTCCAGCAGCTTCTCCTCCGGGTGGGCCATCACCCAGCGCAGGTGGTTCTTCTCGGGCGTCTCGCACCAGTACGCGCCCTCCAGGCCGGCCAGCCGCTCGGTCGGGATGGCCGCGGCGTTCGCCCGCTCCAGAGAGGCGGCGACCTCGCCCGTCGCGTTCTCGGCGTCCTCCACCCAGAACTCGAAGCCGCTGTGCACCTGCGGCTCGAACGGGGCGGCCGGGTCCAGCAGGTCCTGGAGGCGCGGGCCGTCCGCCGCGGCACGCTCGGCGGCGACCGGCGTACCCGGCTCGGCGGCCAGCGAGCGCCGCAGCGTGTCGGCGAGGTCGCGGCTGAGGTCGCCCGAGGCGGTGTCGTTCTGCAGGCCGAGCAGGACGGCGCCGTTGTCCCGGCGCAGCGCGGGCCAGGCCATCGGCAGGACGGTCGCCAGCGTCACCGACGGGACGCCCTCCGGCAGCCCGTCCTTGAGCGTCAGTTCGACGGTGGCGGCGGGCACCAGCTCGCGCAGCGCCACCCAGTCGCACTCGCCCTTGAGGCCCTCGAAGGGGCGCTGCACCAGCTCGGTCGCGGCGTGCGCCGCGGTCCGGCCGTGGCACGCCTTGTAACGGCGGCCCGAGCCGCAGGGGCAGGGCTCGCGTGCCCCGACGACGGGCACCTCGCCGTCCTTGATCTGCGGTGCTGCGGCCTTGGTCTGGGGACGGCGCTTCTTGGCCATGGCGAGCTGTTCTCCTGGTCGATCCTGGGCGTACGGACGCGTTCCGGCGCGAGCCTAGACGACGGGGCTGCGCACCGCGCCGAGCGCTGTGGACCTCGGGCGCGTGGTGCCCGGGAGAGCGGGCGCGGCTGCCCGCCGCGCGTCGCCGGGCCGGCCCGTCCACGGCCCGTGAGCGCGCCGGTCAAGGGAATTGGTGCCGTACGCCCGCCCGTCGCCGTACGGCCGCGTCGCCGCCCCGCCCGGCGCTGTTACGGCTGCGGTGAGCACGGGCCGACCGCCGGGCGCGTATCCCGTACGGACGTCACCGGACGTCCCGGACCTCACCGGGCGGACGTGGGCGGAACTGCGCGCGGCCCCGTGCGGTGCGGGCCGCCCGCCTCAGTTGCCCGGCCGGTCGAACTCCACCAGGGCCAGCTCCGGCCGGCCGCCGCCCGTCTCCCGCCCGCCGGCCGAGGCCGGTTCCGGTACGGGAACCGGCTCGCCGCGACGGGCGGTCTGCTCACCGGCCGGTTCCGGCAGGCGGTCGGTCCGCGGCAGGCCGGAAGCGAGCCCCGGGACCACGGGGTTCGTCCGTCCGCTCCGCGGCCCGCCGGTGAAGTCGGCGGACAGCTCGGCGGGGAGGTCAACGCGCGTAGCGAACGCAGTGCGCAGCCCGTGGAGGGCGAGCAGGGCCCAGACCGTCACCTCGCCGCCCGCGTCCTCCACGCCCCATTCCTTGGCGAGGGAGCGGATGATGGCGAGCCCGCGGCCGCCCTTGGCGGTGACCGAAGGGGTGGCCGGTTGTGGCCGGGTCGGGCCACCGCCGTCCGTGACCGAGATGGTCAGCTGGCCGTGCGCGTCGATGCGCCACGCGGCCCGTATCGCGTCCGGTGTCATGTCGTGGGCGGGGACCCGTACGGAACCCGCCGTCTCCTGCACGCATATCGGACGGGCATACCGACACGAATTGCTCAGCAGTTCCGAAAGGATGAGAACCGCGTCATCGACGACGGTGTCCTGAACGCCGCTGGCCAGCAGCTCCTCCCGCATGCGCCGCCTGGCCGCCCCGACCCCCGCCGGACCATGGGGTACGGCCATGACCGACGCCGTCGGCACCTCTTGTGCCACCATCAACGCCACCCCCGAGACCTCCTTCGCCCCACGCCACGGGATGAATGCCCCAATGGCCTGGACCGGAAACCGGCCAAGCGCGGTGCGGTGACGCACTCGCCACGGCCGTATACGGGTCGAATGCGCCGGTGCACTCCCTGTGACGGCCGCTAGTCCAGGCCCAGTTGGGTCCGTACCTGTTTGGGGCGGTTGGTGATGATTGCGTCGACTCCCAGGCGTTCACACAGCTCTACATCCGCCTCATCGTTGACGGTCCACACGTGCACCTGATGGCCCGCGCGGTGCGCCTTGGCGACGTACTCCGGGTGCGCGCGCAGGATGCGGACACCCGGTCCGGCGATGCCCACGCCGGGCGGGAGCCGCCCGTCGCGGTGGCGCGGTGTCAGGAACTGCATCAGGTAGACGCCTGGGATGTCGGGGGCCGCGGCCTGTACCCGGTGCAGCGACCGGGCCGAGAAACTCATCACACGGACTGCGGGCGGGCCCGCGGCCGACGCCTTGGTGTGGCCGAATCTCTCCAGTAGTGCGACGAGCCGCTCCTCCACCTGGCCGGCCCAACGGGTCGGATGCTTGGTCTCGATGGCCAGCTCGACACGGCGGCCCGCGTCCGCGACGAGTTCGAGAAGTCGCTCCAGAGTGAGGACGGACGTGCGCTCCGGGTCCTCGTGCTGGCGGTCCGGCGCCTCGCCGGCCGCGTCCTCGTCCTCCTTCCAGGAGCCGAAGTCCAGGGCCGTCAGATCGGCCAGCTCCAGGGCGGAGACCGCGCCGCGCCCGTTGGAGGTGCGGTTGACCCGGCGGTCGTGCACGCAGACGAGGTGCCCGTCGGCGGTCAGCCGCACATCGCACTCCAGCGCGTCGGCGCCGTCCTCGATGGCGCGGCGGTAGGCGGCCAGGGTGTGTTCCGGGGCGTCCTCGGAGGCGCCACGATGGGCTACGACGGAAATGCGGGAAGGGCCCGGGGTGCGGTCCCGGAGCGGGTACGCGGTGGTCACCGGGTTATCGTGCCATCGCTCGCGGGAGGGACGTCTTGTGCACTACCTGATCCGCATAACATCGGATGCGTTCGTTTTGTCCGGGATAAAGGATGGGGAGACAGTCACAGCCTCGGCTTACGGCGCCCTGACGCGTGGTGGGAAAGGCTTGCCCCCGGGCCGGCCGCCGGTACCGCCTGCCCGTCGCCCGTACGCCAGGGCCCCGCGCCGCGTCATGGAGACCGCACCGCATCCTGAAGGAGAGGCCGGGCCGTGGCCCGGCACCGTCGCGAAGCTGAGGAGAGAGCCGTGAGCACCGAGAACGAGGGCGCCGCCGTACCGCCGGAGGCCCAGCCGCCGTCGGCGCCCCAGGCGTCGGACAGCGCACCCGAGTCCGGTGCGCGTACTTCGGACGGCCCAGGTGCGCGGGAGACGGCGCAGGACGCGCCGGCGGCCGGGAGCACGGCGGGTGCGCAGGGTGCGCCGGGCGCGCCGGCTGCTTCCGGCACCCCGGAGACGGCCCCCTCCGCGCCCTCGGCCCACGCCGAAGGCGGTCGGCCCGCGGCTCCCACCCCCGCCGCCTCCACCCCGCCCTCCGCGCCCCCGCCGCCCGAGTTCGCGCCGACCGCAGGCCGGACGGGTGCGGAGCACGGCGCCCCGGACCGTACGCAGCAGTTCGCGAAGCCGGCCGACCCGCAGGGGCACCCCCAGGCGGGCGGCCCGTACATGGGCGCCCATCCCCAGTCCGGCGGCGAGGGCGCACCCGCCGCACACCAGGCGCCGCCGCCCGCGTACGCGACGGCGCACGGCGCCTCCGACGGCGGCTGGGGCGGCCCCACGCCGCCCGGTTACGGAGGCGGCGGCCCGGGCGACGTGTGGGGAGCGCCGGGCGCGCCCGCGCCCAAGAAGCGCCGCAACGGCGGCCTGATCGCTGCCGTACTGGTCGCCGCGCTGGTGGCCGGCGGCATCGGCGGCGGCATCGGCTTCTGGGCTGCGAACCGCAGCGACACCGCCTCCACCACGGTCTCCGCCTCCGGCGACCCGGAGGCGCTCAACCGCAAGCCCACCTCCGTCTCCGGGATAGCGCAGAAGGCGCTGCCCAGCGTCGTGACGATCGAGGCGCAGGGCGCGACCGGCGAGGGCGGCACCGGCACCGGCTTCGTCTACGACAAGCAGGGCCACATCCTCACCAACAACCACGTCGTCGCGAGCGCCGCCCAGGGCGGCAGGCTGACCGCCACGTTCTCCAACGGCAAGAAGTACGACGCCGAGGTCATCGGCCGGGCCCAGGGCTACGACGTCGCCGTCATCAAGCTGAAGAACCCCTCCGACGCCAATCTCGTCCCGCTCCCGCTCGGCAAGTCCGCCAACGTCCAGGTGGGTGACGCGACGATCGCCATCGGCGCGCCCTTCGGCCTCTCCGGCACGGTCACCACCGGCATCATCAGCGCCAAGAACCGCCCGGTGGCCTCCAGCGACGGCGGCGGCACCAGCCCCTCGTACATGAGCGCCCTCCAGACGGACGCCTCGATCAACCCGGGCAACTCCGGCGGCCCCCTGATGGACGCCACCGGCAGCGTCATCGGGATCAACTCGGCCATCCAGTCCGCCGGCAACGGCGGCGGCGGTTTCGGCGGCGAGAGCCAGTCCGGCAGCATCGGCCTGGGCTTCGCCATCCCGATCGACCAGGCCAAGCGGGTCGCCGACGACCTGATCAAGAAGGGCCAGCCGGTCTACCCGCAGATCGGCGCGCACGTCCTGATGCGCGACACCGGCGACGGCGCGACCATCGCCCAGGACGGCGGCACCGACGGCTCCGCCTCGGTCACCCCGAACGGCCCCGCCGACAAGGCCGGCCTGAAGCCCGGCGACACGATCACCAAGCTCGACAACACCATCATCGACAGCGGCCCCACCCTGATCAGCACCATCTACCAGCACAAGCCGGGCGACAAGGTGACCCTCACCTACAAGCGCGGCGGCAAGGAGCACACCGCCCAGGTCACCCTGGGCCAGCGCACGGGCGACAAGTGACGCGCTAGTCTGATCCCCGCGCACCGTCCACCGGTGCGCGGGGAGGCTTGCCCGAGCGGCCTAAGGGAACAGTCTTGAAAACTGTCGTGGCGGCAACGCCACCGTGGGTTCAAATCCCACAGCCTCCGCCGAGGTCAGCAAACTAGCTGGTCAGAAGGGGTACCCGAGCGAATCGGGTGCCCCTTCTGCGTTGAGGCTGTCTCACCCTGACTCGCCGGTATCCCACCTTTGACCAGGGTGTGCGGGCCAGCCGCGGGCCAGGATTCCGCGGAGGCGCGTCATCCCGCCGGGCCGGACGGCTCGGTCACCGCTTCGCTCAGCCGCTGCTCGATGAGCTTGTTGGCCTGTACCTGTGAGCCTCGCAGGATCTTCGCGTAGAAGCGGTACAGCACGGCGACGCTGTGGCCTGCCCGACGGGCAGCCTCTACGGGATGCACCCCCGACAAGATCCAAAGCATGATGATGGCAGCGCGGAGGCAGTACGCCTTTTCCGCCAATCCTTCCTCCACCTCCTCCGGGGTGAGGGCCAGCCGCCGGGCCTCCTGCCAGACTTCGGTGTACTCCGTGGACCGCACCCGTCCGCCCCGAGCCGCCCAGAAAAGGCGCCCATCCGGGGTAGTGCCGAAGCGGTCGATATGGGCGCGCAGCATCGTTACGAGAACCGGCGGGATCGGGACCGAGCGGGTAGTACGGCGCGCCCGGCGCTTCAGCGCCCGCTCCTCGTACGGCTTGCCGTCGTCCGTCCAGCCCCCGCCGACCTCCGGCCGGTTTCCTCGCAGCACCAGTTCCCCCCAGCCGCTTTCCGGCAGCGTGCAGTGGCGCTTCTTGAGGTTCGCGATCTCGGATGGACGCATGGCCGCGTAATACAGGCATCCGAAGAAAGCGTAGAGGTGTTCTCCTCGAATACCCTGACCCTTCACCGCTTTGAGAAGATTTTTCACCTGCTGTGGGTCGGGCACGTACTCGAAATCGATCTCATCCTCTAGCTGTGGGGCCGACCAGTCGATTCGCTTCATGGGGTGATACGTGATGGCGCCAGTCTCCATGGCATAGCGCCATGCATTGCTCAGCACCATGACTTTACGGTGAATGGTGGTCTCTGCGGCCTGCGTGCCGTCGAGCTTGAGGGACAAAGCTTCCAGCGCGGCCCGCAGGTGAACGGGGTTAGCTGCCTCGGTGACCGTCAACGAGTGCTTGGCGAGCCAGGTCAACGCCGCGGCAACGTCGGCAGGCGGCTCCTCGGCAGAGGCTCTGCTGACCAGGGTGCCGTCGCTCGTACGGACGGCACGGAAGGCCCACGAATGCAGCGCGCGGCGCACCACCCGGGATTCGGGCATGCCGCGTCTGGTCGACATGAAAGCCGGTGTTGCCCCAGCAAGAGTCTCTGCAATATTGGCCCGCTGCTTCGCTGCCGCCTTCGGCCATTTCATGAGCGCGTAAGCAACGGCATGGTCGTACCATGTCGGGCAGTTGAGCGCTTCCAGCTCGGCCGCAGGCAGTCCGGTTTCTACGTCGAATTGCTGACGGTTTTGGAGCGCGGTGAGTAGTTCTGCGCGCCGGCCATCCGCTTGAGACTTGGTCTTATAACTCTTCGAGTGTGGTCTTGAGCCCACGCGCCAGCGGAGTTCGAACGGCTTCGGGCGGCCCTTTCGGGCGCGGATGGACCAAATCTCTACGTCGAAGGTCAGCATGATTCTCCGTACGGCAAGGGGCCCGTCGAACGGTGTCGGCGGGCCCCGGTGAGACGGTGGGTGAGTGGTCAGGCGGCGTGCTGCTGCTCGTGCTGCTTCCACCAGGCATCCAGGTCAGCCCGGCGGACGCGGACCTGACCGTTGGGGAGCTTGATGAGACGTGGCGCGTGGCCGCGGGCGCGCATGCGGTAGTAGGCGGCGCGGCTCATGCCGAGCTCTTCGAGGACTTCGGAGAGTTTGAGCATCTTCGGGGCGGGCACTGCGGTCTCCTTCGTGGCTGGCCGGCAGGGGGGCGGCCGGGCGCGGCAGGTTGGGGGCACATTGCTCTGAGTCGCGACTCACCGCGACTCAGAGCCTCGGATTCCGGTTTTGAGTCGCGATGAGTCACGACTCACGGCAATGTGGGCGGGACTCCTTGTTGAGGGTGATCCCGTTGTAGGTGGCCACCTGCTGGCCGTAGGCGTCGCGGGGCCGGGTGCGGTTGAGCTGGGGAACGACGGAGAGCAGGTTGCGGCCGAAGACCTGCTTGGTGCCGGCGCGGACGCCGTTGTCCTCGGCCCAGTCGCGCCAGACGGCCCACAGGGTGTCCACGGGCACGCTGCACGCGGGTCCGGTGGTGCAGCGCTCGCGCAGGAAGGCGGAGGTGGGCGAGGCGGTGTCCTGCATGGTGGTGACCGCTTCCCGGCTGGAGGACGGCTCCGTGATCCGGCCCGTTTTTTCCAGGCGGGCCAGTCCGTCCAGTGCCCAGTTGATGATCCCGGGCATCTCCGCGGCGAGCTTGTCGGTGAGGGCGGGGTCTTCCTTGCCCAGCCAGGACACCGTCATGTTCAGCACGATGAAGCGGCGGGCGATGACTCCGGAGGAGTCGCCGAAGTAGGGCAGTTCGTTGGACAGGATCATCAGTCGGGTGGGTAGCTTGCCGGTCCATACCTGCCGGTACTTGCGGTCCACGTCGATGGTGTCTTCACCGGAGATGGTCAGCAGCCGTTCGACGACCTGACTGTTGTCGTTGCCGGACAGCCGGGCGTCGGAGATGACCGCCAGCGGCTTGCCGACCAGCGTGGACAGCCCGAAGTTGGTGCCCAGCCCGGCCAGTGTCGGGCCGGCCAGGTTCTCTTTGCCGACCAGCATCTTCAGCACGCGGGCGATGGTGCCCTTGCCGGATCGGGAGGGGCCGACCATCAGCAGGATCTTCTGCTGGTCGGTGCGGCCGGACAGGACGTAGCCGAACCATTCCTGAAGTGCGGCGATGGCTTCCGGGTTGTCCGGCCAGATCTGTGCCAGGAACCGCGCCCAGGTGGGCGCGGTCGCGGCGGGATCGTAGGTGAACGGGACGGATGCGATGTTGAAGAAGCCGGGGGTGTGCGGCAGCAGTGCCCGGTCCTGGATGCGCAGCAGTCCGTTGGCGCACGCCACGATCGGGCTGCCGCCCGGTTCCGTCGTGCCGTCCGGGGCGATCCAGGCGGGAGTGTCCACGTCGGCAGGCACCAGGATGAGAGCGCCAAGGGCGTCCAGCAGGTTGCCGATCTTCTGTCTGGTCGGTGCCCAGTCCCGCAGTTCCGGCTGCCCGCCGGGGCCGGGGGCGCTGTAGAGGGCGTGTTCCAGACGGGCGTACATGGCCGCGCTCATCTGCTCTTCGTCCAGCTCCCGCCAGCAGGTACCGGTCCAGCGCATCCACGAGCCGCGCCAGCGGCGGCACACCAGGTGCCCGTCGCCGGTCTTCCAGTCGGGCAGGAGTCGGCGGGCAACGGCCCGCGGGTTGGAGGGCGGGGGAAGCTGTTCTTCGGGGGGTGCGCTCATGCTGCTTTCCTCTTTCGTGCCCACTGCTCCGCCTGCTCTGCGGCCTCGCGCCGCTGCGCCACCAGGGCGGCCGTCTCGGACGGCATGCGGGGGCACGCCGTCTCGCGGTGCTCGGTCCAGGCGGCGACCAGGCGCCGGACCTGGTCCGGGCCGGCGGCCGTGGCCTGGAAGCCGCCGCAGGAGCAGCGGGCCGCGGCGGCGGGCGTGGTGGCCCAGCGGCGCGGCACCCACAGGGCGCGGGGATGCGGCGGGGCGCTGATGTGCAGCCCGTAGAACGGGGGATGTTCCGGGCTGCTCGGAGCGGGCGTGTGCCGGTCAGGGCGACAAGCTGAATCGGCGCCCTGACGGGCGGCGCCCTTCGGCGCGCCACGGCCGGCGGGGGCCGGGGTCGTCCTGGCGGGGCCGGGACCGGTGGCGGTGCGAGTGGGCATTTCAGTGTGGGAGGGGGTGGGGGTCATGCCGTCTCCCGGGGCCGGGCGGTGCGGATCGACCAGTTCAGGGCGCTGCGCAGCGTCGAGCGGCACTGGTGCGGCGGCAGGCCGGTGGACTCCGCCGCCGACTGAAATGCCGCTTCGACCACGTGCCGGGGGATGTCGCCCCACGCCACGAAGCGCCCCACCTTGCGGGCGCTGGTGAACAACGTCGCTTCCCGCTCGCCCTCGACTGCCGCGGCGACGGCGGCCGTCTCGCGTTCCAGGGCTACTTGGGCGCAGCGGGCCGCGCCGCGCGGCACCAGGACCGGCGTAGGCGCCTGTACGGGCCGCTGCGCGGGCGTGAGAGCACCGAGCAGCCAGCCCGGCAGCGGAGCCACCGGCGCATCGGCCAGGACTTCGTACGCGCCCGCCGCCGTGCTGCTGCCCGCGCCGACGACGTAACCGCCCCACGCACGGGTATCGACCAGCGGCGCGAGGCTGCCCGCCGTGTTGCCCAGCCGCACCCCGTCCGGCGCGGCGAAGTACAGGTGCGTCCCGCCGCTCGCGGTCCGCACCCGGTAGGTGTCGGGGACGGGCTGCCCGGCGCGCTCGCAGAGCGCCGCAAAGCTCGCCGCGCCGTCAGGCGCGTCCCTCTTGCCCTTGTCCTTCGGAACGTCCAGGTCCACCACGAGCAACCCGGACGGGCCAGTGGCCACGCCGACGTTGTACGGGGCGTGGGCCCACGCGCGTTCGACGCGGTCGGGGACGGTGGTGGCGCGCTGCTCCCACTTGCGGTGCCCGCCGGCGCACTCGCCGGTGCGGGGGCACTGGGACTCACCGTGCAGCGCCGGGCGCTTGTCACCGGGCCGAAGCGGGTGGACGTGCCAGCCGCGGTCGGCGGCGGCCAGCGCCGCGGCCAGCAGCGGCACGTGCGGAAGATCCACGGCCAGAGGTGCGCTCATGCGGCGGCCCTCCCTTCGAGGGCGAGGAACCGTTCGCCGATCCAGCGGGCGTAGGCCGGGGGGATGCATTCGCGGATGCCGTCGCGGTTCATCCACGGCACACCCATCACCTGCCGCGCGCGGTTGACGCCGGAGAAGTTGCCGACGTACTGCCCGAAGTGGCCGGGCGGGACGGGGCGGCCCATCTTGGCCTGGGGGGCGGTGTGCGGCGGGTGCGGGGGCGGGGTGAGGGTGAAGTCCGCGCCGAACTCGCGGATGAACTCGATCGCGTCCGCCTGGTGGAAGCTGAGCGGGTAGCGGGGCTGGGCGGCGATATCGACGCCGGTCACGTCGAACGCGGCACGGTAGTAGCCCATGCCGGCGCCGCCTTGGCAGCAGAACGCATCCAGCAGCCGCGGCCGGGATACGGCTCGCCGGATCGGGGTGGGTTGGGTCATGCTGGAGACCTCCAGTGCTCTGTTGAGTTGTGCTGGGGAGCGAGAGGGCGGCCCGCTTCATTGGCGTGAGAGGGGCCGCCCTCGTGTGTGCGAAGGTTCTGGAACTGCGCGCCGTCGTCAGCGACGACCGCGGCGCGGCGGCGGATGCCGGGGCCGCCGCCGCAGTTGCTCCGTGCGCATGGCCACGTCTTCCAGGGCATTGGCCAGGTCAACGGCGAGAGGGTGCGGGGCGCCGGTCTGCTGCTCGAAGTCGGCCGTCACCTCGGCCGCGAGGCGGTACAGGTGAGCGATGCACGGCTCGTGGAACGGGTCGGCGGAGACCTCGGTGTACCCGGCCCGGTCCGGAATCCCGGTCACCGTGATGCGCTCACCGCGGCGGTCGGCCGTCCAGCGGCCGGTGGCCGGGTCCTGCACCGCCGCCGTCAGTTCGGCCACCCGCTGCTTGGACTCTTCATCGAAGCGGCCGACGGCCTCTTGCCAGTGGCGGCCGTCCGGGCCGCGCAGGAACCGGTTCATGACGCCTTCCGTGCGGCGTGGCCGTCGGCGGCCCGGCGGGCGGTGAGTCGGTCACTACGGGTCCGGACGACGGTGTCCAGGGCGTAGCCGTACTGAGATTCGGTCATGGGGTTCCTCCGCGTCAGAACGGGGCTTTGAGGTGGCGCCGCCCGGGACGGGCCCGCGGGCCATCGGGGTCCAGGTCGGCCAGGTGGTAGCCGGAGCGGTTGATGCCGCCGATGGAGATCTGACGGACGGTGCGCCGGACGCCGGCGGCCTTGAGTTCGGCGGCGAGGCGTTCGGGGGTGAAGTCGCCGTAGCGGGCCGAGTTCAAGCGGATGAGCCCGGCCAGCAGGTCGGCGGTGTGCAGCCGGTCGGTGTGCATCTCCCGGAGCACCGCCAAGGCGTCCTGGCGTACGAGATCCTGCGGCTGACCGTCGCGGTCCCGGAGAGCCGTCAGGACCCGGTCGCGGTCAACGACCATTACGCCGCGCGACTTGCGCGGCGCCGCGCCATGGGGTTCGAGCACCTGCTTGAGGTCGGAGGCGGTCCAGGCGCGGTATTCGGCGGGGTTGCGGGCGGCCAGCCGCTGGCGGACCTCGTCGCTGCGCATCCGGGCCGGGCCGTCCGGCCCGGACTCGAAGAGCACGTCCGCGATGTCGCGCAGGTGGTCGGCCGCCGCGTCCGGGCCCGCGGTGGGCGCCGGGGTGCTGTGGCGGTCGATGGCGGCGGCGAGGGCGAGCGTCGCGCGCACCTGTGCCTCGGCGCGGCGCGCGGTGGCGGTTGCCCACGCGCCGTCCTCGTCGTAGGCGTCGGCGACGGCGAGCAGGCGTTCAGCTTCGCGGTAGTGCCCGTTTCCGTTCACGCCGGTGTCCTTTCGGAGAGTGACGAGATGGGGCAGGGAGGGAGGCGGGGCGGTGTCGTCGGGCGGCGGTTTTCCGGGCCTGCCGGACGGCGCCGCGGGGCCCCTCCCTGTCTCTCTGGCGGGAGTTTGTGCTGATCAATGCGGGGAAGCGGGGGCAGGGCGGTGATCGGGGATCTCTCCCCGTGTCCCCGGCCGCATCCCTTTACTCAGCGTTACTTTCCGGGCCGCCCGTGGCGGGGTCGGCGTCGCGCTCCCGGAGCGCTTCGCGGACCCGGTCACGGCTGATGACCATCAGGCCGTTGGACTTGTACGGCGCCGCGCCGTGGGGTTCGAGCACCTGCTTGAGGTCGGAGGCGGTCCAGGCGCGGTATTCGGCGGGGTTGCGGGCGGCCAGCCGCTGGCGGACCTCGTCGCTGCGCATCCGGGCCGGGCCGTCCGGCCCGGACTCGAAGAGCACGTCCGCGATGTCGCGCAGGTGGTCCGCCTGTTCGCCCGGCGCCGCCTCCGGCATCGGTGCGATGCCGTCGCGCAGTTCCAGGGCGCGGTTGACGACGGGGGTGATCTCGTCGGTCTTGGCGTCTTTGCGGACGTAGTACGAGCGGACCAGCTCGAAGGCGTTCTTGGTGAAGCCCACCGTCAGTGCGGTGCCGATGTTCTCGGCCGGGTTGAGGGTGGTGGCGGTGATGCCTGCCTTGTGCTTGCCGGTGCCCAGCAGTCCGTCGTTGGCGACGTGGTCGCCGACCGCGAACGCGGCCCGGTGGCTGGTGTTGCGGGTCACGTCCTTCGGGATGCTGTCGGCGGTCGGGGAGACGGTCACCCAGATCAGGGTGATGCCGACCTTGCGGGCCTTCTTCATCACCTTGATGGCCAGCTCTTCGGCCTCCGCGCCGTACTTCTTGTGCATGAACAGCTCATGGCACTCGTCGAAGACGACGACCTTCGGGCGCATCCGCGGGTCCCGTTCGGCAATCTCGCGGGTCAGGCGCACCTCGTCGCCGCCGAGCTGTTCCAGGAGCTTGCCGCGCTCGGTGACCTCATCGCGCAGTCCGCGCAGCGCTTCGACGGCCGCCTCGATCTGCTCGTCCTCGTCGCCTTTGACCAGGGCGCGCAGCCGCGGGAGCAGCGGGTCGTAGTCGACGTTGTAGGCCATCACGTACGCCTCGATCTCCACCAGCGGATCGAGCATCGCACCCAGCAGCAGGGTGATGACCAGGGAGGATTTCCCGGAGCCCATAATCCCGCCGACCATGTAGTTGGCGGCCATGAGCTTGCCGAACACCGGCTCCCCGCGCTGCGAGACGCCGATCGGCACGCCCTTGAAGTAGTCGGCGCTGCCGCCCTCCAGCAGCGGCCACGGCGGCACCTTGCCGGACAGGGAACCTTGGTCGGCCACCCATAGATCGAGGACGCCGGGTTGGTTGCTCGGTTCGGTCGGCCACACCTCCACGGGCAGGCGCAGCAGGTTGTGCGCCAGGACCTTCTTCTTGCCGTTGATCATTTCGACCGTGACGCCGAGCGGCAGTTGCAACTGCGTGTGCCAGCCGTTGCCCAGGCGGGTGGTCGGGGAGACCCAACGCGGTTGCCAGCCCGCTTTGACGGCCTTGCCCATGGGCCCGAGGCCGAGGTTGCGCAGCGCTTCGAGGATGGCGCCCTCGTCGGGCACCACCTCGCGCGTCTCGCCGTCGCCGTCGGGCTGGGCCCAGGCGGGTGCGGTGCCGCGGGAGCGGCCCACCGCCCACAGAGCGAGCAGCAGCAGCCACGGCGCGGCGGCCAAGAGCGGCCCCCACACGACGCTGACTACGACACACAGGGTGTGGATGAACTCGATCAGGCCCATGGTGGGGGCGATCACGTCGCTGAGCTGCCCGCCGTCGGAGAGCGCCATGGCGATGCCCAGGGCGAGCAGGGCGCCCTCCAGCACACCGGCGCCGATCAGTGTGCCCTTCGCCATGGCGGGAATGCCGGTAATCAGGGCCATGCGGCGGGCGTGTCGGGCCTGGCGGAACCGGTCGGCCTTGTCCTGCCACTCCGCCACCGCTTCGATCTGCCCGGCCGCGGCGGCAGAGGCGATCATGCGCTGATGCACGGCAGTAGTGCGCCCGTCCCACGCACGGCGGGCCAGGACCACCGCGCCGCCGCCCACGTAGGAGCCGTGCCGCGCCGCCAGCCGCGCTGCCTTACGGGTCCGCTCGTGCGTGACCACGGTGCGGGTCAGGCGGGCGGTGCGCCGCCACACCGAGGCCGACGACGGGCCCGCACCGTCGGGCGGCGCGGCGTCGCCTTCCGGCGTCGTCTGCGGCCCGGTCTCGGCATCTGCGGGCGGCGGGGCGGGGTCGGGTTTGGTGAGGTTCACCGGCGTGCCGCCGGTGCGGGCGCGGTGCTCTTCGAGGTCGTGCACCGTGCCCATGGCCGCGGCCGGGGCTTCCGGCGCCAGGTCAGTCATGATGGTGTCCTCCGGCCCGCATTGCGGGCGGGTTGGGCCCGGGACGGCCGGTGTGCTTGCCGGCCAGACGGCCGTCCCGGGGCGCAGCTACTGGGATTTCGCTCCCTGTTCGGCGCGCTTGCGGGCGCCGTCCAGGATGCGGTCGAACTTGCGCCGCAAGTCGGCCTGGTCCACGTCGGGCCCGGCCAGCTCGCGTTTGCACATCCGCGCACCCAGCCAGGCCAGTTGGGCCTTCTCGGCGGCGGTCAGGGGCGGGTCCTGCGCCATACGGTCTCCGTTCGGTCAGGCGCCGGCGGTACCGGCGAGAGGGCGGGTGCTGGACGCGATGGCGGCCGGACGGGCCTGCGGGCAGTCCTTGAGGTGCTGGTCGGTCCAGTCCCAGGCGGCCCGTACGGCGTCCTGGCACGGGCCATCGACGTACTTCTCGGCGCTGCCGCGGGGTTCGCCGATGCCGAACGGGGCGGTGGTGCCGCAGGCGTGGCAGCGGGCGACGGCCTGGATCGCCACGTCGATCGCCACGTCGGTGGCGCCGTTGTACGAGGTGGTGTGCCAGCCGACGGGCATCGGGATGCCGGCGGTACGCGGGTTGGGCTCGGTGCTGTTCGTGAACTGCATGGTGGTCTCCTTCGCGGGCGATTACCGTCAGCGCGGGGTCGTGCCGGGCCTTTACGCCCGTCGGCGCCGCTCGATGACCTGAATGTCGTCGATCTCTCGGCCAGCGCACCGCTTGGCGGTGCTGGTCTCGATCGGCCGGCCGGCGCGTTGCGCGGTGGTGCCGTTCTCGATGGCCTCCTGGACGATCTGCCGCGCCTGCGCCTCACTCAGCGCGCCAGAGATGGTGATCGTGTCGCCGTTGTCGAGCTTCACTCCGTACCTGTCGACTCGTCGCATGGGCTTCCTTCCTCCGGGTCGGCGTCGGGCCCTCTGCCCGGCGTCCCCCTCACCGCCCGTGCGGGACGGGCTGATCGGGGGCGGCTGGTCAGCGGCGCCAGGACGGCACGCGCGCGGCGGTCTCGCCCTTGCGCTCGTTGGCGGCCAGGTAGGCGGGGTCGGTGTCGTCGTCGGCTGCCCGGGCGCAGCGCTCCAGCTCGTCGCTGGCCTCGCGGTGGGCGGCCACGTCCTCCGGCTTGCCGAAAATCTTGTCGCGCAGGCTCACAGCGGGCTCCTCTCAGTGATGGGCCGAGGCTGTCCCGGCTCCCCTTGCCGCCCCGGCGTGTGCCGGGGCGACGCGGGCAGCCGTCACCCTCACCACCAGGCGGATTCCTTGGGGACGACCATCGATTCGGGATGGCCATGAAGCATGTGATCCACGCACTGCGGGCAGTCCTCGCGCGGAGCGAGGTGGGCGTGCGCCTCACGGCTGGCGTAGGCGTGATACCAGCACTGGCGGCATTCACCGGGCGGGGTGGGGGGCACTGCCATAGCAGCCTCAGAGCCCCTTGCGAGCCGGAGACTTGCCGCCCGCACCTGGCGGGTTGACGGCGCGCACGACGCTGACCACGCCCCACACACCGACTCCGATAAGCAGCCCGCCGAACACGAAGATCGTGGCGATAGAGACAGCGGCGGCGGCCAGCAGCGGACCGAAGTACACGCCCGCGGCCACCGCCCCGGCCCCGGCTCCGGCGCCAAGGGCGACGCGCTGCACCGTGCGGTCCGGCGGCGCCTGATGGATGTGCTGGATGGTGATGGGCCGCCCATCCCCATCGGTGACGGGCGGCAGGGGTTCGGGCCGGTGGACGACCTCCCCGTGCCCTGCCCGGGGCGCGGGGAGGTGATTGTCGAACTGGTAACGGCGCGGAGACATGAGCGCTCCTCGATCAAAGGGGGAAGAGGGATGACCCGCCGCCCGGCGGCCGACGGCCCCGGCATGGAGCCCGGGGCCGCAGGCGGCCGTCAGGCAGCGGCCACAGAGGGGTAGGGCAGGTAGCCGGTGAGCTGGACGGGCACGCCCTCGTACGCGGTGTAGGCGCGCAGGCTGTGGCACCTGCTCAGTTCGCTGTATTCGATGCCGCCGGGGTCGATGGCCAGGGCGGCGCGCCAGGCTTCGAAGTCCGCGGCGCAGGTATGCAGGTCGATGTGGATGCCCTCTTCGATGCCGTCGGGTCCGCACACCGTGCCCACGGTGAAGCTAGTACTGGGCAAGGTGGCGAACCGGTCGGCCAGGATCGCCAGAGCGTGGATGGCGCGGGCCTGCGAGGCCACGGTCAGGGCAGGTTGGTCCGTCACGGTGGTACTCCCATCAAGCTGAAAGTGTGAGGTCAGGCGGCGCACGGGCCGCCGGGTCACAGATCGAACAGGCCGCCCTGTACGCCGTCTGCCGCATCGGAGGTGCGGCAGGTGCGCTTGCGGGCGGCACCCAGGCAGGGCGGACACCGGCCCTGGGACTTCGCGTGCGGCTGGCCGCACTGGCCGGTGCACTGGCAGCGCCAGGCGGCGCACATCATCACCGCGCGGAACAACTGCGCGCAGGCGATCGGGACGGCGCTCATGCCGCCGTCTCCGACCGTGCGTGCTCGGTGTGCGCGGCGGCGCGCGGCGGGCGCGCGGCAAGCTGCGCGGCGCGCGCGGTACGGAAGTCGCGCAGCCAGTTGCGGGCGTTGCCCACGTCCACCCCGAACCGTTCGGCCAGCTCTGCGGCGGTCGGCTCCTGCTGGCCCTGGGAGGTGTCCAGGGTGTGCAGGTAGTAGCGCCAGCCGGCTTCCTTGGCTTCCGAGCGGTACACCGGCCCGTCCGCGGTCAGGACCGTCTCCGGCGCCTGCGGGTCCAGGGCGGCCAGGTCGCCGCGCAGCCGGTCACGGATCAGCGTGGCTTCCTGTACTTGCGTTGTGAGCTGCTGCAACGCTCCCTCGTACTGCTGGAGTCGGCCGCGGGTCTGCTCGGTGCGGCCGGTCAGCTCCTCCAGGGCGCGCCGCTGGTCCTCGGCGGCCTCACGCACCTTGCTCAGCGCCTGCTCGGCGTCGTGGCGGGTGCGGTCGGCCTCCTTTTGTGCGGCGTCCATGATGGCTTCCGCGCGCTGCCGCGCGGCGTCGATGTCCTTCCGCGCGTCTGCCGCGCGCTGCCGCGCGGTCTCGGACTGCCCGGCGATGGCTTCCTGTTCCTCCAGCAGCTTGCGCCGCGCGTCTTCCACGCGGTCCAGCTCCTGCCGCGCGGCGGCCAGGTCGTCTTCCGCGCGCTGCCGCGCGGCCTCCGCCTCCTGCCGCGCGCTTTCCGCGCGGCGCCGCGCGTCTTCCGCGCGCTGCTGCGCATCCTCCGCTTCCCGCACGGCGGCCGATGCGGTGATGCGGTCGGCGGCCGGTGTGACGGCCAGGCCCTCGAACGTCGCCACCACCTTGGGGGTGTCGGTGTAGTCGAGCAGGGCCACCTCCGCCGCGCGGGTCAGGGTCGTCATCCGCTGGGCCAGGGCCAAGCTCTGGCGGGTGTCGGTGCCCACGTCCGCCCTATCCAGCGCGGTCTGGGCCCGGCGGCGCAGGCGCTCGGTACGCCGGCCGGACCGCCGCAGTGCCCGCGGGCTGCTGGTCACCGCCGGCGCCGGGTTCTCCAGGGCCAGGCGCAGCCGGTAGACGCGCTGTGCGGCCCGCTGGGCCTGCGCGGCCCGGGTAATGGCCGACGACGACGAACGGGCGTCCAGCCCGAGCAGGGCGAAGACGGCGGCCCAGGCGTGCTGCCACAGCAGGGCCAGCAGCCGGGCCGGGCCCGGCCGCGCGTCGTCGTCCTCGGCCGCGCCGGGGGCGTGCAGCTTGCTGCGGAGCTGGAGTTCGATCAGCCAGGCGGCCAGCCCGGGTACCGCGGCCAGCACCGGCCGGGCCCACCAGTTCGGGGCGTGCACGGCGTTCATGGCGGCGGAGAAGCCGACCAGGGTCCAGGCGGTGCGGTGCATCAGCCGCAGCTCCCGCGTCCACCCGATCTCCGGGTCGGCGGCGCGGTAGAGCATGACCAGCAGCGTCATCTCTGCCGCGTCGAAGACGCCGATGAACGCGACGGCCAGCGGGACCGGCAGGTGCACGGTTTCGGTGGCGAAGCCCCACAGCCCGTGCACACTGACCGCGACGCCACCGAGGGCGACGACGGCCTGTGGGCCGATGCCGGCCAGCCACACCGACCGGCGCATCCGCCACGCCACCAGCGCGACCGCAGCGAGCACGGTCACGGCCAGCGGCAGCACCAGCCACGGTGATCCGCCGACCGCAGGCAGCCAGGACGCGAACACGTCCACGGTCATGCAGCATCACTGCGCGTCGCGCGCTCCTGCTCCGACACGACGGCCACGGCCTCCACCCGCCAGGCGGTCTCAGCGGGCGGCAGGTTCGAGGGGCCCCATCCGGTGCGCCGCGCGCCGCAGGTGACGGCGTGCTCCTTGGCCGCCTCCTGGCTGGGGTGCAGGCTGTGAGGCTCGCCGTAGCTGCGCAGCAGGTACAGCCACGACGGTGCCGTGCGGGCTTCGGCAAGCTGCTGTTCCAGCTCTCCGATGTGGCGCTGTTGCTGCGCCATGACCAGCACAGCCGCGGTGAACGCTCGCCGCAGCCCTTCGGCTTCCTCGGTGGCCGCGCGGGCGACGCGTTCGGCGCCGACGCGTTCCTCGTTCAGCTCCAGTACCGACCGCAGGTAGCGGACCCAGTTCCCGCCCAGCGTCTCCAGGAGACGCTGGTTGCGTTCGTCGGCGGCGTTCAGGTCGGCGTGCAGCCCATCCAGCCGGGCCGCCGTCACAATGCGGATCATGATGCGGTTCCTTCCAGGGCGGTGCCGCGCCGGCCGTGGCGGCGGCCGTTGACCGTGCGGTGGGACGGGGCGGGTCCTGCGGCGGCGAGCCAGCCGCCGCCGTTGCGTTTGGCCTCGTACATGGCCTCATCCGCCAGCCGCAGCGCCAGCGGCAGCGAGGTGGCGGGCAGGTCGGCCGTCAGGCAGGCGCCGATGGAGACGCCGACCGTCAGGTCCCGGCCGCGGTGGCGGAACGGGGCGGTGATGGAGTCGTGCAGGCCGCGCAGCAGCCACGGCAGCGCCACGGCCTCCGGCAGCGGCACCACGGCGGCGAACTCATCCCCGCCCAACCGGCACGCCGTTGCGGCCGGGCGCGACTCCAGGGCGTCGTTTAGGCTCGCGCCGGTCGCCCGGATCGCCGCGTCCCCGGCGTCATGGCCGAACTGGTCATTGAGCCGCTTCAGCCCGTCCAGGTCGATCAGCAGGACGGCGCACGGCCCGGCTCCCAGAGCATGCGGGGCGCGCTGCTCGAAGGCGGGGCGCGTCAGCAGACCCGTCAGCGGATCGTGGCGGGCCTGTTCCAGCTCTGCGGACAGGTGGCGGATCAGCTGCGCCTGATAGCGGCTGGCCTGTACCGCGCTGCGGGCGAAGGCCAGCAGCCAGGCCACGTCCGGGTCGTGCTGCGCGCGCTCCCGGAACCTCTCCAGTGCCGAGACCGTCATGACACGCCCCCGATCACGCCGGTGCGGGTGTAGTCGAGCGGCCCGTCCAGGACGTGCCGCTGTTCGGCGAGCTGTCCGGCGCGGTAGGCGCGTGGGTGCAGGCGGCGGTAGAGGCGGTGCCGCCACTGCGCCAGGGACTTGTGCAGGGTGCTCATGCCCCCACCTCCGGGCGCTCCGCGGTAGTGCGGTTGGCCAGGTCCCGGCGGGCGGCCAGCAGCCGGCGCCGCGCCCGGCGGATGCGCTGCTCGTCCAGCACGGTCGGGGCCCGGTCCAGGACCGAGATTTCTGCGTCCAGCAGATCGACCCCCGCGAGGATGACGGGCATCTCGGCATCGATCGCGGCCAGATCCGCCGCCGTCGGCCCCTGCTCCGGGTCCCCGACGGCGGCCAGCATTCGTACAGTGGTCATGGGTCGTGAGTCCTCTCAGACGGGACGGCCCGAGCGGCCCCGGGGATGCGCCTCCGGGGCCGCGGCCGTTCAAGAAGGGCGCGGCCGGACAGCCGCGCGGATCAGAGGCTGAAGCCGCTGTTGTTGACGCCGTTGATCTGGATGCTGTCCTCACCGGTCTGCACTGCGGTGTCGCGGTGGCTCGCACCGCTCCCGGTGTGCTCGGCATCGTTACCGCCGGTGGACAGCGAACCGATGTGCCCGGCCTGGATGACCGTGCCGCTGGTCTCGCCGCTGATCTCGTTGTGTACGTGCTGGGCCATGTGGCATCTCCTGTCGCGCTGCTGGCCGGACCGTCCGGCCACCGCACCCCGCACCCGAGCCGGGTGCGGAGCACGGTGGCGGAAGGGTCAGGCACCGAGGAAGACACCAGCGGCGGCCACGAACGCGTCGTGAGCCTCCAGCGCGCCGCGCCGCAGGGCCTGGAGTTCGTCCAGGTCGGCCGCCTCGCGCATGACGTAGGTGGCGGTGGTGGCCGCCGTTGCGGCAGCCCGTACGGTCTCGTCCGTGATCAGCAGTCGCAGCCGCACCGCCGGGTCGGTGATGGCGCTGCGGGTGCGGTGTGACTCGTCACGCAGTTCTTGTATGCGCTGCGGGCTCTGCCCGGTCAGGTCGGCGTCGCGGACTTCCCACATCGCACGGCGGTGGTCGGACAGCGCCACGGCCAGCGCGGTGACCGCATTCATCTGATCGCGGCGCTGCTGCTCGGCCCGTGCATCGGCGCGGACGGTGCGCGCCGCCCGGTGCTGAAGCAGACCGGAGACGGCGGCGCCGGCCAGGGTGCCCAGTACGGCAATGACGCTGGTGAGCATGGTGTCCATCAGGTCCCTCTCAAAGTCGGGATAAGCGGAGTACGAGTGATCGCGGCGCCCCGCCGCCCGGCGTCGCCTGTGTGGCGGCCGGACGGAAGGGACCGTAAGCACTGGTGCTCAACCGCGCGGAAAGTTGGGGTGCGCGGTGGTGACGCGGCGGGCATAGCCAGCGCCGTGCCGGTCCAGCACGGGCGGCGCCCAAAACCTTCGTCGCATCGGAACCTCCCAGGTCGGGTGGTCAGTTGCGGGGTGTCTCCTTGGGAGCGCAGCGCCCGTATCAGGTAGCGCTGCCGTCCTCCGTTGTAGGCGTACGGAGACGTGACCTTTCGGTCTAAGCCCTCCGGATGACAAGGCCCCGGGCGCCTCCCCCCGTCCACCGCGGGGCTCCTGGTCGTGCGCTTACGCACCGCCAGCGGGGGCGACCCCGCCATCTGGTGCGCACCAGGAGAGTCGCATCTGGTGCGCACCAGAGTCAAGGGCATCCGTCAGATCGATTGGTGGCCGCCCTTGGTGGCGCACTTCCAGAAGACCGGCGCAGAGGGGCGATCCGGTAGCCAACAGGGCTTAACCCCGGCACTGTTAACCCCTGTTGACCTGCGGAGTTATGCGGCATCCTGTGAAGGTCAACAACTTGCCCACGCCGGACGGTGAGCAGTGAGCACAGGACTTCGAAGCGCGCGATCTGCCCGAGGTTGGTCTCAGGAACGCCTAATCCGCGAGATCGAGCTGTACGCCCGAGAGCACGTCCTTGATGTCGCATCGACGGCGAGTCTGCGGGTCTACGTCTCCGAGTGGGAGAACGGCAAGCGCGCCATCTCCGATCGCTATGCGGCCGTCCTCCGGCCACTTCTCGGAACTACGGACGCGGAGTTGAGAGATGTACCGGCCCCGGCAGCGCCGGCCGTGGCCGACGGGTACGACGAACTTTTGCTCCGCATCGACTCTGCGACCAGCGTCAGCCCGTCCATGGTCAAGGCGTTCTATGACCAGACTGAGCTATTCCGAACGATGGATCGCGAGAAGGGAGCCAGTCGCCTTGTCGACCAGATGGCGGAACATGTGCGCTCCCTCGAAGACGCCCTGAATTTCGCGGTGTTGCCGAGCACTCGCCAACCCGTAGCCCTCGCACTGGCCGGCGCGTCCACGCTCGCAGCATGGCAGGCGCTCGACTCAGGGGCCGTCGAACGCGCATGGAGAAACTACGAGCTCGCCAAAAGGGCCGCGCGAGACGCCGACGCTCCGATGTACCTCGCCCACGCAATGGCAGAACAGGCGTACGTGCTGAGTGAGGCCGGGCGGTCAGCACTCGGCGTCTCCCTCGTTCGCGATGCACAGAACATCCTCGGAGGAGCCGGTTCACCGCGGATGCGGGCGTGGCTGCACGCCGCAGAAGCCGAGCTCTGTGCTCGCGCCGACATGCCCGACAGTGCCCGCCGCGCGCTTGATGCGGCAGACGCAACGATCCCGGCCGGGGAGGACGACCGTGACCCGGACATGCTGAGCATCTTCTTGAACGGTGCCCACCTCACGCGGTGGCGCGGGAACGTCCTGGCCATGCTGGGCGACGACGAGGCGGTCGGCAGCCTGTACCAAGCCCTCGACACCGCAGACCCGACGTTCGTGCGCGCAAAAGCAGGAGTGCACTGCGATCTAGTGCAAGCGCACCTGTCCCGCGCCGAGTACGACGACGCGCAGACGCACCTGCGGCAGGCGCGTCTACTGGCGAGCCGCACAGGGTCCGTGCGGCAACGCCGACGCGTCGATCTCCTCAGTTCGAGGCTGTAGGACTTTACTTTCGACGGTTCGCCAAAATGTGGAGCAGGGCCACGAGCGTGCCGGAGCCCATGAGGTCACCGCGAGCCATCAACGCGGGGATATCCGCCAGTGGCACCCATTCGATGTGGCCAGCCTCTTCGAGGTCCGTGGGCGAGCCGACATGCTCGGCCCCATGCGCAACGAAGATGTCGTGTGGTGAGTCGACCATACCCACCATGGGTTGGTAGGTGACGACGTGCTCCACAGACTTCGGGCGCCAGCCCGTTTCCTCTTCGACTTCCCGAATCGCCGTATCGGCCGGGCTCTCCCCCTCGTCCACGATCCCACCAGGGAGCTCCCATCCGAACCGCTTAGGTACGAAGCGGTACCGCCACATCATGAGCACGCGGTCCTGGTCGTCCAGCACAGCAACAATGGCCACGTGGTGCAGCCTCACGACATGGTGCTCGAAGCGCTTTACGCCGGGCGGCTCAACGTCCCAGAGATCGAGTTTCACCCACCGGTTGTCATAGACGGTCCGTTCTCCGTGAATGCGCCAGGGCTCCAGCCCTTCCGGCGTCTCTACGCTCACTCCACCGGGCACGCGGTACGAGCTCCGGCCGCGCACTTCGAGGGCGCCCTCAGACACCAACCGGGCCAGCACCTGCCGGAGCGCAGTACGGCCAATGCCAAGCTGCTCCACAAGAGCACGCTCGGACGGCAGCTTGTCACCGGGAGCAAGCTTGCCAGCCGCAAGCCACTCGTGAATCGTCTCGTAGACCTTGGTCGTCTTCGGTCCCATCCGGGGCGCACCCTCCCTCTTGAGGTGGTGCGTACCAGCGTAACGGCCGTTCTTCACATGCCCTCCGGTCGGTCGCTATCGCGATCATCGCTCCGTGACGGGAGCCGCCGACCCCAGTCCCGCGTACTAGCTCATTCCAGGGCCCGGCTCAGCTCTCGTTGGCCCGCCTGTGGGCCACCTGCGGGCCAGGGAGGGCGCGAGCGAGGGCGCCTCCTCAAGTACCCGCAGGTCAATACGGCGGTACTCGTGTGAGGCGGAACGCTCTTGAAAACTGTCGTGGCGGCAACGTCACCGTGGGTTCAAATCCCACAGCCTCCGCAGCTCTCGGCAGAGACGACGGCCCCCGACCAGGGTTTCTGGTCGGGGGCCGGCTGCGTTTTCGGGAGGGTGCGTGCGGGTCAGGGGCGGTAGACGCACGCTGCGAGAGGGGCGTGGGTCTTCCAGCCGAGGGTTTCGTAGAGGGCGCGGCCGGCGTCGGTGGCACCGAGGACGGCGAGGGTGGCGCCGCGTGCCTGGGCGTGTCCGGCGAGGGTCTGCATGACGTGCCGGCCGAGGCCGCGGCGGCGGTGGGCCGGGTCGGTGGTGACGCGGTCGACGACCGTGGCCTGGCCGAGGAGGGCCATCTGGCCCTGGGCGGCGGGTTCGCCCGCGGCGTCGGTGATGCGTACGTAGGTGACGCCGTCGCGGGTTTCGACGGTGGTGGTGTAGCCGTCGAGCGGGGCCGGGGTCGTGGGGTGGAGGTCGGTGGCCATCAGATGGCCGGTTTCCTCCCGGTCCACCACCCAGCCCCGCGGGAGCCAGGGGGCGACGGCGTCCGGGTCCGCCGGGGCCTTGATCCAGGTGTGCGGGACGGTCACGGAGGCGGCCGCCGCGCGGATCGAGGGACCGTCGGGGTCGGGGAGTACGTGGCGGCCCACCTGTTCCGGCAGGCCCACCTCGATGTACAGGCCCCACGGCAGTTCGGCCGGCCGGGGCGTACGGCGTGAGACGGCCCAGCCGGCCACCCAGGTCCTGACGAGGTCCGAAAGCATGGTGCCCTCCCGCGGTGCTGGTGGAGTAAGTGGTGAAGTGCGGGAGGGGAGATTACTTTGTGGGGAGGCGGCGTGCACGGGATTTTCGGGGTGGACTGTTATGGCCCGTCGCTTCAACGGCGGGCGGCCGAGGCGATGGTGGCGCGGGCTTCGCGTTCGGTGAGGCCCGTGTGGAGGGCCGCGGTGGTGAGGGCGGTGGCCATCTCCTGGCCCAGCCCCGACTCGTAGGCGCGGCAGGCGGCCCAGAAGAGACGGGCGTTGCGCTGGCCGTCGGGGGCGGTGCGGACGAAGCGGAGGAGGGCGGGCGCGGGGTTGGGCGGGGTGTGGCGGGACGGGTGCGGGTCGGCGTGGTGAACGGGGGCGTTCGGTGGCCGGGTGAGGAGGCGCAGTAAGGCGGCCGGGGCCGGCGCCGGAGTCCGCGGGGTGCCCGGGGCCAGTCGGTATGTGCCGCGGGATGTGCGGGAACCGGGGCCGACCAGGTAGCCGCCGGTGCCGCGGATGTCGATGCCCGGGGCCAGGCGGCCCGCCGAGTTCGGTACGGGCGGGGCCGGCGGGCCGGAGAAGTAGAGGTGGTGGCCGCCGCTCGGGGTGCGGACCGTGACGGTGGGCGGCAGGACGAAGTGGTGTTCCTCGGCCAGGAGGTGGAGGGCGGTGAGCCCGTCGGCGCCGTGCTTGGTGTCCAGGTCGATGCCGATGAGGTGGTGCGGGGGGACGCCGCAGGCGATGCCGTACGCGGTGGCCCAGGGCGCGGCGGCGAAGAGGCGGCGTACGGCGAGGGGGTCCGCGGTCGCGTCGTGGATGCCGTGTCCGGGCCGGCCGCAGGCGCCGCGGCAGGGGTCGGGCCCGTGGCCGGCGTGGTGCGGGGACCGTACGGCGGGGAGTTTGGCGCGGGTCAGCGGGATGACGGAGTAGCCGCGGCCGGCCGCCACCAGGGCGTGGGTGAGGGCCGTGGCGTGGTGGCCGGCGGGGTAGGTGGGGCGGTTTCCGGTGGTGGGGTCCATGGCGGTCGGGTGAGGAGATGCCATGGGTCCATTTTCGTATGCGCGTTCGAATCGGGAAAGGGGGCGTGCGGTGGGCTCCGGGCCGTTCGTTTCCGTGCTGCCCGGGAGGCGGTGCTCTTGACGCCGACAGGGTTCTGACGGACAGTCAGGAGCCTGTCGAAGCAGGCACGATGCAGCGGAGGGGGGAGGGCGGTGGGCGTGACGGAAGGCGCGGTCCGGCACCGATCACGGGACGCGGGGCCCGACGACCTGTACGGGCGTCTGAAGGCGTTCGAAGGGCAGCCCGCCGTGACGGCCGGTGTGGGCAAGGACCCCGTCAACGGGCCCATGATCCGCCACTGGTGCGAGGCCATGGGCGACACCCGCCCCGCCTACGAAGGCCCCGGCGCCGTCGCCCCGCCCACCATGCTCCAGGTGTGGACGATGGGCGGCCTCTCCGGGCACCCGGGCCGCTCGGCGGCGTACGACGCGCTCTTCGCCCTGCTGGACGAGGCCGGCTGCACCGCGGTCGTCGCGACCGACTGCGAGCAGGAGTACCTGCGTCCGCTGCGCCCCGGCGACCGGATCACCTTCGACGCCGTGATCGAGTCGGTGTCGCCGCGCAAGACGACGAAGCTGGGTACGGGGTACTTCGTCACGACGCGGATGGACGTACGGGCGGGTGGCGAGCCGGCCGGTACGCACCGCTTCCGCATCCTCAAGTACGCGCCCGCCGGGCGGCCGGGCGATCCCGCTGGGCAACCTGGCGAACTCGCCGGGCAATCGGGCGCGTCCGCCGGCCAATCGGGTTGGCCCGCCGGGCGCGCGGACAAGCCGGCCCGCCCCCGCCCCGTGATCAACCGTGACAACGCCGGTTTCTGGGCGGGCGTGGCCGAGCGCAAGCTGCTCATCCAACGCTGCACGGACTGCGCGACGCTGCGCTTCCCCTGGCTGCCGGGCTGCAACCACTGCGGAAGTGACGGTTGGGACACCGTCGAGGCCACCGGTACCGGCACGGTCTTCTCGTACGTCGTCATGCACCACCCGCCCTTCCCGGCCTTCGACCCGCCCTACGCCGTCGGACTGATCGAACTGGCCGAGGGAGTACGGATGGTGGCCGGAGTGGTCGGGGTGCCGCCCGAGAAGGTGCGCATCGGCATGCCCGTACGGCTGGAGTTCCGCGCCGTGGACGAAGACCTGGTGCTGCCCGTCTTCAACGGAGGGCGGGCATGAACGGGGGCAGGGACGCAAGCCCTCTGCAACGGGAGGCAGGCATGAGAATCGGTGACGAACTGCCCCCGCTGACCGTCCCCGTCACCCGCACCCTCATCGTGGCCGGGGCCATCGCCTCCCGCGACTTCCAGGACGTGCACCACGACGCCGAGGCGGCCAGGGCCAAGGGCTCGCCGGACATCTTCATGAACATCCTGACCACGAACGGCCTGGTGGGCCGCTACGTCACCGACCGCCTCGGCCCGGAAGCGGTGCTCCGCAAGGTCGCCATCCGGCTCGGAGCGCCCAACTACCCGGGCGACGAGCTGGTGCTGAGCGGGACCGTCGTCTCCCTGACCGGCGACACGGCCGGCGACACCGCCGAGGACACCGCCGGGGGCACCGCCGGTCACACGGCCGAAATACGGATCACCGGCACCAACCGGCTCGGCCGCCACGTCACCGGCACGGTGACGGTCACCCTCCCCGCCGCCCGCCCACCGGACCGGGAGCCCACCCCATGAGCCTGCGCCGCGCGGACACGCTGGGCGGCCGGGCCGCCATCGCCGGCATCGGCGCGACCGAGTTCTCCAAGGACTCCGGCCGCAGCGAACTGAAGCTGGCCGTGGAAGCCGTACGGGCCGCCCTGGACGACGCCGGGCTCGCCCCGGGTGACGTGGACGGCATGGTCACCTTCACGATGGACACCAGCCCCGAGATCACCGTCGCCCAGGCGGCCGGGATCGGCGAGCTGTCCTTCTTCTCCCGCGTCCACTACGGGGGCGGCGCGGCCTGCGCCACGGTCCAGCAGGCGGCCCTGGCGGTCGCGGCCGGGACCGCCGAAGTCGTGGTCTGCTACCGGGCGTTCAACGAGCGGTCGGGCCGCCGCTTCGGGGCCGGCGTACAGCGGCGCGAACCGTCCGCCGAGGGCGCGGCGCTCGGCTGGAACCTGCCCGCCGGGCTGCTGACCCCCGCCTCCTGGGTGGCCATGGCGGCCCAGCGCTACCTGTACGCGTACGGGCGCACGCCGGACGCGTTCGGGCAGGTCGCCGTCGTCGGCCGGCGGCACGCCGCGCGCAACCCCGCCGCGTACTTCCACGGGAAGCCGATCACCCTCGCCGACCACGCCGCGTCCCGCTGGATCGTGGAGCCGCTGCGGCTGCTCGACTGCTGCCAGGAGACGGACGGCGGCCAGGCCATCGTCGTCACCTCGGCCGAACGGGCCCGGGACCTGCCGCACCCGCCCGCCGTGATCCGGGCCGCGGCGCAGGGCGCGGGCCGGGCCCAGGAGCAGATGACCAGCTACTACCGGGACGGTCTGACCGGGCTGCCGGAGTCGGCGGTGGTGGCGCGGCAGCTGTGGCGGACGAGCGGGCTGCGCCCGGCCGACATCGACGTGGGCATCCTCTACGACCACTTCACCCCGTTCGTGCTGATGCAGCTGGAGGAGTTCGGGTTCTGCGCGCCGGGCGAGGCGGCGGACTTCGTCGCCGCGGACCGGCTGCCGCTCAACACCCACGGCGGGCAGCTGGGCGAGGCGTACCTGCACGGCATGAACGGCATCGCGGAGGCGGTACGGCAGCTCCGCGGCACCTCCGTGAACCAGGTGCCGGGCGCCGCCCACGTCCTGGTCACCGCCGGTACGGGCGTACCGACCTCCGGGCTGGTGCTCGGAGCGGACGGCTGAGCGCCGCCCGCACGGCGCCCCTTCGAACGCGGCCCCGCAAAAGCACCCAGACGGTTGAATGCGTGTGGCTGCTGGCGTGTCCGGCGCGCGGCGCCCCGTACCCGCACTTTGACTCCGGGTATGGGATCGACCAAAAAGATCATCCGACGGAGTGCGCTCCTCCCCACCGTCCTGCTCACGGCCCTGCTCGGGCTGCTGGCCACCCTCCTGGCCCCGGCCGCCGGAGCGGAGCCCGACCGGGCCGGGCCGCGCGGCCCGAACGTATTCCAGGGCTGGGCGTTCGACACCTGCAAGACACCGTCGCTGAGCACCCTGCAAGCCTGGAAGAACGCCAAGTACCGCGGCGTCGGCATCTACTTCGGCGGGCGCGGCCGGGCCTGTCCCCGCCAGCCCAACCTGACCGCCGACTGGGTGAGTGCCGCCCACCGCTCGGGCTGGCGGCTGCTGCCGCTCTACGTCGGCTCGCAGTCCCCCTGCGTCGTCAACAAGCACAAGCGCAAGGTCACCATCGCCGGCGACCCGGCGCGGACCGGCGCGAGCGAGGGCCGGGACGCGGTGCAACGCGCGAGCGCGCTGGGCATCGCACCGGGCAGCGCCCTGTACCTGGACATGGAGGCGTACAGCCTGCGGAACGCGTCCTGTACCGAGAGGACGCTCGGCTACATCAGGGCGTGGAACCGCGAGACCCGCCGCCTGGGCTACCTGCCGGGCTTCTACAGCAGCGCCGACTCCGGCGTACGGCACATGGAGCGGGCGCGGCGGGCGGGCACCGCGGGCCTGCCGTCGGTGATGTGGTTCGCGCGCTGGCACAGCAAGCCGAACCTGTACGGCGAGCCCGAGCTGTCCCCCCAGGCGTGGCGCCCGCACCTGCGGATCCACCAGTACGCGGGCAATGTCGCCGAGACGCACGGCGGGCGGAGGCTGGTCATCGACCGCAACCAGGTGGACGCACCGGTCGCCGTGATCAAGCAGCCGGGAGAGACAGCGATCCAGTAGCCCGGGAGGCGGGCGAACCGGCCGGGGAGCGCACCCCGTCCGGCCGGCCGGTCACCGGCGGGGCCCCGGCACACGGGGGCCGGGGCCCCGACCTAAGAGAGACGGACACCCTGACGAGGGACGAGCGGCTGTCCGCCTTTAGGAGGTGGGGCCAGCACCACCTGTACAACTTGAGAGGGAGGGGGCTTCGGCACCTGGGGGCGATCCGGTGCGGCGCCCCACGCTTCTAGCGTTGAACCATGACCACGCCAGTGTGCACCAGCGCTTCCAGCGCCGCTGTGTTCCCGTCGTTCTCGTCGTACGTACGGGCCCGCGGGCCGGTGCTGCTGCGGACCGCCCGCTCGCTCACCGCCAACCCGAGCGATGCCGAGGACCTGCTGCAGACCGCGCTGACCAAGACGTTCGTGGCGTGGGAGCGGATCGAGGACCACCGCGCGCTGGACGGCTATGTGCGCCGCGCCCTGCTGAACACCCGCACCTCGCAGTGGCGCAAGCGCAAGGTCGACGAGTTCGCCTGCGAGGAGATACCGGAGCCCGACCCGGTCCCGGCCCCCGACCCGGCCGAGTCCCAGGTGCTGCGGGACGCGATGTGGCGGGCGGTGCTGCGGCTGCCGGCGCGGCAGCGGGCCATGGTCGTGCTGCGGTATTACGAGGACCTGAGCGAGGCGCAGACCGCGGAGGTGCTCGGGGTCTCCGTCGGTACGGTCAAGAGCGCGGTCTCCCGGGCCCTGGCCAAGCTGCGCGAGGACCCGGAGCTGGCCGTCGCGGCCTGACGGCGCGCAGCACGCATACGGCTCCGCGCCCACGTACGGCTCCGCAGCCCACGTACGGCTCCGCAGCCCACGTACGGGACTTCTCAGCCCCTCACATCACCCGCACCGCGTCCCCCTGCCGGATCCGACCCGGCCGGACGACCTGGGCGTACACCCCCGCGCAGGGCTGCGGCCCCATGCCCTCCAGCGGCACCACCCGGTTGTGCCGCGCGGGCACCCGCAGCGCGTCCGGGTCGCGCGGCAGCCTGCCGTGCTCCAGCGTCGGTACGGCGCAGCGCGGCGTGCGGGCCACGATCCGGAGGGTGAGTTCGTCGCCGATGCGCAGCTCGTGGCCGGGCCAGTCGTTCTCGATGAACCCGGCCGCCTCGGTACGGATGACGATGTTGGGCCGGTAGCGCTCGGCCTCGACGGTGGTGGCGCGCGGTCCCAGTTCGGTGATCCGGTCGAGCGTGGCACGGGTGATCAGGTGTAGTGGCGCGTAGTCGAAGAAGGTGCCGGGCGGGGCCTGTGAGGCGATCTCCAGGGTCTCGTGCCCGACCTCGGCCGCCGCTCCGGCCGCCAGCACTTCTTCGGGGCGGGAGCGCTCCAGAGTGGCGCCCTCGGGCGGGGTGCCGGTCAGGCTGACGGGCTGCCCGAGGTGGGCGGAGAGCGTCTTGTCGACGTGCGCGTCCGTGGACCGTACGGTCCGGCCGGAGGGGAGCGTGATCCGTACGGCTCCGTCGATGATCTCTGCCCGCAACTTCAGCAAGTCGCGCCACAGCCGGGGGTTCTTCGCGCTGGCGACCTGGCCGGATGTCCGGTGCACCAGCGCCAGCGCGCGGTCCCCCGCCAGCCCGCGGGCGTCCGCTGCGGCGTCCGGAACCTCCTCGCCCAGCAGCGATTTGACCGGATAACGCCACAGCGTGGTCACCGTTCCCACCATCGTCCCCATACCCCCAGGCTGCCACGACCGTAGTGTCCGAGACTCCTGATTTCTTGGTGCGGGGGTCACATACCGCGTGATAGGGGGACAGTGCTGCCGGGGCGGTGGCGGGGTACGGGGACGAAAGCCCGCGCCCACTCGGGGGTACGGTCAGACCGCAGTCGCGGGGGTAGCGCTGAGTGAAGCGCCGTCGCAACCATGTGACGACACATGGTTGCGACGGCGTAGGCCACGGGCCCACGCCTGGAGGTTCTGGGCCGATGGGGAAATCGAATGCGTTTGCCGAATTAGCGCAAGTGGTCGAATCCGTCGTCCTTGACGCCCGCGATGAGCGCTTCGAGTTTCTCGCGGGTCATCGATATTATCGCGTCCGGATTATCGCTCTCGCGGATCTCGATATGGCTGCCGCGCCTTCTCAGCTCAACGCAGTTCCCTTCCGGCTCCGAGTAAGAAGACTTCTGCCATATGGTCGGGTCGGTCATGCTGTCGCTCTCACATTTCCTTCGCGATGCTGCGAATGTGATCTCTGGCTTTGCAGGGGGCTCAGGGAGACGTGTCGAGTGGCTTCGAACACCGCGCGGTAGCTGGCGAGCTGGGCTCCGGCGTCCAGAAAAGCGGGGCCGTAGGCACTGTCGAGCTGGACGGTGTCGAGCTGGGGAACCGGTCCGTCGGCGTAGAGAACCGACTGCCCCCAGCCGTTGTACTTCTCCGTCGAAAACGGAATCACGCGAACGGTTACGCTCGGCATCTCGGCGGCTTCCAGCAGGTAATCCAGTTGAGCGCGCGCAACGGCCCGGCCGCCGTACCTCATGCGCAGAGCAGCCTCATGGATCACGGCCTCGAACGGCGTCGGTGTACCTCGTTCCAGGATGGAACGCCGCTTCATCCGGTGCTCGACTCGTGCTTCCAGCTCCCTCTCTGGGAGAGGCGGCAATGCGCCGCCGAAAATGGCTCGCGCGTAGTCGGGGGTCTGCAAGGTCCCGGGAACGGTCAGCGCTTGCAGCGACATGATGAAGCTGGCGTAGTGCTCCATCTCCGCGATGTCCAGGAACCCTCGCGGGAGGATGCCGCGGTACTCATCCCACCAGCCTTTGTGCCTGTCCTCGGCAATATCGCACAGTGCGTCGATCAGGGCGGAATCGCTGGCTGAGTAGAAAACCGCCAAGCGCCGTACGCGCTCCGCGCTGATACCCCACCGTCCCGATTCGAGGTGGCTGATCTGGGCTTGATTCCCGCCAAGCAGGGCTCCGGCCTCGCGCGCGGGAATCCCCGACGCCTCACGCAGCTTCCGCAGTTCGGCGCCCAACCGTTGCTGTCGCGCGGTCGGGCTGCTTCGTGGTGGCATCCGCCCCTCTCCCGGTCGGCGTTACCCAGTGTGCCGGGCCACAGTCTCACGGGTCCGCCCGTCAACGGCAGGAAGGTGTCTCATCCTTGTGCCGTCTCATGCATGTGCCCTGTCGTCTGTGGCAGCATCGCGCCGCACGCCGAAACGCCGAAGTGCAGCCGCTCGCATGCGCCTTCGGGCGTGCGCTCCTGGGGAGTGGCCAGGGACACGGCAGCGCGCAGCGCGTATCACCGCGTTGGGCCCATGTGGGGGCCTTGGCGGCCCACTGCTCGGCGCCGTGGGTTGTGTGGTCGGCCGCAGTGAGCCACACGGCCCAGCAGGCGGGTTCGATCCATGCGGCGCCGCGGGTGCGCCATGCCCCGTCGACGACGTGCGCGGTGTCGCCGCCGGTGATCACGTTGCTGGGGTTCCAGTCGGTGTGCAGCAGCGTGTCGCCGACGAACAGGGAGGCGTCGTCGGGGTCGTCGAGGTAGCGGGTCCAACACTGCTCGGCGTGCTCGACGGGCAGGTCCGGGCAGGGAATGCGGCCGAGCGCGGTAAGAGCGTCCACGACGATGAGGAGGTCGGGGGGAGTCGGGGGCGTAGTCGGCGGCGCGGCCGGTGATGTACTCGAACGCAAGGAGATTCCAGCCGCCGGCGGTGATGTGCCAGAGCAGGCGGGGCGCGACGGGGACGACGTGGGGGTTGACGGTGGCTTCGCGCTCTTGGGGCCACACGCGGGGGTGATCGTTGTGCAGGGCTTTGACGAAGATGCGGCCGTCCTCGGCGGTGTCGAAGACGGCCGCGATCTCGCTGTTGAATCCGGCGCCTGCGGTATCGGCCTTGTGGATGGCGACGGCCCACCCCGGCGCGTCCAGTCCCGCGGCGAGCTGCCGCGCACACAGTTCGAGCAGGCGTCGTTCGACATCCGCGTACAGGTCCGCGGTCACTGCGGCGAGGTACTCGACCTGATCGGGGGACACGGGCATGTGCACCTCCGATCAGATGAGGCACTGGCGCCGGGTTCAGCCTCGTACGTCGCTGAACCCGGGTCGCCTCTTACCGAGGCGTCCGGTTTGGGTGCTCGAATACTTCGGTCCAGTCACTACAGGACCACCCAGTATTCGTCGTCAAGCACAGTCGGATGCGTGCGCTTTTGCCGTGGGTCGGACTGAAGTCGTTCGTTCCCACGGTCCAGTCGATGTTTGAGGCATTGTCGCCGTCTCCGCAGTAGACGGGGGTCGTCTTCCTCCGCCGGCTGGAATCGCCGCTGTTGCGAGTGTAGTGCTCAAGGTATGCCTTGGGGTCGCCTCCGCAAGTTACCTTGATTTTGGCGCTGAGTTCGATGGACTTCCGCTTGAAGGTAACTGTCCCCTCGCTGGATTCCGCCCGGTGGCCGAGCCAGGTTTTTGCTTTCAAGTCCGGATGTCGCGGGTGATGTCTGCTGCCTGCGCGGTCACTGAATTGGCCAGGACGAGGACGGTTGCCGAGGCGAGGACGAGCAGGCTGCGGAGTACCCGATGGAGAACGGACATGTGTACCTCCATGGTTCGCTGAGGTTCAGATAGGCGGCCCACCTATGTGCTGACTTCCCGCAAGTAAGGTCCGTGACCTCGAACGCCATGGCGCATGGAATCGTAAACCGCTCCAAAGAAGCTGTTGAAGATATGAATTACGCCCTCATGCTGCTCTACGGAGCTTGTTACGCCGCAAGTGGGAAGTCGCCGACAGGGTCGGGGGCGGCCTGCCCGGTCTCTGCATGGATGCAGGCTACTTCCTCGGCAACGGCCTGGTCGTCCCAGTCCGGGCGCAGGATGCGCACCTTCGTCTCGGTGCTCAGCGCCTGGGCCTGCGTGAGCAGGGCAAGTATTTGCGCGGTGCTGCCGGGGTCCTCGGCGACACCGTCGCCGATATCCACGGTCGGCCGCTCCGGTGTGACACGGCTGCCGAACTGGACGGCGTCGACGGCGAGCATTACGTGCAGAATGTCGGCGATTGCCCGGCGCCAATACCTGGCTTTCTTGTCGCGGGTCACCATCGACCGGTGGTCGCGGGCGGCAATCTCGGTGGCGGTGACAGCGGCCCCGTCCCCGTCGAGCCCGACGGAGGCGGGGGAGTAGCCGGCCGCGGTCGTGGCCTGCCGCACGATGGTCTCAGCGGTCGCGCGGTGCTCTTCGACCCGGATGGCGAACTGCGACAACGTGATGCCGGCGCCCTGCTCCGTCGGCGGGATGTTGAGGGTCTGCCATGCCTCCTGGTCGGCGTCGAACGACGCGCCGCGGCCGGGGCCGCGGTCACGCAGATAGCCGTCGGGCACGATCAGCCGGGCGCGGGCCAGCCGGATGTCCCGCAGTCACGATGTCCATGTCTCGTCGAGAGCGTCGAGCAGGTCATGCACGCCCTGAAGATCACTACGGCCCCACGGGGCGCTGCGGTGCCGGCGGTTGGGGCCGATGTTCGGCACCTACACGGCGGTAAGCAGGTCGACACCGGTCTCTATGGTGTCGCCTTCCGTATGGTGCCGCCTTCCGTGCCGAAAGAATCGGCGAGGGCCGCGGTCTCGGGGTGCTCAGTGAGCGGCACGCGGCGGGTCCGATGGATCGTCGACCTCGACCAGACCGGGCGCGACGTCAAAGTCGAGTTCGCCGCCTACGAAAGCGACCGAGCAGGCGAGCCGTGGAAGGAGACACATCAACTCCGCCGCGACGCCAAACTGCCAGCCACCGGCCGCGCCCGCTTCGGGTACATCTGGCACCCTCGCCGAATACTGCTCCCCAACGGGAGCTGGGCCACTCAAAAAGAGTGGTAGGAGACCGACCTCGAACTCGGCCCTGCCGTGTCTGAGTTGTACCGCCGCCATGTAGCCGGAGACGGCTCTCCCCAGCTCTGCGCATGGCTCAACAACCAGGGGTACCGAACCACCCGCAACACCCTCTGCAGATCCGAAACGCTCGAACGCTACATGGACAGCGGCTTCCCCGCCGGCCTGCTCCGCATCCACGACCTCAAATGCACCTGCGGCAACCGACTGACGAACGGAGGCTGCCCCAACCACTTCCTCATCGGAGGTGCGCACGAGGAAGTGATCGCCCTTGACCTGTGGCAGCAGTACCAAGAGCGGCGCCGCCAGATCAAGGAAACTGCACCACGATCGCGCAAGGCCGATTACATGCTTTCCGGGCTCGTCCGCCATCAGACGTGCCGAGGCGGAACGAGCCTGAACCCCCAGCAGTCGACCCGGAAAAAGAAGAAGGTGATCACCCCCGGGCACGCCTACCGGTGCAGCAGCCGGATTCCGTCAGGGGGCACCGCCTGTGACGGTGTCTGGATACAACGGGAGAAGGTAGAAGCGGCGTTCCTGCGCCGGCTGCGCACGAAGGCCGCCGGCATCGACCAGGCCCCAGCAGCCGAGCAACAACAACGCGACCTTGCAGCCGAGCGCCGACGGGTGGTGAAGCACCGAACAGAGTTGCAGGCCCAACACGCCAAGTCCGTCGAGGCGCTCAAGCGGCTTGCGGTGGACAACGCCCTCGACCCTGATAAGTACCCGGAAGGAAGATACGAGGAGGCCAGGGGCACGCTCGTAGCGCAACGAGACACGATCAAACGCGAGCTGGACAAGGTCGCCGAGGCCGAGGAACTGCCCAGGATCGAAACCTTCCGGCCGCTGGCCGTAGGTCTCATAGAGGAGTGGGGCAGCCTCCTCACAACCGAGCGCAACGCGATCATTCGGCAACTCGTCCGCCGGGTAATGCTCATACGCAACGGTGAACCTGGCGAAGATGGACTGATCGAGATCCGCCCTGTGTGGGAACCGGACCCGTGGACACCCCCCGCCGTTCCGCCTGCCGAAGGTGCCTCGGAGCTGGCGACCACCGCGACAACGGCCGAATTGGCGTTGGCCGGGTAGTGACATACCGCGAGGAACACCAGCACAATCGCCAGGAACTTACCCGCGCGTAACAGGCGCACCCTATGGGGAGGCTCCCGGTGCAGAGCACGATGCAAGACGTACCCCTGCTCGTTTCGAGGATGTTGACGCACGGCGCGACGATCCACGGAAGAGCCGAGGTGATCACCTGGACCGGTGAAGGCGACCCGCACCGCCGCAGTTACGCGGAGATCGGCGCCCGCGCCGCTCAGCTGGCCCACGCGCTCCGCGACGAGCTCGGCGTCCACGGTGACGAGCGGGTGGCGACGTTGATGTGGAACAATTCGGAGCATTTGGAGGCATATCTCGCCATTCCCTCCATGGGCGCCGTACTCCACACCCTCAACCTGCGGCTCCCGGTCGAGCAGCTGGTGTGGATCGTCAACCACGCGGCGGACCGGGTCGTCCTCGTCAACGGCTCGCTGCTGCCGCTGCTGGCGCCGCTGCTGCCGCACCTGCCCACGGTCGAGCACGTCGTCGTGGCGGGGCCCGGCGACCGTTCCGTACTGGACGGCGTGCGGCCCCCCGTCCACGAGTACGAGGAGCTGATCGACGGCCGCCCGCAGCGCTACGAGTGGCCCGAGATCGACGAGCGGCAGGCCGCCGCACTCTGCTACACCTCCGGCACGACCGGCGACCCGAAGGGCGTGGCCTACAGCCACCGTTCCCTCTACCTGCACTCCATGCAGGTCAACAACGCCGAGGCGTTCGCGCTGGGCGGCAAGGACATCGCGCTGCCCGTGGTGCCGATGTTCCACGTGAACGCCTGGGGCCTGCCGCACGCCTCCTTCATGGCGGGCGCCTCGCTGCTGATGCCGGACCGCTTCCTCCAGCCGGCGCCGCTGGCCGAGATGATCGAGACCGTACGGCCGACCATCGCCGCCGCCGTACCCACCATCTGGCAGGGCCTGCTCGGCGAGCTGGACGCCACGAAGCGGGACGTCACCTCGCTGCGCAACGTCGTCATCGGCGGCTCCGCGTGTCCCCCGGCCCTGATGCGCGCCTTCGAGGAGCGGCACGGGCTGCGCGTGGTGCACGCCTGGGGCATGACCGAGACCTCGCCGCTCGGCACGGTCTCGCACCCGCCGGCCGGTGTGAGCGGCGAGCAGGAATGGGCGTACCGCGGGATGCAGGGCCGCTTCCCCGCCTCGGTGGAAGCCCGGCTCGTCGGCCCGGACGGGGCTCACCTGCCGTGGGACGGGGAGTCGGCGGGCGAGCTGGAGGTGCGCGGGCCGTGGATCGCGGGCGCGTACTACGGCGGCGCGGACGGCGCCGACCTGCGCCCCGAGGACAAGTTCAGCCCCGACGGCTGGCTGCGCACCGGTGACGTCGGCACGATCACACCGGACGGCTATCTGACGCTGACCGACCGGGCCAAGGACGTCATCAAGTCCGGTGGCGAGTGGATCTCGTCCGTCGAGCTGGAGAACCACCTGATGGCCCACCCGGAGGTCGCGGAGGCCGCCGTGGTGGCCGTACCGGACGACAAGTGGGGCGAGCGCCCGCTGGCCGCCGTGGTGCTGCGGGAGGGCGCCAGCGCGGCCTTCGAGGAGCTGCGGGCCTTCCTCGGCGAGCGGGTGGCGCGCTGGCAGCTGCCGGAACGGTGGACGGCGGTGGCGTCCGTACCGAAGACGAGCGTCGGCAAGTTCGACAAGAAGGTGCTGCGCAAGCAGTACGCGGACGGGGAGCTGACGGTCACCCGGGTGGGGTGAGCCGCCGCGGCGCGGGAACGGAGGGGGCCGTCCATGCGGACGGCCCCTCGGTGGTGCCTGCCCTCAGTTCGTACCGATCTTGGCGAGCAGGTCGACGATCCGGGCCTGGACCTCCGCGCTCGTCGAGCGTTCGGCCAGGAAGAGGACGGTCTCGCCCGCCGCGAGGCGCGGCAGCTGGGCCGGGTCCAGGTCCGCCGAGGTGTAGACGACCAGCGGGGTGCGGTTCAGCAGGCCGTTCGAGCGCAGCCAGTCGACGATCCCGGCCCGGCGGCGGCGTACCTGCATCAGGTCCATCACCACCAGGTTCGGCCGCATCTGGGCCGCGAGGGACACCGCGTCCGCGTCCGTCGCCGCCCGCGCGACCTGCATGCCGCGCCGCTCCAGCGAGGTGGTCAGCGCTCCGGCGACGGCGTCGTTCTCCTCGGTCAGCAGGACCCGCGGCGGGTGCTGCTCGCTGTCGCGCGGCGCGAGCGCCTTCAGGAGTACGGCCGGGTCGGCACCGTACGCGGCCTCCCGCGTCGCCTGGCCGAGACCGGCCGTCACCAGCACCGGCACCTCGGCCGCCACCGCCGCCGTACGCAGCGACTGGAGCGCGGTACGGGTGATCGGCCCGGTCAGCGGGTCGACGAAGAGCGCCGCCGGGTACGCGGCGATCTGCGCGTCCACCTCCTCGCGGGAGTTGACGATGACCGGGCGGTAGCCGCGGTCGCACAGCGCCTGCTGGGTGGAGACGTCCGGCGCGGGCCAGACCAGCAGCCGGCGCGGGTTGTCCAGCGGTTCCGGCGGCAACTCGTCGTCCATCGGCTGCGGTTGCGGCTCGGTCACCTCGACGGCACCGTTCGGGCCGTCCAGCGGCTCGGGGCCCTCGCTGCCCTCGTCGGGCGCGGAGACGGCGAAGGCACGGCCTTCGGAGGAGTTCAGCAGGTGCTGCTGATGCTGCTGGTGTGGCTGGTGCTGCTGAGGCTGGGCCTGCGGGCCCGCGTGCGGCTGGGCCTGGCCCGGGGCGTGCGCGCCGGGCTGCGGGTGCGGCCGGGCCTCGGCAGCGTCGGCCGCGGCCGTGCGCTCCGCCTCCTGCGGCGGCTGGGCCAGCTTGCGGCGGCGTCCGGAGCCGGCCGCGGGGGCGCCGGGCGCGGCCGGACGCTGCTGGTCGGCGAGCTGCTGCGAGAACGGCACGCCCTGCCCGAGCGTACGTACGCTGAACGCCCGTCCGTGGGAGTGGCCCGCGGCGGGACCGCCCGCCGCGTCCTCGCCCTCGGCCGCCTCCGGGGCAGCGGGCGCGGGCATCGGCTGCCGGGGCGCGGCCGGGTCCGGCAGGGGCTGCTGGGCCGCGCCGGGCGCGCCGGGTGCCTCGGCGGCACCACCAGCAGCACTGGCACCACCGGCACCGTTCCCCGGCACGCCGGGGGCGGCGGGCCGTCCGGTCTGGGGCTGCGGCTGTACCGGCTGCCCAGGCTGGACCGGCTGACCGGCCTGGGCCGGCCGGCCAGCGGCCACCGGCTGACCGGGCTGCGCCGGAACCTGCCGGCCCTGGGCCTGGCTCTGCCCCTGCTCCGACCCCTGGCCCTGACCGAGTCCCTGTCCCGGGCCTTCCTGCTCGGCCTCCACCGGGCTGGGGCGTCCGCGCCGCCGCCCGGTCGGTGCGGGCGGGGCCTCCCCGGTCGCCGGAGCGCCGCCGGGACCGGCCACCGGCCCGTCCTGCGGCGGGTGCGCCACCAGGCCCTCGGGACCGGCGACGAACGTGCCCGTCGACTCCGAATCGGCCATCGCGGCAGCCGCCCGCTCCTCGGCGGCGGCCCGCCGCGCACGGCGCCGCCCGGTCGGTTCGGGGCCCCAACCGCCCTCGGGCGCGCCGGATTCGGGCGCCGGCTCGTCGACGGCCCCCGGCGTACCCGTACGGGCGCGGCGGCGACCCGTGCCCGGGCCCGCGTCCGTACCCGTAGTCGCGCCCGGACCCGTACCGCCGGTGTCCTGCGGCCCGGCGGACTGGCCGGGCAGGACCGGCAGCGAGGGCAGGGGGGACTGCGGAAGCTGGTCGGCGGCGGCGGGCGGCAGCGCGAACGCCGCGTTCTGGTGACGGGCCGGGGGCTGCGACTGGTTCGGGATCGGCCGCTCGGCCGTGTCGGCCAGCGCGCGGCGCGCCCGGCGCCCGGTCGGCTGGGTCTGGCCGCCCTGGGGTGCCTGGCCCGGCCCCTGCGGACCGCCGGCGATCGCCGGGAGGGCGGTTCGCGCGGCGCCCTCCGGGGCGTCCTGGGGCCCACGCCGGCCACCCGGCGGTACGACCTCGGCCCCGGCCATGCCCTGCGGCATCCCTGCCCCGGCCATGTTCTGCTGCATCCCGGGCCCGCCCGGCTGCGCGCCCGTACGGCCGTCGCCGCTCGTACCGCGCCCGCCGGAAGCCCCCGTGCTGTCCCCGCCGGGCACCGGGCCCCGCGGCCCGGCCGCGTCCGCTTCGCTGCGCGCCCGGGGCACCTGGCCGTTGCCGTTCCCGGCCGCCGCGCCGTCATCCGGCTGCGGCTGCTCCGGCACATCGCCGCGCCGCGCGCGCCGGCGCCCGGTCGGCGTGTCCTCGCCCTGGTTGTCCGCACGGTCCGCACCGGCGCCCTGCGCAGCGGAACCGCCCCCGGGACCACTCACCGGACGCAGCCCCGCGGCAGCCCCACCGGCACCGGCAGCCCCACCAGGACCACCGGCCCCCGCGGCGCCGGAATCACCCGTTCCACCCGGTGCCGCCGCGCCCGCCTGCGCGCCTGGCCCGGACGCTCCCGGTATTCCCTGCGCTCCCTGCACTCCCGACGCCCGCTGTGTCCCCTGGGCCGCCTGCTGCGTCCCCCGCGCGCGCTCCGCGGGCACCGGCATCACGGTCGTCTCGTTGCCCGTCGCCTCGCGCGGCCGGTCGGTGCTCGCCGCGCCGGACACCGGCGCGCCCCCGGCCGACACCGGCACTTCGAGCACGTACGCACTGCCGCCCGCGCCCGGCACCTGGTGGGTCTGGAGCACTCCGCCGTGCTGCCGCACGATGCCGCGCACGATCGGCGCGTGGACCGGGTTGCCGCCGCCGTACGGGCCGCGCACCTCGATCCGTACGACCTCGCCGCGCTGCGCGGCGGCCACCACGATCGTCGAGTCCCCGGAAGCGGCCTCGGCCCCGGCGCCCCCGGTCTTGCCCGTGGCGTCCACGCCCGCGACGTCCGCGATCAGGTGGGACAGCGCCTGCGCGAGCCGGGCCGCGTCCACCTCGGCCTCGATCGGCGGCGCGTGCACCGCGAACTGGGCGCGGCCCGGCCCGATCAGCTCGATCGCACCCTCGACACCGGCCGCCACGACCCCGTCCAGCGACACCTTGGCCCGGTCGAGCCGCTCGCCGCCCGCGTCCAGCCGCTGGTAGCTCAGCACGTTGTCCACCAGCGTCGTCATCCGCGCGTACCCGGCGGCGAGGTGGTGCAGGATCTGGTTCGCCTCCGGCCACAGCTGGCCGGCCGGGTCGGACGCCAGCGTGCCCAGCTCCGCCTTCAGCTCCTCCAGCGGGCCGCGCAGCGACTGGTCCAGCACGGCCAGCAGCTGCGTGTGGCGCGCCGCCAGCGCGTCGTAGGGCCGCCGGTCGGTGAACGTCATCACCGCGCCGACCAGCTGATCGCCGTCGCGCACCGGCGCGGTCGTCAGGTCCACCGGCACCGACCGGCCGTCCTTGGCCCACAGCGCCTGCCCGCGGACCCGGTGCTTGCGCCCGGAGCGCAGGGAGTCGGCGAGCGGCGTCTCCTCCCAGGGCAGCGGCGTGCCGTCGGCCCGGGAGTGGTGGATGAGCGGGTGCAGTTCCTTGCCGCCCAGTTCGCTCGCCCGGTAGCCGAGGATCTGCGCGGCGGACGGGTTGACGAGGACGACCCGGCCCTCGGAGTCGACGCCGACCACGCCCTCGGCCGCCGCGCGCAGGATCATCTCGGTCTGCCGCTGCTGGCGGGCCAGCTCGGTCTCGGTGTCCAGCGTGCCGGTCAGGTCCCGTACGACGAGCATCAGCAGCTCGTCACCGGTGTAGCCGTTGCGGTGGTCGGCGTAGGCGGCCTCGAAGGCGGACTCGTACGGGGTACGGCCGTCCTCCAGGTTCGCGCTGGTCACCTCGACCAGCAGTTCGGTGCCGTCGGTGCGCCGGGCCACCATCCGGGTGGGCTTCGTACGCGGCCCCTGGTCCTCCTCGTCCCGGCGCCGCATCGAACCGGGGATGCGCTTGGAGTCGAAGGACGGCAGCAGGTCGAGCAGACCGCGGCCCACCAGGGCGGTGCCCGGGGCCTCGAAGGTCTCCAGGGCGATGGCGTTCGCGTTGACGACCGTGCCGTTGCAGTTGACCAGCAGCAACGCGTCGGGCAATGCGTCGAGTATGGCTGCGAGGCGAGCAGCGCCTCGGGATGGCCTGCTGCTCACGACGACGCTTCCTCCCTGCAGTTACCGCACCTTGCCGAGCCCGCCGTCACGTCTGTGGCGGGTCACTGGAAAGGAGTCTACGGGCAGCGGATGAGGACGCGGAGACGGATGACGAGGAGGTAGTGCCACGGGATTGTGCGACTCGTCGCACGCCCGACATGTGCCCCGCGTCCTGAACTGATCCGCTTCTGCGTCACGAAGCGACCGCGGGCAGCACCGGTACGAACCGGTCCCAGCGGCCGATCTCACACCCGTCGGTGCGCTTGAACTGGGCGTTCACAGGGCGTCCCGCCCAGGTGCCGGTGACCCGCGCGGTGGCGGGCCCGCCGTACTGCATCGTGCACTTGCTGTCCTTCGGCACGGCCGCGAACGCGTCCTTGCCCCACCGGGTCAGCCGGTCGAGCTTGTCGCAGGCGCCGCGCGCGTCGCGGTGGGTGCCGCGGGCCGGGTGGCAGTACAGCTCGTACCGGCCGTCCTTGGCCGCCTTGCCGGTGCCGCTGACGGTGATCGTGAGGTGGTCGGAGGAGCGGGACAGCAGCGGCAGGGGCGCTGCGCCGGACCCGACGGCGACGTCGGCGGGGGCGGCAGCGTCGGCCGGGGCCGTCAGGGCGAGGGCGGCTGCGACGGTGGTGGCAGCCGTGGCGAAGCGGGACAGCCGGCGGAGCGGCATCGCGGACTCCAGGGGGTACGGGGACAGGGCCGGGGGCGGCACGGGGCGTTCCCGCCGGAACCGTCCCGTCCCCGCAGCGTCTAACGCGCCGCCGGGCCCGACGTTGCGCGGCGGCCCCGGTGTTTGAACCCCGTTCGATCCCCGACGGCGCCCGGGCACAGCGGCCCGACCGCCTCACAAGGCCTTTGCCGGGTGGCCTGTGTGCCGAGTACCGTAGGGGTCGATTGGTGACAGCATGCCGAGCTGTGCCATCATCTGGTCACGCCACATCGCGCTTGCGCGCGAAGAGGTGTGTGGAGGCGTCGCCTAGTCCGGTCTATGGCGCCGCACTGCTAATGCGGTTTGGGTCTTAAAGCCCATCGAGGGTTCAAATCCCTCCGCCTCCGCTTTTCGTTCAGGCCCCGGTCACCGCGACCGGGGCCTGAAGGTTTTCCGGGCGGAGGGCCTTTCCCCGTACGGATCGCCGGCCGCCGCCCCGTGCCCGCCGTCACCCCCGCGCCGCACCTGACCGGAACAGGCCGAGCGCGCGCACCGGCATCCCCACCACCCTGATGCCATGACGAACAACCGAGACCAGAACCCGGGCCCGGACCGGGAGCAGCCCCCGCACAGGGATCAGCCCCCGGACCGGAACCAGCCCCCGGACCGGAACCAGCCCCCGCGCCGGTATCAGCCCCAGCACCGGGATCACCCCCGGCCTTCGGACCCCACCGCCACCCGCCGCGCCACCCACACCGCGCACACCACCCACACCCACATCGCCGGCATCCCCCTCCCCGACAGCAAGCTGGCCCGGGAGGCCACCGAGCTGATCCGGGACACCACCGACGAGCTGATCTACCACCACTCCCGCCGGGTCTACCTCTTCGGCGCCCGGCACGGCCGCGAGCGGGGCCTGTCCTTCGACGCGGAACTGCTCTACATCGGTGCCCTCTTCCACGACCTCGGCCTGACCGCACGCTTCCGCACCTCCCGGCAGCGCTTCGAACTGGACGGCGCCGACGAGGCCCGCCGCTTCCTGACCGCCCACGGCGTCCCGGCCGACCGCGCCCGCCTCGCCTGGGAAGCCATCGCGCTGCACACCACACCGGAGATCCCCCACCGCATGGCCCCGGAGATCGCCCTCGTCACGGCCGGCGTCGAACTCGACGTCCTCGGCATCGGCTACGACAGCCTCCCGCCGCAGACCCGCGACGAGATCCTCACGGCCCACCCCCGCCCCGCCTTCAAGCGCCGCATCCTCCGCGCCTTCCACCAGGGCATCACCCACCGCCCGGAAACCACCTTCGGCAACGTCAAGGCCGACGTCCTGGCCCGCTTCGATCCGGACTACATCCGTCCGGACTTCGTACGGATCATCGAGGACTCCGCCTGGCCCGAGTAGCCCCCACCCGCCACCGCGACAGCGTTTGCACAGGTCAGAGGGGGTGCGGGAAGTGGATTTCGCGTCCCGGCGTGGTTCATGTAATGTTGTTCCCGCAACGCCGACCGGCAAGAAAAACCGCCGGAAAGCCAAGCGCTCGTAGCTTAACGGATAGAGCATCTGACTACGGATCAGAAGGTTGCAGGTTCGAATCCTGCCGAGCGCACAGCAAGCAAAGCCCCCGCCGGGTCATCCGGGCGGGGGCTTTGTCGTGGTTGGTGGGGGTGTGGGCGGGGGATGGATTAACGATTTCCCTTGGGGGGACGTGTGGCGTAGAGTCTGGGGAACCGACGCGGGGTGGAGCAGCTCGGTAGCTCGCTGGGCTCATAACCCAGAGGTCGCAGGTTCAAATCCTGTCCCCGCTACTGCGAAGACCGGTCCGGCACGAGGAATCGTGCCGGACCGGTCTTTTTTGGTTACGGGGCGTCCGTGTAGTGGATGGCCGGGCCCGTGGTGTGCGGGGCGAGGTCGGGGCGGAGGGTGAGGGTCTCCGGGTCGTAGTCGGGGGAGTTCTGGCGGCGGAACGGCAGCGGCGGGGTCGTGGGCAGCTCCAGGAGGCGGGTGCGCAGCTGCTCGGCGGCGGCCTCGAAGGCGGTGGGGGTCACCCGGTTCGCCGAGGGGACGAGGAGCGGTGGGATCGCGCTCATGCCCGTGTACCAGAAGGTGCCGTGGTGGAGGGGGAAGAGCAGGTCGTTGAGGTCGCCGTTGATGCCGCGCGGGCCGAGGGTGCCGGGGCGGGCACCCGCGGTGACCACGGCCATGGCGCGCTTGCCGGTCAGCGGGCCGTCGCCGTAGCGGAGCGTGCGCCCGGTGCCGGGGTCTTCGATGCCGTACGCGAAGCCCTTGACGAAGACGCGGTCGAACCAGCCCTTGAGGATGGCGGGCATGCCGTACCACCAGAGGGGGAACTGCACGACCAGGGTGTCGGCCCAGGTGACCTTCTCCTGCTCGGCGCGGATGTCGGGGCTCAAGCTGCCGTCGGCGTAGGCGCGTTCGGCGGCATTGCCGACGTACAGGCGCTCCTCGGGGGAGTGGTCGAAGTCGTCGGCGTCGACGACCGGGTTCCACTTCATGGCGTAGAGGTCGGAGAGCTGTACTTCGTGGCCGTGGGCGCGCAGGGCGCGCAGCCCCTCGTCCTTGAGGGCTCCGTTCAGGGAGCGCTGCTCGGGGTGGGCCGCGATCCACAGGACCTTCATGGAGAACCTTCCGGGGTGGGGTGTGGGTGGGTGACGGGTTCGTGTTCCGATCTTTGATCGGGGGGCCGGGGGCGGACGAGTGGCCGGATGGTCAGCATGTGTCAGGATCGGGCCATGGGTGTCTTCGCGGAGGACGGGCGGCACCGGGTCGCCGTGCTGGTACGGGACGGGCTGCTGCCGATGGAGCTGGGGATCGTCCACCGGCTCTTCGGGTACGCCGAGGCGGCCGACGGGCGGCGGCTGTACGAGGTGGTGACGTGTGCGCCGGAGCCGGGGGAGCTGCGTACCGACGCGGATTTCACGGTCGTCGTGCGCCACGGGCCCGAGGCGCTGGCGGAGGCCGACACGGTTGTGGTGCCGGCTTCGGAGCAGGATTACGGGGCGGACGACGGCTGCCTGAGTACGGAGATGGCGCGGGTCATGGCGGCCATCCGGCCCGGCGCCCGTGTCGCGTCGATCTGCACGGGGTCGTTCGTGCTGGCGGCGGCCGGGCTGCTGGAAGGGCGGCGGGCGACCACGCACTGGCGGTCGGCGGAGCAGTTCCGGCGGCTGTTCCCGGAGGTCCAGCTGGACGCGGATGTGCTGTATACGGACGAGAAGGGGGTGCTGACGGCCGCGGGTGTCGCCTCCGGGATCGATCTGTGTCTGCACATGATCAGGTGCGATCACGGCGCGGCGGTGGCCAATGAGGTGGCACGGCGTACGGTCGTGCAGCCGCACCGGGAGGGCGGCCAGGCCCAGTTCATCCGGCGGCCGGTGCCCGAGCCGCAGTACTCCTCGACGGCCGCGGCCCGGGCCTGGGCCCTGGAGCACCTGGACCGGCCGGTGACGCTGCGGAAGCTGGCGGCGTGCGAGTCGATGAGCGTACGGACCTTCACCCGGCGGTTCCGGGAGGAGGTCGGTGTGTCGCCGTTGCAGTGGCTGACACGGCAACGTGTCGAACGGGCGCGGCAGTTGCTGGAGGAGACGGAGCTGACGGTGGACCGGGTGGCGGCCGATGCCGGTTTCGGTACGGCGGCCTCGCTCCGGCAGCACCTCCAGGCCGCGGTGGGGGTGTCGCCTAGCGCGTACCGCAGCACCTTCAGGGGCTCCGGTGAGCGTCATGCTCCCGGGCTGCCGGGGGCCGCCACGGCGGAAGCCGACGCGGTGCGAGCGGCTTCCGGTGGGGAGCAAACAGATGCGGGCACAGTGGAAGCGGGTGCCGGGACGTGAGTGATCCGGGTGCCTGGTGGTGTACGGGGCCGAGTTGGTCCGGGACCGAGCCCGGGCTCGGGTGGTACAGCCCCGGACGCGGCGCGCGGCGGCGCAGCGCGCTGCCCGCGGGCAAGGCGCTCGCATTCGCGGTGACGGGCGAGCGGCGGTGCCTCGGCGTCCGGCGCGGCCCACGGTGGACCCCCTGCCCGTACGCGGCGGTGATCGACAGCGGCGGCGCGCGGGACCAGTGCGCCGACTGCGCGCGACTGGACCGTTCGCGGTCGGTGGCGGCGGACACGATGGCCGACGATCCGCGTACGTACGGCGTGTACCTGGCGTACTTCGGACCCGGGCTGCTGAAGGTGGGGATCACGGCGGCCGAACGCGGGGCGGCGCGCCTGGTGGAGCAGGGGGCCGTTACGTACGCGTGGCTGGGGCACGGGCCGCTGATGGCCGCGCGGCGGGCGGAGGCACTGCTGGGGAGCGCCCTGGACGTACGGGACCGGTTCGGGAAGGCGGCGAAGCGGGCGGCGCGTGCCGTGCTGCCGCCGGTGCCGGAACGCGTGGCGGCCCTGGCCGCGCTGCACGCGGCGGCGCGCGGGCTGGCCGGGTGGCCGGAGGCGCTGGAGCCGGCCGAGTTCGCGTGGACGGACCATGCGGAGGTGTTCGGGCTGGCGCGCATTCCGGCGGGAGCCGGTGAGGCGGCGGCTCCGGTGGCCGGGGACGAGATCGTGGGGGACGTGGTGGCGGGGGTCGGGGCGGATCTGTATGTACGGGGGGTGGTGGCGTCCGGGGCGGGGGAGGCGGAGGTGTTCGTGATGGACACGCGGTGCCTGGCGGGGTGGGTGTTGCGGCATGCGACGGGTGAGGTGACCACGGCGGTGGTGCGGGCGCCGAAGAGGGGTGAGGGCGGGACTGAGGAGGAGCAGGGGAGTTTGTTCTGACGGAGGCGGACGTGAGGGGCGGGCCGGATGCACGGACCGGGCCGGTGGGCGGCCCGGTCCGTGGCTTCGAGCGGCTTCAGCGGGCGGTGCTGACCGGCAGCACCGCTCAGTACTGGATGGTGTGGTTGTAGAGGATGCCGCGGGCCCTCTGGCCGTTGTCCAGGCCGTAGGCGGGCCGGTCGGCGAGGAAGTACTCGCGGAAGCTGGACTGAGGGTTCCGGGACATCATGGTGTTGCTCCGCGTCCAGTCGCCGTCGATCTGGGACCAGAGGTCGACCAGCGCGGTGGCGACGCGGGCCTCGCAGGCGTCACCCGGGTCGATGCCGTAGGTGGAGCGGTCGTTGGCGAGGTTCATGGAGCTGCCGTTGCCCCAGTAGTACGTGGTGTCGTTGAAGGTGTGGAACGACACCGCGTCGGCGAAACCCTCGGTCCAGCCGCAGCTGACGGAGGAGGCCCGGTTGACGTAGTGGGGCGAGCAGTTGCTCACCTGCGGCCACCAGCCCCGGTAGAGCTTGCCCATGAGGGCGTGCCCGGCCTCGTGGATGGTGGTGTGCTCGGAGTCGGGGTCGTTGTCCGCGAGGTGGACCTTGTCCTCGCCGGACATCCAGTACGTGCCGTCGGTGGAGCCGGGGTACCACTGGACGGTGATCGGGGTGCAGCGGCCGTCCTGCTCGCTGGTCGCCCAGCAGTTCGTGGCGGAGCCGCGGTTCCACCAGAGCTTGTTGAGCGTGTCGAAGGTGTGCCAGGCGCGGCTCTGCCCGTCGTTGGCGTAGACGTTGCCCAGGTTGGTGGTGCCCGAGATGTTGTTCAGGGCGTACGTGGTGGTGGCGTACGTGTTGCCGTTGTAGTCGACCACCGACCACATCCGGCCGGCCTGCGTCTGGAACTCCACCCAGGCAACGGGGGTGACCGAGGCGGTCGGGGTGTAGCAGAGGCTGAACCTGCCGTCGCCGTTGCCGGTCATTCCGGTGGCGAGCCGCTGCGTACCGCTGTTGGGGGTCGGCTTGCCCCACAGGGTGATGTTGGCGTTGCTGACCGGTTCGTCCCGGTTGGCCTTGCCGTTCCAGCTGCCGCCCTCGGCGGACTGGAAGCGGTTGCGGAAGGTGCCGCTGACGCAGGCCCGGGCGCCGGGCGCGGCCGGGGCGGCGGCGCGCGGGGAGGCCGCGGCCGAGGCGGCCGAGGCACGGACCGGGGCCGGAGCAGGGGCCTTGGGGGTGGCCTTGCGCGGCGTGCGCGCGTCGGGGCCGGGGGCGTGGACCCGGGGTGCGTGGCCCTTGGTGACCGAGATGCCCTCGTCGGAGGAGTCCTTGGCCGTGCCCACGGTGAGTTCCACCGAGTCGTGCCCGGCGCGGTGCGGATCGGGGTGGTCGATGTCGCTGATGTCCGCCTGGATCTGCGCGGGTCCGGCGGCGACGGCCTTGACCTTGAGTTTGACGCTGCGGGTGCCGGGGGTGAGGGCGAGCTTCCGGCTGGTGCGCTGGCCGAAGGTGTCCGTCGTGGGCGCGGTGAGGCCCGGCTCCTTGCCGACCACCTTGAGCGCGGGGGGCAGTTGGAGGGACAAACCGGCGTTCTTGACGTTGGCCTGCGCCTTGACGTCCACGGTGAGCGTGGCCTGCTCGCCGACGGCGGGCAGGCGGTCGAGGGAAGCGGTGACGCCGAGGCAGCTCAGTGGTGTCTCGGAGTTCTTGTCCGCAGGACGGATCGTGCACGTACCGGTCGGGGCGGCCGTGCCGGTCGGGCTCGGTTTGCCGGCGAACGCGGACGGCACGACGACGACTGCCAGACAAGCGGTCACGCCCGCCAGTGCGGCCAGCGGGACAGGTCTCAGGACCCGTATTCGGGACATGGAGCAGGCCTTTCTGCGGCACGCACGGTCCGGACCCGGCCGACCGGGTCCGGCGCCCGCGAACACCGCTGTGGGGAGTACGGCGCTGTACTCCGGGGTGTTGCGGTGTTCAGCCACCAGGCCGAGCGTGGACCAGAGCAACACCCTGGGTGACAGCGGCCGAAACCCTAACACCATGGCCTGCACATGACATTGAGTGCGGCGCGAAATATGGCTGAAGGTCAACTGCGGAGGTGACCAGCGGCGTTGCACTGAGGTCGGGCGCTGGGTGCTTGCCGGTGTGTGCGCTGGGGGCTTGGCGTAAGGCGAGCGGTGCGGCTACGCTGAGTAATTGGCTGGCGGTGGCTCCGTCGGTGAGCCCGTCGCCTTCGCGGCCGGGCGTCGAGGCGGCCACCCCCGGGCCGGCCGGTCGGCGGACGATCGTCTGCGGAAGGGTCTAGGGCGCCGGAGCCGGAGTTGGCGTCGGAGCCGGCGTCGGCGTTGAAGCCGGAGCCGGTGCGGTCGCGGTGGTCAGGGATGTCATGGCCGTTCGCAGCTCCTGGAGGGTGGCGGGGTCGGTCACGGTCCCGGTGGCCGGGTCGGTCTTCGGGCCGATGGCCGCGAGGTTGCGGCAGGCGTCCGGGATCACGTCGGCGGACATCATGCGCAGGGTCTCGCGCAGCTGCTCGTGCGCGTGGGCGGCGCCGGTGGGGGAGGGCGAGGCGGTCAGGACCGCGGTCGGCTTGCCGAGGAACTCGGCGCTGCTGACCAGCCAGTCGAGCGCGTTCTTCAGGGCGCCGGGGACACCGTGGGCGTACTCGGGGCTGACGACCAGTACGGCGTCCGCTTCCGCCGCCGCGCGGCGCAGGGCGGCCACCGGGGCGGGCGGGATGGCGCCCACGCCGTCCAGGCCGGGGTTGAAGTGGGGGAGCGCGTCGAGCTCGGCGACGGTGACCGCGGCGTCGGTGAGGGCGAGGGCGGAGTGCAGGACGGCGCCGTTGGCGGAACGGGCGCGCAGGCTGCCGTTGAAGGCGAGGATCTTCATGCCGCGACGGTACGGATTGACGTCGGCGTCAAGGGAAGCGCGCGGGGGCGCGGTGCCTCCCGGGATCGAGCCGGAGGGGTGCGCGGTGCCTCATCGGACCGCGCAGGAGGGGTAAAGCCGCAGGTCAGGGCGATTGTCAGTGGTGGGTGCCATGCTGTTTCCAGTGGTGACCGGCTGGACCGCGCGGGGGGCGGCCCAGACCGGTCCCGCTGAAGACGTGCTGCGGTGACGGGTGTTTCTCAGGATATTCACAGATACGCGCAAGACGGCTCTCAGAGGGGGTGGTCAGCCTTGCCGACATGACCGTGACAGCGTCCACCACCACTGCCAAGAAGACCGCCGAGCTGCGGCGTCCCGACGGGAGCCCGGTGCGGGTGCTGGTCGTCGACGACGAGGCGTCGCTCGCCGAACTGCTCTCCTTGGCACTGCGTTACGAGGGCTGGGACATCCGTGCCGAGGGCGACGGTACGGCCGCGCTGCGGGCCGCGCGGGAATGGCGTCCGGACGCGGTGCTGCTGGACGTGATGCTGCCGGACATGGACGGGCTGACCGTCCTGGGGCGGCTGCGTCACGAACTCCCGGAGGTGCCGGTGCTGTTCCTGACCGCGAAGGACGCGGTCGAGGACCGGATCACCGGGCTGACGGCGGGGGCCGACGACTATGTCACCAAGCCCTTCAGCCTGGAGGAGGTGGTCGCCCGGCTGCGTGGCCTGCTGCGCCGGGCGGGTGCGGCGGCGGGGCGCGGCGAGTCGCTGCTCTCGGTGGGTGACCTGCTGCTCGACGAGGAGAGCCACGAGGTGTGGCGCGGCGGCCAGGAGATCCACCTGACGGCCACCGAGTTCGAGCTGCTGCGTTACCTGATGCGCAATCCGCGGCGGGTGCTGAGCAAGTCGCAGATCCTGGACCGGGTGTGGAGCTACGACTTCGGCGGCCAGGCCAACGTCGTCGAGCTGTACATCTCGTACCTGCGGCGGAAGATCGACGCGGGCCGGAGCCCGATGATCCACACGCGTCGCGGCGTGGGCTACCTGATCAAGCCGGGCGGGTAGCGGATGGCCGAAGCGGCGGGGGCGCGGGCCGGGCCTGCCGTGGACGCAGGTTCTGCCGCGCCGGTTGGTCCTGTTGCGGTCGCCGGTTCCGTCGCGTCCATCGCTCCAGTCGCGTCCACCGGTCCCGTCGCGTCCACCGGTCCCGCCGCGTCCGGCGACCCTGCCGCGGTCGCCGATCCCACCACCTCCGCCGAGCCCGGCGCGCCCGCCATCGACATGGCGCCCGGTGAGCCCACGGCGCCCGCCACCGACACGGTGCCCGTCGTCCCCGTGGCTCCCGCCACCGGCACGGCACCGGGCATCCCCACAGCCCCTGCGGTCCCCACACCCCCCACACCCCCCACCACCCCCCGTCACCGCCGCCCCCGGCGGCTGCGGCTGCGGCCTCGGTGGTGGACTTTGCGTACGCGGCTGGTCGTCTCGGCCGTGGCGCTGATCGCGGTCGTCTGTGCGGTGATCGGTACGGTCACCACCATCGCCCTGCACTCCTACCTCCAGGGCCAACTGGACGGGAAACTGCTGGAGTCGGCGCAGCATGCGGGCGAGCAGCAGGGGAAGATCTTCGATCACCGGGACCTCGGGTTCATCGCCGGGCCCGGCCGTCCGATCGGCACGGTCGGAGCGCGCGTCTCCTCCGAGGGCGACATCACCGCCGCCGCCCGCAGCATCGACGCACGCGCCGTGATGCCCGCGCAGAACCTGGTCGCCCTGACCGACGAGCAGGTGCGCGCGCTGGCCGGCGTGCGCCGGGACGGGCGCCCGCACACCGTCACCCTGCCCGGCCTCGGCGCCTACCGCGTCGCGTCCGCGCCGGACGGTTCCGCGCTGGTCGGCCTGCCGTCCGGCGAGGTGCAGGACGTCGTCGGCCGGCTGGTCGTCGTGGAGGTCTGTGTGACGGCCGCCGGCCTCGTGGCGGCCGGGCTCGCGGGCGCCGCGATGGTCCGCATGGCGCTGTGGCCGCTGCGCCGGGTCGCCGCCACCGCCACCCGGGTGTCCGAACTGCCGCTGCACCACGGGGAAGTGGCGCTGCACGAGCGCGTCCCGGCCGCCGAGGCCGACCCTCGTACGGAGGTCGGCCAGGTCGGCGCGGCGCTCAACCGGATGCTGGGCCACGTTGGTTCCGCGCTCGCCGCCCGGCAGGAGAGCGAGACGCGGGTCCGCAGATTCGTCGCGGACGCCAGCCATGAGCTGCGCACGCCGCTGGCCTCGATACGCGGCTACGCCGAACTGACCCGGCGCGGCCGCGAGGAGCCCGGCCCCGCCACCCGGCACGCCCTGGGCCGTATCGAGTCCGAGGCGCAGCGGATGACCGGCCTGGTGGAGGACCTGCTGCTGCTCGCCCGCCTGGACGCCGGCCGCCCGCTGTCGTACGACAGCATCGACCTCGCACCCCTCGTCGTGGACGCCGTCAGCGACGCCCGCGCCGCCGGGCCGTGTCACAAGTGGCGCCTGGAACTGCCGGACGACCCGGTGTGCGTACGGGCCGACGCGGACCGGCTGCACCAGGTCCTGGTCAACCTGCTGGCCAACGCCCGTACGCACACGCCCGAGGGCACCACGGTCGTCGCCCGCCTGCGGCGCGAGGCGCCGGTGTCCGGGGCGGGCGACGCTGTCCGGCTGGAGGTGCGGGACGACGGCCCCGGCGTGCCGCCCGCGCTGCTCCCGCACGTCTTCGAGCGCTTCGCCCGCGGCGACGCGTCCCGTTCCCGGCTGGGCGGAAGGACGGGAGGAAATGCGGACGAGGGGTCGGACGCGACCACGGGCCGGGGCCACGGCGTCCGGGCCGGCGGCAGTACGGGCCTCGGCCTGGCCATCGTGCAGGCCGTGGTCGCGGCGCACGGCGGCACGACCGGCGTGGAGAGCGTGCCCGGACGTACGGTCTTCAGCGTCCGGCTGCCCGCCGACGGACCGGCGCACGACGCCCCACGCGCCCCCCGATTTCACCAAGCGCCCCTGGGGCACACCCATTCACAGCCGGGTCACAGCAGCACCACACTGGGGTGACAGCGCGCTTGGCGAGTGTCGGTGTCATGACGACGACACAGCCGGCCCAGACCCCACTGGGCTCCCTGCCGCCCCGTGAGCATCTGCGCCTCGGCCAGATCGACACGGTGCTCGATGTCGTGATCCCCGTCTACAACGAGGAGTCCGACCTGGAGCCCTGCGTTCGGCGGCTCCACGACCACCTCTCCCGCACCTTTCCGTACGGCTTCCGGATCACCGTCGCGGACAACGCGAGCACGGACCGCACACCCGAGATCTCCGCGTCGCTGGACGAGGCGATCGACGAGGTGACGGCCGTGCGCCTGGAGGAGAAGGGCCGCGGCCGGGCGCTGCGCACCGTGTGGTCCCTCTCCGACGCCCCGGTGCTCGCCTACATGGACGTCGATCTGTCCACCGATCTGAACGCGCTGCTGCCGCTGGTCGCACCGCTGATCTCGGGCCACTCCGACCTGGCGATCGGTTCGCGCCTGGCGCGCAGTTCGCGGGTGGTGCGCGGACCCAAGCGGGAGTTCATCTCCCGCTCGTACAACCTCATCCTGCGCGGCTCGCTGGCCGCCCGCTTCTCCGACGCGCAGTGCGGTTTCAAGGCGGTACGGGGCGATGTCGCCGAGCGGCTGCTGCCCATGGTCGAGGACAGCGGCTGGTTCTTCGACACCGAGATGCTGGTCCTCGCGGAGCGCGCCGGGCTGCGCATCCACGAGGTGCCGGTGGACTGGGTGGACGATCCGCACAGCACCGTGCACATCGTGCGGACGGCCACCGAGGACCTCAAGGGCGTCTGGCGCGTGGGGCGCGCGCTGGCGACCGGCGCGCTGCCGCTCGACCGGCTCGCGCGCCCCTTCGGCGACGACCCGCGCGACCGCGAACTGACCGGCGTACCGCGCGGCCTGGCCCGCCAGGTCATGGGCTTCTGTGTGGTCGGCGCCCTCAGCACGCTGCTCTACCTCGGTCTCTACTCGCTCTTCCGGCTCGGCGTCGGGCCGCAGGCGGCCAATGCCGCCGCGCTGCTGCTGTCCGCGATCGGCAATACGGCGGCGAACCGGCGGCTGACCTTCGGCGTACGGGGACGTGACCGCGTCGTACGCCACCAGGCCCAGGGGCTCGTCGTCTTCGGCATCGGCCTGGCCCTGACCAGCGGCTCGCTGGCCGCACTGGACGCCGCGGCAGGCGATCCCGCGCACGGCACCGAGATGGCCGTCCTGGTGGCCGCGAACCTCGCGGCGACGCTGCTGCGGTTCCTGCTCTTCCGGGCGTGGGTCTTCACGGACCGGGAGCGGGAGGGCGGGGGCGCCCGAACAGGCGGTCACAGCCGGGGCACCGCCCCGGATCAGCACACGGCCGAACCGGCCCGCCTCGACAGGAGCGCGCGATGACCACGCACCATCCCCGCCTCACCGCACCGGCGGAGGACCCGGACGCGGACCCGGACGCGGACCCGGACGCGGCCCAGGCCCCACCCCCGGAACCCACCCCGCCCCCCGCCACCCCCCGCTGGGCCCGCCCCGCCCTCCTCGCGCTGCTTCTGGCCACCGCCGTGCTCTACCTCTGGGATTTGGGCGCCTCCGGTTACGCGAACCAGTTCTACTCGGCGGCGGCCCAGGCCGGTTCGGCGAGCTGGAAGGCGTTCTTCTTCGGTTCGTCGGACGCCGCCAACTCCATCACCGTCGACAAGCCGCCGGCCGCCCTGTGGCCGATGGCCCTGTCCGTACGGCTCTTCGGTCTCAGCTCGTGGGCGATCCTGGTGCCGGAGGCGCTGATGGGCGTCGCCACGGTCGGGGTGCTGTACGCGGCCGTACGACGCCGCTTCGGCGTGGGCGCCGGGCTCTTCGCGGGCGCGCTGCTGGCGCTGACGCCGGTCGCCGCCCTGATGTTCCGCTTCAACAACCCCGACGCGCTGCTGTGCCTGCTGATGGTCTGCGCTGTCCACTGCGTGCTGCGCGGCCTGGAGGACGCCCGTACCAAGTGGCTGCTGCTGGCGGGCGTCTGCTTCGGCCTCGCCTTCCTGACCAAGACGCTCCAGGCGTGGCTGATCCTGCCGCCGCTGGCGGTCGTGTACACGGTCTGCGCGCCCACCACGCTGCGCCACCGGATCGGCCAGCTGCTGCTGGCCGGGCTGGCGATGGTGCTGTCCGGCGGCTGGTGGGTCGCGCTCGTGGAACTGTGGCCGGCCGCCTCGCGCCCGTACATCGGTGGCTCGCAGCACAACAGCTTTCTGGAGCTGACCTTCGGCTACAACGGCCTCGGCCGCATCAACGGCAACGAGACCGGCAGCGTGGGCGGCGGCCAGGCCGGCAGCGGTGGTGGTGGCTGGGGAGACACCGGCATCACCCGGCTCTTCACCTCCGACATGGGCGGCCAGATCTCCTGGCTGCTGCCCGCGGCATTCCTGCTGCTGGCCGCGGGGCTGGTGGTGCTGCGGCGGGTCCGCCGGACCGATGCCGCGCGCGCCGCGTTCCTGGTGTGGGGCGGGGCGCTGCTGATGACGTTCGCGACGTTCAGCTTCATGTCCGGGATCTTCCACCAGTACTACAACGTGGCGCTGGCGCCGTACATCGCGGCGCTGGTCGCGATGGGCACGACGCTGCTGTGGCAGCGGCGGTCCCGTACGGCCGCCGTCCTGGTGCTGGCGGGCACCGTCGCGGTGACGGCGGCCTGGGCGTACGTCCTGCTGGCCCGCTCGCCGCAGTGGCTGCCGTGGCTGCGCTGGACCGTGGTCGCGGTCGGCGCCGTGGCGGCGCTGGGGCTGCTGTTGTCCGTACGGATGGGCCGGCGGCTGGCCGTGGTGGCGGCCGGTCTTGGGGTCGCCGCCGGGCTGGGCGGCCCGGTCGCGTACGCGGCGAACACGGTCGGGATCCCGCACACCGGGTCGATCGTCACGGCGGGGCCGAAGGTCGAGGGCGCCGGGGGCCGGCACGGCGGCATGATCGTCATCGGCGGTCCCGGGCCGGGCGGGAAGGGGAACGGCAAGGACGGCAAGGGCAGCAACGGCGGGCCACCGCCGGGCCAGGGCCAGGGAGGCGGTCAGAGCCAGGCGCAGGGCCGAGGCGGGCCCCCGGGCTCCCCCGGCACCGGCGACCGCGGCGGCTCGCGCCACAACAGCCTCGGCGGTCTCCTCGATGGCCGGCGGGTCAGCGCCAAGGCCAAGGCCGCCCTCCAGCGCAACGCGGCCGACTACACCTGGGCAGCCGCCGCCATCGGTTCCCAGAACGCCGCCGGTTACCAGCTCGCCACCGGGCTGCCGGTCATGCCCGTCGGCGGTTTCAACGGCAGCGACCCGTCACCGACGCTGGACCAGTTCAAGGAGTACGTACGCCAGGGAAAGATCCACTATTTCGTCGGCGGTGGAATGGGCGGCGGTTTCTTCGGCGCGAACGGCCGCAGCACCTCCAGCTCGTCCGACATCACGAGCTGGGTCGAGAAGAACTTCAAGAAGGTCACCGTCGGCAATACGACGCTCTACGACCTGACCCATCCCGTCTCATGACGTAGTCCATCGGCGGTCCCCGGGCCGTTCCCCACCACCCAATAATTGACTGTACGGCGTATAACGCTCCCTGTACGGTGTATGTGTCCCGGTGTTCCGCTCGCTTTCACTCCGTACAGGGAGCCTGTATGTCCTCCGTGGCCCCCGGCGCCACACCACCCTTGTCCCCGGCCCGCAATCCCGCCCGCTGGCTCATCCTCGCCGTCATCTGCCTCGCGCAGCTGACTGTCCTGCTCGACAACACCGTCCTGAACGTCGCCGTCCCCTCGCTCACCGAGGAGATGGGCGCCACCACCGCCGACGTGCAGTGGATGCTCAACGCGTACTCGCTGGTCCAGTCCGGCCTGCTGCTCACCGCCGGCAACGCCGCCGACCGCTACGGCCGCAAGAAGATGCTCGCGCTCGGCCTGGTGCTGTTCGGCGTCGCCTCGCTGGCCGCCTCCCTCGCCCAGTCGCCCGGCCAGCTGATCGCGGCCCGCGCCGGCATGGGCGTCGGCGGAGCCCTGCTGATGACGACCACGCTCGCCGTCGTCATGCAGATATTCGACGACGCCGAGCGGCCCAAGGCCATCGGCATCTGGAGCTCGGTCAACTCGCTCGGCTTCGCCGCCGGGCCGCTGATCGGCGGCACACTGCTGGCCCACTACTGGTGGGGCGCGCTGTTCCTGATCAACATCCCGGTTGCCCTGATCGGGCTGGTCGCCGTACTGCGGCTCGTCCCCGAGTCGAAGAACCCCAGTGGCGACCGCCCCGACCTGGTCGGTGCCGTGCTCTCCATGATCGGCATGGTGGGCGTGGTCTTCGCGATCATCTCCGGGCCGGGCAGTGGCTGGCTCTCCGGCCGGGTGCTGGTCTCCGCCGCCGTCGGCATCGTGGGCCTGGCCGTCTTCACGCTGTGGGAGCTGCACGTCCCGCACCCGATGCTGGACATGCACTTCTTCCGCAACAGCCGGTTCATCGGCGCCGTCTCCGGCGGCATCCTGGTGGCCTTCGGCCTGGGCGGGTCGATGTTCCTGCTCACCCAGCACCTGCAACTGGTCCTCGGCTACGGCCCGTTGGAGGCCGGTCTGCGGATGGCGCCGCTGGCGCTGATGGTCGTCGCGCTGAACTTCACCGGCCTCGGTGTCCGGCTGCTGCCCAAGCTGGGCACCCCCGGCATGATCGTGACGGGTATGAGCCTGCTGGCCGGCGGTCTGGCCGCCATCGCCACGCTGGGCAGCGACAGCTACGGCGGCATGCTGCTGGGCCTGCTGCTGATGGGCGTCGGCGTGGCGTTCGCGATGCCCACCATGGCCAACGCGATCATGTCCGCGATCCCGGTGGAGAAGGCCGGGGTCGGCGCGGGCGTGAACGGCACGCTGATGGAGTTCGGCCAGGGCCTGGGCGTCGCGGTCCTCGGCGCGGTGCTCAACTCCCGCTTCGCCGCGCTGCTCCCGGCGGTCGCGGTGGGCGCCGGCTCGCTGCCCGCCGCGCTGGCCATGACCCGTACCGACGCGGACCGGACGGCCGTGCACGACGCGTTCGCCGCCGGTATCGGCACCAGCCAACTGGTGGGCGCGGCGGCCGTCTTCCTCGGCGGGCTGCTCGCGGCGTTCCTGCTGCGCCGCGCGGAGCGCGCCCGTCCGGTACCGGGCGACGGCGCACAGCCGGCGGATGTTCCCGGGGACGGCCCGGACCCGGCACGCCTTCACAAGGCTGCCGACCCGGCGCGCGTCCCCGGGGCCACCACCCCGGCCGACGGCCCGGCCGGCCCTGGTCCGGCCGCCGCCCGGCCGGAATAGCATCGACCGCGTACCACTGCGTGACGGAAAGGGAGGGCGCGAGATGGCCGCGACATCGGGCCGCGCCGGAAAACGGCCGAGCAGCGTATGGCTGGCCGAGCGCCCTCCGGTGAGACGGAAGGCGGACCAGCCGGCCGGACTGGACCTCGACAAGATCGTCGCGGCCACGGTCCGGCTGCTGGACGCCGACGGCCTGGCGAAGTTCTCCATGCGCCGCCTCGCCGCCGAGCTGGGCGTCACCGCCATGTCCGTCTACTGGTACGTGGACACCAAGGACGACCTGCTGGAACTGGCCATGGACGCGGTGGCGGGCGAGATGGAGCTGCCCGACGAGTCCGACGAACGGGCCGACTGGCGCGACCAGCTGCGCCACCTCGCCACCGAGTACCGCGCGATGCTGCTCGCCCACCCCTGGATGCCGAGGCTGCTGGGGCAGTACCTCAACTTCGGGCCGCGCTCGATGGCCTTCTCCAACGCGACGCTGCGGGTGATGGCGCGCAGCGGCCTGCCGAAGGAGTCGACGTCGGGGGCGCTGGCGGCGGTCTTCCAGTTCGTCTACGGCTTCGCCACCATCCAGGGCCTGCACCGCGCCCGCTGCCAGGCCCAGGGCAGCAGCCTGGACGAGTACTTCCAGAAGGTCGTGGGCACCGTGCAGGACCGGCCGGAGTTCGCCGAGACGATGGAGCTGACCGTCAACGCGACGTACGCCCGCGAGGGACTGTCCGCCGAACAGATGCTGGACGACGACTTCGCCTTCGCCCTCGACCTCCAGATCGCGGGCATCGAGGCGATGCGGGAGCGCGTACAGAAAAGGGAAGCGGAGGGGCTGCCGCACCAGGACGACAGGTCCTGACGAGGCCCGGGACCGGCCCCTATCACCCCGGCCGGGAACATGCGGCCCCAGCGCGTCCGGACGCGTGAAGCCGCCCCGCCGAACGTGGGCATCGGTCGTACCGTCCGTTTTTCGGGCCCCCGGCGCGTGTACCTCTTTCCTGATCATTTCTCAGCGCAGCGTAAGGAGCTCCATATGCGCGTTCGTACCACCATCAGCGCGGGTGTCCTGACCGTCGCCGCCGTCCTCGGCAGCGTCGGTACCGCCGTCGCCGACGCCGGGGCGGGTGCCAAGGTCGCCAACTCGCCCGGCATCCTGTCGGGCAACGCCATCCAGGTACCGATCGACCTCGGCCTGAACCTCTGTGGCAACACCATCGATGTCATCGGTCTGCTGAACCCCGCCACGGGCAACAAGTGCAAGACCAACTGACGGAAGCCCCTGCACGACGGTGCCCCGCCCCTTGCAGTGCAAAGGGCGGGGCACCGTCGCATGCGGCCCCGGGGTCGGGGGTGGGGCCGCGGATCGTCAGGCCGTGGGCAGGGTCTCGCCCTGGACGGCCTGGATGTCCAGCTCGACCCTCAGGGTCGTGCCGATCGCCGCGATACCGGCGGCGACGACCTGGTTGTAGTTCATCTTGAAGTCCTCGCGGCGCAGCTCCGCGGTGGCGTTGAAGGCCGCCCGCACGCCGCCCCACGGGTCGGGGCCCGTGCCGAGGTAGCTCAGGTTCAGGTCCACCGGACGGACCACGCCGCGCAGCGACAGGTCGCCGTGCACGGTCCAGCGGTCGGGACCGGCCGGCTCCAGGCCGGTGCTGCGGTAGGTCATCTCCGGGTACTGCTCGACGTCCAGGAAGTCCCCGGTGCGCAGGTGCCCGTCGCGCATCCCGTTGCCGGTGTCGACCGACGCCGTCTTGATGACCGCCTCGACCGACGACTTCTCCAGGTCCTCGGCGATCTCGATGCGCCCGGCGAAGTCCAGGAAGCGGCCGTGCACGCTGGTGATGCCCAGGTGCTGGGCCGTCGCCGCGACCGTCGAGTGCATCGGGTCGATGGTCCAGGTGCCGGGCGGCGGCAGCTCGGCCCCGCCCTGCCGCGCCAGCACCACGGTGCCGACGTCCATCCGGCCGCTCGCCGTCACGATCGCGCTGGAGGCCACCGGCGCGTAGCCGACCGCCGTCACGATCACCGTGTACGGGCCGGGGGCCAGCGGCTGCGCGTCCCGTACGGCGCCGTCCTCGTCGGCCTGCGCACGCAGCACCTGGGTGCCGGTCATGTCGGTGACGGTCAGCACCGCGTGCTGCACCGCCCAGCCGTCCCGTGTACGGACCTGCGCACGGACGCCCGCGCCCTTGGCCGGTCCCGCCGCTGCCGCACCCGTCGAACTCATTCCCACTCCCGTTCTCGCCTCTCACATGTCGGGCTCCGGGCGGCGGCACGCAGGCCGTCCCCTGCCTGTGCGCGTACCGCCGCCGGAGCCCTGGGGTCCGGTCCGCGGGCCTTTCCGCTCAGAAGGCCACCGCGGACCGGGGTCTTGTCCCCCGGTTCGTACCGGGGTCCCCGGGGGCCGCCGCCGTACGGCAGGCCCCCGGGCCCGGGATCACTCGCCGGGGTGGGCGAGCTCGACGTCGTAGCCGTCGACCCCGCGCGCGTCGACCGTCAGGCCGTTGGCGACCGGCGGGTAGCCGCTCGCGATGACCGTGTAGTCGCCCGCGTCCAGGTCGGTGAAGGCGTACGCGCCGTCCTCACCGGTGGTGGAGGTGGCCACGACGTTGCCCGCCGCGTCCACGAGGGTGACCCGCGCGTCCGGCAGCGGACGCCGCTCGGCACCCGCCCGCACGACGCCCTGCACCCGGGCGCCCGACAGCAGCTCGATCTCCATACGGGTCGTGCCCTGGCCGCCGACCTCGGCCGGCAGCGCCGTCGGGCGGTAGTCGGCCGCGTTGACGGCGATGGTGTAGGTGCCGGGGGCCAGCTCGTCGAAGGAGAAGAAGCCCTCCTCGCCGGTCTTGCCGGTGGCCAGCACCTCGCCGCGCACGTCGGTGACCACGACCATCGCGTCCGCCACCGGCTCGCCGGTGACCGCGCTGCGGACCTGGCCGCCCAGGCCGCTGGTGCCGCTGAGCAGGATGTCGTAGCCGAGGCCCTCGTCGCCGACGACGACCGTGGACGCCTGCGGCTGGTGGCCGTCGGCCGCCGCGATCAGCACGTACGAACCGGCGCCGGGGGCGTTCAGCACGTACGAGCCGTTGGCCTGGGCCACCGAGCGGCCCAGCTGGCGCCCGCTGAGCGAGATCAGCGTGACCGCGGAGTTCGCGACCGGGTGGCCCTCCGCGTTGCGGACTGAGCCGTGGATCGCCGGACCGGCCGGGATCTCGTCACCGCCGCCCGCCGAGGCGTACGCCGCCAGCGGCTGCGTGGTGGCCGACGCCGCCGGCTGCTGCGCCCAGGCGGGCGAGCGGCCGTCGTCGTCCCGGCCCGCCGGGGCACCCGCGCCCACCAGGGCGGGCTCCGGCTGCGGCGCCGCGGCGGCGGCCTGGTTGGCCGCACCGGCCGGCGCGGCCTCGGGGGTGGCCGCCTGCGCCATGCCGCCCTGGGTCTTCAGCGCGACCTCCTTGATGAACAGCGTCAGCAGGAAGGCGAGCAGCGCGCACGGAGCCGCGTACAGGAAGACGTCGCCGACGCCGTGCCCGTAGGCGCTTTCCATGATCGTCCGGAACGGGGCCGGGAGGGCGTCCAGGTCCGGGATGCCACCACCGGAGCCGGCGCCGCCCTGGGCGAACTTCGCCGCGGCCTGCGGGCCGAGCTCCTGCACGCCGTCCTTGACGTAGTGCGTGACCCGGTTGGCGAGCACCGCGCCGAGCGCCGAGACGCCCACCGCACCACCGAGGGAGCGGAAGAAGGTCACGACCGACGAGGCGGAGCCGAGGTCCTGCGGGGCGACCTGGTTCTGCGTGCACAGCACCAGGTTCTGCATCATCATGCCGATGCCGAGGCCCATCAGCGCCATGAAGATCGCGATGTGCCAGTACTCGGTGTCGTAGCGGATGGTGCCCAGCAGGCCCAGGCCCGCGGTCACCAGCACGCCACCGGAGACCAGCCACGCCTTCCACTTGCCGGTCTTGGTGATGACCTGGCCGGAGACGGTCGAGGAGATGAACAGACCGCCGATCATCGGGATCGTCATGATCCCGGACATCGTCGGCGACTTGCCGCGCGCCAGCTGGAAGTACTGGCTGAAGAAGACGGTGCCGGAGAACATCGCGATACCGACGAACAGCGAGGCCAGCGAGGCGAGGGTGATCGTCTTGTTGCGGAACAGCCGCAGCGGGACGATCGGCTCGCTCGCCCTCGACTCGACGAACACGAAGATCGCGCCGAGCACGATCGAGCCGCCGACCATGGCGAGGGTCTGCCAGGAGATCCAGTCGTACTTGTCACCGGCCAGCGTCACCCACACCAGCAGCAGCGAGACCGCCGCGCTGATGAAGAAGGCACCCGCCCAGTCGACCTTGACGTCCCGCTTGACCACGGGCAGCTTCAGGGTCTTCTGGAGGACGATCAGGGCGATCACCGCGAACGGCACACCCACGTAGAAGCACCAGCGCCAGCCCATCCAGCTGGTGTCGGTGATGACGCCGCCCAGCAGCGGGCCGCCGACGGTGGCGACCGCGAAGGTGGCGCCGATGTAGCCGCTGTACCGGCCGCGCTCCCGCGGCGAGATCATCGCGGCCATGACGATCTGGGCCAGCGCGGACAGCCCGCCCACGCCGATGCCCTGGACGACGCGGCAGGCGATCAGCATGCCCGCGTTCTGCGACAGACCGGCCACCACCGAGCCCGCCACGTAGATCACCAGGGCGACCTGCACCAGCAGCTTCTTGCTGAACAGGTCGGAGAGCTTGCCCCACAGCGGGGTGGCCGCGGTCATCGCCAGCAGCGACGCGGTCACGACCCAGGTGTAGGCGCTCTGGCCGCCCTTGAGGTCATGGATGATCTCGGGCAGCGCGTTCGAGACGATCGTCGAGGACAGGATGGCGACGAACATGCCGAGCAGCAGCCCGGATATCGCCTCCATGATCTGACGGTGCGACATGGGCGCCCCGTCGGGAGCCGGGTGGCCCCCGTGCTTGGCGTGGCCGCCCCGCACACCGGATGGTGTGGTCGTAGCCATGTGGTTCCTTTTCATTCCGCGGGTGTGCGGGTCGTTTCGTGGTGCGCCCGGGTCCGGCAGTCGCCGAAGCTCGTGCGGAGCCGGGCGAGCAACTCGTTCAGACGGCCGACGTCGCTGTCGGACCAGTCGTCCAGGTACCGGGCGAGTGATGCGGTGTAGCGCTCGGAGAGCTCCGCGAGGAGCAGCCGGCCGCTCGGTGTCAGCCGCACCAGCCGCGACCGCTTGTCCTGGGGATCGGGCTCCCGCTCGATCCAGCCGCGTTCGGCGACGTGGGCCACGTGCCGGCTGGTGACCGACATGTCGATCGCGAGCAGCTCCGCCAGCTTGCTCATCCGCATCTCGCCGTACCGGTCGAGCAGCGTGAGCACCCCGGCCGAGGCGGGCGGACAGTCGGGCGGCAGGATCCGCCCCATCTCCCGCTTGACGGCACCGATGGCACTGAGCTGCCGGGCCAGCTCCTCGTACTGACTCTGAGCGGCCATGGGCACCTCCGCACTTCTTCTTTTGTTGCCTAGAGCAACCGTAGAACCACTTGGTTGCTGAAGGCAAACGATTCTGCGGTACGGAAAGTAAAGGAACCCAAAAGGTTGGCAAGATCAACGGTCAAGGGGTGGGGGAGAAGGCGTAAAGGCCCTGGTGGGCGGGGGTGGGGCGGGGCCCCGGGGAACTCTGGGGTGACGTACGCGCGTAACGGGCGCCGACGTACGCGCGGACCGGGCCCGACGGCGCTCTGGCGGCGGACGCCGGATCAGACGGGCTTCAGCTGCCCGTCCAGCAGACAGAACTCGTTGCCCTCGGGATCGGCCAGGACACGCCAGCTCTCATCGCCGGACTGGCCCACGTCGGCGGGTACGGCGCCCAGTGCGAGCAGCCGGGCCAGCTCGGCGTCCCGGTCGCGGTCGGTGGCGCTGACGTCGATGTGCAGCGGCAGCTTGCCGCGCCGGGGCTCGCGGCCCGCGTTGAAGACGAGGGCCGGCTGTGCTCCGCCGAATCCGGCGCCGGGCGGGCCGATCGCGATGCTGCCGTCCGCTTCCCGCTCCAGCTCGACGTAGCCGAGGACATCGCACCAGAACGCGGCCAGCCGGTCAGGGTCTTCCGCGTCGATGACGAGTTCGCTGATGCGGCATGCCATGGCGTGAGCATAGGCGCGCCGGCCCGCCCCCGTCCCCCCTCGCGCCCCACTGGCGAACGGCCGTGGCGGGCCCTGCGCATTCCGGCGGTCGGAACGGTACGGTCCGGGTCATTCCGCCGCCGGTGGCGCGTGCCGCGCCCGCAGCCCCTCGATGATCAGATCGAGCCCGAACTCGAAGAGACGGGTGTAGTCCGTGCTGGTGAGGGCGGGCAGGGTGGCGCCGAGGTGCGGGTACGTCCCCGCCGTCACGGCGTCGCGCAGGAGTCCCACGCTCTCGGGGCCGCCCTCCGCCTGTAGGGCCGCCTGCTCCTCCAGGGTGTGGCCCACCGTGAAGTTGACCACCGTGTAGAGCGCGCGGGCCGCGGCGTCGTCACCGAAGCCCGCGTCGCGCAGCACGCCCACGAACGCGTCGGCGAAGCCGAGCACGCTCGCCCCGGTCGCGTGCGTACCGGCGAAGACGCGCGCGCCGTCGCGGTGGGCGAGCAGGGCGGTGCGTTCGGCGCGGGCGAGGGCGGCCAGCCGCTCGCTCCAGTCGCCGCCCGCCGCGCCGTCCGATGCGGCGGCTGCCTCGGCGACGCCTTCCAGCATCCGCTCCGCCATGGCGGTGAGCAGGTCCTGCTTCGTCGCGAAATAGCGGTACAGAGCGCCGGCCTGCACGCCCATCGCGTCGGCGAGCCGCCGCATGGTCAGCGCGTCCAGGCCCGACTGGTCCAGCAGGTCGAGCGCGGTGTTCAGGGTGCGGGCGCGGTCGAGCCGGGCGGGCCGGCCGCGGGTCGGGCTTGACGGGGAACTCATGGACCTCACTATAGTGAACGGCGTTCACGTGAACGCTGTTCACTAATTTGGGAGGACCACTCCATGGACCACTCCATGAACGTCGATGTGATCGTGGTGGGCGCGGGCCCGACCGGGCTGATGCTCGCCTGCGAACTGGCGCTGGCCGGCGTACGGGCCCGGGTGCTGGAGCGCCGTACCGCACCCCAGCGGGACTCCCGGGCGCTCAGCCTGCACCCGCGCAGCGTCGAGCTGATGGACCAGCGCGGGCTGCTCGACCGCTTCCTGCCGCTCGGCCGGCCCGTGCCCGGCTGGCACTTCGCCATGCTCCCCACCCAGCTGGACTTCTCCGCGCTGGACTCCCGGCACGGCTACTCGCTGTTCCTCGCCCAGGCGCGTACGGAGGCGCTGCTGGCGGAGCGGGCCGGGGAGCTGGACGTCGTGATCGAGCGTGGGTACGAGGTCACCGGGCTGCGCCAGGACGCCGACGGAGTCGACGTGACGGTGCGCGGCCGGGACGGCGGTGTCGAGACCGTACGCACCGGCTACGTCGTCGGCTGCGACGGCGGACGCAGCGTCGTACGGCAGAACGCCGGGATCGGCTTCCCGGGTACGGACGAGACGCTCACCGGTGTGCTCGGCGACTTCACGGTGATCGACGACGACCCGGCGGTCCTCGACGCCGCCCGCGCGGGGGGCGTACTGGTCGCGCCGCTGGAGGACGGACTGAAGCGGCTGGTCTACATCGACCCGGAGCGGATGCGGGTGCCGGCCGCCGAGCCCGTCACCCTGGAGGAGATCCGCGCGTCCCTGGTCCGCCTCTGCGGCACCGACTGCGGCGTCGCGGAGCCCCGTTGGCTCTCCCGCTTCGGCAACGCCACCCGGCTCGCCGAGAGCTACCGCGCCGGCCGTGTCCTGCTCGCGGGCGACGCCGCGCACATCCACTTCCCCGCCGCGGGCCAGGGCCTGAACACCGGTCTCCAGGACGCCGTGAACCTCGGCTGGAAGCTGGCCGCCGCCGTCAACGGCTGGGCGCCGCCCGGCCTGCTGGACACATACGACGCGGAACGCCGCCCCGTCGGCCGGACCGTCACCGAGAACACCGAGATCCAGACCCTGCTGGCCGAACTGACGCTCGTACCGCAGTACCAGCGCCCCGCCGCGGCCCTGCGCACGCTCTTCGACGAACTCCTCGGCATGGAACCGGTCAACCGCACGCTCGCCGCCCGGGTCTCCGCGCTCGGCACCGCCTACCCGCCGCCGTCCCCCGGTGCCGACCCGCTGGTCGGACGGCGGATGCCGGACATCGGCCTGACCGCCGCGCGGTCGGACGCGATACGGGTCTACGAACTGCTCCCCGCTGGCCGGTTCGTCCACCTCGACCTCGCGGGCGACGCCCCGGACCTCGAAGCGGACGTCACCCCCGGCTGGGGCGGACGCGTCACCGCCGTCACCGTCACCGGCCGGGACGCCCACGCGGACCTGGACGGCGTGACGGAGATTCTCGTCCGCCCCGACGGCCACGTGGCCTGGGCCACCCGCTCCACCGGCCTCCGGGCCCGGCGCGCCGAGCGGCACGCGGCGCTGACGGCGTGGGCCGGGACGCCGGCTTACGAGGGACACGCAACTGTGCTGTGACGCACGGGGCCCAGGGGTGTGCCGGGCATGCCCGGTTCGCTAGGGTCCTGGCCTATGGCGAACTACCAGCAGAACCCGGCCAACGGCCAGCACGACCCGGCCGGCAGCACGCAGATGTTCCGCGCCTTCGTGGACGAGGGCGCGGCGCCCCAGGCCGGCGGCCGCCGGGCCGCGGCCCGGCAGCAGTCGTCCGCCGGGCCCCGCATCGGTGTCATCGTCGGCGTGATCGTCGCGATCGCGGTCGTCGTCGGCGCCGCGTGGCTCGCGCTGAGCTGACCGTACGCGTACGGGTTGCCGCGTACGTACGCGACGGCCTGACACCCCTTCACTCGGCCGCGGCCAAGCGGCCGACACCCCCTTCACCGCCCCCCACGCCAAGGCCGGGAACCCGCCGGCCTCGGCTGTCGGCCACCCGTAGCGCGTCGTGCAGCGCCTCGACCAACCGGTTGGCGAGGAACCGCAGTTCACTGACCGAGGCGTCGGGCTCGGCGAGCAGTGCGCCCGCGTGATCGAGCAGTTCCGTCCCCATGTCGAGCTGCGCCGCCTCCATGTCATCGGCCAGCCGCGACACGTACCCGTCGCCGTCCGTGGACAGCAGGCACTGCTTCCCGCCCTCCTGCGACCAGGGCAGCAGCCGCACCCCTGACAGCGGCCCCTCCCCGCCCCCGCTCACGCGGCGAACTCCCCGCGGAGCGCGGCGATGCGCGCGGTGAACCGTGCTTGCTGCTCGTACGCCCGTACCTCGAAGGCGACGAGGTACGGGCGCACGAGAGCGGAGGCGTCCCCGTCGAGCGGAGTGTCGAGCACCCGTGACACACGCCTGGGGGAGGGGCGCAGGGGCGTGCGGTGGGTTGTGAAGGGCGTGGTCGGCGTAGGCGAGAGAAGTTCCCTCACCCTCGCGGCGAATCGGCGGATACGGTGGCGCATGTCGGCGCTCTTTTCGTTGAGGGAGGCGTTGACCACGCCCCGGGGGTGGTGGTGCACCCGCCGGGGCTCGGCCTTGCTCATGGCGTGCATCCTATCGGCTCCTGTATATACCTAGGCCCCTACGGGAGCATCTATGCCGGGTTAGTTACCCATGCGTAGAGTCCCGTTCGTGATGGAGTTCGATCCGACGCGGCCCAAGTGGACGCAGATTGCCGATGTGATCCGAGAGCGGATCGCGAGCGGGGCCTACCCTCCGCGCCACCTCATCTCCGAAGTGAAGATGGAGCAGGAGTTCGGCGTCGCGCGCGTAACGGTACGGAAGGTGACCGCCGCCCTCCGGAAAGAAGGGCTCATCGTCACGACGCCCGGCATGGGCTCCTTCGTCTCGGCGACTCGGCCGACGGAGTCCCCCGAGTCGTAGCCCCGCCCTCCCGATACGGTCTCCGGGTGACCGAACTCGACACCTCGCACGCCACCCGTACGGCCTACGACGCCATCGCCCGCACCTATGCGGAGTTGTTCCACGACCAGTTGCGCGACCGGCCCTTGGAGCGCGCCCTTCTGGGCGTCTTCGCGGAGCTGGTGCGGGCGAACGGTGACGGCGCGGTCGCGGACCTCGGTTGCGGGCCGGGTGACATCACGGCCCACCTCCACGGGCTGGGCCTGAACGCCTTCGGCGTCGACGCCTCCCCTGTGATGATCGAGCTGGCGCGCGAAGCCAACCCCCGGCTGCGGTTCGAGGTCGGCTCGATGGCCGCGCTGGACATCGGGGACGGCGCGCTCGGCGGGGTGCTCTCGCGGTGGTCCGTCATCCACACCCCGCCGAAGGACGTGCCCGCCATCCTCGCCGAGATGGCCCGGGTCCTGGCTCCCGGCGGACACCTGTTGATCGGCTTCCCGGCCACGGACGGTCCCGACGACGAGCCGCAGTCCTACGACCACGCGGTGGCGACGGCCTTCCGCTGGTCCCCCGACCGCCTCGCCGGACTGCTGCGCGCTCACGGACTGGCGGAGTCGGCCCGCCTGGTGATCGAACCCAAACCCACCGATCAGCGGCAGTTCCGGGAAGTCCAGCTCCTCGCCTGCAAGGCGTAGACCGTGTCTGGGCCCTGACGCTTTCCACATCGAAAGCCTGCCGCTGCGCCGGCCCGGTGCCCCGGGCTGGTCAACTACGGCCGAGCATTTCGGCGTCGAGAATGGTCCCGCCCAGGCTCCAGCCGCCGTCGGCGACCTCTTCGAGGATCACGAGCGTGGTCGCGCGGGCACGCTCCCCGTAGACGTCGGCGAACGCGTCGGTGACGGCGTCCTGGAGCTTCTTCTTGGACTCGGCCGTGAGCGTGTCGGCGGGAACCTTGAGGTTGGCGAAGGGCATGAGGTGGTCCTTTCCGATGGTGAACGGGGCACAGGGTGGCTTCGGAGGCCAGGGGGCCGCCGATGCCCATGCGGTGGTAGAACTCCGCGCGGACGCGGTCCGCGACGGCGGGAACGACCTCGCTGCCGTCACGGGGGGCGGACGCCGCCGTCAGGCCATGCCGCCGTTCGCGCGCAGGACCTGGCCGTTGACCCAGTGGCCTTCGGGGCTGGTGAGGAAGGCGACCACGTGGGCGATGTCGGCCGGCGTCCCCAAGCGCTCCAGCGGCGGGGTCTTCGCGAGCGCCTCGACCTTCTCGTCCGTCTTGCCGTCCAGGAACATATCGGTCGCCGTCGGCCCGGGGGCGACGGTGTTGACGGTGACGTCCCGGCCCCGCAGCTCCCGCGCGAGAATCAGGGTGATCGCCTCGACGGCCCCCTTGCCGGCGGCGTAGGCACCGTAGGCGGGGAACTGGGTAGCGATCACGGAGGTCGAGAAGGCGACGAAGGAACCGCCCGCGCGCAGCCGGCGGGCGGCCTGCTGCGCGACGACGAAGGTGCCGCGGATGTTGGTGCGGTGCATCGCGTCGAGCACGCTCAGATCGAGGTCGGCGATCGGGGACAGCGCCATCCGTCCGGCGCAGTTCACCACGGCGTCCACACCGCCGAATTCGGCCTCCACCTGATCGAACACAGCGGCGACGGCATGTTCGTCGGCGACGTCGGCCTGGAATGCGACCGCCTGGCCGCCGGCCGCGGTGATCGCCTTCACCGCTTCCCGGGCGGCGGCGGAGTCGCTTGCGTAGGTGACGGCCACGATCACGCCCTCGTGGGCCAGGCGCTCGGCAACGGCGCGCCCGATGCCGCGCGAGCCGCCGGTGACGACGGCGACTCGGCGGGGCGCTTCAGCAGCGGTGTCGGTGGGGTTCATGTTCTCCACGCTGCGGCACTCGCAGCGCGTGTACCAGGGGATGTCATCCCCTGTGTCAGCGGCACACCGGCGGGCCGGCATCGCGCAGACTGGGGTGTGTGGGTTCCCGGAAATACACCGAACTGGGCGCTTTCCTGCGCTCGCGCCGCGAGCGCATCCGCCCCGAGGACGTCGGCCTCGTCGCAGGCCCGCGCCGCCGTGTGCCGGGGCTGCGCCGTGACGAGGTGGCGCAGCTCGCGGGTGCCTCGGTCGACTACTACAACGAGATCGAGCGGGGCGCGGGGTCACAGCCCTCGGAGCAGATGCTCGCCGCGCTGGCCCGCGCGCTGCGTCTGACGTCGGACGAGCGCGACTACCTCTACCGCCTCGCCGAGCGTCCCCTGCCCGCGCACGGCGGGCCCCAGTCGCATGTGCACCCCGGGATGATGGACCTGCTCACCCGGCTGACCTCCACCCCGGCGCAGGTCATCACCGACCTGCACGTCACGCTCGTACAGAACCCCCTCGCCATCGCCCTGCTCGGCGACCAGTCGGCGTTCCGCGGCAAGAACGTGAGCTTCGTCCACCGCTGGTTCACGGACCCCGACGCACGCCGCCTCTACCCGGAAGCCGATCACGACGCACAGTCCCGCTCGTTCGTCGCCGATCTGAGGGCCGCCGCGGCACGCCGCGACGCGAAAGACCCCCAGGCCCGCGCCCTGATCGACGAACTGAACGCCTGTTCACCCGAGTTCGCCTGCCTGTGGGCCCGGCACGAGGTCCAAGTCCGTCGGCACGACCGCAAGCGCATCATCCATCCCGCACTCGGCACGCTGGAGGTCAACTGCCTCAACCTCTTCAGCGAGGACGGCCGGCAGCGGCTGCTCTGGTTCACCCCCGCGCTGGGCACGGACAGCGCCGACAAACTGGACCTGCTCGCCGTCATCGGCACCCAGCTCACCGATGCCCCCCGCTGACCGGCCCCGGTTACCGTGCTTCCGGTGCCTCTGACGCCCCAGGTTCCCCCGATGCCCCTGGTTACCCCGACGCCTCCGGTGCCTCGTGCCGGTACAGCTCCGGTACCGAGACCTTGACCGGTTCCTGTGTGGTGCGGGCGATCAGGACGACCACGGGCTCGTCCGGATCGGGGTTCTCCTCGCGGTGCGGGACGAACGGCGGGACGAGCAGGAAGTCGCCGGGGCCCGCCTCGACCCGTACCTCCTCGGTGCCGTCGTGGTAGACGAAGACGGGGTGGCCGCTGACCACGTAGATGCCCGCCTCCGACTCACCGTGGTGGTGGTTGTCCGTCGCGCTCAGCGGCGGGTTCTCGACCAGGCCCATCCACAGCTTCTTCGAGCCGACGGTGCCGCCGCTGATGGCGGTGTGACCGTCCAGTTCGTCGGCCCGGACGTGGTGTACGCGGTTGGGCTGCGGCCGGTTTCCTTCGGCGGTCGATGCGGTTCCGACACTGTCGTGGAAGGTCATCGTGTTGCCCCCTGTTTCTCCGGATGGCCCTGAGGAGGCACCAGGGTGCGACTGCCCGTACGGGACTGGCAACATTATTTGCCGGGATGGCAATTGCCGCCGCTGGGCGGCCGGGGCGTGTCAGCCTGTGGTTCCCGAGATGAGGTCCCGGATCTTCTCGTGCTGCTGCCGGGGGATCTCCGCGGGGAGCGCGCCCGAGTATTTGGCGAGTACGCCGCCGGTGCGCACAACGGTGATGGGCACGGTGGCGTCCATCGCGTAGCTCTGAATTTTCCAGGTGAAGGCGACCGCGTCGTCCCCGGCCCCCGGCGCCGGCCACTTCCCGATGAGGATCCCCGCGTCCGGTTCGCTGTACGCCTGGGTGTAGGCGACGAACTCGTGGCACAGGGGCAGGGCTTCCTTGAGGGACCTGATCACCTCCGACGCCTCCGCGACGGAGTAACTGGCCAGCACGATCGCGTGGAGCTTTGTGAAGTCGGTCGGCCCGGCCTTGTGGTTCCCCGTCGACACCTGGGCCGAGACCCTCGCCGCGGGCTGGTGCCGCACATGATCCAGCTCGAAGTCGAGCAGGGCGCGGCAGGCCTTGGGGCTGTCGGGGCTCAGGGGCGAACTCGTGCGCGTGCTGCTGGGGGAGGGGCCGGCCGTACCGGACGGGCCGGCCGTACCGGATGGCTCGTGGGGCATGACGGTGTACCCCTGGAAGGCGTCGCCGGACGGCATTACGGACCTCAGGTCGGCCTCGGTCAGCGGCTCGGGGCGCGGAGCCCTCGGCGGGTTCGCGGTCCCGCAGGACGCGGTGCCCGCCAGGCAGACCGTGACGGTCACGGCTGCAACAGCGGCACGTAGCGAACGGAACATCAGGCCCCCTAGGTCGATACGGCCATTCTGTCCCACGCCGGCGATCACCACGAGCTGCGCCGGAGCCGCGGCAGGGGACGGGCGTTGTCGACGGGTTCGACCGCCTGCGTACGGCGATCGAGGCGACGGGTAAACCGGTCGCCCGGGGCGGCGTCGGTGGAGATCATGCGGGGGAGGCCGCGCCCCGGCCCCACCCACCACCTACGAGAGGCCCACCCGCCATGCCACTTGTCCCCGCCGACCCGAACGTCCTGCACCCGATGCCGGGCCAGCCGCGCGTGGTGCTGCTGAAGCCGTTGGTCACCTCGCCGTTGATCGAGGTCGGTGAGTTCTCGTACTACGACGATCCGGACGACCCGACCGCGTTCGAGAAGCGGAACGTCCTGTACCACTACGGGCCCGAGAAGCTGGTCATCGGGAAGTTCTGCGCGCTCGGCGAGGGGGTGCGCTTCATCATGAACGGCGCCAACCACCGGATGGACGGCCCCTCGACCTTCCCCTTCCCGATCATGGGCGGCTCGTGGGCCGACCACTTCGACCTGATCAGCGGCCTGCCCGGGAAGGGCGACACCGTCGTCGGCAACGACGTGTGGTTCGGCTACCGGTCCATGGTCATGCCCGGCGTCCGGATCGGGCACGGGGCGGTCATCGCCTCCGGGGCCGTGGTCGTCGACGACGTACCTGATTACGGCATCGTCGGCGGCAACCCGGCCCGGCTGATCCGCCGCCGCCACTCCGACGCGGACGTGGCCCGCCTGCTCGAACTGGCCTGGTGGGACTGGCCGGCCGAGCACATCACGGAACACGTACGGACGATCATGTCCGGCACGGTGGAGGAACTGGCGGCGGTGGCGCCGGGAGCCACACCGTAACGGCCCCACAGGCGGGCAACGGCCACTCAGACCGGCATCGTCGGTCAGGCGGGCAACGGCCGTTCAGGAGGCCCGGGGACGCGCGCCCGCCGCGACGAGCAGCGCCGCCGTCTCCGGGTGGGGCTGGAATTCCTTCGTGGCCCAGTCGAGCGGAGAGAGTCCGGTGCCGCCGTCCTCGCGGAGGTTCGGGTCCGCGCCGTGGGCGAGGAGTTCCCGTACGACGTCGAGGTGCCCCCAGGCCGCCGCCGCGCACAGCGGGGTGCCTTCGGCGCCGTGCCCGCTTTCCGCGTCCGGCGCGGCCCCGGCGGCCAGGAGCAGGCGGGCGGTGGCGGCGTCGCCGTGTACGGAGGCGGCGTACAGGGGCGTCGTACCGTCCGCGTTCGCGGTGCCCGGCTGCGCCCCGGCCCGCAGCAACGCGGCGACCTCCCGGTCCCCGTCGAACATCACCGCCGACACCAGCCGGTTCGCCAGCTTCTTCTGCCGTCTACGGTTCACGCTCCACCTTCCGTACGTGCGCGCCCGGCGCAGCCGAAGATACCGGTCGACCGGTGGTCGCGCCGCCCCCGGAGCAAGTGCGGAGACCGCCGCGCCGGGGCTCGGTCGGCGGCGGAACGGACCATTGGCCTAGACCTTCTGAAGTTGCTGGGAAAAGACCCGGTACGGCCGCATATGTGTCCTGCGTAACACCGCAAAAAGATCTTGATGTGGTGTGATCTGCGGGACCAAACGGGCGCATCCCCCGAAGTGGGAGATGCGCTCGCAATTACATCTGGACACGGGGTATCCGTACATGAAGTTCTCTGCCACGAGAGGTGGAATGTTCACCCGCGGCGCCATGCTCGTCGCCTCCGTCACCGCCGGCGCCGTCCTGGCCACCGCCACCGGTGCCCAGGCCGCGCAGGCCGGCCCGCACCGGCCCGCCGACCGCGCCGCGGCTGTGCAGCCCGCCGACCAGGCCGGCTTCACCGCGGCCGAGCTGGAGCAGGGCAAGACGCTGGCCGACGGCATAGCCGAACTCGGCATCAGTGAGGACCAGTTCGCCAAGGCGCTGGACATCGCGCTCACCCGCACCATCGACACCCACGGCCTGCGCGAGCGGCTTGCGGCGCTGCCGGCCTCCCCGACCGCCCAGCAGACCGCCGAGGCCGCCTACCCCGGCGACACCGAGGCCCAGGCCGCCATGCTGCCCGTCCTGGCCAACGAGAAGGTCCGCTACACCACTCTGCAGAACCTGGGTGCGCAGAGCGGCGAGCAGGCCCCCGCGGTGGCCTTCGGCTGGTGGGACAAGACCAAGTTCATCGTCGGCTGCGCCGCGGCGGTCGCGGGCGTGCTGATCTCCTTCGTCCCCGCCGGCTCGGGCGTCAGGGTGGCCCGCGCGGTCAAGCTGTTCAAGAGCTACGGCGCCAAGAAGACGGCCGAGATCCTTTGGCGCTTCATGAAGGGCAAGCACGTAGGTTCGAAGGAGCGGGAGGCCGTGAAGGCGTTCATCGGCATCAGCGCCATCCAGAAGGCCTGCACCTGACCTCGTCGGAGGTGGACTCGTGACCCTGGAACACGTCTCCGTGGCCGTCGTGGCGGCGGAGCTCGTCATCATGCTGCTCGCCCGCTTCGGCACCGAACGGCGGCACTGGCGCCACTACAAGAGGGCCGAGGCCGCGCCGGACAAGCGTGACAACATCAGGCTCGGCCCCGGCCTGGTGTACTCCGTCGCCGCGCTGGCCCTGGTCGCCATCGCCGTGTTCAGCGGTATCGACTTCGAGTGGAGCATCGGCACCCTGAGCCTGCTCGGCGTCCTCGGTGTCCTGGTTCCGGGGTACGCCGCCAACTCCGTCATGCTGCTGAGCACCCGGGGCCACCGGAAGCCGCTCAGGGGCTGGCAGGAGGCGGCGGCGTACGTACTGGCCGCGCTCGGCGGGGCCGCCGCGGTCACCTTCGTCTGACCACCCACATCACCGGTGCCGGGCACACGCCGAGACGTGTGCCCGGCACCGTCACGTCGCTCACCGGGCGGCCACCTGGGCCAGGCGCCGTGTGCCCGTGCAGGCAGCCCTGTGCCGGTACGGGCAGTCGTGTGCCAGTACCGGCAGCGGTGCTGTCAGCGCCAGTCGGCGCGTACATCCTGTGTGTCGATGTGCATTCCGAGGGGGACGCGCCAGGCTGCAACGCAGATGCGCCAGGTGGTGGGGCGGTGGGTGCGGGGCGGGATGGGTGTGGGGAGGGGGTGGGTGGAGGTTCTGGTGGCCCAGTCGATGCCGAGGGCGCCGATGATGTGGGTGCTGAAGGTGATGGTGCCCGAAGTCACCGGGCGGCCGCCGGTGTTGCGGAGACCGACGGTCACTTTTTCGCACCACCGTACGTCGGCGTCGGCGCGTTGGAGGGGGCCGAGGGACAGGCGGGGTGGGGTGGAGGGCGCGGGGGTGGCGGGGGGCTTCCCCGGGGTGCCGGGAGTGCCTGGGGTGCCTGGGGTGCCAGGAGCGTTGGGGGTTCCGCGGGGTGGACTGCTGGGGGTGGTGGTGCCGGGGCGGTCATCAGGGGTGCCGGGCCGACCGTCGGACGCGTCACCCCGGTTGCCGCCGCGTGGACTTCCGGTTGGGCCTCCGCTCAGGCTGCCGCTTGGACTCGCGTCAGAGGGGCCGGATCGCGCTCCGGGTCCGGTCGCCGGGGCCCCGGCGGTATGCGGCGCGGGAGAGGGAGCGCCCTCGGGGCCGGGCGTGGCGTTCGGAGTGCCGGAAGGGGTCCCGTCGAGGGGAGTCAGCGTGATGCCGTCGTCCGGGGATACAGGCTGCGCCGGAGGACGGTCGTCCGCCGGGCCGGCGGCGCCCACGGCGGCGTAACCCTGGCCGCCGTCGCCACCGCATGCGGAGAGCAGCGTGGCCATGCACAGGGCGGCCGTGGGGAGAAGAGCGCGCGACAAGTGGTGCGCGCGGGTGGCGCGTGTGTGTGGAGCGCGGATGGTCCGTCGCATCGGGCCAGTGTTGCTGACGGGTAGTCAGTTGCATAGGCCCGGTGCACACTGCACAGCATGGTGGCGCACAAGGTGGTGTCAGGGGTGCTGTGGGGGAACAGAGGATGCGGTGACCGGTTTGCGGTCGCGGGTTGGCCGGCCGCTGGTGGGGGGAGACCGGCCGGGGTCAGTCGGAGATCAGGCCCTCGCGCAGGGTTGCCAGGGTGCGTGTGAGCAGGCGCGAGACGTGCATCTGGGAGATGCCGACCTCTTCGCCGATCTGGGACTGCGTCATGTTGGCGAAGAACCGCAGCATGATGATCTGGCGCTCCCGGGGCGGGAGTTTGGCCAGCAGCGGCTTCAGGGACTCGCGGTACTCGACGCCTTCGAGTGCGCTGTCCTCGTAACCGAGGCGGTCCGCGAGGGAGCCCTCGCCGCCGTCGTCCTCGGGGGAGGGGGAGTCGAGCGAGGAGGCGGTGTACGCGTTGCCGACCGCGAGGCCGTCGACGACGTCCTCCTCGGACACGCCCAGGCACTGGGCGAGTTCGGTGACGGTCGGGGAGCGGTCGAGCTTCTGGGCGAGTTCGTCGCTGGCCTTGGTGAGCGCCAGGCGCAGCTCCTGGAGGCGGCGCGGAACCCGTACCGACCACGACGTGTCGCGGAAGAAACGCTTGATCTCGCCGACCACCGTCGGCATCGCGAACGTCGGGAATTCGACGCCGCGTTCGCAATCGAAACGATCGATCGCCTTGATCAGGCCGATCGTGCCGACCTGGACGATGTCCTCCATCGGCTCGTTGCGACTGCGGAAACGTGCCGCCGCGTAGCGGACCAGCGGCAGGTTCAGCTCGATCAGGGTGTCGCGGACGTACGCCCGCTCGGCGCTGTCCTTGTCGAGCGTGGCCAGCCGCATGAAGAGGGAGCGGGAGAGCGTACGGGTGTTGAGCGCGTCGTCGTCGTGCACGGGCGCTGCCGGCGCGGGAATCGCGGGAAGCACCTTCGAGCTGCCCAGTTCTACGGACATGCCACCCCCTTGAGGTCGCGGTCGGGTCGCTGCGGCGCCCTCGGCCCGCAGTGAACCGAGAACTTATGCCTCCACCTGAATACCGGAGGCGACGCCACGGCAAACGCGGTTCCTGCAGAATGTCACATGTCGGCAACACGCTGTAGCGCCAAGTCGACATATCAGTGCAGGAAGGGGTCGCCCGTCCCGGTTAGGCTTCGATCCTGTTTGCGGACCGCAGTCGTGCGAAGCTCCGCGACAGTAGCCGCGACACGTGCATCTGCGACACCCCCAGCTCGGCACTGATCTGGGATTGCGTCAAGTTGCTGTAGTAACGGAGCAACAGGATCCGCTGCTCGCGCTCCGGGAGCTGCACCAGCAGATGCCGTACGAGGTCGCGGTGCTCGACGCCGGCCAGCTCCGGATCCTCGTACCCGAGGCGGTCCAGCAGGCCCGGCAGCCCGTCGCCCTCCTGTGCGGCCTCCAGGGAGGTCGCGTGGTACGAGCGGCCCGCCTCCAGGCAGGCCAGCACCTCGTCCTCGCCGATCTTGAGCCGCTCGGCGATCTCGGCGGTGGTCGGCGACCGGCCGTGCAGCACGGTCAGGTCCTCCGTGGCGCCGTTGACCTGCACCCACAGCTCGTGGAGGCGGCGCGGTACGTGGACGGTGCGCACGTTGTCCCGGAAATAGCGCTTGATCTCGCCGACCACGGTCGGCATCGCGAAGGTGGGGAACTGGACGCCCCGGCCGGGGTCGAACCGGTCGATGGCGTTGATCAGGCCGATCGTGCCGACCTGGACGACGTCCTCCATCGGCTCGTTACGGCTGCGGAAACGTGCCGCCGCGTACCGGACCAGGGGCAGGTTCGCCTCGATCAGGGCGGCGCGTACCCGGGCGTGCTCCGGGGTGCCGGGTTCCAGGCTCGCCAGCTCGGCGAACAGCACCTGTGTGAGTGCCCGGGTGTCCGCGCTCCTGCTCTCGCGGGATGGCGCCTTGGGCGCAGTTCGGGCCGTCACGGTCACGCCACCCTTCTCAGTCCATCCATCCGGCAAAAGCGGTCATAGCAGGTCATAGCATCACAAGACATGTGCACTGTGTGCAAGCACCGTATTACGCCGTGTTGATCGCCGAGTTGATCGCGGAATGGGCCGCGTTGCAGGCCCTGGCGGCGGAGGCGTACCGGCGCGCCCGGGCGACGAAAGCCCCCCGTCCGGGACGGCGAAAAGCCCCTCACCCGCGAGGGGCAAGGGGCGGACACGCGGCCGGGGCCGCGGCTCAGAACTCGTAGTCGGCGATCACCCAGGTGGCGAACTCACGCCACTGCCCGGCGGCGGCCTGATGGGCCGGGTGTTCGATATAGCGCTTGAGGGCGTCGGTGTCGGCCACGGCGGAGTTGACGGCGAAGTCGTACGCGATCGGCCGGTCCGTGATGTTCCAGGCGCACTCCCAGAACTCCAGCTCGGGAATCTGGTCGGCCAGCTCCCGGAACGCCTTGACGCCGGCCTCGACCCGCGGCTCGTCGCGTTCGACGCCGTCGTTGAGCTTGAAAAGAACCAGGTGGCGTATCACTGGGCGGTCCTCCGCGCTTCGTCCGTACGGCCGGGCCCGCGTCGCACGGCGCCCGCCGTCCGGCCACCGGCGTCGTCCCGTACCGTCCGCCCCGGTCTGGCCGGGCGTCCTACGAGATCAGCTGGGTCATGAACTCACCGACCCCATGGGCGGCCGACGAGATGCCCTCGAACCCTATCTGCACGAGATCGGCGGCGCGCGCCGGGGACGTGATGATCGTGTACAGGACGAAGACGGCGACCACGTACAACGCGATCTTCTTTGCTTGCGCCATCCGACTGTCCCCGTCTCCCCTACGGCAGCTCCCGCCTGCCCTCCCCGGTACCGGCCGGGTGAGTCTAACCACTTCCGGAACGGGGGTGGAGCGACGGCGGGGGCGGGGCGTTGACGGACCGGCTCTCCGGGCGCGCCCGGCCGGGGCGGTGCCGGGCCTGCCGCGTTCACCGGGACGTGCCTGCCGCGTTCACCGGGGATGTCCCATCGCGTTCGCCGGGGCTGTCCCGCCTCGTTCACCGGGACTTTAAGGACCAAAGGCCCCTGGAGGGAGGCCTTTTGCCCGCGTCCGGCATCCGGCGGCCGGAGCAGGATGGTGGTGTGCCCGGCGAATCTGGCAGGAATCCGCAGGGCACGGGCCCGCGCCCCTCTGCGGGGTCCACGCCGTAGCTTCCCCCCTGACGGCGGCGCGGACTTTGGGGCACGGTCCGCCATCGGGGGAAGCGGCTTGTCCCCCCGGCGCCGCTTCCCCCGACTGCACTACGGAGCCCCGGCTCCGGGCCCTCGGGTTCGGAGCCGGGGTTTTCGTGTGGGCCGGCCGGGGGCGGAGGCGGGGCATTCGCGTAGACCCTCGGGTTCGGAGCCGGGAGTCTCGCGCGCGTCCGCCGGGGTCGGCGCCGCTGTCCGGGCGAGCACGGGCGCTGGCCGGGAGCGGCCCCTTCGGTACGGGAACGCCCGGTGCCCGGCGCCTAGACTGGGCCCTTTCGGGGGCACGGGCCCGGCCCTGGGCGGATGGAGAACGGCTGTGACGAGTGGCGTCGAGGACGTGACGGATCCGTCGGCCGAGGTGCTGACGGAGGCCGCGGCGACGTTCGGACTGCTGGCGTCGCCCGCGCGCCTGCACATCGTCTGGGCACTGGCGGGCGGCGAGTGCGATGTCAGCGGACTGGCGGAGCGGGTCGGCGGCGCGCTGCCCGCGGTGAGCCAGCACCTGGCGAAACTGAAGCTGGCGGGGCTGGTGCGGTCGCGGCGGGAGGGCCGCCGCGTGGTGTACCTGGTGGACGACCCCGATGTGGTGTCGATGGTGCGGTGGCTGGTGGGGCAGCTGACCGACCGGGCGGGCCGGTCCGAGGGACCGGCGGCCCCGGGGCGCATCCGTGGCCTGGGCGCCTGAGAAGGTCACGGGCTCCGCGGCCGCTCGTACGAAGGGGGAGGCGGAGCCGGGCACCCACCTCGTACCAGCGGCGGCGCGGGCGGCGGACGGCGCCGCCCTGCGGGACACCCCGGACCTGACGGCACTGGAGACGCTGCGGCTCCTGGAGAGCGGACCGCGCGGCCTGACCGAGGGACAGGCCGAGGAACGGCTGCTGCGGTACGGCGAGAACACGGTGCCCGAGCGGCGGCCGGCGGGCCGGCCCTGGCGCTTCGTCCGCAGCCTGCGCGACCCCTTCACCACCGTCCTGCTGTGTCTGGCCCTGGTCTCGGCCGCCGTCGCGTCCTGGGGCGCGGCGTGCGTGATCGCCGTCCTGGTGGTGGTCAGCGCGGTGCTGCGGACCAGCGGCGAGTACCGGGCCGAGCGGTCCACGGCGGCGCTGCGCGAGCTGATCGCCACCACGGCGACGGTGCAGCGCAGGGCGCCGACGGACGCCGCCGCGCCGGTCACCCGGCCCGGCCGCGGCAGGGCCGCGAGGACACCGGGAAGCGGCGCCGCCCGGGAGATCCCGGTGGACCAGCTGGTACCGGGCGATGTGATCCGGCTCGGCCCGGGGGACCTGATCCCCGCCGATCTGCGCTTGCTGCGCGCGAGTGGCCTGACGGTGCGCCAGGCTGCGCTGACGGGCGAGTCGGCGCCGGTGGCGAAATACCCGGTGGACGTGCGGGAGGGGGCGGGGGCGGAACCGTACGGGGACGACGGCGGCCGGGGCGCGGCTTCGGGGCCGCCTGCCGAGTCTCCCGGCCCCGCGGCGGCTTCGGGGCCTGCTGCGTGGTCGGGGCCCGCTGCGTGTTCGGGGCCTGTCGCCTCGCCGTCCGGTGCCGCTGCCGCGTCCTCCGGTCCCGCGGCACAGTCCGCTCCCGCTACGCCTCCCCGCCCCGCCGCACCTCCCGGCCCCGGCCTCTTCGAACGTCCCGAGCTGTGCTTCCAGGGCAGCAGCGTCGCCTCCGGGAGCGCGACCGCGGTGGTGCTGGCGACCGGCGCGGACACGCTGTTCGCCGGTACGTACCGGCGGCCGGCCGGGTGGGGCGCACGCCCCGGCGCGCACCGTACCCGCTGGAAGGGCGCGCCCCGGAAGGAGCCCGCCGCGGGCGTCCCCCGGCCGCCCGGCCCCCGCCCGTCCTCGCGCCGACCGCGCGAGAGCGCCTTCGACCGTTCGGTGAACGGCGTCTCGTGGACCCTCATCCGCTTCATGCTGCTCACCCCGCCCCTGGTGCTGATGGCCAACGCGGCGCTGCGCGGGCGCGGCCTGGAGACGCTGCCGTTCGCCGTCGCGGTGGCGGTCGGGCTCACTCCCGAGATGCTGCCCGTCATCGTCACCACCGCACTCGCCCGGGGCGCGGCGCTGCTCGCGCGCGGCGGCGAGGTGATCGTCAAGCGGCTGCCCGCGTTGCACGACCTCGGCGCGATCGACGTGTTGTGTACGGACAAGACCGGCACCCTCACCCAGGACCGCCCCGTCCTGGACTGCGCCCTCGCCCCGGACGGACGTCCCGCGCCCGAACCGCTGCACTGGGCGGCTGTCAACAGCCTGTGGACACTCCAGCTCGCCGAGCTGCCCACGCCGGACGCCCTCGACGAGGCGATCCTGGAGGCGGCCGAGGACGACTTCGACGAGCTGCTGGTATACGAGGGCGTCGCCGCCCTGCCCTTCGGCCCGGTACGCCGCACGTCGTGCGCGGTGGTCCGGACGGACGCGGCCACGGCGGGCGGCCCCCGCTCCCGGCTGGGCACGCACACGCTCGTGGTCAAGGGCGCGCCCGAGGACGTACTGGAGCGCTGCGCCCGTGTCCGTACGGGGGGAGAGAACACGGACACCAGCGACCGGGAGGCCGTCACCCCTGGCCAGGACATCGGTGGGGGTGCCCGGGACATCGACCTCGACGACGCGGCCCGCGCGCGGCTGGCCCGGTTCGTCGCCGAGCGGACGGCGGACGGGCTGCGGCTGCTGGCCGTCGCGGTCGCCGAGCGGCCCGCCCGGACCGGCCCGTACACGCCGGCGGACGAGCGCGGCCTGACCCTCGTCGGCTTCGTCGGCCTGCGGGACGCGCTCGCCCCGACCGCCGCCGCGGCCTGTGCGGGCCTGGCGCGGCGCGGTGTCGCCGTCAAGGTCCTCACCGGCGATCACCCCGGCACCGTCACCCACGTCTGCCGCGAACTGGGACTCGACACCGGCCCCGGCGCGGTGGTCACCGCCGACCGGATCGACGGCCTCACGGACGCCGAGCTGGCCCGGCTGGCGGCCCGTACGACGGCGTTCGCCCGCTGCACACCGGAGCAGAAGGCGCGCATCGTGGGCGCGCTGCGGGCCGGTGACGGTACGGGGCGGACAGCCGCCGGCGGTACGGGGCGGACGCTCGCCAGAGAGACGGGCGAGACCGGCGGCGACGCGGGCACAAACGCCGGTGACACGGACGGGAGGGGCGCCGTGCCCCGTACCGTCGGCTTCCTCGGCGACGGCGTCAACGACCTCCCCGCGCTGCACGCCTGCGACGTGGGCATCGCCCCGCGCGACGCCGTCCACGTGACGCGCGAGGCGGCCGACGTCGTCCTCGCCTCCAAGGACCTGAGCGCCATCGACGGCGCGATCGTCGCGGGCCGCCGCAGCACCGCCAACATCGCCACGTACCTGCGCATCACCCTCTCCTCCAACCTCGGCAACGTCATCGCGATGCTCGGCGCCGGGCTGCTGCTGCCGTTCCTGCCGATGCTCCCGGCGCAGGTCCTGGTGCAGAACCTGTGCTTCGACGCGGTCCAGCTCGCGTTCGCCTTCGACCGGCCGGGCCCGGCCGCACTGCGCCGGCCCGCGGTGCTGCGCCCCGCCGACCTGCTGCGTTACATCACCGGCTTCGGCCTGCTCAACGCCGCCGCCGACCTCGCCACGTTCGGCGTACTGGCGCTGGCGGTGCACGGCTCCGGGCACCCGGGTGGTCAGGACGCGTTCCACGCCGGGTGGTTCACGGAGAACCTGCTCACGCAGGCGCTGGTGATGTACCTGCTGCGGACCGGCCGGCACTCGGCGGCGGGCCGGGCACCCGGCCCGATCCGGGCCGCCGTCTGCGCGCTCGCCGTCATCGGGCTGCTGCTGCCGCCGTCACCACTGGGTCCGCTGCTGGGCATGGCGGCGCTGCCTCCCCTCTATTACGGGCTGCTGGCGGCCGTACTGGTGCTGTACGGGGCCGGGCTGGCGTGGGCCAAGAGTCGGTACGACCGGCGGACGGTGGCATCGGAACCGGGGTAGGGGCCGGGGCCTGACGGCTCCGCGCCTCGGTCGGCTCACCCGTAGGACAAACCGGAGCAGATGTTGTCGTCGGCCGACCGTGCCGAACCGGCGATCTCCGACGCCCCGGACGACGGGGGCGAGGGGGAGGCCGCGGGAGAGGCGCCGGAGGAGACGATGGCCGGGTCGGCCGCGTAGCCGGTGCCCAGGACGACGTGCACGCCCGCGGTGGCCGTCGGCACCAGCCGCGCGTCACGGAACCGGGCGGCGACGGTCTTGGCCTCGGCTTCCTTGCCCGCGCCGTATTCGACGGTGGTGGCCGTGTGGTGCTGGGTGCGCGCGGTCGCCGTACCGGTGACGGTGAAGCCCGCGGACCTGAGCTGTTCCGCGGCGCGGGCGGCCAGCCCGGTCGTGGTGGTGCCGTTGTACACGACGACGCTGATGCCCGCGCCCGTACCCGGGGCAGTACCCGCATCGGGGGAGGAAGACGGCGACGGCCCCGCGGAAGGTGACGCCCCCGCCCCACCGGCGTACGTGCCGTCCAGAGTGCGGTCCGCCTTGATGTCCGCCCAGAGCGCGTCCGCCGCAGGGTGCACGATCGCGACCCGCTCGCCCTGGTAGCGCCACGGCAGGGTGACGAACTTGGTGTTGTGCAGGTCGATGTCCTTCAGGGACATAGCGAACGAGAGCAGCTTGTCGGCCGAGTCCAGGCCCGGGTCGACGGTCATGGACTGGGTGGCGGCGTTGGCCAGCGGCAGCAGGGTCCCCGGATTGAATCCCTGGTCCTTGACCTTCTTGATGAGCGAGCCGACAAACGCCTGCTGCCGCTGGATACGGCCGATGTCCGAGTTGTCACCGATACCGTGCCGGATGCGTACGTAATCGAGCGCCTGCTGACCGGAAACGGTCTGCGGGCCCTTGGCGAAGATCCGCTCACCGCGGGAGTGGCGGTTCGGGTTCAGATCGCCCTGGTAGATGTCCTTCGGCAGACAGACCGGTACGCCGCCGACCGCGGACGTCATCTTCGAGAAGCCCTCGAAGTCGACGACGACGGTGTGGTCGACGCGTACGCCGGACAGCTTCTCCACCGTGTTCTGGGTGCAGGCCGGGTTGCCCTTGGGGCTCTCGCCGACCGAGAAGGCCGCGTTGAACATGACGTTGTGCTGCGGCGCGGTCCACTTGCCGCTCGGCAGCCGGCACGGGGGTATGTCCACCAGGGTGTCCCGGGGTATGGAGACCGCGACCGCGTGCTTGCTGTCGCCGTATATGTGTAGCAGGAAGGCAGTGTCCGAGCGGCCCACGTCACCGTCGCCGCCGCCCAGTGCGCTGTTGCCGCCGGCCCGGGAGTCGGAGCCGATGACCAGGACGTTCTGGCCGCCGGCACCCTCCGCGGGGCGCTGCGGGCTGACGCCCTCGGCGCCGAAGGTGGTGATGTTGCCGTTGAGCTTGAAGTAGAACCAGCCCGCGCCCGCGGCGATCAGTACGAGCAGCGAGACGGCGATGACCCCGGCCGTCCGCAGGGGGCGGCGTCTGCCCCGTACGGCCCGGCCGTCGCGCCCTTTCCGTACGTTCCGTCCGGCGCCTTCGGCCACCGCCTTGTGGCTGCTTGCTGTCATGTGTGCACCCTCACCCGCGCGGCTCTGTGCCGAAGAAGACGGTCGTTCTCGCCCGTTGGTTGTACAGTTGCGCAATGTAGCAAGTCACAAAATGTGAAGCGGACGAGGCGGCAGTGACCGGGCGCCGGTGCCGCCGCCACGGAAGGAAGGCGGGACGACGATGCTGCGGAACGGGCTGGAGCCCTGGCACCTGCTGATCGTGGCGCTCGTGGTGATCCTGCTGTTCGGCTCGAAGAAGCTGCCGGACACCGCGCGGGCCCTGGGCAAGTCGCTGCGGATCCTCAAGAGCGAGACGAAGGCGATGAAGGAGGAGACCGGCGAGGGCGCGCGGACCGGCGAAGGCGCGCGTGCCGGGGAAGCGGGCCGCTAGGGCCGCCGTAGAGCCGGTGGCGACGGCCGCCGCCCATAATGGTTGCCGCGCGTCACGATCAGCGTGCCGCGCCCAGCACCAACCACGAGGGGAAACCGGACCGGATGAGCACCGAGCGCAAGCCTTCCGAACATGCCGTACGCGCCGGGAGCGCCGTACGGGCAACAAGCGGGCGCATCACCGCGGTTGTCGTGGCCCTGCTGCTCGGCCTGATGGGGGCGGCGGGCTCCGCGGCAGCGGCGTCGCCCGCGGCACCGGCGGTCGCCCACAGCGTCCAGCAGCAGACCACCGACACCCCGGCCGCACAGCCGGCGGCCGCCCCGGCCTCCTTCCACCACGCGAAGGCCGCCTTCGGCTCCAAGGACAAGAAGGAGAAGAAGGAAAAGAAGAAGGGCTTCTTCAAGAAGCTCGGCATCTTCCTCATCGTGCTGCTGATCATCTTCATTGTGATCATCATCGTGGTGATCTGGCTGATCGTGCACTTCATCCGCAAGGCGTTCCGCCGCCGCCGGGCCTGACGCCCCGATGGCACTCGGGCCGCACGGCCCGCACGGCCCCCGCCCGCAAACACCAGCTTTGCGGGCGGGGGCTTTTCCTTGGTCAAGGACAATCCTGCTGTATTGTCCTGGCGGCCGTCACCCCCCGGAAAGATTTCGTAATCACCCCAAAGCGGCCCCGTGCCGACGATGGGCGCGATTTGCCGCGCCTTCCGCGTCACGCAGCGAGATCGGCATGGAGCTTTTGCGGGTCGATGTCCAGCCATGAGTGGAGGTCGGCCTCGCCGGCCGGAAGGATTTTCAAGGCCCGGCTCTCCGGGGCTCGTTGCACCCATTCCTGGCTGATGAAGCGTTCCAGGAGGGCAGCTCCCACTGCTCCCGAGAGGTGATGGCGCTGTTCCGTCCAGTCGACGCAGTAGCGCACGAGCGGGCGGTCGGTCCGGGGGCGGAAGACGCCGATGCTGCCCAGCAACCGCCACCCCTGGGCCGTGACCTCGTACGCGATGTCCCGGCCGCAGGCGGCCAGCCGGTCCGCTCCGGGGCGTTCCGGACGGTGGGTGCCGTCGCCTCCGACCACGGCACCCTTGGCGATGAGCCCGCGCATGATCAGCACACCGAGATGGCCGGCGAGGTGGTCGTAGCAGGTGCGGGCCACCCGCAGAGCGCGGGCACGGGTTCCCGAGCGCAGCGAGTTCGGCTTGAACGGCGAAGCCAGCTGGGCGAGGGATTCGATGGCCCTGGCCACTTCGGGGGACGCCAGGCTGTAATAGCGGTGACGCCCCTCGCGCCGGACCGTCAGCATTCCGCCGTCCAGGAGCTGGCCCAGGTGGCTGCTCATGGTGGACAGGGCAACTCCTGCCTCGGAGGCCAGCATCGACATGGGCAGTGCGCGCTTGTCGAGCAGTGACAGAAGAATCCTTGCCCGTGTCTTGTCGCCTATGAGTGCGGCTGGATCGACGAAGTTCGCATCGCCCGCGAAATCACGCATCCGTCCCCCAAAAGAATTCTTGACGAGTGATTGGCCGAAGTGCCCGCGAGGCACCTGTTACCCGAGGTCACGCTACAAGGGGGGTGTCGGCGGCCACCAATTTACCTGACGGTAATTTGCGCGTAATTTGCCGGCGCATGACGTTGCGGGGCGGTACGTAAAATCTCCTCCCGGCCTTCGGCCCACGCGGTTCGGCCGGGCCGGGCGGCGCCCGGCCGGGCGGCGGCACACTTCGCTCCGTATCGAAGCTTCGGCGTTCTACGGTGACGGCGACCGCCCGCCGCCCCTCTCCATGGCGGCGGGAACGCATCGCACATGGAGGGCTGCCGTGGGCCGAGAGGTCATCACGCGGGGGAAATTGCACGGATACAAGTACTCGCCGGGTGTCGTCGTAGCCGGTACGGCGTACCTGGCGGGCCATTTCGGTGTGGACGCCGAAGGCCGGCTGGTGTCCGAAGACGTGGCCGAGCAGGGGCGCAAGGCGCTGGAGAACGTACGGGCCACGCTGGAGGCCGCAGGCATGGGCCTGGGCGACGTGGTGAGCATGCGGGTATGGCTCGTCACCTACGACGAGATGCCGCAGTTCGACGGGGTCTACGGGGAGTTCTTCCCGCAGGACCCGCCTGCCCGTACCGCTTTCATGGTGGACCGGCTGCCGCTCGGCGCCCGGGTGGAACTCGACGCCATCGCCGTCCGCGGCAGCTCGCAGGTCGAAGCCCGGTTCACGTGACGGCCCGGCAGACCGGTGACCAGGAGCCGGGCCCGCACGAGCCGTGCCCGCACGAGCCCTGCCCCGACCTCGCCGGAGTGGCCGAGCTCATCGGTGACCGCTCGCGGGCCAGAATCCTGCTCACGCTGGCCGACGGCCGGGCGCTGCCCGCCGGGCTGCTGGCCTGCGCGAGCGGGATCTCCGCGTCGACCGCGAGCTCACACCTGGCGAAACTGGTCGCGGGGAACCTGCTGACAGTGGAGGTGCACGGGCGCCACCGCTACTACCGGCTCGCTTCCGCTGACACGGCCCAGGCATTGGAAAAGCTGGCCGGCCTCGCGCGGCGGCCGCTGCCCGCGAACCGCCGGGAACAGCGCGTACGCAGTCTGGCCTGGGCCAGGACCTGCTACAACCACCTGGCGGGCAAACTCGGGGTCGCGGTGATGCGCGCCCTTCTGGACGCCGAGGCCCTTACCGGCGGGGACGGAGCGTTCCACCCCGGGAAGGCGCGGCACGACCGCCTTTCGGCCCCCGGCCGCGATGTGACCTACAGGCTCTCGGCGCACGGCGCGAGCCTGCTCGCCGAGCGCCTGGGTGTCGAGCTGCCGGCCGGCCGGCGGTCGGCGGTCCGCTATTGCGTCGACTGGAGCGAACAGGCCCACCACCTGGCGGGGGCGCTGGGTTCCGTCCTTCTCGACCGGTTCTTCGAACTCGACTGGATACGGCGGCCGGCGAACGACCGCGTGGTGCGGCTGACCCGTCGCGGCGAACGGGAACTGCCCGCCGTGCTGGGCGTCCGCGTGCCGGGCCATGACTCATGACTGACGCGACCGGCTGACGCGACCGGCGCAGGAAAGGCAGGAAGGGCACACCTCATGGCTCAGCAACAAACGGCGGCTGCCGCTCCGTCCGAGGCATCCGGCGGTGGCACGGCCTCCATGATGCCGCTCATCGCGCTGTGTACGGGCTACTTCATGGTGATCCTGGACACCACGATCGTCAGCGTGGCGCTGCCGCGGATAGGACAGGGTTTCCATGCGGGCGCAGACCTGTCCGGAGTGCAATGGGTGGCCGACGGCTACACCGTCGTTTTCGCGGGGCTGCTGCTCTCCGCGGGTTCGATCGGTGACCGGCTCGGCAGCAAGGCCGTGTTCCAGACCGGCCTGGTGTTGTTCGTCGTCACCTCCATAGGGTGCGGGCTGGCTCCCTCCCTGGGATTTCTCGTCGTCATGCGACTGCTGCAAGGGCTGGCCGCAGCGCTGATGGTGCCGACATCGCTGGCCCTCATCCATGCGTCGTACCCGCAGAAGGAAAAGCGCGCGCGGGCCATCGGTGTGTGGGGTGCCATCGGCGGTATCGCGGCAGCGTCCGGTCCGGTGCTGGGCGGCTTGCTGGTGGCCGCATTCGGCTGGCGCTCGGTCTTCTACGTGAATCTCCCTTTCGGCATCCTCGGATTCGCACTGACGGCCCGTTACGTCGTCGCGCCGCGCCCTGCACGGTCCGCCGGGCTCGACCTGCCCGCCCAGGCGCTGGGCATTCTGACACTGGGGGCGATCGCGTACGCCGTGATCGAGGCGGGCCATCGCGGCTGGACAGCACCGTCCGTCTTGGCGGGTTTCGCGCTGGCCGTACTCTGCGGTGGTGCGTTCCTGCTGGCCGAGAAGCGCACGAAAGACCCGATGCTGCCCCTCGGGCTGTTCCGCAACGGCACCTTTTCCAGCGCGACGCTGGTCGGCCTGTTCCTCAACACCGCTTTCTACGGCCAGCTGTTCGTGCTGACGTTCTACTTCCAGCAGTACCGCCACTACCCCGTCCTGTGGGCCGGGCTGGCCATCCTGCCGCAGACCGCGATGGCGGCGGTGTCCTCGATGCTGGGCGGCAGGATGACGGCCCGGTCGGGGCCCCGCCTTCCCATCGTGATCGGGCTGGCGATCGGGGCCGCGGGATTCCTGGGCCTGCTGATCGCGGGGCGCTCGACCCCGTACCCCGCCCTTGTCCTGCCGCTGGCCGCCATCGGCTTCGGAACCGCCTTCGCGATGCCGGCCACGGTGACGGCGGTGGTCGAGTCGGCCCCGGCCGGGCGGGCCGGTACCGCCTCGGGCGTCCTGAACTGCGCACGGCAGGTGGGCAGCGCACTGGGGGTGGCGCTGCTCGGTGCGCTGGTGGCCGGCACTTCCGCGTTCCCGACCGGTATGCGCGTCGGTACGGTGATCAGCGCGGGCTGCTTCGTGGCGGGCATCGTGGTCACCTGGTGCGGCGTGGAGCGTCGCCGGCGGGCGGCCGATGCCGCGCTGTCCGGCGCGTGACCGGGGCCCGGGCGCCTGAACAGGCCGGCCGTTGGGCGGAGATACCCACCTTGCCGTCTTCGTCACCACCGGAACGCCCACCGGCACAGGGGCCGGGCCGGTATGCGCCCGGCCCCTGCCCGACCGGTCAACGGCGCGCGAGAAGCTCCGCCAGCAAGGCCGCGCGCAGCACCACGCCCTTGGCGACACCGTCGAGATAGTGCACGTCCGGCAGGTCGTCCACGTCGGCCGGAAGCTCAGGGCCGCGCGGTCCCGTGTGGGTCAGCGGCACCCCGGCGCCGGGGCCCGTGAGCAGTTCCCGACCGAAGACGAAACGCTCGTCGAGGCGGTCGGCACGGGAATGGGTGCGCACCGAACTCTGATGGAAGTCCGACAGCTCGAAGGGGATGATGCACGCCGCGTCCACAGCGGCCAGCAACTCCCGGGCCGACTCCACCGTGCGCCACGCCAGTCCTGCGCTCTCCATGCTCGCGACGACGTCCGCCGGGAAGCGGGCGCCGTCAGGCGTCAGGAAGACCAGCCCGCCGGCCCCGAAGGCGCGCAGGGCGTACACGAGGGACCGGGCCACCCGGCACGCCGGGTCACCGACGTACCCGATGGTGGCGCCCTTCAACGTCCCCAGTGCCCTGCGGATCACCCACAGGTCGAGCATGAACTGGGTGGGGTGTTCCTGGTCCCCGGTGCCGGCGCTGATCAGCGGTACGGGCGAGACCGCGGCCGCGCGCTCGGCGGCGTCGTCCTCGGTGTGCCGGAGCACCAGGACATCCGCGTAGCTGCCGAGGACCCGGACCGTGTCCTCCAGCGACTCCGCGTAGAAGTCACCTGCTCGGGTGGTGGCGACATCGGAGAACCCGATGCCGGCACCGCCGATCCGGTGGGCGGCTGCCTCGAAACTGATCCTGGAACGGGTGCTGTTCTGGTAGAAGAGCGTGCCCAGCAGCATGCCCGGCCCGGTACGCGCCACCACCTCGCGGGGCTGCCCCAGCATCCATCGGGCACGGTCGTAGAGCGCTTCGAGATCCTGCTCGGTCCAGGTGCTCAAGGTGGTGGCATGCCGTGGACGCACGGTGGGCGGCAGATGGAGCCGGTCCTCGGGCGGGCGGGTGGGGGACGTCGTGGAGGTGCCGGCTACCACCAGACCCCCTCCACCGTCCTGGCGATCCACTTCTGTGTGTCGATCATGGAGTACCCCGGGGTGACGGGCAGCGGGACAGCTCCCGGCAGCTGGTCGAGGCCGGTGATGGCCTGGCCGATCCGGGAGGCGAGCATTCCCTGGGCGAGGGGCGGAGTTCCCGCGAAGATCGGGCACTCAAGGTTCTTGATGAACCAGTCCTCCAGCACCTCGGAACTCGGATATCCGGCATTTCCGGGATGAACCGGCTGATGATCCGTCGGGCGTTCTTCTCGTTCATGGGCTCGTCGGCCGGAACGCCGAAATACTCCTCGGCGGGCATGGAGTCCCGGGTCCACTTGAAGAAGAACGTACGGTGCCCGAAGACCGGCGTGAGCATCATGAACCGGCACTGCTGCGACCGGCGGAATGCCCGATGAAGGGTGTAACGGGCGTTGATCTCGTACAGCTCGATCTTGTCGAGTACGTAGTCGCAGCCCTCGAAGAACTCGTCGACCGTCTCCTCGGTGATGCCTTCCGGATACACCTCGACATTGACGTCGCGGGTGGTGTTGTACACGAGCTCGGCCACCACTTCGGCCTTGTTGCGCCCGACGGTGTCGAGGGAAGCGCCGTACTGGCGGTTGATGTTCGACACTTCAAAGGTGTCGGGGTCCGCCACCTTGAGGTTCTGTACGCCCATGCGCACCAACCGCTCGGCGGTGGCCCCGCCTATACCGCCGACACCCGCTACGCCGATGGTGGCGTCCCACAGTTTGAGCTGGCGTTCCTTCTGCTCTTCAAGGGTGTTACCGAGCCAGCCGAGGTTACGCTTGACGCGCTCCCAGTAATAATCCTCGCTGGTCTCGGTCGCGGTGTAGCGCTTGCGGCCTGGCATATATCTCTCCCTCGAATGCAGCTGTGAATGTCGTCGCCCGAAACAGCGATCGCCACGCTATAGAGCTGCCACTTCGACGCCGGACGAAGTGTGGTGGGTCACAGGAGGGTGAGGGGGAAGATGAGGGAGATGCTCGCTTTTCGGAGTTCGGTGAGGCCGCCGCCCCTGTCCGGCCGCCTGCTCGGTATCAGGGGCCCCGCAGCGGCCACACGCACGACCCAGGTCAAAGGCCGTTCGCAGCCGGCTGCGCGGCAGGGGCCGGGGGCAGGTCCCGGGACAGGGCGGATGCCAGGTTGGTGGCCACGTCGGCGGGGGACGGCTGAAGGCTGATTTCTTGCTGGAGGGCTCGGCTCTGCCGGGTGAAGGCCGGGTTCTCGATGACGCGGGTGCAGGCTTCGGCCACCTCTTCGGGGCCGGACCCGCCCCGGTCGATGCGAAGGCCGGCGCCCGCGCGTTCGACGTGGCCCGCGTTGCTGAACTGGTCGGTCGCGTACGGGGTGACGACCTGGGGGACGCCGGTGCACAGGGCCGTCATGGCGCTGCCCGAGCCGCCGTGGTGCACCAGTACGTCGCATGCGGGCAGTACGGCGTGGAGCGGGAGCCAGCCGACGTGGCGGGCCTGGGGGACCAGTTCGCGGACCTGGGGGGCGAGGTCGTCGCCGACCGCTGCCACCACCTCGTACCCGGATGCGATGAGCACCGATGCCAGTGCGGCGATGGACTGCGCGGCCCCCGGATAGCCGCCGATCATGGTGCCGAAGGTGACGCACACTCTCGGGCGCGTGGCGGGCGGGCCCAGTGCCCAGTCGGGGAGGGCGCCGGAGCCGTTGAAGGGCGTGTAGCGCATGGCCAGGGAGGGGGCGCCGGACGCCGGCCCGTCGCCGGGGCGGAGGGAGGGCGGGCACACGTCGACGAAGAGCCCGGGGGGCGGGGGTTCTGCCAGGCCGAGGCCGGACAGTTCCGGTCGCAGCTCGGACACCACACCGTCCGCCATGGCCCGGGGGACGGGGAGCCCCCACGCGTGGACCATGTGCGGGATGCCGGCCGCGTAGGCCGCGAGCCGGCCCGCGAAGTCCGTGGGCTCGCCGACCACGAGGTCCGGCCGGTAGGCGGTGAGCAGCTCGGTCATGGCCGGCAAGGCCGCGGCGGACGCCCGGCCGAAGCCGCGGCCGCTGCGGTGCAGCTTGCCCTCGGTGTCCTGCGGGTCGGGCACCGGCCGTCCCTGGCGGTCCTCGCCGATCAGGCGGCGCATGTCGAGGTCGTCGACCGTGCCGAGCGGGTTGAGTCCGGCGGCGGCCACGGCGGGGGAGAAGGCACCCGTGGCCGCGACGGCCACCTCGTGGCCGCCGGACCGCAGTGCCCAGGCGAGCGGCACCATGGGGTAGAAGTGCCCGCGGGACGGCAGGGTGCTGAAGAGTACGCGCATGATCGTTCCTCTGGGGTTCGCGGCCGGGGAGCCGGCCCGGGTTCTGCGGCGCGGAAGCCGGTCAGGAGAACGTGTGGTCCGGGGTGGTCTTCTCCAGGACCAGCGCCTGCGTCATCACGGGGTAGTGCCGGCCGATCAGGAGCTCCGGCAGCAGGCCCACGATCCGCTCGCGGTCGAACTCCGGGAACCCCAGCAGCTCGCGCCGGTCCCCTTCCTTCAGCGCGAGGGGCAGCCCGGCCAGCAGCTGGTGGACGTCGTGGCTGCGGCCCCAGACGTTCTCCTTCAGCACACCGAACGGCTCAAGGTCCAAGAAGAGGTCCACGGTGAGCAGCAGCGTGCCGCCGGGAGCCAGCCGGTCGGCCATCGACGTGATCATCTGGCGGGCCTCGGCCGGGCCGACGTGTTCCAGGACGGAGAGGCACACGACCCGGTCGAACACGCCGACGGGCCCGTCCCAGTGCTGGATCTCGTCCGCGACGAGTTCCACGTCGGTGCCGAACAGCTCGTTGATACGGGCGTGATCGGCCGGGTCCAGTGTCATCCAGTAGCCGGGGGAGAAGCGGCTGCCTTCCTCGTCCGCCTGGCCGGCGTGCGGCGTCTGCCGCGCGGCGGGATCGACCGTGGTCACCTTGCAGCCCTGCCCGGACAGCAGGAACTGCAGGCCGGACAGACCGGCACCGACGTCCAGCACCCGCAGTCCCTGTTCCGCCGCGATGCGGGTGGCGGCGAAGGGGTATTCGAAGGCGCGGGTGTCGCTCGGGACCTGGAAGCCGAAGAGGCCGAAGCGCCGGGGGTCGGGGTCGGCCAGCCGCTGCTGGGGAGTGCGGCCGTCCTGTGACATGTGCCGTCCGGGCGCCCCGGTGCTGCGGTTGAATTCGGCGTACGGTGCCGGAAGTTCCTTACGGGCGAGCATGGTGGTTCCTCCTGGCCGGGCCGGTGGCGTACGGCCTCCGGCGCGAGCGATCAGTGGCGGCGTACGGCGTACGACGCCGGGGCGTGGACGGGGTGGGCGGGGCGGTCCGGGTGGGCGGGCCGGTGCGGGCGGCTCACCACGACACGGGGAGCGAAGCGAGGCCGTGGATGATCGTCCCGGTCTTCCGGCGCGGCTCGGCGGCGATGCGCAGCTCGGGACAGGCCTGGGGCAGCGCGCGGAACGCCTCTTGGAGTTCGACCCGGGCGAGCTGCGCACCGACACACCGGTGCGGTCCGTAGCCGAAGGCGATGTGCGGGTTCGGCGTGCGCTCAAGGTCGAGCCGGTGCGGTGCGTCGAAGACGGCCGGGTCGTGGTTGGCGGAGCCGAGCACCGGGACGAGCGTCTCCCCGGCCCGCACCAGGACGCCGCCGAGTTCGACGTCCTCCGTGGCCACCCGGGTGAAGCCGCCGATCTCCAGTGACGGCACATGGCGGAGCAGTTCCTCCACGGCCGTGCCGACGCTCTCGGGCCGGGCCCCCAGCTGCTTCCAGAGATCCGGTGTACGCAGCAGCAGGCAGGTGAAGTTCGCCAGCTGGCTCGCGCTGGTCTCGTAACCGGCCACCAGCAGCCCGCCGGAGAAGACGACCAGTTCCTCCTCGGTGAGGCGGTCTTCCGCCACATGGGCCCGCACCAGGCCGCTGAGCAGGTCGTCGGCGGGTTTCCTGCGCCGCTCGGCCACCAGCGAGGACAGATAGCCGAAGAGGGCACGGCGCGATGCGTGGATCTCCTCCTCGGTCATCGAGGTGGTCGACAGCAGGCCATCGCACCACTGCCGGAAGGAAGCGCGGTCCTCCTCGGGGATGCCGAAGAGGTCGCAGATCACCGCCACGGGCAGCGGAAGCGCGAAGTCCGGCACGAAGTCCGCCGGGGGTCCCGCGGCCTTCATACGGCCGATCAGCGTCTGGACGGAGGCCCGGACGCCCGGGCGCATGGCTTCGACCCGCCGTTTCGTGAACGCCTTCGCCACCAGGGAGCGGAGCCTGGTGTGCTCCGGGGGGTCGGACACGAACACCCCGACAGGTGGCGGCGGCACGGGTTCGAACCGGGGGGCGTCAGGACGTGACGCAGCGGTACGGCTGAAGCGCGGGTCCGCGAGCACGGTCCTGACGTCCTCGTACCGGGTCACCAGCCGGGCCCGGCCGCCGAACGGCAGCTCGACCAGGTGCACCGGGTCGTGCTCGCGCAGTTCCGCGAACGGATCGTCCGGGCCCGGCCCCGGGTCCGGCGCACACTCGGGCCGGGGGGACGGGGCGAAGGGGAAGCGCCGTACCGCGGTGCCCGGCCGGCCGGCTTCCGCGGCGCCGGCCGACTCGTGATCTGTCATCTCGGGGAATTCCTCTCGGGTGGCGTACGGCCTGGACTCGGGCACGGATCGGTCACCCGGCGGTGGCCTCGAAGAGCGCGATACAGCCCCGGACGCGGATCTGGACGTCGGTGAGGTGTTCGTGCAGGACCCACCGCAGGTCCGCGAGACTGTCGCGGGCGTTGTTGAGGATGCCCCGCTCGTTGTGGTTGCGCAGCATCGCCCGTGCGGCCGGGTTCAGGTGCACCCCCTCGGCCAGAACGGTGCTGCCGAAGACCCGGCCGCCGGCGCGCGCAGCGGTGACGGCGTTCTTCACCACGGCCTCCTTGGCCCGCAGGCTGCCGCCGGGCAGGCAGTGCAGCAGGAGATTCATGCCGACCGAGTCGAACGCCCCCTCGGGCACCGGCAGCGGCTCCAGCACGTTGGCCCGGTGCGTCGTGGGACGGTGGCGCGCCAGCCTGCGTGCGGCGTGGGCGAGCGCGTCGGGGTTGAGGTCGAGCAGGTCGATGGCGGGGTGCGGCACCGGAAAGCGGCCGCGGTCGAGGAAGTGGCCGGTGCCGACGCCGAGTTCGAGGTGCCGCGCGCCGAGGTTCCGTTCGTGCAGGCGCAGCATCGCGCCCGGTGGGCACCGCCAGACCAGAGAGCTGGTGAGCCGCAGGACCAGGAGGTCGTAGAACTTCAGGACCCGTGCCGAGTAGACCTCCTGGCCGGCCAGCACCCCGGCGTCGTCGTCCGTCGTCATCGCCCTCTCCTTCTCTTCGCGCGGTGGGCCGTGGGCGTGTCGCCGTACGCCGGGTCAGGCGGGCTTACGGGCGACGACGATGGTGTCCGTGGCCGCCAGCGGGCGGACGGCGACGACCTCGAAGCCGGCCCGCTCCAGCCACCGGCGGCAGTCGGCCGGCGTGTACTCGCTGCCGATCCTGGAGACGAGGGCCATGCCGAGGCTGCCCAGCAGGCTGAGCGCCTTGGTGTTCCGGTTGTCGTCGATCATGCGGTCGTAGATGAACAGGCTGCCGCCGGGGCTGAGGGCGGCGTAGGCCCGGTCGATGAGGTCCTGGCGCTGGTCCAGGTCGCGTCCGTGCAGGATGTGCCCGAAGATGAACGCGTCCGACGCCGGCAGCGGGTCGTGCACGAAGTCGGCGCTGTGGAAAGCGACCCGGTCGGCGAGGCCGGCCTCCCCCACGCGCTCGTCGAAGAGGGGCTGGACGCCGGGGAGGTCCATGCAGGTGGCGGAGAGCTGCGGGTGCGCGGACACCAGCCGTGCGGCCAGATCGCCCCGGGCGCCGCCGACGTCGGTCAGTGTGGCGCAGGCGCTCCAGTCGGCCAGTTCTTCGAGCGTCGCCGCGATGTCGGCGTTGAAGGCGTCCATCGCGTCCATGAACTTCCGCGCGGCCTCCGGGCGCTGGTAGAGGCCCTCGAAGAAATTGCTGCCGGCGGGGATCTGCGGCTCGCCGGTGCGCAGGGTGTCGGTGAGCTTGCCCCATACCGGGTACAGCGAGGCGCTGCCCATCTCGGCGAACCCGCCGACGTAACCGTCCCGGCCGCGTACCAGGAAACGCTCCGCGAGGGCGGAGTTGGCGTACCGGCCGTCCTCGCGGGTGAGCAGGCGGAGCGCCACCAGCGAGTCGAGGAAGTCCTGCGAGGTACGGGGGTGCAGCCCGAGCTTTTCCTCCAGCAGCGAGCGGTCCGCGCCGCCGTCCGCCAGCGCGGTGAACACCCCCAGTTCGAGGGCGCTCATCAGCGCCCGGGACCCGTAGAAGGCCATCGCCAGCTCGATGACGGGGAGCGGGTCCGGCTCCGCCGTGGCCGTGCTCGCGGGGCTTGTGGACATGGGTGACCTCCGGGGTCGGCGAAGAGGGAGAAAGTGCTGCGGCGCATTCGTTCACGGCGCCGGCGCATTCGCACTGTGCAATTCGCCGTCGCGTACTGTCAATCATTTTGCCGACACCGGTAATTGAGTGCGGCGGGGTTTGTCGCGTCACCGCCGTCCGGTTGCGGCAAACCCGCACCGGCGCGCGGCACACCCCACTGCCGGTACGGAGCGGTTCGGTAATTACATGCTGCGGCAGAGGAATTTCCAGGGCAATAGGAGACTGATTTTTCATGGCCACCGCGAAGGAACTCTGGGACGCGGTCTGGACGGCGGTCGAGGCCGGGCGCATCGACGAGCTGGACGAACTCTTCGCACCCGATGCGGTATTCCGTACCTCGACCACCGAGGGAACCGGCCGGGACTACGCGAAGGGCGTCCTCACCCGGCATGTTGCCGCCTACCCGGACCTGCGCCGGGAAGTGGTCTCCGAGGTGGTGGCGGCCGACGGTTCGGCGATCGCCGTGGAGCTGTTCTTCACCGGAACGCACAGCGGTGCCCTGGTGCACCCCAACGGGCAGCGGATCGAGCCGACCGGCAAGCAGCTGCGCTGGCGGGCCGTGGACCGGGTGGAGGTGGCGGACGGGCTGATCACCGGCTGGAGCGCGGTCTTCGACCGGCTGAGCCTGATGCAGCAGCTCGGGCTCCAGCCCTGACCTCGGACGACGCACCCGGTGCCCGGAGAACACGACAGACGCGACAACGGAAGGGAGCACCGTCACGATGCGGGTAGGTCTGGCGCTGCCGCAGTACGGGGCGTTCGCCGACGGCCGGAGTCTGACCCGGTTGGCGCGGGCTGCCGAGCAGGCCGGTTTTGACAGCCTTTGGGTGGGGGACCGTGCCCTGGTCCCGGTCGAACCGCGGAGCCTGTACTCGACCCCCGAGGGGCCCGGTCCCGTACCGCGCGAGTACCGGGGCTTCCTCGACCCGGTCAGCGTCCTGGGGGCGGTGGCGGCGGTCACCGAACGGGTGCGGCTGGGCACCAATGTGCTGGTGGCGCCCTGGTACACACCGGTGCTGCTCGCCAGGACGCTCGCCTCGCTGGACCGGCTCAGTGACGGGCGGCTCGACATCGGGCTCGGCCTGGGCTGGTCGCGGGACGAGTACGAGGCCCTGGGCGTGCCGTGGCGCGGGCGGGGCGCCAGGACCGACGAACTCCTGGACGCGCTGGACGCCCTGTGGGGCGAGAACCCCGTGCAGCACAAGGGCGAGTTGTGGACGGTACCGCCGTCCCACGTGGAGCTGGGCCCTGTCCAGCGGCCCCGGCCGCCGCTGTATTTCGCGGCCTTCCATCCGTCCGCGCTGGAGCGGGTCGGGCGGCGGGCCGACGGCTGGCTGCCGGCGGACCTGCCCGTACCGGTGCTGGGGCACATGTGGTCCGCGGTACGGCAGGCCGCCGACCGGGCCGGCCGCGACCCGGACGGGCTGCGGATGATCCTGCGGACCAACCCGGTACTCACCGCGGACGCCTCGCCGCGGCACCCGGCCGGCAACACCGTCGCCTCGGTGGCCGACTACCTGCGTGCGGGCGCCGAGGCGGGAGCGGACGAGGCCCTCGTCGATCTCCAGATGACCGCGTCGTCCCCGGACGAGTTCCTGGACCTGGCCGGGATGCTCCTCGAACGGCTGCGAGCCGGCTGACCGCCGGCACCGATGGGAGAACGCCGCGTGCGCGTACTGTTCGCCGTCTCGGCCTGGCCGGGGCACTACTACCCGATGGTCCCCCTCGCCCGGGCCCTGCAACGGTCCGGGCACCCGGTGCGGTTCCTGTGCGACGCCTCGCAGTCCGGTGCGCTGTCGCGGGCCGGCCTGAGTGCCGCGCCCGTCCTGTCCTCGATGGACATGCTCGTCAAGGCGCGGATGGGCGCTCTGCTGAGCGCGTACGAAGGTGCCTGGCCGTACGCGTCGCCGCCGCTGCACCCCGACACCGGTGAAGTGCTCGCCGGTACCGGGGCGTTCGACTTCGCCGCGTGGTGGGGGCGCACCGAACCCGCCCTGACGCGGCTGCACCGGGCGAGCACCGACGCGGCGGCGGACTTCGCCCGCGCCTGGGAGCCGGACCTGGTGCTGCACGACCTGATGAGCGCGGAGGGTCCGCTCGTCGCGGCCCTCGCGGCGGTGCCCGCCGTGCTGCACCTGTGGGGGCCGGTCGGTCCCGCGGACCGGTGGGGGGCGATCGGCTGCGCTCCGGAGAGCCGCGACAGGCGGTTCCTTCCCCAGGACCTCAGCGGGGCGTTCGAACGGTACGGTCTCCCGGCGTCCGCCGGGGACACCGGTCGCATCGTCGCCGATCCCTGCCCGGCGCCGCTCGACCGGCCCGCAGACCCCGGTGTCCTGCGGCTCCCGGCCCGGTACACGCCGTACAACGGGCCGGGAACCTTCTCCCGTTCCGCCGTGCCCCGCTCCGGCCGACCGCGGATCTGCGTGGTCTGGGGCCGCTCCGTACACCGGGTCTTCGGTCCGGATTCGCTGCGCGTTCCGGCCGTACTACAGGCTGCCGGTGAACTCGGCGCGGAGGTACTGCTCCTGGCGGGCCGGGAGGAGCTGGCCGCGTGCGGGCCCCTGCCGCCGTGGGTGCACCCGCTGGAAGAGGCACCGCTGCACCAGGTCCTCGACGGCTGTGCTGCCGTGGTCCACTACGCCGGCGGCGGCAGCGCGATGACGGCGGTGGCCGCCGGGGTGCCGCAGCTGTGCCTGCCCTGCGGTTACGACCAGCCCCTGGTGGCGGAGCGGCTGGCGGCGGCCGGTGCCGCGATCAGCGTGCCGAACCACACCGCTGCGCCGGACACCGTCCGTACCGCTCTCGGCTCGCTGCTCGGCGAGGAGTCGTACCGCACCGCGGCACTGCGGCTGCGGGAGCGGAACGCCGCGCTGCCCTCACCCACCGATCTCGCGGAGCGGCTGGTCGCGCTGGCGTCGGACGCCGCTCCGGCGCCGGGTGCCGGCCCTGGGCAGGACACCGGCCTCCCGGCGCCCTGCCGCGGCACCCCGCCGTGAGGCCGGCCGCACCGCCGTCCTGTTCAGTCCAGGGCCCGGCGACGGAATCCGCGCACTCCCAGGGCGGCGAGGGCGATGCCCACGGCCACCAGCACCCCGGTGCACACGCCGAGCGGTATGTGAGGAACCCCGGGCACCAGCGCACCGCGCAGCCCCTCGCTCTGGTACGTCATCGGATTGAGGGCCGTCACCACCTGGAACCAGCGCATGCCGTCCAGGGAAGGCCACGGGTACTGGATGCCGCCGGTGAACATCAGCGGCGTCAGGATCAGCGCGAACATGATGTTCACCCGCTGCGGCGGGAGGGCGGTGCCGAGGATCAGGCCGATGGCCCCGCCGGCCCAGCTTCCCAGTACGAGGAAGAGCAGCAGCCAGGGCAGGCCCGCGGCGCGCCAGGGCGCCGATCCCGCGACGAGTGCGCCGAGCGGGTACATGAGCAGCGCGGCGAACACCCCGCGAAGGGTCGCCATCACCATCTTCTCCACCGCCAGCAGGCGGAGCGGGATGGGCGCCAGCAGCCGGTCCTCGATCTCCTTGGTGTAGCCGAACTCCATGATCAGCGGGAGCGCGACCGTCTGGAACGCCGCGACGAAGCCGGTCAGGGAGATGACGCCGGGCAGCAGGACGTCGACGAAGTCCTCGCCGACATAGTTCATGGCGCCCAGCACCTTGACGAAGACGAACAGCATGAACAGCGGCTGCACCGTCACCTGGCACAGGAACACACCGAGTTCGCGCCGGGTGGTGACGAACAGGTCGCGGCTCAGGACGGCGAGGAAGACCTTCGCGGGCCCCGGAACCGCGCGCCCGGCCGGCACCGCTTCGGCAGTGGCGGTGGTCATCGCAGCCCCCTTCCGGTGAGGTGGATGAAGACGTCTTCGAGGGTCGGCTGCCCGACGCGGGTGCCGGTGAGCGCGGTGCCGCTGCCGGCCAGCAGCCGGGTCACCGGGACGAGCACCGCCGCGGGGTCCTCGGTGGTGTACAGCCGCAGGTCGGTGGCGGTGGCGGAGGCGTCCATGCACTCGACCCGCCGGACGCCCTCGATGCTGTCGAGGGCGGTGAGGAGACCGCCGGGGAGGCGGTCCTGGGGCGCGGCGACCGTGATGTCCAGTACGGCCTGCCCGGCCAGCTTCCGGGCGAGCGCCTCGGGGGTGTCCAGTGCGAGAATCCGGCCGTGGTCGACGATGGCGACCCGGTCGGACAGCTCGGCGGCCTCGTCCATGTCGTGCGTGGTCAGCACCACCGTCACCCCGCGGCAGCGCAGCTCTCTGACGCGGTCCCACACGAAGAGGCGGGCCTGCGGATCGAGGCCGGTGGAAGGCTCGTCGAGGAAGAGCACCTCGGGTTCGTGGATGAGCGCGCGGGCGATCATCAGCCGCTGTGCCATGCCGCCGGAGAAGAAGTCGACCCGGTCGTCGGCCCGGTCGGCGAGCCCGAAGGACTCCAGCAGCCGGTCGGCGCGGGCGATCCTCTCCTTGCGCGGTACGCCGTGGTACGCCGCGTGGAAGAGGAGGTTCTGGCGGGCGGAGAGCGAGCGGTCGAGGTTGTTGCGCTGCGGCACCACCCCGAGCCGGCTGCGGGCCCTGACGGACCGGGTGGTCACATCGACACCGCCGATCAGGACCGTACCGCTGGTGGCGACGGCGCGGGTGGTCAGGATGCCCAGTGTGGAGCTCTTGCCGGCGCCGTTCGGGCCGAGGAGGCCGAAGACCTCACCGCGTCCGACGGTGAACGACAGGCCGTCGACCGCGTTGACGGGGCGCTTGGGATACCGCTTGACCAGGTCGCGCACGACCACCGCGGGCTGCGGAGCGACGGGCGGCGGCATCGTGTCCGGCGGGCTGTCCAGTTCCTGTGTCAACGGGCCGGCTCCTCTCCGTGGTGCTGCGTGATGAGTTCGATCAGATACGTGCGGACGGCGGCGAGGGCGGCCTCGTCCCGCTCGGTGGCGGTGGGCGGGAACCGGGCGCGGATGTCCTCGCCGACCGCCCGGATGGCCTGCTCGCCGGCCGGCGTGAGCGCCAGCCGTACCTGCCGCCGGTCCTGTTCCGAGCGGCGTCTGCTGACCAGGCCGTCCCGTTCCAGGTTGTCCACCACGCCGGTGAGCGTCGACGGGTGGACCCAGCAGCGCCGGGCGATCTCCCGGTGCGTCGCCTCGCCCCGGGTGAGGACCATCAGGACATTGACCCCGGCGGCGGACAGGCCGTGCTGGCTGCTCGCCAGGCGGTCCCACGTGCGGCTGACCACATGGCCCGCGAGGGACACCAGATGCGGCAGGGCCGCTTGCTCCAGGTCGGAGCGGAGTGCGTCGTCGAGTGGCATGGCAGAAGCATAGGGGCCAAACAGTATGGTGCCAACTAGTTTGGTGCCTACCTTTTAAGAGAGAAAGGATGCGGAATGATCCTGGTGGTGGGTGCGACGGGCAACGTGGGGCGGTCACTGATCCGCGCACTGGCCCGGCGCGGCAGCGCGGTCCGCGCGCTGAGCAGGAACCCCTCGGCGGTGCCCCCGCTCGCCGGCGTGCAGGCGGTGGCCGGCGACCTCGACGACCGCGCGTCCCTGGAACCGGCCCTGCGCGCAGTGGACTCCGTCTTCCTCGCGACCCGGGCCTCCCGGCTGCCGGACCACGCGCAGCACCTCGTCACCGCCGCCGCGGCGAGCGGTGTGCGCCGGCTGGTGCTGCTGTCGTCGCTGAGCGTGGAGGGCGAACCGCCCGAGGCCATCGGACGCTGGCATGCCGCGGGCGAGCGCGCCGTCCGGGAGAGCGGCCTGTCCTGGACGATGCTGCGTGCGGGCGCCTTCATGTCGAACACCTTGGAATGGGCGGCCGGCATCCGCGCGGAAGGCGTGGTCAAAGGGCTGTACGGGAACGTGACCACGGCACCCGTCGCCCCGGAGGACCTCGCCGAGGTGGCCGCCCGCACCCTGACGGAGCCGGGTCACGAAGGACGCATACACCGCGTCACCGGAGCGCACCGCATCAGCGCCGCGGAACAGGCCCGCCTCATCGGCGAAGCGCTCGGCAGGCCGCTGCGCTTCGAGGAAGTGCCGCGGGAGGCGGCCCTGGAGCACTTCCGCTGGTGCGGCCCCGACGCGGCAGTCACGCTCGACGCCCTCCGGGACAGTGCGGCACCGTGGGCCCGTGCGGGGGACGCCGTACGGGAACTGACCGGCCGGCCGGCCCGTACCTTCCAGGACTGGCTGACCGGTCACGTGGACGATTTCCGCTGACCGGCCCGGCCGGCTTCCTTCCGCCGGTCCCCGGCCGCACCGCCGGCGCGCCCGGGGACCCGGGCCCGGTCACCACCGCACCGGCAGTTCCTCGACCCCGTACACGACAGCGTCCTCCCGGAACTTCAGCTTCTGGACCGGTACGGCCAGTTCGAGCCCCGGGAAGCGCCGCACCAGGGCCCGCAGGGCGATGGTCAGCTCGACCCTGGCCAGTTGCAGGCCGACGCACTGGTGCACGCCGTGGCCGAACGAGAGATGGGTGCCCCGCCTCCGGCCGGGGTCGAAGGCGTCCGGGCCGGTGAACCGCTCCGGGTCGCGGTTGGCCGCGGCCAGCGAGGCGATCACCGTCTCCCCCTGCCGGATCCGCACCCCGGCCGTCTCCACGTCCTCGGCGGCCGTACGGAACATGCCGAACTGGAAGACCGTGAGGTAGCGCAGCAGCTCGTCGACGACCCGCTCGGCGCCGTCCGGGTCGGCCCGCAGCGCGGCCAGCCGCTCCGGATGCTCCAGCAGCGTCAGCAGTCCCAGCGCGAGCATGCTCGCGGTGCTCTCGTGCCCGGCGACCAGCAGCAGGGTACCCATGCCCACCAACTCCTCGTCGCTGAGCGGCGGCTGCGCATCCGGCGCCGTGATCAGTTCACTGAGCAGGTCGTCCGCGGGCCGGGCCCGTTTGGCCACGACCAGGCGGTGGATGAACGCGCACACCTCGTCGCGCGCCGCGTCCACCTCCGCGTCGTCCTCCAGCGACAGCAGCGTCGAGGAGGTGCGCTGGAACTCCGCCACGTCCTCGTACGGAACCCCCAGGAGTTCACACACCACCAGTGAGGGGATCGGCAGGGCGAATTCCCGCACCACATCGACCGGACCGCCGCCGGTGGCCGCCATCGCCGCCAGGCGCTCCTCGACGATCTGCTCGATCCTCGGCAGCAGCTTCCGGATGCGCCGCGCCGAGAACCCGCCGTTCAGCAGCCGCCGGTAACGAGTGTGTTCCGGCGGATCCATCAGGATGAACATCCCCGGCGGCACCCGGGCCGGACCGCCGTCGCCGGCCGGTGCCACCCCGTGCGTGCGCGAACTGAACCGGGGGTCCGCCAGCACCGCGCGCACGTCCTCGTACCGGGTGAACAGCCACCCTTGTCCGCCGCCCGGGAGGGCGACGCGCGCCGGTGCGCCCGCTTTCCGTATCCGGCCGTATTCCTCCGGCGGGTCCAGCGGGCAGCGCCGTGCGGTCGGCAGGGAAACCACGCCCGCGGCCGGCGCATCCGTTTCGGTCTCAGACACTGTCAACTCCCTCGCGTCGGCACCGGAACAGTCCGGCCCTTTCTCGCACGCTAGGTCCTTGTGCGTACGCAGCGCGCCGCGGAAAAGGAGTGGTGCGGGATTCCGATACACACTGCGCGGTAATGCCGCAGGAATTCCCGGTGGCGCTTGACCGGGTCTGACCGGCAGCCGAAGACTTGCGATCTCCGACCCGTCGAATTGCCTAGGCAGGGACCATGAACGCCATCAGCAACACCGGGCAGGAAATCCGTGAGTACTACCTGAACTGCTACGAGACCACGGCGCCCGCAGGACAGCAGTGGACCACGGCCACCGCCGCCCCGGAACTCGTCTCCCTGGTGAGGTCCGGTGCACTGCCCCAGGGTGCCTCCGTGCTCGACATCGGCTGCGGCGTGGGATCGGAATCGGTGTACCTGGCGGGCGCAGGGTTCAAGGTGACCGCCGTCGACATCGCGCCGCAGGCCGTCGAGCGCGGGCGCGCGCTCGCCGAGGTGTACGGCTACTCCGTGGACTGGCACGTGGGCGATGTCCTCGATCTGCCGTTCGGCCAGGGCACGTTCGACGCCGTGACGGACCGCGGCTGCTTCCACTGCCTGCGCGCACACGAGCGCGAGCGGTTCGCCCAGGAGGTCGCCCGCATGCTGCGGCCGGGCGGTCTGTACGTCCTGCGCTGTGTCTCCAGCCAGCGCCCCGGCCAGGTGCGGCCGGACGACGCCAGTCACTTCGTGCGCACTTTCGGGGTGTCGAGCACCGAATTGTGGGAGGCGTTCGGCCCTCATTTCCAGGCGGAGCACATGGAACTCGGCAGCGCGTCCCCGGACGCGGACCCCTCGTCGCCGTACGGCTGGTACTGCCTGTGGCGCCGCCGCGCCGAGTGATCAGCGAAGCACGTTCCCGAGAGCCAGGAGCCTCCTCATGCGCTGGAAGCAGGAGTTGTACGTCTCCGGTGTCGGTACGGCGCTGCCGCCGCCGGTGGCCGCGGAGTCCGAGACGGCGGCCGGCCGGGTGACGCCGGAGCGCCGCGCCCAGCTCGGCTACCGGTCCGTCTGTGTATCACCGGACGAGGCGGCGGCCGATCTCGCGGTCCGGGCGGGCCGCTCGGCGGTGCGGCACGCGCGCACACCCGCTGCCGAGATCGGCCTCGTACTGCACAGCAGCCTGTGGTTCCAGGGCCTCGACATGTGGGCGGCGGCCAGCTATGTGGCCGCCGGCGCGGTCGGTGCCCACCCGGTGGCCTTCGATGTGCAGCAGCGTTCCAACGCCGGGCTCGGCACCCTGGAGATGGCCGCGGCATGGCTGACGGCCGGTCCTCCGGAAAGGCCGGCCGCCCTGCTCACCACCGGCGACCGGTTCGCCGCTCCCGCCATCGACCGCTGGAACTCGCAGGAGGTGTGCGCCTACGGTGACGGAGGCACGGCATTGCTGCTGTCCCGCCGGTCCGGCTTCGCACGGGTGCTCGCCACGGCGACCGTCGCCGACAACACGCTGGAGCCGGTCGGCCGCGGCGACGAGGCGTTCGCCGACGCCCCCGGCGGCAAGGCCCCCGTCCCGCTGCTCCGGCGCGCCGAACAGTACGCGGCGGCACCGGAGTCGGCCGGATCGGGCCAACGTCTGCTGAAGCTGCTGCGGCAGACGGCCGACCGCGTACTGGCGGACGCCGGAACCACCGCCGGCGGGCTCGCCCGTGCGGTACTGCCCGCCACCCGCAGGGGGAACGGCCGGCATGAGCTGCACGACCTGCTGGGCCTGCCCGAGTCCCGTACGACCTGGGGGTTCGGGCAGCACACCGGGCACCTGGGAACCGGCGACCAGTTCGCGGGACTGGCCCACCTCCTGGCGGAAGGGCGGCTCGTGCCCGGGGACCGGGTGCTGCTGTACGCGGGCGGAGCCGGCTACACCTGCACCGCCGCCGTCATCGAGATGACCGAGGTCCCTGAGCCCCCCGAGGTCCCTGCACTTCCCGGGGTCCCTGATGAGGTGTCCGCGGCACCCGGGGAGGGGGCGGTATGAAGGCACTGGTCCTGGCAGGTGGCGCCGGCACGCGGCTGCGCCCGATCACCCACACCTTCGCCAAGCAGCTGGTGCCGGTGGCGAACAAGCCGGTGCTCTTCTACGCGCTGGAGGCGATCGCCGCCGCGGGCATCACCGAAGCGGGCATCGTCGTCGGAGACACGGCCGGGGAGATCCGCCGGGCCGTCGGCGACGGCTCCCGGTTCGGGCTGCGGGTCACCTACCTCCCGCAGGACCGGCCGCGCGGACTCGCCCACGCGGTGCTCGTGGCACGTGACTTCCTGGGCGACGACGACTTCGTGATGTACCTCGGTGACGTCCTCGTCGGTGCGGGGATCACCGAACTCGTCGACGCCTTCCGCCGGCAGCGCCCCGACGCGATGCTGCTGCTGGCCCGGGTGGACGACCCCGGGGCCTTCGGCGTGGCCGAACTCGACGGTGACACGGGCCGGGTGACCGGCCTGGAGGAGAAGCCGCTCCTGCCCAAGAGCGACCAGGCCATCGCCGGCGTGTACGCCTTCAGTGCCGGTATCCACCAGGCCGTGCGCTCGCTCGTCCCGTCCGGGCGGGGCGAGCTGGAGATCACCGAAGCGGTCCAGTGGCTGATCGACCGGGGCCGGGACGTCGGTTCCCTGCCGGTGCGGGGCTTCTGGAAGGACACCGGGAACATCTCCGACATCCTGGAGGCCAACCGGCTGGCCCTGGAGAGCGTCGAGCCGCGGACCGACGGGGCCGTGGACACCGAGAGCCGGATCGTCGGCCGCGTCCGGATCGCCCCCGGCGCCAAGGTGTGCCGCTCCCGGATCGTGGGCCCGGCCGTCATCGGCCCGCACGCCTCGGTGGTCGATGCCTACGTCGGCCCGTACACCTCCCTGGCGGAGCACACCAGCGTCACCGGCAGCGGCATCGAATACTCGATCATGCTGAGCGGGGCCTCGCTGGACGGGGTGCACCGGGTCGAGGCGTCCCTCATCGGACACGACGCCGAGGTCACCCCCGCGCCCCGGGTGCCCGCCGCCCACCGCCTCTTCCTCGGCGACCACAGCAAGGTGCAGATCTGCTCATGACCACCGAGAACATTCTCGTGACGGGAGGTGCCGGCTTCATCGGCTCCCACTACGTCCGTACGCTCCTGGGCCCCGCGGGCCCGCCCGGCGTCCGGGTGACCGTGCTGGACAAGCTGACGTACGCGGGAGACCTCGCACGGCTGGCACCGGTACGGGACCATCCGCGCTTCACCTTCCACCGTGGCGATGTCACCGATGCGGCCCTGGTGGACGCCCTCGTCGGCACGCACGGCCAGATCGTGCACTTCGCCGCCGAGTCGCACGTGGACCGCTCCATCAGCTCCGCCGGTGCCTTCGTCCGCACCAACGTGCTGGGTACCCAGACCGTGCTCGACGCGGCACTGCGGCACGGGGCCGGGCGATTCGTCCATGTCTCCACGGACGAGGTGTACGGCTCGGTGGCGTCCGGATCGTGCACCGAGCACGCACAGCTGCGGCCGGCTTCGCCGTATGCGGCGTCCAAGGCGTCATCGGACCTGCTGGCGCTCGCCTGCCACCGCACGCACGGCCTCGACGTCCGGATCACCCGGGGGTCGAACACCTACGGGCCGTGGCAGCACCCCGAGAAGGCCGTGCCGCGCTTCGTCACCGAACTCCTCGCGGGCCGGAAGGTCCCCCTGTACGGCGACGGGCTCCAGGTGCGCAACTGGCTGCACCTGGACGACCACGTCCAGGGCATCGAACTGGTCCGTACCCGCGGCCGGTCCGGCGAGGTCTACAACATCGGCGGCGGAACCGACCTGAGCAACCTGCAACTCGCCCGGCTGCTGGTGGCACTGTGCGGTGCGGAGCCCGGCATGATCGAGCATGTCGCCGACCGGCCGGGCCACGACCGGCGCTACGCCATCGACATCACCAAGGCCCGTACGGAACTGGGCTACCGGTCCCGCCGGGAGTTCTCACAGGGGCTGGCCGAGACCGTCGCCTGGTACCGGGAGAGCCGGCGGCCCACCGGCGCCCGCGGCGGGCCGGGCGCAGCGGCCGTCGGTGCCGGTGACCGGTGAGCCGCGCCCGGCCCCGCCGCCACGGCTGTTCCGTTCCGGTCCCGCCGCCACGGCCGTTCCGGTGCGCGCTACGGCTGTTCCGGCCCGCCGCAGAGGCGGGAGGCATTGGCCTGGACGCGGCGCAGCATCGCGTGCAGCTGATCGCGCTCGTCCGGCGACAGTCCCGCGTGCAGCTCCGCCTCCACGCGTTCCTGGCAGGACCACATCGATGCCAGCGCCTGCTCACCGGCGCCGGTGATGGACACTGCGTCCGGCCCGGCCGCCTCCAGGTACCCGCGGTCCCTGAGCGGCCGCAGCACCTGCCCCAGCTCCTCCTCGCTCCCGGCCCCGAGGTCCCGGTGCAGTTCGGTGAGCGGGGTGGAGCGTTCGCAGGCGACGACCATGAGCGCGACCATCTGCCGGCCGTCGAGGTCGCCGATCTTGCTCAGCTCGGCGTCGAGTGCGGAGCGCACCAGGCGGGCGGTGACGTTGAGTTCGCGGCCGAGGGTGCCGCGGATGTGCTCGGTGAGCATGGTGAGGATCATTTTGGTCCGCAATTCGTAGATGCTGATGCCGGCGGCCACACCGACGTTGAGCGACTCGACACCGCCGGCCATCGGAATCTGGACGATCAGGTCGGCGGCGTCGAGCGTCTCGTCGCTGACCCCCGCCGTCTCGTTCCCGATGACCAGCGCGACGGGCCCGCCGCGCAGCGGCGCCATCGCCTGGAGGTGGCTGCCCCGGGGACTGGTCGCGACGACCTGGAAGCCGGACTCCTTGAGCTGTTTCACGGCGGCGGCAGGGGTGGCGAACCGGCGCACCCGGCTGGTCAGTACCGCGCCGCGGGCCGAGTCCAGGGTGCGGCGGGAGCCCAGGTCGGTCTGCTCGTCGGTCAGGACCACGTCCCGTACGCCCAGGGCCTGCGCCGAGCGCACCAGGGTTCCCAGGTTGCCCGGGTCGGCGATCCCCTCGCAGACCAGCGCGAAGTCGCTCCACTCGCCGTCCGGCGCGACCTCGGCGGGCAGCTCGGCGAGGGCGACCCAGGAGACGGGCTTGGAGCCGCCCACCGCCTTCGGCAGCAGACCGCTGCGGACGGGGTGGACGGGGACGCCCGCGGCGGCGAGGCCGGCTTCGAGGCCGGACTCGGACGCGTCGGCCGCGCGGAGCACGTACCGCAGCCGCGCCCCGCCGGCCAGGGCCTGACCGATGAGGCTGGCCCCCTCCAGCAGACACAGCCCCGCGGCGAGCCGGCCGGCCCGGGTCAGCAGCGTTCTCGCCTCGGCGATGCGTGGGTCCTTGATCGAGTCGATGATGTAGGTGCTCACCCGGGGATCCTTTCGCATCCGCGCAAGCGGCTGCCAACCGGCGCCGTCCGGTATCCGGTCACAGTACTTCCACCAGGCTGACCAGTTTTGCCTTCCGTGCGAACGCGCTCAACTGGCTCCGGTCGTGCAGCCCGGTTTTCATCTTGATGCTGGCCCGGTGGGTTTCCACCGTCCGCAGACTGACATGGATGCGGCTGGCGATCTGCATATTGGTCAGGCCCGCTCCTATCAGCGCGAGCACTTTCTGTTCCCGGGCGGTCAGTGCGGCCACGGCGCCGGTTTCCTTTCCGGACAGCACCCGTTGCCCCACCGTCGAGTCCAGATAGATGCCGCCGGACAGTACCGTGCCGACGGCGGACGAGAGCTGCTCCAGCGGTGCGCCTTTTCTTATGTAGCCGTGCACGCCGGCCTGCATGACTTTCTGGGCGATGGTCGAGTCCATGCATTCCGTCAGAACGAGGACCCGGGAGTGCGGGGAGCGGGCGGGAATGTCTTCCAATTCCGTGATGACCCACCGGTCCTGGAGATTGATGTCGACCACCAGGAGGCTGGGCCGCCACATCCGGACGGTCCGCTGGAGCTCCTCCGCGGTGGCCGCTTCCGCGGCCACGGCCAGCCCGCACTTCTCCAGTACCGACCGAACGCCGTGGCGTACCACGGGTTGATCGTCTGCCACCACTGCACCCTGAGCCGGCAAAGCGATCGTTTCGGCGGCCATCCTGTCCCCCAATCAATTCGAACCGAGCGGCTCTCTTCTGCCGAGAGTGCCGCTCGGTGCACGGAACGTGGGGGGAAATCATGGACGGCGGTACGGGCTTTACGCGGCCTGTGCCATGGAATGCGGCATGCGTCGACCAGCCTTGGTCCGGCGGTCCCCAGATGTTGATGTCCCCCGTGATTCGTGTGCGGTATCAGCTGCCACCGATGCCGCACTGACCTCGAACACCAATACAACAACATGCCCGGTCAGGCAGTAGCAAGTTTTGCGCGGGGCTCTTGGGGGAGACTTTACATGCCGTGGACGCGACAACTCCGCCTGAGTGATTGAACGTTCACCCGGCAGCGCCGTGGGCAACCTGGTCGTAACTTTGTGTGTAGCGCTCCAGTAGCCGCTCCGGGTAGTCCGCGCCGAAGTCGAAGGGCCAATTCGCGAGCAGTCGGCGGAGTTTCCGGATGGATATCGGCGCCCCGGACGCATTGGCCTGAACCAATTCTTTACGTGCCGTGACGCCCAGTCGCGCCTCCAGCCCGGCCACGATCCGCTCCACCGGGCAAAGAAACCCTGAAGCGACATTGACGACTTCATTGCGAATATTTTGTCGCAGCAGTGCCTCCAGCGCGGTGCGCACGTCGGCGACGTCGACGAGGTCCCGGGCGGCGCCCCTGTGGAGCGTCACCTGGCCCGCCCGGACCTGACGGACCAGCGACGGCAGCAGCTGATGCGCACGCTGTCCGGGGCCGACCACATGGCTGAGCCGCAGCACCAGCCAGTCCGGGGCCCCGGTGCGCACCTCCTCCTCCAGGGACAGTTTGTGCCTGCCGTATGCGTCGCGGGGGTGAGGGTCCAGCTCCTCAGCGGCGGGCTCGGCGGGCTGCCCGTAGAGGGAGGACGAGGCGCTGGAGAGGAAGACCAGGGTGCTGCCCCGCGCCCGGCAGCGGGCCAGCTCCGCCCGTACCAGTGCGGTCTCCCGCGCGTAGTCCGCGGGGTCGGCGGTCCGGGTGCTGGAGACCCCGGCGGCCAGCAGGGTGACGTGCGGGTGGCGGTCGGCGACGGGCGCCATGTACCGGGCGATGAAACCCCGGCCGACGATCTCCATCAGACCTCCACCCGCCGTGCGCACCGCCGGATCGCGTCGACCAGCTCCATCGTGCGTACGGCGTCCGCACCCCAGGCCGCCCGCTGCCGCGCCGCGGACCGACGCGCGTCCCGGTCCCGCTCCCGCCCGGCCCGGAGCACCGCCTCGGCGAAAGAGCCGACCGCGCCGGCGAACTGGTCGTCGGCGGGGACCCGTACCTCCTCCACGTCGGGCGGCGATGCCAGGCGCAGGACGGGGGACCAGGTGCCGGGCGGGGTGAACGCCCGGTCCAGTTCCAGGCGCGCGGCGCTGCCCCACAGCCGGTAGCCGGAGCCGTAGGCGTGCCCGAGACCGAAGGTGAGGGTCGCGGGCACACCGTCGGCGGACCGCATGAGGACGGTGCCCGCGACGTCCACCCCCAGGGCGCTGTCGTACCGCAGGACGGCGCCGACCGGCTCCAGGCCGCCGCCCAGGAACAGCTGCGCCGCTCGTACCGGGTACACCCCCACGTCCAGGAGGGCCCCGCCGGCCAGGTCACGGCGGTAGCGGATGTCCCCCGCGTCCAAGGGCGGGATGCAGAACGCCGCATGGAACTCCTCCAGGCGCCCCAGCCGGCCGCCGTCGAGGAGGGCGCGCGCCTCACGGTGCTGGCGGTGGTGCAGGAACGCGAAGTTCTCCCGGAGGGTCAGGTCCCGCTCCTCGGCGAGCGCCACCAGACGGGCCGCCTCGTCCGCCGTGGCCGCCATCGGCTTCTCCACCAGGACGTGTTTGCCGGCTTCCAGCGCGGCCGCCGCCCAGGAGTGGTGGAGACCGGTCGGCAGCGGGATGTAGACGGCGTCGATGTCCGTACGCTCAAGAAGCGCCCCGTGGTCCGGTACGGCCTCGCACCCCCACTCCCGTGCGAACGCCTCCGTCTTGTCCGGGTCCCGGCCGGACACGGCGACCACCGTGCACCGGGGGTCCTTGTCCAGGGCCGGCACCGTGCGCCGCCGGGCGATCGACGCCGTACCGAGAATCCCGAAGCGTACGGCCTGGTCACCGGTCCGTCGTGCCGTCACCGGACCTCCCGTCCGCATCCGCTTCCCCGTTCGTCAGCACGCTGTGCAGACAGGTGGTCAGGCTGCGCGCCTGTACGTTCACGTAGTTGCTGTGCCGCAGCAGTTCGCCGATCTGCCCGGGCGTCACCCACAGGAAACCGGGGGGCTCTTCGACGGGGTCCCGTGCGTCGGCCTCCACGATCAGATGCCGGGTCCTGGCATGAAGGAACCGGCCGCCCTCCTCCGAGAGCACCGTGTCGAACCGGACCCGGTCCGCGGGAGCCGTAAGGACCTCGCGGAGGAAGGGCGGCCACTGTGCCGGCGGCCGGTGCACATGGTCCTCGGGGACGCACTGGACCGTCGGGGCCAGCTCCGCCAGGTCGGGGAAGCCGGGCTCGGTCTGGGTCCTGGCCAGCACATGGGTCACGCCGTGGATGCGCCGCACCACGAACGCGACCACACCGGTGCCTCGCGGCGCGATCATGGGCTGGCGCCAGGCGGACACCTCCCGGCCGGGTGCCGCCACGTCCACCCCGACGATGTCGAAACCGCTGGCCCCGGCCGGAGAGAGGGACCACTCGTCGCGCTCCCAGCCGCGTACCGACGCGAGCGGTACCAGCCGCGACCGCACCGCCGCCTCGGCCCGCGCCTGTGTGATGCGGTGCAGGACCTCGGCGGTGGTGTGCAGCCCGGGCCCGGTGGCGGGCGGCGGCAGGCAGGCGAGCACCGACCTGGTGTCCATCTGCACGAGGTCGTCCTCCCGCAGCAGCCGGTGCAGCGCGCCCAGCGTGAGCCAGTGGAACCCGTCGGGCGGCTCACCGGCATCGGAAACGCGCACCACCATGTTCCGGTTGCGCTTGCGGTAGCACCACGCCCCGTGCTCGGACTGCAGCACGTCGACCAGGATGTGCCGCGGGTCGGCGTCCCGGAAGCGGTCCAGGTACGGGACCGCCGAACCGCCGTGCACGCCGGTGAAGTTGCTCCGGGTCGCCTGGACCGTCGGTGAGAGCTGTACACCGTTGCAGTTGCCCGGCTCGGTCTTCGCCTGGACGAGGAAGTGCGGGACTCCGTCGAAGTCCTGGGTCAGCAGCCCCAGTACGCCGACCTCCGGCTGGTGGATGACCGGCTGGGACCACTGTGGCACCGCACCGTCCCGGTGCGTCGACTCCAGCCCCTCGACGGTGAAGAAGCGGCCGCTTTCGTGGACGACGTTCCCGGACCGGGCATCGGTGCGCCACCCCGTCAGCTCGTCCAGACGGACCCGCCGGACCCGGTGGCTGTCGGTACGCCGCCGCTTGGCCAGCCACCGGCGGAAGCCGTCGAGCCGGTCCGTGGCCACCGCGGACGCCGGGAGCCGGGACGGCGGGGGCCCGGACTGCGGGATCGGCACGGTCGTTCTCCTTTCTTCCCCTCCCGCGGGCGGCGTCACCCCGCCAGGGCGACCTGCTCCTCGACGAACTGCACGGTGGCCTGAAGCGCCTTCTCGGTCCCCTGCTGGATGATGCCGGCCATGGTGGGGCCGTCCACCGTGGACTCCGGGGTCATCTCGAAGTCCTGGATGCAGCGGATGCTGGAGCCGTCCGCTTCCTCGCGGTAGACCCACAGCAGGTGTGCGTAGCGGAAGTTGGGGTTGCCCCAGCGGCGGGCGTACACCGTGTGATGGGCGGGGTCCATGATCCGCTCGACGAAGTAGGACCAGGAACGGCCGTCACGGTCCGGGGGTGTCTTCACCTGGAGCACGAGTGAATGGCGCGCCTCGTCCTGGGACACCAGGCGGTGGCCGTCGGGGGCGTGCCTGCGGTCGTTCTCCGGCGAGTTCGCCAGCTTCCACAAGGTCTCCAGAGGTGCCCGGACGTGGACCTTGTTCTCGATGTGCTCGGCCATGGATCTTCTTCTCCTTCTCATCGCCTGGGCTGTCGTACGTGCCGTACGCCCCGTGGTTCCGGCGCTCCGTCCGCGCCGGCGGTGAGGGCCAGGGCGCACACCATGAGCGCCTCGGGGCCGAGCCGCTGGGTACGCACCTGCCAGCGCGCGACCCCCAGGCCGGCGGCATGCCGGGCTGCCGCACCGTTCAGTGCGATCCGTACGCCCCGATCGCCGGACCCGGCCGCGCAATCGGCTTCGATGTCGGTCCACGCGAGGCCGGCGAGGCCGGTGCCCAGCGCCTTTCCGCAGGCTTCCTTGGCGCCGAAGCTGGTACCGAGGCGGACGGCGGGACAAGGGTCGCGGCGGACCTGCCCCAGCTCGGTCTCGCTGAGGAGCATCCGCAGCGAGCGGTCGGGGTACCGGCGCAGGAACCGGGCCATGCGCGACAGATCGACGATGTCGATGCCCACACCCGCCACTCCGGCCGGTTCCCGCGCCGGACCGGTCATCCCGCGGCCTGGGGAACGCCTTCCGCCGCCTGCCCGGCCTCCTCGACGAGCCGGCAGGCGTCGGCGACCGTGAGATCGTCGGCGAGCTCCAGTTTCACCTCGATCCCCAGGTCCCGCTGCAGTTGGAGGGAGACCTCGACCAGCTCCGTGGAGTCCAGCTCCAGGTCCCCCAGCAGCCGCGTGCCGGGCTCGACCTGTTCGCTTTCGAACCCCAGGGCGCAGATGGCCCGGTGGACTTCCGTGTAGTACTTCATGCGACCCTCCGGTCGTGCTCGTGGTCTTGCCGGTCGGTGGCCGTCAGCACCACGGCCACGTTCGTGCCCTCCCGGGAACGGGAGTGGACGACAGCGGTGCGGACGGCCCGGGGACGTGTCTCGGTCACGAGGTCGACGGCGCACCGCTCGTCGACCGTGCGGGTGCCCGGGGTGGGCGGCAGGGCGCCGTCCCTGATGGACAGGGCGGCGCAGGCGAGTTCGGTGGCGGCACTGGCGCCGTACTGATGGCCGTAACCGGCCTTGGGGACCGTCACGGGGACGCCGCCTTCCCCGAAGACGCCGGCGAGGGCACGTGCTTCGGTCGCATCACCCTGCGCGGAGCCGGCCCCTTCGGCGAAGACGACGTCGGTGTCCCCAGGGCCCCGGTCCGCGGCGCGCAGTGCAGCGGTGAGTGCCCGGGCGGGCCCGTCCGGGTCGTCCGGCGCGCTGGTGCGCTGCTCGGCGGCGGCCAGTTCGCCCAGGATGCGGGCCCCCCGGCGCAGCGCGTGCTCGCGTTCCTCCAGCACCAGCACGGTGGCGCCCTCGCCCAGCACCAGCCCGCCGCGCTCGCGGTCGAAGGGCAGGTAGCCGTCCTCGGGCGCGGCCGCCGAACTGAGGTCCCCGGTCGTGATGTGGGCCGCCACCCCCAGGCGGGTCAGCGGCGCTTCCGCGCCGCCGGCCAGGACGACGTCGTTGCGGCCCCGGCTGATGCTGCGCATCCCGTGCAGCAGTCCGCAGGCGCCACTGGCCCGGTCCGCCGCGAAGCTCTTGCTGAAGCCGCGGATACCGAAGCGGATGCTGACGAATCCCTGAGCCGCGGTGGGGAACCACGCGGTCGCCTGCCAGGGGTTGATCATCGTCGGGTGCTGTTCGTAGTACTCGCGGAAACCCCGCTCGCACAGCTCCCAGCCCCCGCTGTTGTTGCCGAAGCTGATGCCCGTACGGAACGGGTCGAGCCCCCCGTCGCCGGGCCCCCCGTCACCGAGGCCGGCGTCGGCCAGTGCCTGCCCGGAGGCGGCGATGGCGTAGTGCGCGAACAGGTCGCTCTTGACCACCAGCCGGCGCGGCACGTGGTCGGTGGCCTTGAAGCCGGCGATCTCGGCGGCGAGACGGACCGGCAGGCCGGCCGCGTCGAAGCGGCTGATCGCGCCGACGGCCGTCTTCTTCGCGAGCACGGCCTCCCAGAAGGTCTCCGTGCCGGTGGCGAGCGGGTTGACCACGCCGATGCCCGTGATCACCACGCGTCGGGCGGTGCGGGACGTCCCGCCGGGAGCGTTGCTCATGATTCTCCTGTCCTGCTGCTCTCGCCCGGCCGCGGGGGCCGGCCGTCGGGTGTGCGCGGCGTCACCGGGGCGGTCCCAGGGGAAGCGGGTCACCGGTGATCTCGCCCAGCGCCACCCGCACGTTGAGGGCGCTGCGTTCCGGCTCGCGCCAACCGCCGGCCGTCCCGGCGTCGAAGGAGCGCGCCACCGCGGCCGCATCGGACGCCGTGGCGCCCTCGTCGGCCGCCTGCCGCGCCGTCGCCCACAGGCCCTTCAGGTAGTCACGCAGTGCGTGGAGCGCTTCGGGACCCGTCACTTCACCGTGGCCGGGTACGACGACCGCCGGGTCCAGCGCGATCAGCCGGTCGAGCGCGCCGATCCACCCGGAGATGCTGCCGTGTACGGCGAGCGGGGTCACCCCGTGGAAGCAGAGGTCCCCGGCGACCAGCACCCGTTGCCGGGGCAGCCAGACGGCGAGGTCCACGATGCTGTGCGCGTTACGGAAGACCCGTGCCTCGGCGCCGTGGGGGAGAGGGAGCGTGTGGGGATCCACCGGCTCCGGCAGCCGCAGCTCCAGGCCGGCCAGCTCGGAGGCGAACGCGGGCATGAGGCGGGGCAGGAAGCTGGTGTCCTGGGCCATCAGGCCCAGGGCCCGGGCGGCCTCCGCGGGCGCCACCGCCCGTGCTTCGGGGAACGCGCCGTTGCCTCCCATGTGATCGACGTGCTGATGGGTGTTCACGACCAGTCCGGCAGTGGCGTTCCGCCGTTGGAGTTCCTTGCGCACGGGGGCGTTCATCCGCGGCAGGAGCATGGTGTCGATCACGACGGCACGGCCGCCGTCGAGCAGCACGGTGGAGTTGGACAGCCCCATCCCGCCGTCCCCGTTGACCACCGCGAAGACCTCGTCGCCGAGGTCCACCAGGCGCTGCCGGTCCGCCGTGCGGCCGCCGGCCGGGGCGCTCACCGCCGCCCGCCGGCGCGTGCCTCGATGTATTCCTTGTGGCGGGCGAGTTCGCGCCGCGAGTTCTTGTTGATCCGGTCGGCGAACCAGGCGTCGTCGTACGGGATGTGCGGCAGCACCTCGAAGTCCTGCACCCACCGCAGCCTGGTGCCGCCCTCGGGCAGGGACTCGAACGACTGGAAGATGTGCATGTAGAGGAAGGGGCCGTTCTCGATCCGCCGGGCGCTGACCGCACCCTCCTCCCGGTCCATCACCCGCTCGGAGACCCAGCTGTACTGCTTGCCCTCCTCGTCGGGGGTGGTGGTCAGGCGGAACGTCATCCGGCTCTCGTCACCGTGCAGGATCTCGGCACGGTCGTAGGCGCCCTGGAACAGCTCGGGCCAGTTCGCCACGTCGTTGGCGGTCTTCCAGACCGTCTCGAAAGGAGCGTCGATCACGATCTCGTTGTCGGTGTGTGCGGCCATCGCACCTGCCTCCTGGTCGAACGGGTCGTCTGTTTGCGTCAGTGATCGGTCGGGCCGTCGTCCGGGGACGGCCTGGCGGCGGCCCGCACCCGCGCCTGTGCCTGTTCGGCCAGCACGGCGCGGTCGGCCTTGCCGACCGCGGTCACCGGAAGCCGTTCGAAGAGCACCAGGTGTTCGGGGAGCTTGTAGCGGGCGATCCCCCGGGCGCCGAGGAAGTCCCGCACGGTGTGCAGGTCCACCCGGGCACCCTCGGCGGCCACCGCCGCCACACAGACCGCCTCTCCGTGCAGGTCGTCCGCGACCGGGACGACGGCGGACGCGGCGAGCGCCGGGCAGCCGGCCAGCACCTCTTCGAGTTCCGAGGCCGAGACCTTCTCGCCGCCGCGGTTCACGAAGTCCTTGCGCCGGCCCACCACCACGAAGTTGCCCGACTCGTGCACCCGCACGATGTCACCGGTCCGGTAGAAGCCGTCGGCCGTGAAGGAGGCCCGGTTGACCTCGTCCGGAGCCAGGTAGGCACCGATCGTGTACGGCCCTCTGACCAGCAGTTCGCCCTCCTGGCCGGCGGGGACCGGAGCGCCGGCCGCGTCGGCGAGGAACCACTCGTCCGCGGGCGAGGCGGGCCGGCCCTGGGTCCCGGCCACCACGTCGTCCGGGTCGTCGAGCCGGGTGAAGTTCAGCAGTCCCTCCGCCATGCCGAACACCTGCTGGAGGCGCCCCGGCAGGGCGTCGATCAGGCGGCGGGCGTCCGGCTCGTACAGGCGGGCCCCGCCCACCTGCAGCACCTGGAGGGTGGACAGGTCGGCTCCGTGCTCCGGCAGCAGCCGGGCCAGGCCGGGGACCAGCGCGGTGACGGTGACCCGCTCGTTCCCGATGTCCCGGCGCACCCGGCCGAGCGCGGGGGAGCCGAGGACGACGGTGCCGCCGGCCGCCAGGGTGCCGAGCACCCCGGGGCAGCCGAGGACGAAGTTGTGGGCGGCCGGCAGCGCGGCCAGGTAGATGCTGTCCGGGCCGAGTGCGGTGAGGCGGGCGCTGACCTCCAGGTTGCAGATGTAATCGCGGTGGGTGCGCGGGATGGCCTTGGGCAGTCCCGTACTGCCGCCCGACAGCAGGAAGAAAGCCACGTCGGAACTGTCCCGGGCAGCAGGCGGCGGGGCCTGCGCGGCATCCCGGATGCCCTCGGAGCCCTCGGAGCGCTCGGAAGTCAGCACCTCATCGAGTGCCAGGACCCCTTCCGGTGGCGTACGGCGCCGGGCCCGGCCTCCTTCGGCGGCCAGGCACACCAGGACACCGGGATGATGTTCCCGCAGGTGGCCGACGAGCGCGGCGGTCTCCGAACCGCTGCCGGCGTCCCTGCTCAGCAGGGCACGCGCTCCCGTCGTACGCACCACGTGGTCCACCTCGCGGGTGCCGAGACCGGGCGGCATCAGGACGGGCACCATGCCGCCCCGTACCAGCCCGAGAAAGGCGCACACCATGCCGATGGTGTTGCCGAGCCGCACCGCCACCCGGTCGCCGGGCCGGAGCCCGAGGGCGCCGAAGCCCGCCGCAGCCCGTTCCACCCGCTCGCCGAGTTCGCGGTAGCCGATGCGCCGCGCACCCTCGACGAGGGCCGTACGGTCACCCCGGACCGCGCAGTCCCCCAGGACGGCGCGGTGCAGCAACTCGTCCCGCCAGTAGCCGAGCTCCAGGTAGCGGCGCTCCCGGTCGGCCCGCGTCTCTGCCGTCTCAGCCATCTCTGCCGTCTCAGCAGTCATCGCGCTCACCACTGCCGTCGTAGTCGGCAAGGAAGGCGGTCAGGTGCGCGGCGACCTGGCCGGGCTCCTCCACATGCACATAGTGGTCGGCCCCCTCGATGACGACCGCCCTGCCGCTCGGCACCGTCGCCGCCAGCGCCCGGCTGCGCCGGGGCGAGACGACCCGGTCCGCGCCGGCGACCAGGCTCAGCACCGGCGAGGCCGGCAGAGCGCGCCGCGGGCCACCGGCCAGCCCCCACACCCCGGTGTCCGGGTCCGGCAGCCGCAGCGCGCCGAACCCCTCGACCACCAGGTCCGCGGCGGTGCGCCCGCCGGGCAGCGGCTGGTCCGGCCGACGCAGGCAGCCGCTGAGGAACACCGGGTCCCAGGTGCCGGAGACCGCCTGCTCGACCAGGGACGGGTGCAGACGGATGCGCTCGGCGGAACCGATGACGGCAGTGCCCCGCACCCGCTCCGGTTCTGCGGCGGCCAGGTCCAGCGCCAGCAGCCCGCCGAGGGAGTGGCCGACCGGAATGACCGGCCCGTGCACATCCAGTTCGTCCAGGACATGGGTGAGGAAGGCACGTACGGCTGTGGTCGGGATGTCGGCCGGCATGCCGTTGGTGCCGTGGCCCGGCAGATCGACGGCGACTGCGTGCACACCCGGCGGGAGGGTACGCAGGAGGGGTTCCCAGTGGCCGGCGGACCCGCCGAAGCCGTGGACCAGCAGCAGACTCGGCGTGCGGGGGGCGGCGGTACCGCGTACCAAGGCGGTGGCACCGGTGGCCGGGAGGACGGTCCTGGAAGGAGCCGTGTCCGGGACGGCGTCCGCGGCCCGTGCGGCGTCCGGCCCGTCCGTACGGACCGGGTCCTCGGCCCTGCGCAGGACGGCGCAGGAGTGGATCCCGCCGAAGCCGCTCGCGCTGACGAGGGCCGTGCGGGTGTCGTGGACACGCGGGCGGTTGGGGACGTAGTCCAGGTCGCAGTCGGGGTCCGGCACCTCGTAGTGGGCGGTCGGCGGGACGACGGAGTGCCGCAGGGCGCCGATGGCGGAGACGACGCCGACCATGCTCGCGGAGGAGAGCGAGTGCCCGATCATGGACTTGGTCGAGCTGACCGGGGTTCGGGCAGCGTGCTGCTCACCCAGGGCGGTCTTCAGCGCCTGCGTCTCGAAGGCGTCGTTCTGCGGGGTCGAACTCCCGTGGGCGTTGACGTAGTCGATGCTCTGCGGGGAGACCTCCGCATCGGCCAGCGCCTGGCTCAGCACGGTGGCCATGGCCGCACCGTCGGCCGCCAGATCGCTCATGTGGTACGCGTTGTTGGCGCTCGCAAAGCCGAGCACCTCGGCGTAGACCGTGGCACCGCGGGCCAGCGCGTGGTCGTAGTCCTCGACCACGAGAGCCGCCGCGCCCTCACCGAGGACGAAGCCGCCCCGGCGGGCGTCGAAGGGACGGGAGGCCGTCTCCGGCGGGCCGTCCACGACGGCGAGGGAGCCGATGACGTCCAGCGTCGCATAGGCGAGCCCGGACAGCGGGGCCTCCCCGGCGGCGGCCACGACGACGTCCGAGTCGCCCCAGCGGACCTGCTCGAAAGCCAGGCCGAGCGCGTCGATCCCCGCGGTGCACCCGGTCGTCAGGGTGGTGCACGGGCCACGCAGCCCGTAGCGGCTGCTCAGCCACGACGGCGTGTAGTTGAGGAACACCGAGTCGTAGAAGGGGTGGCCCTCGGGCAGGGCCGGCAGCGGCACCGTGCCCCCGCGGCTGTACTCCTCGTACGCCTGCTGGAACTCCGGCGTTCCCCCGATGGCCGACGAGAAGACCACGCCCGCGCGTTCGGGATCGAAGTCCGCACGGCCCAGGCCGCCGTCGCGTACGGCCATGGCGCCCGCGCTGACGGAGAGCTGGACGAAGCGGCTGAGCCGCGACAGTTCCCGCACGTCCTCCTCGCTGTGGTGCGCGGCGAGGTCGAAGTCCCCGATGGGGGCCGTGGTGCGGCTCTTCATGCCCAGGCGGGCCAGCTCCGGTTCGTGGCGCAGGAAGGACGTGCCCTCCGTGTTGTGGTGCCAGAAGTCCCGTACGCCGGTACCGCTGGGGCAGATGATGCCGATGCCGGTGATCGCTACTCGCTTCATCGCCTACCTGCCGATGGCCGTGGCCGTCATGGAGGTCTCCTCGCCGGGCCGTGGTGGCCCGGCGGGGACGAGGCAGCGGGAGACCGAGCGGAGCTTCTCGCACGTCTCCTCGAACTCACGGTCCGGCTCGGACTGGGCGACGATGCCGGCGCCCGCCCGCATCCAGGCCCGGCCGTCCTGCTGATAGACGGTGCGCAGGGTCAGGGCGGTGTCCATGTCCCCGTTCGCGTCGACGGTCATGACCACTCCGCTGTACAGGCCGCGGGGCCGGTCCTCATGACGCCGGATGCACGCGTACGCCCGCTCCTTGGGGATGCCGGAGGCGGTCACCGCGGGGAAGGTGGCCCGCAGCGCGTCCCAGGCGTCGTGGCCCGCGGCGAGCCGTCCGGACACCGTCGAAGCGAGGTGCTGGACGCTGCCGCGCTCCCTGACGTTCATGAAGTCGTCCACCCGGACCGTTCCGGGCTCGCTGACCGTACCCAGCTCGCGGACCGCGGCCTGCACCGAAATGGCGTGCTCGTAGACCTCCTTGGGGTCACTGAGCAGCACCTCGCGCAGCCGGCGGTCGGTGGCCGGATCGCCGGACAGGGCCCGTGTGCCGGCCAACGGCTGGGTGACGACGCGGCCGTCCCGTACCTCGGCCACCGTTTCGGGGCTGAACCCGGCCGCGCCGAGCCCGCCGAAGGAGATCAGGAAGGAGCGGGCCGGGTGGTTGTGCCGCCGGCCGTACGCGTAGGAGGCGATGAGGTCCACCGGGAAACCGACCGGCACCACCCGGGAGAGGATGACCTTCTGCAGCTCGCCGGCGCGGATGTCCCGCACGGCCGCGGCGACCGCGTCCCGGTAGCCGTCGTCGGCCGTCACCTCCACCGGTACCGGGCCTGGGGGGACGTCGTCCGCGGACCCGGCCGGCAGCTCACCGGTCACCGCGGCGCACAGCTGTGCCGAGGCCGGGCCGGTCGTGCGGATCAGCGCTTTGCCGTCGCGGAGCCGTATCTCGGTACGGGGGATCATGAGCCGCAGCAGCGGGACGCCGGCAGTCTCCAGGTCCAGACCGGCGAGGGCGTAGGCGGCCTCGAAGGAAGCCCAGCCGTACGCCCGCCAGCCGCGGACCGGGAGGGCCTCCAGCAGCCGGGCGGCCCTGCGCAGCACCTCCTTGCGGTCCGTGGCGCCGTGCAGCGGTTCCTCCGCCACCGGAACGCCGTCGAAGTCGGCCCGCAGCCGGTCGCTGTACACACTGACCTCGGCGAGCACGTCCCCGGCGAAGGAGTAGCCGTCGACACCCTCGTACACCACGTACTGGCCGAAGTGCCCGGAAGCGGCCAGCCGGGTCACGATCCGCAGGGGGTCGTCCGCCGTCGCCAGCCAGTGCTCCGTATATCCACGGCAGCTCGCCACCGTTCACCTCCGGTATCTCGGGATACGGCACAGGGGCCAGGGCGTGATCCGGCCTGCACCGCACACCACGTTCGGCCGTCCGCCGGGCCGCTGCCTCCGATGAATTCCGCAGCCCCCACCGGGGGACCCGCCGCGCGGTTGCGGGAAGTCTGCGGAGTTCGCAGGTCCCGGCCCGACCACCGGGCGGCGGGGCGTTTTCCCTGGTTACGGTGCGGGTCAGCGGTGCTCGCCGGTGTCCCGCACCATCGGCGACCGCACCGAACGCCCGGGAAACCGCGCATCCGGCGCGCGGGGAAACCGCAATCCCCAGGGAGAATCAGTGGAGACCTCAATCGTTCCGGCGCTGTCCCTCGACCGCGACGACCCGCTCGATCCGCCGGGCCCCTGCGCGCGCTACCGCGCGGCGGGGATCCACAAGGTCCGCATTCCCACCGGCTACGAGGCCTGGCTGGTCACACGCCACGAGGACATCCGCGCGCTCGCGTCGGACAAGCGCATCAGCTCCTTCCTGCACGGGCTGGGCACGGTCAGCCACGAGCGGCTGCCCTCCCGTGGCGACGGCGACGTACCGCACATCACGAACCTGGACGGAGCCGACCACCTGCGGTTGCGGATGCCGGTCGCCCGGCACTTCACGGCCCGCAGGGTGCGCAGGCTGGAGGAGGCCGTCACCCGCATCACCCGGGAGTGCCTGGCGGACCTGGAACGCCAGGGCCCCGGCGCCGACCTGGTCCGTACGGTGGGGCTGCGCGTCCCGTCCTTCACCATCTGCGCGCTCTTCGGCCTCCCGCGGGAGGACCAGGAGATGTTCGAACGGCTCGCGATGACCGCGCTGGGCGGTTTCGCCCAGGACAGGGAGGAACAGCAGCAGGCCGCCCCCGAACTGTTCGCATATCTGGCGAAGGTGGTCGGGACCAAGCGGAGCGAACCCGACGATGCCCTGTTCAGCGACCTGATCCACGGCGGTCACGGCCTGTCGGACCAGGAAGTCCTGGTGCTCATCGGAACCCTGCTCGTCGCGGGCTACGACACCACGGCACACATGATCTCCCTGGGGGTCTACGCGCTGCTGCGCAACCGCCCGCAGTGGGAGCTGCTGGCCGCCGATCCGTCCCTGGCCGACTCCGCCGTCGAGGAACTGCTGCGCCACCTGACCGTGATGCAGCGCGGTCTGCTCCGCCGGGCGAAGGAGGACCTGCAGTACGGCGGCGCGGAGATCCGCAAGGACGACCTGGTGCTGCTGCACCTCCCCGCCGGCAACCACGACCCCGATTTCGCTTCGCTCCCGGACGAGCTGGACATCACGCGCGAGCCCGGCCGCCACCTCGCGTTCGGCTACGGCCCGCACCAGTGCATAGGCCAGCAACTGGCCCGTATGGAACTGCGCGTCGTCTACCGGGAGCTCACCAACCGCTTCCCGGCCATGCGGTTGCAGCTCCCCGACGAGCGGACCACGTTCCGCGACGCGCATGTGGTGTACGGCCCGGAAGAGCTGCCCGTCACGTGGTGATCCTCCAGCGCGACGCCCCTCCGCCGCACCCGCTGCCCCACCCATGAGCCGTATCAGCCGAAGACCCATCCGGCTGCCTTACGGATCACGGCCGCCAGTGCCTCGGGGGCCGTGAGGTGAGCGGCGTGTCCCTGCCCGGCGAGTGTGGCCATCTGGGTGTTCGGCAGGATTTCCGCCAGGTCGGCCAGCCGTGCCCGTAGGTGGGCCGGGCTTTGGTCACCTGTCACCAGGGTGGTCGGCACATCGAGCTCGCCGAAGCGGTCGACGCCGGTCCCGAGCGCGTCGATCGCGTCGATATCGGCGAACCCCGCAACCGCCTTCGCCGTGAACGCAGCCCGCGCCCTGGGGTCCGCGATCAGTGCTTCCACCAGTTCCGCGGGCTCTTGGGCGATGTCACGCAGATAGAGCCGCATCGCCTCACGAGGACGTCCGGCGGCGAGGGCCGCGCGGGCGCGCCGGGCCGCCTGCGCTCCGACCAGCGACCGGGTGGGCACCGGCGGGTCGTAGAGGACCAGGCCGGCCAGCAGCTGAGGCGCCTGCACAGCGGCTTCCAGCGCGGCGACCGCCCCCGAGGAATGCCCGACCAGCAGCACCGGACGGCCGATCAGCCCGGCGATCGCCAGCACGTCCGCCGCCTCAAGAGCCATGGAGTAGGACGGCGGGACGACGGCCCCCGGGGTGTAGATACGACGGGCGACCCTGACCACCCGGAATCCGCCGATCAGCGCCTGCGCGACCCCGTCCCAGGACCTGGCGCTTCCACCGCCCCAGTGGACGAGAAGCAGCGGCGGCCCTTGACCGTCATCGAGAGCGGCGATGGGCACCCCGTCGGCAGACGTTGCGAGAAGCTCGGCCATGCGCTCCAGTCTGCGCCTGTCAGCGGGTGAGGGGGGTACAGAGGGCTGCGGTGCAGGCGGCGTACTGGGTGACCATGAAGGCCCGGTAGGGGAGGCGGCTGCGGCTGCGGGGTTCGCTGGAGGATGTGGTGACGGTCAGGGCGGCCGTGGCCAGGGCGCCGCACAAGAGGAGGAGCGCGGAAGGGAGGAGGACCGGGACGGCGGTGGCGGCGATGGCTGTGTAGGCCACGCCGAGGACGAGCGGATTGGTCGCGCAGATCGCCCGGGCCCGCCGCTCGCCCCACCGGACGAGCACCGTACGCCGGCCGGCCGCGGCGTCTCCCGCCAGGTCGGACAGGTCTTTCACCATGGCGCCGACCGCTCCCATCCACAACGTCATCACGGTGCCGAAGACCAGCACCGGCAGTCCGGCACGGCTCTCACCGCCCGCACAGGACCAGCCCGCGGCGAAGGTCAGGCCCCCTAGCGCCAAGATGCACAGCACGGCGGTGGAGGTCCGGCGCTTCAGGGCGATTCGGGGCGCCGAGTACGCGTACCCGCTGAGGAGCTGGGCGGCGACGAGCACGGTGAGGTGGCGCACCGGGCCGAGAGCCGCGATGAGCAGGGCGGTGAGGGCCAGGCACCAGGCGATCACCTTGGCCCTCCCGGGGGAGAGGCGGCCACTGGAGATGGGGCGGCCGTTGCTGTTCAGCCGGTCCTCGGGTGCGTCGTGCACGCCGTTGATGAGGTAGACGTACGTCGTCGCGCAGGCCCAGGCAGCCGCGGTGAGGCCGAAAGCGGCAGGGGTGACCGAAGTCACCGGGCCCGCCAGCAGAAACGCCGCCGAGAGACGCAGCAGGAAGATGACCTGCACGGAGGGCCTGGCCTCGATGAGGCACAGGACGAGGGACAGGACTATGGACCGGGATTTTCCCGGCGATCTAGTGGTTGGCACGGGAAAAAGATCTTATGGGTCATAAGTGGGCCCTGGTGCATAGGGGTCGATCACGTACGGACAGCATTTCCAACGGGACGCCGGCAGCGGGACATCAGGCGGCCCGGCCGAGAATCTGGCAGCGGATACGCCGTACTTCCAGGCAGGGCTCCAGGCCCAGTTCGGTTTCGAGCATGGCGCGCAGTTTCTGATACGCGCCCAGCGCCTCGGCGCGCCGTCCCGAGCAGCGCAGAGCGTCGATGAGACGGGTGTGGAGCCACTCGTTGAACGGGTTGGCGGCCACCAAGGTGCGCAGTTCGCAGATGATGTCGCGGTGCCGGCCGAGCCGTGCGTCCGCCTCCAGGCGCATTTCCAGGGCACGCTGGCGCTGCTCTTCCAGGCGGGCCACGTAGCCTTCCAGGGCCGGCCCGCATTCCACCCCTTCAAGCGCCGGCCCGCGCCACAGTGCCAGTGCCGCGCGCAGCGCGTCCGCGGATTCCTGTGTGCGGCCCTGGTGCAGGAGTTCTGCTCCGAGCCGTGCCTGGCGGGCGAAGGCTGCCGAATCCAGGAAACCGTCGGGAAGACGAAGGAGATAGCCGTTCGGGCGTCCCTCGATGACCGGCCGGCGTTCCGGGCCGCCGAATTCCTCGGCGGCCAGCTGTTTGCGCAGATGGTAGACGTGGGTGCGGACGGTCATCACCGCGGTCTGCGGACGGTTGCCCGACCACAGTTCGTCCATCAGAAGATCGACCGGCACGAATCGGCCGGCCCGGGACAGCAACAGGGCGAGCACCTTCCGCAGTTTCGGCCCGCGAATGGTGCGTATGCCCTGTGCCGTCTGCATTTCCAGCGGTCCCAGGACGCCAAAGCCCGTCATGTACGGCTCTCCCCCTCGTCCGCGCGGCGGCTTCCCTGCAACCCGTGTTGCATGTCCACGGATGTTCGTGCAGGGCAAACGCTATGCGGCGGCGAGCCTTCATGCCATTGCGGTGTCACGTAAGGGACATGCGCATGTTCCGGAGGAGGCAGAAAGGCGGAGGGGCAGGAAGACGGCGGGGACGAAAGGCCCCGTCTTCGAGGACGGGGCCTCCCGTCCAGTCAGGAGCCCGCCGGCGTCCGCTTGCCGATCCGGGTGAGGGCGATGCACAGAGCCCCCAGAGCGGAGAGTCCGGCGCAGACGAGGAGGGCGCGGTCCATCCCGGCACCTGCGTCCACCGCCGGATCGCCGGAGGGCGTGACGGAGGTGGAGGCCACGACGGTCAGGGCGACGCCGATCGCGGCGCCCACGTAGCGGGCCGTGTTGTTGGCGCCCGCGCCCATGCCCGCGCGGTGGGCGGGGACGCTCTCCACCGCCATCCGGGCCAGGCCCGCGTTGAGCAGACCGCTGCCGATGCCGCTGGCCACCAGGCCCGGTACGAAGCGGGCCCAGGCGGCGTCCGGTGCGATGCCGAGGATCGCCACATCGCCGACGATGCTCAGGGCCATGCCGATGACCAGCCGGTGCCAGCCCAGCACCCGGTCGGTGAGCCGGCGGGCCAGCAGCGACACCACGAAGGAGGTACCGGCCCAGATGCCGAGCATGGCGCCGCCGGCCAGGGCGGTCATGCCCATCGACCTCTGCATCACCGTGGGCAGATAGCTCAGCACGCCCAGGATGGAGAGCCCGGTGAACAGCGAGCCCAAAGTGGCCGCGTTGAAGTCCGGGTCGCGGAAGAGGCGGAGATCGACCATGGGCGCGGCGGTGCGCAGCTCGACCACGACGAAGGCGACCGCGAGCACCACCGCCACGGCGAAGAGCACCAGCACCTCGGGGGCCAGCCAGTCGCTTCGGCCCTGGACCAGCGCCGCCAGCAGGGCGGTCACCGCAACGCCCAGGAGGACCGCCCCGGCCCAGTCGGTGCGCTCGGGGCGGTTGCCCCGGTACTCGTCCACGAGCGTACGAACGGCGACGGCCAGCAGCACCGCGCCCACGGCGAACGCCCAGTACCCGAGCCGCCAGTCGGACACCATGGCCAGCGCGGCCGAGATCGCCGGGCCCAGGGTGATACCGCCGCCGACCATGGCCCCCCACATGCCGGTGGCCCGGACACGCTGGGCACCCGAGGGGAACGCGTAACCGATGATGCCGAGGCTGGCGGTCATGATGGCCGCGCTGCCGACGCCCTGGACGATGCGGGCGCCGACGAACACCCCCGTGTCGGTGGCCGTGGCACACACGACGGTGCCGGCGGCGAGCAGCAGGGAGCCGCAGAAGAAGGCGCGCCGCTGGCCGTGCGCGTCACCGAGGCCGCCGGTGATCAGCAGCAGCGCGGCGATGCCCAGCATGACGCTGCTGAGCATCCAGGTCTGGCCGGACAGGCCGGCGCCGAGGTCGGCGGCGGTGTCCGAGAGGGTGGACATCGGCGCCGTGTAGTTCATCAGCACCAGCAGGGTGCCGAAGCAGGAGACGGCGAGGGTGAGCCGGCGCGGCCGAGCCGTGCCGCTGGTTCCCGGGCCGGCCTCCGAGGACGGTGCGGGGGCCGGCCGTTCGGCCGTGGATATCGGACCGGTGGCGCGGGTCGCATGGTCGGTTGTCAAGAAATTGCTCCAGATGAACCAGGTGGATACGGGGACCGGCTGTTCAGATCCCCATGCCGATACCGCCGCCGACGGGGAGCACCGCGCCGGTGATGTATCCCGCGGATTCGCTGCCCAGGAACCGCACGGCGGCGGCGACTTCTTCGGGGGTGCCGGGGCGGTTCAGCGGGGTCATCCGCATGACGTCCCGCATCCTGCGGTCGCTCAGTTCCTGTGTCATGGCGGTATCGATGATGCCGGGCGCGACGAGGTTGACGGTCACGCCGCGAGAGCCCAGTTCCCACGCCAGGGAACGGGCGAAGCCGACCAGCGCCGTCTTCGTCGCGGCGTAATTGGTCTGTCCGGGAGAGCCCAGGAATCCCAGCGCCGACGACAGCAGCACGATCCGGCCGCGGCGCGCGGCGAGCATTCCGCCAGCGGCCTTCCGCACGGTCCGGAACACACCCTTCAGATTGGTCTCAAGTACGTCGTCGAACGCCTCGTCGCTCATACGCAGCAGCAACGTGTCGCGGGTTATTCCGGCATTCGCGACCAGCACCTCCACCGGCCCCTGTTCGGCCGTGACGGCCTCGAAAGCGGCGTCGACCGACTCCGGGTCGGTCACCTCGCAGCGCACGCCGAACAGCCCCTCCGGCGGCTCGCCGGAGCGGTGTCCGACCGCGACCCGGTCGCCGTCGGCCGCCATGGCGCGGGCGACGGCCAGGCCGATACCGCGGTTTCCTCCGGTGATGAATACCGAACGTGACATCGATACCTCGTTGATTCTCGGTTGTTCGCTGAATTCGCGGGCGGGGAAAACGGCCTACGGTGCCTCGACGACCAGACACGACCAGGTGAAGCCGGCCCCCGCGCTGAGCACCAGCGCCATTTCGCCGGGTGCCAGCACCGCGCCGTCGATCAGATCGGCCAGACCCGCCGCCGCGTCCCCGGCGCCCAGATGGCCGGTGGCGCGGCCGTAGTCCACGGGGGGCGCGTGCACGCACTCGGCGAGCACCGGAAGCCACGCCTCCTGAAGCGTCTTGCGCCCGAAGCGGGGCAGGACCACGCAGCGCAGCCGGGGGTCCTGCGGACTCGTCCCGGCGTCGTGCAGCGCCTGGGCGACCACGGTGCGGATGCTTCGCGCATTGGCGGCGGTGAAACCGTCGTTGCCGTGCTCCCGCAGGTAGGCACGCTTGGTGGCACGCATGTCGATCCGCTGGCGGTGGACACGGGGCGCGGCGGTGAACGGGTCACCGCTGCGGTGCATCGACTCCAGTTCCGGGGCCGCGACGGTGGCCAGGGCACGCAGCAGCAGGGCGTCTCCGGGGCCCGCCGGGGTGCGGACCAGGAGGGCGGTGCCACCGTCGCCGTACGCCACTCCGTAGTCACCGGCCCACCGGTCGAAGCCGGGCGCACCGAAGCGATCGCCCGTGGTGACGAGCCCCCGGGCGGTGCCTTCCGGTGTACGTGCCCGGCGGTCGCGGAGCCAGGAAGCGGCCAGGTCGAGCGCCGCCGCCCCGCCGTTGCACACCTGCTGCACACCGACCGGCAGCGCCCGCGCGGCGCCGAGCTGCGCGGCGATGTAGTGGGGCGGCGACCACAGGTCGTGCCCCTGGTAGTACATCCACGCATGGCAGAGCACATCGACCTGTCCGGGATCGGTCCCGGTGGCGTCGAGTACGGCACGGGCCGCGCGTACGGCCATGTCGGGGGCCGGAGTGTCCTCGGCGGCCGGCAGTGACTCGTGGCCCAGTTCCCGAGCCGTACGGGAACGAATACGCCCGCTGTCCACTGCCTCACAGACCTGGGAAGCGCCGTCGGGCAGCCAGCGCGAGGCGGCCGCGATGCCGACCGTCTCCCTGGGCGCCGCCGGACCGAATTCTCTCATCCGGGCATGGTGCACCACCCCGATAGACCCGGATTGAAAGGCGGCTGGAGGAATCTTGGAAGGGATATGAAAGAGGCATGGCAGGCGCATAAAAGCTGCATGGACGGCAGGGCCCGGTAAGTCTCTCGGTCGCCCCGAAGGCGGCTGGAGGCACCGGGAGTTGGGCGCTCGGCGCCCGGGTTGCAGGCGCCTGGACACATCCCTGTGTCACTTTCGGAGTGTTGTCGCGCATTACCGCTCCGGGTTTCATGACCGGCGGCAGCAACGCAGAAACCGCAAAGGATGAAATAAATGAGTGAGGCCGTCCTCCCCGAGGAACTGCGCAACAAGGTGCGGGAGATCATCGCGGACGTCCTGGAGGCGGACGCGGACGAACTGACCGAGGAGAGCAGCTTCGTCGGCGACTTCGACGCGGACTCGCTGCTCGTCATCGAGATGTACTCGCGTTTCGAGCGCGACCTGGGCATCAAGGTTCCGCAGGAGGACGCACCGGAGCTCGACAGCCTGCCGGCCACCTACGCGCACCTCGCCAAGTACGCGCCGGAGGCCGCGGGTGTCTGACCGCGCCGGACGCCGGGTCGTGGTGACCGGGCTCGGGGCCGTCAGCGGCCTCGGCCTGGGCGCCGCGGAGTTCATCGCGGGCATCCGCTCCGGCCTTTCCGGCATCGGGCCGATCGAGCAGTTCGACGGCACCGGCTTCGAGCGGCAGCTCGCCGGTGAGGTCCGCGGGTTCAAGGCATCGGAGCATCTGCGGCGGGCCGACCCCGGGGCATGGGGGCGCAGCGGCCAGTTGGCCGCGGCCGCGTCGCGTATGGCCGTGACGGACGCGGGCCTGGACGACGAGGAACTGTCCGGACGCCGGACGGCGAGCGTCTTCGGTACCACCAACGGCGAGTCCCAGGTGCTGGAACAGCTGACCGCGCGGTGGGTCGCGGAGGGGCTCGACGCGCTCGACCCGACCCTGGTGGGACAGGCCGACGCGGGGCGGATCGCCTCCGCCGTCAGTGCCGAGCTGGGCCTGACCGGCGAAGCAGTGACCTTCGGTACCGCCTGCGCGGCCGGCAACTACGCCATCGGCTACGGCTACGACCTCGTACGCAGCGGTGAGGCCGACTCCGTGCTGTGCGGCGGCGCCGACTCCTCCAACCGCGCCACGCACGCGGGCTTCCATCGACTGGGCGCGCTGGCCGAGACCGTGCCCCGCCCCTTCGACGAGCACCGTGACGGCATCGTCACTGCCGAGGGCGGCGCCGCCCTGCTGCTGGAGACCCTGGAGTCCGCCCGCGAACGCGGCGCCCGTGTCTACGCCGAGGTGCTGGGCTACGGCATGACGTGCGACGCGCACCACATGACCAATCCGCACGCCCCGTCCATCGCCGAGTGCATCCGCCGGGCCCACCGCAATGCCGGCATCGTCCCGGCAGACGTGGACTACATCTGCGCGCACGGCACCGGTACCGGCGCCAACGACTCCACCGAAGTCGCGTCCGTACGGGAGGCGTTCGGCGAGCGCATCCCGCCGATCAGTTCCATCAAGTCGATGCTCGGCCACACCATGGGCGCGGCCGCCGCGTTCGGTGCGGTGGTGTGCTGCGCCGCACTGTACGAGGGCTTTCTGCCGGCGAGTACGACCGTACGGACCGTGGACCCGGCGCTCGGCGCCGACCTGGACTGCGTACCGGTCACCTCACGGGAGCACAAGCCGCGGGTGGTGGAGAACCACGGCTTCGCCTTCGGCGGGAACAACGCCGTAATGATTTTCGGAGACGCCGCCGTATGAACACCATGACAGCCACGACTTCGCCGACGGCGCGCGCACTGCCCGTCGTGCCCGCGGTGGACATCGTCCAATGCGCGGTCCTCAGCGCGGCGGGCCAGGGCCTGGAACCGCTGGCGGCGGCACTGTCCGGACGGTCCGCCGTCCCACCGGCGGACCCGGCGGCGCTGCCCGGCGCCGAACCGGCGGGGGCCCCGGTCCAGTGCCCGGTGGAGATCAGGCCGGTCTCGGGGCCGCAGCCGGCCGAGATCCTGGGACGCAAGGGGCTCAGGGCGCTGACCAGGGCCGACCAGCTCGCCATGGCAGCCTGCACGCTGTCGCTGGACGCGCTCGCCGAGGACGGCGCGGCACTGCCCGCCGACCGGACGGGGGTGGTGCTCGGCAGTTCCGTCGGCAGCGCCCGTGCCTGGGGAGAGTTCACCCGGGACACCTTCGTCCAGGAGGCGCCCTACTTCGTCAACCCCTCCCATTTCCCCGGCACCTTGATGAACGCCGCGGCGGGCCGTACGGCCATCCGGCACGGCCTGACCGGCGTCAACGCCACGGTTTCCGGCGGCCCGCTGGCCGCGCTGCACGCCTTCCGCTACGCCCGTAACGCACTGCTGGGCGGCCATGCCCAGCGGCTGCTGACGGGCGCCGTGGAGGAGCTGTCGGCACAGAACGCCTGGGCCTGGTACCGGTCCGGGGCGCTCAAGCCGGGCACCCCGCTGGGGGAGGGCGGCGCGGTCTTCGCACTGCAACCCGCCGCTCCGACGGGCGAGGCCGTCCGCCCGCTCGCCCGGCTGCTGGCCTGCGACACCGGCTTCGCCGACCCCGCCCGGGGGCCGCTCCACGCGGCCCAGCGGCTCGCGGACTGCATACGAACCGCGCTGCTGCGCAGCCGGGTGGCGTCTGAGGACGTGGCCATCGTGGCACCCGGCGCGGCCGGACGCCGCGGCTGGGACGCGGTCGAGGAGCGGGCCCTGCGCAGCGCCTTCGACGGCGGCCCCGAGCCGTGCCGGCTCACCGTCCAGCCCGTGCTCGGCGAGACCAACGGGGCGGGTGGGGCGCTCCAGCTGGCTGCCGTGCTGGCCCGCTGGCAAGACCCCGCCGCCGACACCGAAGGGGAGCGCGCCGCGCTGCTCACCTCGCTCGGTGCCGACGGGAGCGTCGGCTGCGCCGTCGTCGTGCGCCCCGACGCCGGCTGACCGGCCACACCAAGGAGAGTTCGGATGTCCCTGACAGCACAGGCCCCCTCCGGCGAGGGCGGCGCGCCGCGCCCGGTGGCGCTGCTCTTCCCCGGCCAGGGTTCACAGCACGTACGGATGGCCGCCGGCCTCTACCGCCACGACCCGGTGTTCACCGAGGCCATGGACGCCGCCCTCGCCCCGCTGGGCGACGCCGGGCACGCGGTGCGCGCCGACTGGCTCAGCGAGGCCCCCGACGCGAGCATCGACGCCCCGGGACGGGCCCAGCCGCTGCTCTTCGCCGTGGAATACGCGCTCGGCCAGATGGTCCGGAGCTGGGGCGTACGCCCCGCCGTGGTGCTCGGCCACAGCGCCGGGGAGCTGGTCGGCGCGGTGCTCGCCGAGGTCATCGGCCTGGCCGATGCCGTACGGATGGTGCACGAGCGCGTCGGCCACCTGCGCGGCGCCCCGGCCGGCGGCATGATCGCGGTGGTCGGCGGTGCGGAGGAGCTCAGCCGCTATCTGACGGGCGATGTGGCGATCGCCGCGGTCAACGCCAAGCGCCAGACCATGCTGGCCGGTACGACCGGCCACCTGGCGGCCGTGAGCGAGAAGCTCCGGGCCGACGGCTATTCCGTCGCCCCCGTACCGGCCACCGTGCCGTTCCACTCGCCGGCGCTGGCCGAGGCAGCCGAGGCCGCCGAGGCCGCGTTCCGGACGGTACGGCTGAGCCCGCCGGCGTTCCCCGTCCACTCCGGCTACACCGGCGAGCTCATGACGGACGAGATCGCCACCAGCCCCCGCTACTGGGCGCGCCAGCTGACCGATACGGTCCGGTTCGGGCCCGCCCTGGACCGGCTGCTGGCCACCGGTGACCACATCCTCGTCGAGGCAGGTCCCGGCCAGAACCTCACCACCCTGGCCCGCCGGCACCGTGCGGTACGCCGCGGCGGCAGCACGGCCGTACCGCTGCTGCCGGCCCGGCCAGGGAGCGCGGAGGACGAGCGGCGGTCGGTTCTCGACGTGGCGGAGCTGCTCCGGAACGAGGGGTACCCGCGGGCGTCGTGAGCCCGCGTCGTGGAGCGGCAGGGTAGGGCCTCCTACCCTGCCGTCCTACGAAGCTCGGCCGGCCCCCTGCCCAATCCCTTGTTCACCGCATCGAGCCGGGAGGTGGCACCCAGCTTCCCGAAGATGTTCCGCAGATGCCGTTTGACGGTGCCTTCGGTGATGGCGAGCCGCCGTCCGATCTGCCGGTTGCTCATGGCCTTGGCCACACACTCCAAAACCTCGCGCTCACGCGCGGTGAGCAGGCCCGACGGCTCTTCCACGGGGGACGCAGAGCCCGCGCCCGCCCCCTGGAGGCAGGTGACCCTACCCCCCGTCATCACACTGCGCATCGCGGCAACCAGCGCGTCCTGATCGACGCCCTTGTGCACGAACCCGGCGGCCCCCGCGGCCAGCAGCGAGTCCACCAGCGCCCGGTCGCTGTGCATGGTGAGCACCACGACCCGCACTCCGGGTACGGCACGCAGCAGCTCGCCCAGCGTCGCATGCGGCCCGGAACCGGGCATCTCCACATCGAGCAGCACCAGATCGGGGCGCAGAGCGGTGGCGAGCGCCACGGTGGACGGGCCGTCGTCGGCCTGTCCCACGACCGTTATTCCCGGGGCCATGTCCAGCAGTTCGCACAGCGCCGAGCGCAGCAGGCAGTGATCATCGGACGCCAGTACCCGGATGTCCCGGTCACCAGGCATGGGCGTTCCCGGGCTCGGCCGGCCTGGCGGGGTTCGGCACCCGCAGATGGACCCGGGTGCCCAGCCCCTTCCGTGACACGACGGACAGCGCGCCGTCCAGCGCCCTGATCCGCTGCCGCATCGAGGCGAGCCCGCTGCCGCCGCTCTCCCCGGACGCGGCCGGGCCGGTGTCGAAGCCCCTGCCGTTGTCCTCGACGAGACCGGTGACCACATGCGGCGTGATGTTCACCTCTGCGGAAAGAGCGGTCGCCCCGGAGTGGGTGACCGCGTTCCACAGACACTCCCGTACGACGAGGAAGATCTCCTCCTGGTACCGGGCCGGCAGCCAGCTCTCGCCCCCGTTGACCCGGACGTCGATCTCCAGGCCCGAAGCCCCGGAACCGAGCGTGGCGACGTACTCCTCCAGCCGGGCACGCAGCCCCGGCCCCGGCCCGCCCGAGCGCAACCCGCTCACCAGCTCCCGGGCGAAACAGATCACTTCCTCCAGCGCCCGCTTCGCCTCACCGATCCGGTCCCGGCCGGAGCCCTCGGTGATGCCCGTCCGCGCCTCCATCTCGTGCAGCTCAAGACACCGCAGTACCAGGCTCAGGTTGCTGCCGATGTGGTCATGGATGTCGCCGGCGAGCCGCGACTGCTCGGCGGAGTTGGCCGCGTCCACACTGTGCGCCATGAACGCGTCGTAGCCGATGAACGCGGCGCGCACCCGGATCTTGATGCTGGCGTGCAGCGTCTCGACGGCCCGCAGCAGCCGGGGCACCCGCTCGTCCTGCGGCAGGCCGTCCGCCAGCCCCCGCAGGCTCTTCAGCACCACGTCGAAGAGGATGTGCGCCGCTGCCACCGAGTCGTCGGACGACGCCCGCTGCAACGCCCGCCGGGCCCCGAGCGCCATCGACGCGAACTCCGCGTCGGAATCCAGACTCCCGCGCCCGCCCTCGGCGTCCTCGTCCCCCAGCGACCGCAGACAGTCCGCGATGATCGCCCGGGCCTGCCGCTCACACCCCTGCCACAGCTCCTCGTCCAGCACGAGTGGGTTGGCCACCGCCCGCAACGCCTCGGCATACGCGGCGATGACAGGTTCGACGACCCCCTCACCCCCGACACCGAGCACCACCCCGGGCGCCATCCCTCCGGCCGTCATCGCGTCGCTACCCCCCTGTCACCGATAGGGCCCGGCACCTGTACTGCCTGGGCTCGCCGGCATGCCGCGCCTGCCCTGGTCCACACTTGAATGATCGATCATACGCATTCGGGGTGTGAGGGCAGGGCTTGCTGTCGCAGGTCAGAGGGTCGGGCGGGGGGGGGGGGGCACGGGCCCTGCCGGAGGAGCGGAGGCGTACCGGCTCTGTCCGGCTCGTTGCTCCGATCTCGTACCCGGACACGAGCACCGTGCCGCAGGTTTCGCCGCCACCGCCGGGAACGAGCAGCACTGCCGGCGGACACAGCGCCTGATGAATGACGCCCAGGAAGTGGCCCGCGCACAGCACGTCCAGTACTTCCAGGCCGATACGAGCCACTTCTTCGGGCGGCAGGCCGCCGCCGAACTCGATGCGGGAGCCGAGATCGACCGCGCCCGGGACGTACCCGGACACGATCCACAGACTCCTCCCGTGTGCCACACAGTCATGTACGGCAACACTGCGGTGGTGCTCATCGAGGCGCCTCACGAGACGGATCTCGTCACGCACCGCTGTGACCCAGGCCGCGACGTCGGGGCCGTCCCCTGCGGCCGAGGGCTGCAGGGCGGCCTCGGTCATCGTGACGTCGTACCGGCACTCCTCGTCATGGGCCAGCCAAGTCGTACGACCCGGGCTCCCATGTACGGCGAGCTGTTCGACAAGCCGGTAGCGATCGGCGATCACCGTGCCCTCACGCGTCATGGCATACCCCCGTTCCCCCTGCCTCGGCGCGCCCAGGGCAAAACACGGCCGCTGAGTTATGTCCGAAACCCTTCCCACGGCACCGGGTCCTGTTCGGGTCCTGTCGGGCCCCTTGTACCTCGGTGCCGATTCGCCGTTACCCCAGCAGCCTTCCCGTAGTGCTGTTCCGATGGATGCGTACGGTGTGGTCAGTCCGCCCCGACCCGCGCTCCGGCGGCACGTGCCGGCGCTCGTGCTTCAGGACTGACGCCCTTCTTGCGGGGAGACATCCGGGCGTCCGTCGCCTCCCGTTGGGCGACGCCCAGGAGATGCCGCGGCCCAGGAGCCGCGACGACGCCCAGGTACCGGGGGTCGCCTGCGAACCAGGCTTCGGTGACCCGTCCGGACTTCACCGCGCGTACCCAGAAGTGCCCCCTGGTCCCGATCAGACCGCCGTAGCCGAGACTCACGGTTTTCTCCGGCCGCTCCGGGTCCGGCACGACAAACTGCGTACTGCCGTTCTTCTCCGGCTTGGCCTCGGCGATGCCCACCTGCCACGGGTAGACGCGCAGCACCCGACGTGTTCCTGTCAGGGAGGCCGCCGCAATCACTGCGAGCAGGGCATACCACATGCCGACACACAGCACTGGAAGCCACAGCACCAACAGCCAGGCCGGCGTCATGACGACGGCGAAAAGCCACACGGGAAAACCCAGCAGCCAGGCCACCAGGACAGCACACCGGAACATCGCGGTACGGCACCACGCCCGGCGGGTGGCCGGGTGCTCCCATGCCGTTTTGCCTCCGGATGCCAGCGCAGCCTTCGCCGCCGCGGGCTCCTTGGATACATCCGGGGAACGGCCCGTGCCGTGGATGACCGTGTGGGCAAGGAGACATGCCAACGGTCATCACAGCGGAAGCCGGGCACCCACCGTGTTGCACCTGCAACACGCAAAACACCCCTCCGATCGCGTTCCCGCAGATCGGAGGGGTGTTTACGAGCGGTAGCGGTGGGATTTGAACCCACGGAGGAGTTGCCCCCTCACGCGCTTTCGAGGCGCGCTCCTTCGGCCGCTCGGACACGCTACCGAGAGGAACTCTAGCCCACGGTGGGCCGTACGCCGAAATCGGTATCCGGTGGAGCGGATGTGCGGGGGTCAGCGGGAGCGGAAGAAGGTGGTCAGGAGGTCGGCGCAGGGGGCGGCCAGGACGCCGGTGATCACTTCGGGGCGGTGGTTGAGGCGGCGGTCGCGTACGACGTCCCAGAGGGAGCCGGCGGCTCCGGCCTTCTCGTCGGCCGCTCCGTAGACGACGCGGTCGAGGCGGGACAGCACGATGGCGCCGGCGCACATGGTGCACGGCTCAAGGGTTACTACGAGCGTGCAGCCGGTCAGCCGCCATTCTCCCGCCCGTCGCCCGCCACCACCCCGAATGGGATCGCTGAGCGAGGCCCCCCCGCCGAGCGACGGGTTCGTGTTCAGGGTGCGGGCCGCCTCCCTGATGGCGAGTATCTCGGCGTGTGCGGTGGGGTCGCCGGTCGCCTCGCGCTCGTTGCGGCCGGTGCCGATCACCGTGCCGTCCGCGGACAGCACAACAGCGCCCACCGGGACGTCACCGGTCCCGGGGGCGAGGGCGGCCTCGTCCAGCGCCCGGCGCATCGCGGTGGTCCAGGGATCGCGCAGCGGGTCGGGCGCCGTGGGGCGGAGGGGGTCGGGCAAAGGGGCGGTCATGCCTCCCAGTGTCCGTGACGGGCGTTACCTCACGGCCTCCAGGACGTCCGTGCAGCCGAGGGAGTCGGCGATCTCGGACAGCGCGTCGGTGTCGAGTGCGAGCAGCTCCTTCTCGCCGATGCCCAGGTCGGCCAGCAGGTCCGGGTCGCCGAGCGGGCCGGGCGGCGGCGTCTGGGCATCGGCGGCCGGGACCGTCTCCTCGCCCTCGCTCCCGCCGTCCGCCGGGTCGGGTTCGCCGTCCTCCGTACCGTCCAGGTCGAGGCTGTCGAGGTCGTCCGTGCCTTCCTCGTCGCGGCCGAGCAGTTCGTCGGTGAGCATCGCACCGTACGAGCTGCGGGCGGCGGCGGCGGCGTTCGAGACGAAGATCCGCGGATCGTCCTCGCCGTCCACGCGGACGACTCCGAACCACGTGCCTTCCTGCTCGATGTATGCCACCACCGTGTCGTCGTCGACCGCGGCCTCACGGGCCAGGTCGGCCAGATCGGTCAGGGTCTCCACATTGTCGAGCTCCGTGTCGCTCGCTTCCCACCCGTCTTCGGTGCGCGCGAGCAGTGCGGCGAAGTACACCGTGACTCTCCCACTGGTCATAGGCGTGCCGGGTCGGACGGGGTGACGCCTTGGCGCCGCAGGTCCCCGCCCATCGGAATCGTGGCAGAAACAACGCGATTGCGCGGGGTCTTCGGCGTGGCGTCGTGCGGCCGTTCCGAGAGATGTGGCTCACGTCTTGTGTGGCGGAAGGTTCTGAGGGGGCTGGAGAGGCGTTCGGCTACCAGCGGAACGTGCGCATTCTCATGGCCTGGCGCATCCGGGCCGCCCGGGCGCGGCGGGGCTGGACGCGGTCGCGCAGTTCCTTGGCCTCGTTGAGGTCGCGCAGGAACTGGGCGCGCCGACGCCGGCGCGCCGCGTCGTTCTCGCCGCCGGTGGCTCCGTCGCCGATGTCCTGGGCGTTGGCGTCCCGGTCGGTGGTGTCGGGGTCGGTGGTGTCCCGGTCGGTGGTGTCCCGGTGGCCGGTGCGCTTGGTGGCCCGGGTGCTGGGGCTGCGCGCATCGGTTTCCCGTACGGAGGGTTCCCGGGCGTCGGCTTCCCGGGCGTCGGCTTCCCGGGCGTCCGTTTCCCGTACGGAGATCGCCTGTACGGCGATGTCCCGCGCGTCGGCTTCCCGATTGGTGGCAGCGTCGGCTGCCTGGGCGGCGGCAGCTTTTCCGGTGCGGGCCGCTGGGGCCGCCGCCCCGGCCCGCCCGCGCTTTCCGGCTGTCCTGCCGGTCCGGCGTCGGCCCGTGTTCTTGCCCGGGCTGTCGCCGACGCCGGTGTGTCCGCCGTCGCGGCCGGTTCCGTTTCCGTTCCCATTCCCGTCGGGCACGCCGTACACCGCCTTGGGACGAGGTCCGTGCCCGGCGCCGGTGCGACAGACCGGGCGTTTGTGCCCACTTTCCCCCGGAGCGGTGGGTCGATGCCAATGCGTCGGAATCCGTTTCCCGGCCCGCCCGGCGCCGACGGGCGGGCGCCGGCGCTCCTGACCTCGGCTACTGTCGATGTCATGCGGATCCACGTCGTCGACCACCCGCTGGTGGCGCACAAACTCACTACCCTGCGCGACAAGCGCACCGATTCCCCGACCTTCCGGCGTCTCGCCGACGAGCTGGTCACCCTGCTCGCGTACGAGGCCACCCGCGATGTGCGGACCGAGCAGGTCGACATCGACACACCGGTGACGGCGACCACCGGTGTGCGGCTCTCCCACCCCCGCCCGCTGGTCGTGCCGATCCTGCGCGCCGGGCTGGGGATGCTGGACGGCATGGTCCGGCTGCTGCCCACGGCCGAGGTCGGCTTCATGGGCATGGTCCGCAACGAGGAGACGTACGAGGCCCACACGTACGCCACGCGCATGCCGGACGACCTCTCGGGCCGCCAGGTGTACGTGGTGGACCCGATGCTGGCCACCGGCGGCACGCTGGTCGCGGCGATCCAGGAGCTGATCAACCGCGGTGCGGACGACGTCACCGCGATCTGCCTGCTGGCCGCTCCCGAGGGCGTCGAGGTGATGGAGCGCGAGCTGGCGGGCGCGCCGGTGACGGTCGTCACGGCGGCCGTGGACGAGCGCCTGAACGCCGACCGCTACATCGTTCCCGGCCTGGGCGACGCGGGCGACCGGATGTACGGCACGGCGGGCTGAGGAAGGGTTCGTAGTCCGGGGCGGGCCCGCGCGGAGCGGGCCGTGCCCCTGGGGCTGGGCCCCAGGACTGGGTTCCAGGCCGGGCTGTTCCGCCGGTCCGGGCTGTTCCGCCGAGCCGGGTTGTCCCGCCGGTCCGGCCGTCCCGGCCCGGTCCGGGCTGTCCCGGGCCGGCCGTCGCCCCCATCAGGGCCGGCCGGTGTGCCCCCTCAGGCCCGCCCGGCCGATGCGCCCCTCAGGTCCGGCAGTGCGGGTCCGCCTTGGACGGTGCGGTCAGCGCGGTGAGCGACTTCTGGGCGGCGGCCGGTTCGGCCAGCGCCTTGAACGTGTCGCCGATGATCAGGTCGACGTCGCCGGTCTTACGGGTGTCCGTCTTGGACTCCGCGGCTTCGAGCTGCGTACCCAGCACCTTGCGGCCGCCCTCGGACGTCGTCTGCGCGCCCAGGAGCACGCCCGCGCCCTTGACCTTCTTGTCGTAGGCGGGCGGGGCGTTGCCCACCTTGCCGACCTTGAAGCCGCGCTTCTTCAGCTCGTCGGCGGTCGTTTTGGCGAGGCCGCCGCGCGCCGTCGCGTTGAGGACGTTGACGGTGACGTCGGCGGGCTTGGGCAACGGCTTGCCCGTACCGGAGGACGCCATCGCGCCGGCCTGCTGCGCACCGCCCGGGCCGGGGCATTTCTTCTTGTCCTGCGCGGCCTGGGCCGTACCGCCCTTGCCGCCGAAGACATCGATGAGCTGCAGCGTGCCCCACCCGGCCAGGGTGAGGGCGCAGACGGCGGCGGTGATCACCAGGGCGATCCGCCGACGGTGACGGGGGCGGCGCATCCGCGGATACCTGTCGCCCGTGATGCGGTACTTCTTACCGCCCATGCCGGGGGGCGTCAGCATGCTCATGTCCGCAGCGTAGTGCGGGGCACGGCCCATGCCTACTAAATGATCAATGCGTGGCGCGAGACCCCACCCGAAAGGACCAATACGCTCCGCCGATCGGGGAGGCGGCGCCGTGTCGGGTGGTGTCCGGCGCGGGCGTCAGCCCAGTTCCAGGACGCGGGCGTGCAGCACCTGGCGCTGCTGGAGGGCCGCGCGCACGGCGCGGTGCAGCCCGTCTTCCAGGTAGAGGTCGCCCTGCCACTTCACGACGTGCGCGAAGAGGTCGCCGTAGAAGGTGGAGTCCTCGGCGAGCAGCGTCTCCAGGTCGAGCTGCTGCTTGGTCGTCACCAACTGGTCAAGGCGTACCGGGCGGGGGGCGACATCCGCCCACTGGCGGGTGCTCTCCCGGCCGTGGTCCGGGTACGGCCGCCCATTTCCGATGCGCTTGAAGATCACACGGAAAGCCTACCGGGCCACCGGCTCCGGGCGCAGCCATGCGGACGGAGAGCGAAGGCGACAAAGGATGGCAATTCCGGAGCGCGGTGCGCGGGAGACGGGGGCGGGAACGGGGTGCGGAGGGTGGTGCGCGTCCCGTGCGGCCACGGTGGGCGTGGGGCGGCCGCGGGGTGGCCGCGGCCGGGGGAAGGCGGGCACCGGCCGGGGAAAGTGGCGCAACGTGCTCCCGAGGACGGCCGGAAATGAACGCCGCCCGGGGCGCGGGAGCCGGAACGGGGCGCGTGAGCGAGGCGGTGACGCGGGCCCGGCGGACCCGCAAAGAGTGCGGAAATTCCGCAAAGCCCGTGAACTGTGTGGCGCGGGTGAATTCGACACGAACGAGGTACGGCTCGTCGCGCCGGGCGGCCGTGGGCGGGGGTGTGGTGGTACGGCCGCCCGCTCAGCGGCCCGGCGAGGTGATCGGCGGCTTGCGACCCGCTGGTGCCCGGCTGGGCGTCGCCGAACCGGAGTGGTCCGTGGAGTGATCCGGGGAGTGGTCCGCCGCGTCCGAAGGGGACGCGGACGGCTGCCGGTCCGCGTTCTTCCGTGTGGTGTCCCCGGACGGCCTGCCGGGCCGCGCGTCCGGGGTCAGGCTCCCCGGCTGCGCGGTGGGCGTGGGTGCGGCGCCGGGGCGCGTGGGTGTTGCGGAGGGCTGCGGGGCGGAGGCGCTGGGCCTGGGCGTATGCGTGGGGGAGGACGGTGAAGGGGTGGGGCGGGACGGTACGGGGCTGGGGGACGAGGCGGGCGCGGGGCGCGGCGGCGTGGGGGTCTCCGGGGCGAGAATCAGGTAGCCCACGGCGGCAGCGGTCACGGTGGCCGCTGCCGCCAGGGGTAGGACGAGGCGCCGCAGCGGCCGTCCCGCGAACGGCACACGGCGCAGGAACGGGACGCGGCGCAGGTGGGGACCGGGCGGCGCGGCGGGCCGCAGATCCCGGACGTCGATCTGCCCGGCGCGCGCCGCGAAGGCGGCCCGCAGCCGCGCCTCGACCGGACGCTCTCGGAGAGAGACATCCGGCGCGGCGCCCGCTTCCGGCCGATGGCCGTCGATCGCTGCGTCCGGCCGGTGCCCGTCGGTGGCCGGGTCCGCCCGGTGTCCGTCGGCCCCCATATCTCGTTGGCCCCCGCCGATGCCCGCGCCCGCCCGGTGCCCGTCGGCCCCCACCTCTCGCCGGCCCCCGCCCGGCCGTTCCCCATCCGCCCCCGAAACCCCGGACTCCCGCTCCGTCACGTCTCCGCCTCCAGCATCTTCTCCAGGGAGTCCAGCGCGCGGCTGGCGATCGACTTCACCGAGCCGCGGCTGATGCCCAGGGTCGCCGCGATCTGGGCCTCGGTCAGCTCGCCCCAGTACCGCAGGACGAGGACCTCGCGGCGGCGGGCGGTCAGCCGGCCGAGGGCGGCGAGGACCTCGCGGTGCTCCTCGTCGAGGACGATGCGCTCCTCGGCGGACGGCGCGTCCGCCTCGTACGGGGGCGTGTAGTCGCGGGCCGTACGCCGGCGCCGGAGCACCGAGCGGGCCGCGTTGACGACGGCGGTGCGCAGGTACGCGAGGGCGTTGTCGACCTCGTCGAGCTGTTCGCCGTGCCGCTTGTAGAGGGCCGCGAACGCGTCCTGGACGACGTCCTCGGCGGTGGCCCGGTCGTCCACCAGCAGCACCGCCAGCCGCACCATGGCCAGCCGGTGCGCGTGGTAGAGGTCCGTGATGGTGGGGCCCGAGCAGTCGCCGGGGGCTCCGGCGGGGGCCGCGGGCGGCGGTCCGTACGCGGTGGGCGGCGGAACGGTGCCGCGGGCGTCCACGGCGGAGCGGGCGCCACGCAGGAGCAGGCGCCGGCGCAGGGCGCGCCAGGGCCCCGGTACGGCGGCGGGCCGTACCGGGGCGAGGCGCGCGGCGGCGGTGAACTGCATCGGTTCCTCGGCCGTCGGGGAGGGTGCGGGGGGCCTCAGTCGGTACGGCGGCGACGGGCAGCGTAGACGGCGCCGCCGCCCACGGCGATCAGCAGGGCGGCGCCGGCGCCCAGCGCGACGTTGGTGGTGGTCGAAGCACCCGTCTTGGCCAGCTCGTCCTTGGCGGGCGCGGGGGCGGGCCGGGCCGCGTCGGCGTCCTGGCCCGGCGGCAGCGAGGGCTCGGCGCGGCCGGAGTGGGGACCGGCCGGCGCCGGCGCGGCGCTCGGCTGCGCGGAGGAGGCGTGCGACGGGACGGCGCTCGGCCGTGCGGCGGACGGGTGGGACGGGACCGCGCTCGGCTGCGCGGCCGACGGGTGGGACGGGACCGGGGACGGCTTGCGGTCGGCGTGGTCCGCTTCCTTCGGCGCGGCGGCGGTGGGCTTGTGCGCGGGGGCCGGCTCCTCGGCGTGCGCCGTACCGGTCAGGGAGAGCGCGGGCAGGGCGACCGTCACCAGGAGGCCGGCGGCCACGGCGCTGCGCACCCGGGCGAGGGCCGCCCGCCCGGCGCGGCCGGTGAGCGCGTACGAGGTGGCGGACAGGGGTGACGAGGGGGACGAGGCGGAGGTACGGGAGTCGTTCACAGTGGCTGCTCCACGATCGGCGGGGCGGCGCCGGATGGCGCCCTCACCCGTCACGACGTGCGGCGGGGGCGGGGGTTGCCGAAGGGACGGAATTTTCTCGACGGTCCTTGTACGCCCCCCGGTACGCCTCTTGTGCGCCCCCTTGTGCGCCCCTGGGACGCTCCGTGGCCACGGGAGCAGCCGTCGGCCCGCACGCGCGTCCCGGCTACGCGCACGCCCCGGTGCAACGGGCGCAGATGCCACTGAGTTCCACGGTGTGCTCGACGGCGCTGTAGCCGCTCTCCGCGCCGACCCGGTCCGCCCAGCGCTCCACCACATCGGAGTCCAGCGGGCGGCTGCGCCCGCAGCGGCGGCAGATCAGGTAGTGCCGGTGGCCGTCGGCGGGGCGCGGCCGGTACAGACGTTCGCCGGCCTCGTCCCGTACGACGTCGAGCCGCCCGGCCCGCTCCAGGTCGCGCAGGGTGCGGTAGACGGTGGACAGCCCGACGGGGATGTCGGCGGTCACCAGACGTACGTGCAGTTCCTGGGCCGACACGAAGTCCTGGCACGCGGTCAGCACGCGCAGGACGGAGGCGCGCTGCCGGGTCAGCCGGCCGCCCATGCCGGTTCGCCCTCGTGCTCGCAGGTGTCGGCCACGCCGTAGGTCTCCCAGACCGGGAACGGGTCGCTGCCGTACGACTCGGTACGTGCTTCGGCCTCCGTGATGAGGCAGCTGTCGAGGGCCGCGTGCAGCGCTCCGGCCCGCAGCCCGGTACCGATGAAGACCAGTTCCTGGGCGTCGCCGGGGCGGTCGTCCTCGGCCGGGTCGTGGGCCCCCGACGGCTCGAAGCGCGCGACGGAGCCCGCCTGCGACCACAGGCCGGTCACCAGAGGCCGGCCGGCGAGCCGGAAGAACCCCTTGGACCGGAGGATGTCCCCGTACGCGCCGCTGTCCATCCCCTCCGTGACGAACGACCAGAGCCGTCCCGGGTGGAAGGGCCGCGCCGCCCGGAAGACGGTGCTGGAGATCCCGTACTCCTCGGTCTCCGGTACGTGGTCGCCGTTCAGCTCCATGACCCAGCCGGGCGCCTGCTGGGCGCGCTCCAGGTCGAAGCGGCCGGTGCCGAGGATCTCGGCGGGCGCCACGCGGCCGTGCCGGGCGGGCACGATCCGGGCGGCCGGGTTGAGACGCCCGAGCGCCGCCCGCAGCCGCGCCGCCTGCTCCTCGTCCACCAGGTCCAGCTTGTTGACGACGATGACGTCGGCGAACTCGATCTGGTCCACGAGCAGGTCGCTGACCGTGCGCTCGTCGTCCTCGTACGGAGCCAGACCGCGCTCGGCGAGACCGTCGCCGCCCGCCAGCTCGGCGTGGAAGTTGACGGCGTCGACCACGGTGACCATGGTGTCCAGCCGGGCCACCTCGCCCAGCGTCGCACCGTCGTCGCGCGGGAAGGCGAAGGTCGCGGCCACCGGCATCGGCTCGGAGATGCCGCTGGACTCGATGAGCAGATAGTCGAAACGGCTCTCGCGCGCGAGCCGGTCGACCTCCTCCAGCAGGTCGTCCCGCAGGGTGCAGCAGATGCACCCGTTGGCCATCTCGACCAGCCGCTCCTCGGTGCGCGACAGGGCGGCCGTGCCGCCGCGCACCAGCGCGGCGTCGATGTTGACCTCGCTCATGTCGTTGACGATCACCGCGACCCGCAGACCCGCCCGGTTGTGCAGCACGTGGTTGAGCAGGGTCGTCTTCCCCGCGCCGAGGAACCCGGAGAGCACGGTGACGGGCAGCGGGCCGGGCCGCCCTGGCGACCCGGGGGCCGCTGACGTCCGCCGGTCCATGGCGGTCAGTCCTCCGGCCGCAGCAGGCCGCGCTCGTACGCCTTCACCAGGCGGCGCGGGACCTGGTAGACGGACCCGTCGACGGTCACCGGCACCAGGGCGGGCGTGCGGGCCTTCCACTGGGCGCGGCGGTGGCGGGTGTTGCTGCGGGACATCTTCCGCTTGGGGACGGCCATGGTCCGGAACCTCTCCAGGGGTGGACGGGGTACGGGCGCGCGGACACGGGCCGCGCGGCGCACCGCACCGGGCGATGACGCCGAGGCTATATGAAAATGGGTCCCATTACTAACTAGGGGTTGCTGCCGAGTCAGTGCGGTGATTTCGCCGTGGAGTGCTCGGGGCTGTCGTATCCGGGACTGTCGTACCCGGGGCTCGCGTAGTCGGGTCGGCCGTACTCCGGCCTCCCGTACTCAGGAGCGGAGTAGCCGGGCCGGGTGGGAGTCGGAGAGGTGGGAGGGTGTGGCGCTTGGGGTTGGAGGTGGGTGAGGAGGAAGGGGAGGATGCCGCGTTCCAGGAGGGCCTGGTGCCAGGCTGCGCGGGCCTGTGCCAGGTCGGTTTCCGGGGTGGGGGCCGGGTGGGCGTTCGTGGGGGGTGTCGGGCGGTTGCGGGCTGCTGTTGCCAGGAGCCAGACCAGGTCGGCCACGGTTGCCGCTGCCGCGACGCCCGCGGCGAGCCAGCCCGCGTACACCAGCTCGTCGGCGAACTGGCGGTGGGCACTGACGAGGCGCATTCCGAAGCCGATCGCGAGGAAGAGGACCGCGGCCACCGCGCCCAGGCTCGGTACGAGGACGGCCAGGGCGGGGAGCAGGCCGCCGGAGTCTGACGGGTCGGTCGCGGCGCGGGAGGCCGGAGGCAGGGTGTCCGGGGGCGAGCCGGCCGGGGTGTGTGACTCCGCCTGGGCGCGCAGCCGGGCGTATGTCTCGTATTCGGCGGCAGCGGTGGCGCAGAGGGTGGCGCGTTCTCGGTGTGCCCGGCGGCGCAGTTGTCCGGGGCGGGGGGCGTCCGGGGTGCGTTGCAGTGCTTCTCTGATCTCCGGGAGGCCGAGTGCCTGGTCGAGGGCCTGCTCGAAGGCGGCGGCCTCCTCGGTGCGGCGCAGGAAGTCGGTGCCTGGCATGTGGTCCCCCCGGCGGATCGGCGCAGGTCGCGCGGTGCGGCCGTCGATGTGCGCGGTTAACTTGCTGGATTGCGCAACTGTATAACTTGATAGGAGCGGCGTCGGGTCGGCGCTGCCGACTTCCGGCCATCCGGTCCCCGGTTCGGGTGACCGGCGCGGTGGCTCGTACGGTGGCCGGTGCGAGGGCTTCGTGCTGGTCTGCGCCCGCCCGCACCGGCGTCAACCGAGGAGGAACCATGCGATCCGTCCCGACCGGCATCGGTGCCTGGGCCCGCCGCCGGGCCGGCGGTGAGATCACCGCGGTCCGCAACGTCTCGTGGCGGCCGGACGGCGCCCGGGTGTGGGAGCTGACGCGCGCGGACGCGGCCCGGTTCTTCCTCAAGACCGCGCCGTCCGCGGCCTGCTACACGCGCGAGACGCACGCGTACCGACACGCCGTCCCCGCCCTCGGCCACGCGCACGCGCCCGTCCTCGTCGACAGCGACCCCGGCCGGCTCGCACTGCTGCTCACCGCCGCGCCGGGGGCCGGTGCCTCCGGAGCCGCCCTGGGCCGTGCCGGCCGTACGGAGCTGTACCGGCAGGCGGGCGGCCTGCTGCGCCGGCTCCACGACGCGTGCGGCGCGGCGGGCCCGGCGGGCGGCGCGGACCGGTGGGCCGACACCCGGCAGGCGGCCGCCGAGGAACACGTGGCCGCCCTGTCGGCCGCGGGCGCGCTCGACGCGGCGGAGCGGCGGCTGGTCCTCGACCGGGCCGCGGTGCTCCCCCTGCTCCCGCCGCTGCCCGCGGGCTTCCTCCACGGCGATGTCGGCGAGCACCACTTCCTGTGGGACGCGGCGGGCCGGCGCCTGGCGTTCGCCGGTTTCGCGCGGGCGCGGCTCGGCTGCGCGGCCGAGGACCTCGTACGGGTGACGTGCGGCGCGTACCCGGGCGATCCGGCCCTGCGCGCCGCCTTCCTGCGCGGTTACGGGCGGGAGCTGACGGACGCGGAGCGGTACGCGCTGCCGGCGCTCGCCGCGCTGGACGCCGCGGAGGTGTGGGCGCGCGGTGTGCGGACGGGCGACACGGAAGCCGTCGGGCGGGCCCGGGGGGTGGTCGGGGCGCTGCTGGACGGTGTTGGCTTGCGGGCATGACCGGTGACACCGAGATCACCTATGCCGACGCGGCCGGCCTCGCCGCCCGCATCCGTCGCCGTGACGTGTCCGCGCGGGAGGTCGTACAGGCCCATCTCGACCGCATCGAGCGGGTCGGTCCGCAGGTCAACGCCATCGTCACGCTCGACCCCGAGGGGGCGGCAGCGGCTGCGGCGGCGGCCGACGAGCGGCTGGCCCGGGGTGCGGAGGTGGGGGTGCTGCACGGCCTGCCCATCGCCTTCAAGGACACCCACCTCACGCGGGGCATGCGTACGACCCAGGGCTCGCCGCTGTACGCGGACACCGTTCCGGACGAGGACGAGCTGCTCGTCCAGCGCATCGAGGCCGCCGGGGCGATCCGCATCGGGAAGACGAACGTGCCCGAGTTCGCCGCCGGTTCGCACACGTTCAACCCCGTCTTCGGGGTGACCCGCAACCCGTACGACCTGGGCCGCTCGGCGGGCGGCAGCAGTGGCGGGGCGGCTGCCGCCCTGGCCGCGGGGCTGCAACCGCTCGCCGACGGCAGCGACATGGGCGGCTCGCTGCGCAACCCCGCGTCCTTCTGCAACGTCGTGGGGCTGCGGCCCACGCCCGGCCGTGTGCCGTCGTACCCGGCGTGGAACCCGTGGGACACGCTGACCGTGCCCGGCCCGATGGCCCGTACGGTCGCCGACGCCGCGCTGCTGCTGTCGGTCATGGCGGGACCGGACCCGCGCTGCCCGGTCAGTCTGGAGGCGCCCGGTGCGACGTTCCGCGAGCTGCCCGCGCGCGATCTCACCGGGCTGCGCGTGGCCTGGACACCGGACCTGGGCGGCCGGGTGCCGGTCGACCCCGGCGTACGGGCCGTGCTGGAGCCGCAGGTGGAGGTGTTCCGGCAGCTCGGCTGCCGGGTCGCGGAGGACTGCCCGGACCTGGACGGGGCCGACGACGTCTTCCGTACGCTGCGGGCCCACCACTTCGATGCCGCGCTCGGCGCGGTGCTCGACGCGTCCCGCGACGCCCTGAAGCCGAGTCTGGTGTGGAACATCGAGCAGGGCCGCCGCCTGACCGGGGCCGACCTCGCGCGCGCCACGGCGGAACGGGCGCGGCTGCACCTGCGCGCCGTGGAATTCTTCGCCCGGTACGACGTGCTGCTGGCGCCGGTGTCGCAAGTCGCGCCGTTCGATGCGGAGTTGGAGTACCCGGCCGTGGTCGACGGGCAGCCGCAGCACACGTACATCGACTGGATGCGGTCGGCCTACTTCGTGTCCGTGCTCGGTGTGCCCGCGCTGTCCGTGCCGGCGGGCTTCACCCCCGAGGGGCTGCCGGTGGGGCTCCAGATCGTCGGCCCGCCGCGTGCGGACCTGGCCGTACTCCAGGTCGGCGCCGCGTACGAGGCCGCCACCCGGCACGGCCGCCGGCGTCCGGTCCTGCCTGGCGAGATCGTCACCTGACGGCACGGACGGCTGCTCCCGCCCCGCTACGATCGCACGTATGAGCGTGGGGGAGAGCGGGGAGCAGTCCGGCAGCCGGGCCGCCCGCATAGCGGTGTCCGTGGTGTGCACTGCCCTGGTGGTGGTGCTGGCCCTGTTGCTGGGGTGGTGGCTGGACTGGTGGACCCCCGGCTTCGCCTGGCTGTCCACGAAGGCGGCCGTCAAGGTGGCGGTCGGGGCGCCGGTCGCGCTCGTGGCGCTCCTCGCCTGGCTGCGGAAGAGCCGCTGAGCGGTCGTCCGTTGAGGGCGTCGCTGGGCTCCCGGCTCACTCCGGTGCGTACGCCTTCGCCCATGCCGTGGTGAAGGGGAAGACGGTCCGGTGGGGCACCGTGTTGCCGTGGGCCGGGTGGGGGTCCGGGGTGAGGGCGGAGTACGTGTGGATGGTCGCGCAGTAGAAGCGCTTGGGGGAGTCGCCCTGGAATTCGGCGGGCCTGCGGGCCTTGCGGGCGCGAACGGCGGGGTCCGGGTAGCGGCGGGCGTAGAAGACGCCCAGGGCCGTCGGCAGGTCGGCCGGGGGGAGGGCGTGGGCGGTGCCCTCGCCGTAGAGGGCCTGTGCCTCGCTGTCGGGCACCTGGGAGTCGAAGACCAGGACCGAGACGGCGGGGTTGGCGGAGATGTTGCGGGAGTGCAGCGCGTCCGACGCGGACCACCAGTAGAAGTGGTCCGCGTCGTCCCAGGCGTAGGTGACGGGGACGGTCCAGGGGGTGCCCCCGGGGGTGGCGGTCCCGAGGGTGAGGTAGCGGTTGGTGTGCAGGAGGCGGGCCGCCTCGGCGCGTAAGTCGGACGTGGTGGACATGGTCAGGAGCCTTCCTGCGGGAGGGCGGGGGCCGGGGCGGCCGGGGCGGTGGTGTCCGGCGCGGTGGCGGTACGGCGGCGGGCGATGAGCCAGTACGCGACGGACGGGACCAGCAGGCCGACGGCCCAGGAGAGGTCTATCCCGTCGAGGGCCGTGGCCACCGGTCCGGTGTAGGCCGAGGTGTGCATGAAGGGGACCTCCAGCGCGAAGCTGACCGCGTAGACCAGGACGGCCGGTCCGTTGACGCGGCCGTACACGCCGCCGCCGGGCGCGAAGAAGGACGGTACGTCGTAGTGGCCGCGCCGGATCAGGTAGAAGTCGACGAGGTTGATGGCGGTCCACGGGATCAGGACGTACTGGAGGATCGCCAGGAAGTCGGTGTACGAGGCGAGGAAGGTGTCCTGGAAGGCCAGGGCGAGGGTCAGGCCGAGCGCGAGCGGGGCCGCGATCAGCGCCGTACGGGTCCGGCGGCCCGGCAGCCAGCGGTGCCGGAAGGTCTGGGCCGCGGTGATCAGGCACAGCGAAGTTCCGTACAGGTTCATCGAGTTGACGTGCACGACGATGACGGCGAAGGCACCCAGGACGACGGCGGACAGGGTGCCGCCGAGCACGGTGTCCAGCCCGGCGATCGCGTCGTCGGCCACCGCGATGCCCATGACGATGCCGAGGAGCATCGGCAGCACGCTGCCCAGGACGCTGCCCCAGTAGGTGAACCACAGGGTGGAGCGGCGGGACGCGGCGTGCGCGGGCATGTAGCGGGTGTAGTCCGAGACGTACGGCGCGTAGGTGATCTGGAGGAGGATGCCGATCGCGGTCATGCCGACGAAGCCGGAGAGGGTGAAGCCGGTGGCGTGCGCGGCGCGTTCCAGGACGCCGGGGGTCATGACCACCCGTACGGCGCACAGGGCGAGCAGCGCGAGGGTCAGCACGGTGGCCCAGCGGCCGACCCGGTGGATCAGGTCGTAGCCGACCACCGCGACGACCAGGCCGGCCAGCGCGCACAGCACCAGCCAGCCGGGGACGCCCACGGCGGGCACCGAGCGGTGCAGCGCCTGTCCGGCGATCACCAGGTTGGACGCGAACCAGCCCGCGTACATGAAGACGACCACGAGGGTGACCAGCAGCGAGCCGTGGCTGCCGAACTGGCCGCGGCTCTGGATCATCTGCGGGACGCCGAGCCGCGGCCCCTGCGCGGCGTGCAGGGCCATCAGGAAGCCGCCGAGCAGGTTGCCCAGGGTCACCGCGGCGATGGCGGGCCACAGGCCGAGGCCGAAGACGAGCGGCGCGATGGTGCCGGAGACGATGGTCAGCGGGCTGATGTTGGCGGCGAACCAGACGGCGAACAGGTCGCGCGGCCGGCCGTGCCGTTCGCCTTCCGGTACGGCGTCGATGGTGCGGCCCTCGACGAGGTGGTGGTCCGGGCCGCCGGGCGCGGCGCGGGTGCCGGCCTCGGCGGTGTCCGCGGCGCCGGCGGGTCGGGGGGCTTCGGCGCCGGGGGAACCGGCGCCGGAGGCGGGGTGTTTCATGGTCGGGGCCCCTTTCGAGGACGGAGAACCCGGCTGGGGAAAGCGAACCCGATCGACGGCCTCCAGGGCCGGTCCGCCGCGCCCACTGCGGTGTACATGCCCGTTTCCCCCGCGCCCGCCGCGCCGCGGGCAGACCCGGTCAGCGGGGGCCGCGTGGCCGGTCAGGGCCGGGTCGGCAGCCGATGCGGGTGTGCGGCTGGGGCGGGCCGTGCCCGCGTACGGGCGGGGGTGTGACCGTTTCCGCCCGGTCGTGCACGCTCATGGCGATACTCCCGTCCGGTCGTGAACACTCGTGTCCGCGGCTCCCGCCCGCTCATGCCCGCGCTCCTGTCCGGGCGTGCACCAGGTCCCAGGCCAGCAGCCCGGCCCCGATCCGGCCCGCCCGTTCACCCAGACGGGCGAAGACGAGGTCGGGCAGGACCTGGAAGGCGGCCCGCTGTTCGAGGCCGCGCCGCAGGGGCGCGCGCAGCTGCTCGCCCGCCTGGCTGAGGCCGCCGCCCAGCACCAGGACGGCCGGGTCGAAGAGGGTGACGGCCGTCAGGAGCGTCTGCGCCATCGCGTCGGCCGCCTCCTCCCACACCCGTACGGCCACCGGATCGCCGGCCGCCGCGCGCTGCGCCACCTCCTCGGCGCCGGAGACCGGGGGCAGCGTGCCGCACCGCTCGTTGTAGCGGCGGGCCACGGCGACGCCGCCCGCGATGGTGTCCAGGCAGCCGCGCTGGCCGCACGGGCAGGCGTCCCCGTCCGGCCGGGCGACGACGTGACCGATCTCCGCGGAGCACCAGTGGCTGCCCGGGAACGGCTTCCCGTCCAGCAGCAGCGCGCCGCCCACCCCCGTACCGACGGGCACGAACAGGACGACCCGGTGCCCGCGCCCGGCGCCCAGCCGCGCTTCCGCGAGGCCGCCGGACCGTACGTCGTGCCCGAGGGCGACCGGCAGGCCCAGGTGCTCCGACGCCAGCCGCCGCAGCGGCAGGTCGCGCCACTGGATGGACGCGGAGAACACGACGGAGCCCGCGTCCTCGTCCACCAGCCCGCAGGAGGCGATGCCCACCGCGCGCACGTCCTCGCCCGCCGCGCGGGCCGCGGCCACGCCCTCGGCCGCGTGGTCGAGGACGGTGCGCAGCACGGCGTCGGGGCCGTCCCCGGGCCGCGTCGGGCAGCGGCTCTCGGACCGGACCGTGCCGTCGGGGGCCACCAGCGCGGACTTCACGACGGTGCCGCCGATGTCGAGGCCGAGCGTGACGCCGCCGGCCCGGTCGTGCGGCACTCCGGCGGCGGAGGCCGGGACGGCGGTGCCGGTCGCCCGGCCGGTGCCGGGCGGGGTGGGCATCGAGCCGGGCAGGGTCAGTACGGTGTCGGCCGCGCCCGTCTGGGGGGCGCTCCGGTCCGGGTCCGTCATGGTTCCTCCGATCGCGGCCGGCCTCAGTGGTCCTGGGGCCGCGGTGCGCGTACGCCCCGCGGGCCCATGGTCTCCAAGTGACGCCGGATGCGGTCGTACTGCCGGACGCCCGTGTCGACCGCGAGGTGCGCCCCGTGGAGTACGGCCCGGAGCTCCCGGGGGGTGAGCCGGGGGCGCTGGGCGCGCAGGCCGTCGCACAGGTCCTGGCTGTGCCGGGGGTCGATGCGGGTGTGGGCGGTGTAGTACACGCGCATGTCGTCGTCGTGGATGCCCACTCGTGTCATGCCCTCCAGGAGGAGGGTGAAGTGCGGTTCCACCCAGCTCTCGAAGACGAGGAAGCAGCCGTACGCGGCCTGGACGCGGGCGGGGCGCAGCAGCAGCGCGGCGAAGAGGTTGGACGTCGGCTTGGCGAACCAGGGGTGGTCGCGGCGGTAGTCGGCCAGCGCTTCCCACCCGGCGGGGGAGCCGAGCTGGCGGCGCAGCCAGTAGGTGTGGAAGTTCTCCAGCCGCCCGCGTCCGCACTCGTCCCACAGATTCGACGCCGCGACCGCCTTCTGATGCCCCTGGAGGCCGACGACGAGCAGGGCGACCTCGTCGTCCACGACCTCGTTGCGGATCAGCTCGCAGCGCAGGAAGTACTCGATCTGCTCCCGCGTGGCGTCGGTGGCGAGGAAGCGGAAGAGGGGGTGGGAGGCGCCGGGGTTGTCGGCGGCCAGCGCTTCCAGGTGGTCGGCGACGGCTTCCTGGCTCCTGAGGTGCGGTACGGGCGCGGGGGTGCAGCCGTACGTCAGGAACTCGTGCTCCAGACGGGTGCGCGCCGCGTACAGCGCGATCTCCAGGTCGTCGTCGGGGGCGTGTGCGGCCGGGCCGTCGCGGTAGCCGAAGGAGTGGGCGTAGAGCGTGGCGAGGTGGTCGTGGAGGAAACGGCCGTGCGCCTCGGGGTCGGTGCGCAGCCGGGCGAGCAGGGCGGACCGGGCGGCCGGGGGAGCGGCCAGGAAGCGGACGAGCGCGGGGTCCAGGGACTCGAAGGGGCGGACGGGCGGCCAGTACAGGTCCTGGAGGTTCTCGCCGCTGCCCGGTGCGGCGGAGGGCCGGGGGCGGCCGGGGGCCGGGGCGGCGTTCACGGCGGGCGGGGTCATTCAACGCACCTCCTCTGGGGCGGCCTTCGTGGCGCCGGGGCCGGGGAGCCTGGAGCGGCCGGGCGGCGCGGCCACCGCGGGGCCGAAGTGCCCGGCGACCCAGGCGTCGTCGTACACGGTGTCCAGGTAGCGGTCCCCGAGATCGGCGGAGAGCGCGACCACGCGGGCGCCCGGCGGGATGCCGGACCGCAGCCGCAGGACGGCGCTGAGCACGGAACCGGTGGAGCCGCCGACGGCCAGGCCGTGGCTGCGGGCGAGCCGGCGGCACATCAGCACGGCGTCCCGCTCGGGCACCGACACCACGCGGTGCACGTCCCGCGGGCGGCAGATCTCCGGTACCCGGCTGGTGCCCAGGCCCGGGATGCGGCGGGTGCCGGGCGGGCCGCCGAAGGTCACCGAGCCCTCGGCGTCCACCGCGACGACGGTCGTACGGGGCGAGTGGCGGCGGAAGTGCGTGGCGCAGCCCATGACGGTGCCGGTGGTGCCGGCGCCGACGAAGAGGTAGTCCACGGCGCGGAGCTCGCGCAGGACGGCGGCGGCGGTACGCGCCGCGTGCACGGCCGGGTTGGCCGGGTTGGCGTACTGGTTGAGCCAGGTCAGCGACGGGTCGAGGTCCAGAGCGCTGCGGATCAGCGCGATCCGGCTGCCCAGGTAGCCGCCGTTGCCGTCGGGGGTGTCCACGACGCAGACGTGGGCGCCGAACGCGCGCATCAGGGCGACGCTCTGGCGCGGTACGTGCGGGTCGGTGACACAGGTGAAGGTGTAGCCCTTGGCCGCGCAGACCGCGCTCAGGGCGATGCCCAGGTTGCCGGAGGACGACTCGATCAGCGCTCCGCCGGGGCGCAGCAGACCGCGGCGCTCGGCGTCCTCGACCAGGCCGGTGGCGGTCTTGAGCTTGACCGAACCGGCCGGGTTGAGCCCTTCCAGCTTCAGGAACAGCTCGGCGTGCGGCAGCAGGCCGTCCAGGCGCAGGAAGACGTCGTCGGTGACCAGTTCGTAGGCGTGATCGACGATCATGGGCCCGCGGTCCCTCCGTCCCCGCGGCCGCCGCCGGTCGCGCACGGGCCCGCGGTCCCTCCGTCCGGGCGGTCGCCGGTCCCGTCCCCGTACGGGATGTCCGCCGCCGTCGTCCCGACCGCCTCTCCCGCCACCGCGGGCGCGATGCGCAGCGCGTTGGCGGCGATCGTCAGCGCCGGGTTGACCGCTGCCGAGGACGGGAACCAGGAGCTGTCCGCGACCCACAGGTTGGCCAGCTCGTGGGCCTTGCAGTCCGGGTCGACGACGCTGGTCGCCGGGTCCTCCCCGGCCACCGCGGTGCCGCACTGGTGCGAGTTGACGGCGATGCCCATCCGCCGGGTGAAGACCAGGGGGAAGCCCGCCCGGCGCATCATCGCGGTGGCGCGCCGGACCAGTTCGCGGTGCGGCGGCAGGTTCACCGGCCGCCAGTGCACCTCGACCCGGCCCCCGGCGCCGACGGTCACGCGGTTGTCCGGCACCGGCAGGTCCTCGCTGGTGAGGTAGAGGTCCATGCTGCGCCGGGTGGCGGCGGCGAGCAGCGGGCGCGGCGCCCGGGGCCACAGGCCGCCCGCCGAGGGGGCCCGCAGCTTGCCCAGGGCCTGGACGTTCCCGAGCGGGCCGTGCGTGCCGTCGGCGAGGTACCAGTCGTTGACGCCCAGCGTCTTCTGGAACACCACGTCGTCGGGGCGGCGCGGATCGACGGCCATGAGGAAAGAGCTGTTGTGCACCATGTAGTTGCGTCCGGCCTGTCCGGAGCCGTTCGCCAGGCCCGTCCGCCGCACCGGCCCGGTGTGCAGCGCGCCGGGCTCCGAACGCAGCAGCAGCGCCGCCGTGTTGACCGCGCCGCAGGCCAGCACGTACCGGTCGGCGCGGATACGCAACTCGCCGCCCTCGTACCGGGCCAGCGCCGCGGACACCCGCCGCCCGGACGGCCCGGTCTCCAGCCGGGTGACCGTGGCCCGGGTGAGCAGCGAGACGTTGCCGGCGGCCAGCGCGGGCCGCAGCGCGCACACGTCGGCGTCGCTCTTGGCCTCGACCAGGCACGGGAAGCCGTCGCAGGTGGCACAGCGCAGGCACGCGCCGTCCGCCCGGAGATCGACGCCGGTGGGCAGCGCGAACGGGGTGAGGCCCTGGGCGCGCAGCGACTCCGCCAGCGTGGCGACGGCGGGCTCATGCGGCACGGCGGGCCAGGGGTAGGCGCCCGAGCGCCACGGGTCGGTCGGGTCGGCACCGCGGGTGCCGTGCACCCGGTAGAGGGCTTCGGCGCGCGCGTAGTGCGGTTCGAGGACGCCGTACGGGAACGGCCAGCCGCGCGAGATGCCCTCCGCGTGTTCCAGCGGCCCGAAGTCGGCTTCGCGGAAGCGCGGCAGGGTGGCGCCGAAGACCTTGGTGTTCCCGCCGACGTAGTAGTGCACGCCGGGCGAGAAGTAGCGGCCGGCGGCGGCGTCGTACCAGGGCTCGGCGTTGCGGTAGCGCCCGGCGGTGAAGACCGCGGGCGCGGACCAGTTCTGCCACTCGCGGGGCAGGAAGTCGCCGCGCTCGACGACGAGGACCCGCGCGCCGGTGCCGCGCAGGGCGTACGCCAGGGTCGCGCCGCCCATGCCGGAGCCGATGACGCAGATGTCGCAGTCCACGACGGGGCCGGTGGGGCGGAGCAGGCCGCGCGGGCGCGCCTCGGTGCCGTGCCGCGCGCTGTCAGGGGGTGGTGTCGCTGTCACAGTGCCTCCTCGTGGGGACCTGCGGGGGTGAGGAGAGGTAGCGGGCGGCGATCTCGTGCGCGAACGCCATGACCGTGCCCTGCGGGCTGAGGCCGGACGGCCCCGGCAGCACCGAGGCGTCGCACAGCCGGAGGTTGGTGAAACCGTACGGGCGGCCGTGCTGGTCGCACATGCCGCCGAGCGAGGGGTGCCCCATCGGGCAGGACGCCATGGCGTGGACGCACACCAAATTCCAGCCTCGCGGGTCGGCGCGGGCCGCGAAGTCCCGCGCCGCGCCGTCCGAGCGCAGCACACCGGGGCACGGCGGGAACAGCTCCACGGCACCCGCCCGGAACAGCAGGCGCGCCGCCCGGGCGAACGCGTAGCGCAGCAGGCCGCGGTCGTACGCGGTGATCCGGTGCCGCAACAGCCGTCCGGCGCCCGGCAGTTGACGTACGGCGATCCGTCCGGTCATCCGCACCTGCACGGTGTAGACCGCGACCCGATCCAGGTCCGCCAGCAGCCCGTCGACCACCGCGGGGCCGTGCCCGGCGAGCGCCGCCGCCAGTGAACCGGCGGTGAGGTTGGCGGGCATCACGTGAATGCCCAGGTTCTCGAACTCCCGCAGCTGGGCGGTGAAGATCGTGCCCCGCCCGGCGTGCACCGGGTCGGCGAAGCGGGCCACCAGGCGGAAGTTCACGTGGAATCCCATGGCCCGCCCGGCGGCGCGGGGATGGATGCCGCTGCGCCGGAGGAGCACGGCGCTGCCGACGGCCCCGGCGGCGAGGAAGACCGTACGCGGCCGGTAGTCGACGCGGGTCCGGCCGTCCGGGCCGGCGAGGGCCGTGACGCGGTGCACGGTGCGGCCGTCGTGCCGCAGCAGCACGGCCCGGGTACCGGGCTCGATCACCGCCCCGTACCGCTCGGCCTCCGGCAGATAGCTGACGAGCATGCTGCGCTTGGCGCCGCTGGGGCAGCCGGTGGGGCAGCGGTTGCGGTGGCGGCAGCCGGGCGCGGCCCTCCGGGCGGCGGCCCACCGCCAGCCCAAGGCGTCGGCCGCGTCGGCGAGCAGCCGCGAGTCCGCGTTGCCGTCACCGTGCGGCTGCTCGCCGGCGCCGAGCAGACCGGCCACCGTGCGCAGGTGGCCGGCCAGCCGGTCGGCGCGGTAGTCGGTGGTGCCCATCTCCCGCGCCCAGCGCTCCAGGAGCGCGTCCGGCGGTGCCCACAGCAGCCCGCCGTTGACGACCGTGCTGCCGCCCACGCAGCACCCTTCGCCGTACGGGATGACCGGGCTGCCGAGGATGGGCGTGAGTCCGGCGTCGCGGTAGAGGCGGCGCAGGTTCGCGGCGGGTGCCGACGCGGCGAGTTCGGCGGTGGTCGTCCGGGGGCCTTCCTCCAGGACGACGGTGCGGTGTCCGGCCCGCGCCAGTTCCAGCGCGGCCACCGCGCCGCCCGCGCCGGAGCCGATGACCAGGGCGTCGCAGTCGCGGGAGACGGTACGGGCCGGGCGGTGGCGGGTCATGTGTCCGGTTCACCGTCCAGACCGCCGTACAGCGCGAGGGAGTCGGTGACGGCGAGGAACCGGCCGAAGCCGGGCAGGCGCGCCAGCCGGTCGTACCTTGCGGCGGCTACGGAACGCCCCGCAAGCGCGAGCCCGGCCGCCCGCAAGGCGGCTTCGGCACCGACTCGGTACAGCACCGGCAGCCGCTCCAGCGACCCGCTGACATGCGCGGCAGCGCGCGCACCGGCGAGCGGGTCGTCAAGCGCCGCGTAGCGGTCGGCCCACAGGCCGGGCAGCCCGCTCGCCCGCAGGGCCCGCGCCATCCGGCCGCCGCCTCCCGCGTAGGTGCCGCTCACCGTGCCGCCGCCCGTTCCCTGGACTCCTTGCCCCGTACGGGCACATGCTGGGCCAGGACGTCCTTGGCGAAGCGGGCCAGCAGCCGTCCGGCCCCCTGCTCCAGCACCGAGTCCAGCGCCTGGAGGAAGACTTCGACCTCCGTGTCCCCGGCCACCAGAGGTGGTGAGGCGATGAGCGGCAGGCCGTGGTTGGAGCCGTAGTAGGCCAGGACGCCGTAGTCGCGGTAGAGCGAGGCGATGACGGCGGCGGTGACGAGCTTGCGGCGGGCCCGCGGGTCCCGGGCGAAGCCGGAGGGCACCAGGCGCAGCAGCCGGTCCAGCGCGGGACTGCCGTCGTTGAGGAACAGGCCGTGCAGCGCGCCCCGGCCGAAAGTGCCGGTCACCAGGGAGCGGTGGCGTGCGGCGAGGTCGGCGAGGCCGCCGCCCAGCCGTTCGCCGATCCGCACGGCGCGCGCCGGATAGTCGTCCTCGACGGCGACGGCGACGGCCTCCAGGGCGGTCACGGTCTCCTCGCCGAAGCCGTAGTAGGTGGTGCTGTGCAGCGTCGCGTCGGCGAGGTTGTCGTACGCGGCGCGGAAGACCGGCTCGCGTGCGGTGTAGCCGGAGATGGACGCCTTGCCGCCGCCGAAGGACTTCGAGGTGGTCAGCACGTCGGGCACCAGGCCGGGGTGGCGCATGAAGTGGAAGAGCGTCCCCGTCCGTCCCCAGCCTGTGTACACCTCGTCGAAGACCAGCACGATGTCCTGTTCCGTGCACAGCCTGCGGACCTCGTACAGGAACTCCGCCGAGCACTCGCGCACGCTGGACGCGCTGAACGGCTCCAGCACCACCGCGTACACGTCGCTGTCACCGTCCCCGTTCTGATGCCGCTCCAGGGCGAGTGCGAAGGACTCCAGGTCGTCGTAGGCGAAGTGGTCGGTGCCGGGCAGGGCGGGGTAGGGGAAGTCCACCTCGGGGGAGGCGGTGAGGCTGCCCGCGCCGAGGAGCTTGCCGTGGAAGGAGATGTCGCTGTGCAGCACCGTGCCGCGGTGCCCGCGGTGGTACTTGTACGCCAGCTTCACGGCGCCTTCGACGGCCTCCGCACCGGAGTTGGGAAAGTAGCTGACGTCCAGGTCGCCGGGGAGCAGCCGGGCCAGGTTGTGGCTGAGCCCGGCCACGTACGGCGACAGGAAGTTCTTGTGCACCTCCATGGCCCGCCGCTCGGCGAAGCGGCGGCGGGCCGCCAGCAGCCGGGGGTGGTTGTGGCCGTGGTTGAGCACACCGATCCCGCCGGTGAAGTCCAGGATGCGCCGCCCGTCGCGCAGTGTGATCCAGCAGCCCTCCGCGTGGTCGACCAGGTCCTGGCCGAAGCCGAACGAGCCGAGCAGCGAGACCTGGGCGCGGCTGACGTACTGCCGGTAGAGGTCGTGCACCTGGCGGGCGGGCAGCCGCTCGCAGTCGTCGGCGGTGAGCAGGGGCCGCGGGGCCCGGGGGTCAGTCATGGTCCGCTCCGATCCGTACGGCGGCGTGGCGAGGGGTGGTGCGGTCCGCGCGGCGCGCCGCCGTGCGGACCCGGTCGGCGATCAGCCGCCCGGCGCGCCGCCCGCCCCGCAGCGCGTAGTTGGTGCCCCGGTCCTCGGGGAAGACCTGGGCCATCCCGGCCAGGTAGAGGCCCGGTACGGCGTTCTCGACGCCGGGCACGGACCGCGAGTAGTGCCGGGTGATGACCGGCTGCGCGTGGCCGGCCCGCCAGACGTGGTGGGCGCGCACCCAGTCCGTACGGAAGTCCGGGAACATCCGCCGCAGGTGCGGGAGGCTGTGGCGGAAGACCTCCGGGTCGCTCATCCGGTAGAGCGGGGCGTCGGCCGGCAGGTACGTGGAGAGGTAGACCAGGTGCCGGCCGCCGTAGTGCTCCGGGGCGTCGAGGTTGGTGTGCTCGATGACGCCGACGTACGGGAAGTGCGGGTCGGTGACGTTGAGCCAGTACGTGTCCGACAGCGGCCGGTCGTTCTCCAGCACCAGGCACAGGTTGGCCAGGTACGGGATCGCCCCGAGCCGGCGGCGCAGCGCCGGGGCGCCGGGGTGGGCGGACCGGGCGAGCAGCGCGGCGGCCGGGCCGGGCGCGCAGGTGAGCAGCACCCGGGGTGCGTCGATGACCGCCCCGCCGCACCGGACACCGGTGACCCCCGCCGGTCCGGTCAGCACCTCCGTCACCGGGCTGCCGGTCCGTATCCGTACGCCCAGTCCGGCCAGCCGGGGCAGCCAGGCGTCCAGCAGGGCGCCGCAGCCGCCGTGCAGGTAGTACAGGACCTCGCGGCCCGACCGGCTGCGGCTGCCGCCCCGCAGGTGCAGCTTCGTCCACATCCAGGTGGCACCGACCTCCGGCGCGTACGGGCCGAACTTGCCCTCCAGCAACGGCCGCCACACCCGGTCGTACACCCGCCGCCCGCCCAGCGAGACCAGCCACTCCTCGGCGGTCAGCGCCTCCAGCTCGCGCCAGTGCCGGACGCGTCCGGCACGCAGCACGGAGCGGCCCAGGCGCAGCCGGTCGGCCGGCGGCAGCGGCGCGAAGCGCAGCACGTCGAGCGGGGTGGAGAGGCGGTGGATGCCGCCCGCGTAGTAGAAGCCGGTGCGGCCGTGGTGGCGGCGCACCAGGTCGGCGCGGCCGAGGTCGGCGCAGAGCCGGAAGATGTCCGTGTCGGAGGCGAACCAGTGGTGGTAGAAGCGCTCCAGCTGCCGGCCGCCGACGGTGAACGTGCCCGCCAGGCCGCCGACCCGGTCGTCCGCCTCCAGGACCAGGCAGCGCAGCCCGGCCCGGCCGAGTTCGTGCGCGGCGGCCAGGCCGGTGAAGCCGGCGCCGACGACGATGACGTCCCAGCCGGGCGGCGCGCCGTGCCGGGCGTCCCGCCCGCCTTCCCCGGCCGTCACCGGGCGCTCCCGGCGGCCCATGCCTCCCGGGGGCCGATCACGTCCGCGGCCGGCAGCCCGGCCGGTTCCGGCACCCCGGCCGCCCACCGCTGGCGCACCACGTACGGCGGCCGGCCGCGCACCTCGCGGTGGACCAGCAGCAGGTACTCGCCCAGCAGCCCGAGCAGCACCGCCTCGCAGCCGAAGGTCCACGCGGCCAGCGGCAGCGGGCGGCGCAGCACGGCCGAGGCCGTGGCCGTACCGCCGAGCCAGGCCAGGCCGACGACGGCGGGCACCCGGGCCGGGGCGGACGAGCAGGCCAGCAGGCCGCGCCGGGACAGCCCGGCCATCTTGCGCAGCGTGTACTTGGTCCGGCCGGCCAGCCGCGGCAGCCGCCCGTACTCCAGGCTCGTCTCGGGGAAGCCCGCCCAGCACACCGAGCCGCGCAGGTACAGCTCGCTCTCCGGGAGCAGCGACAGGGTGCGGACCACCTCGCGGTCCAGCAGCCGGAAGTCCCCGGTGTCCAGGCTGACCGGGTGGTCGGCGACGGCGGCCAGCAGCCGGTAGAAGACGTGCGCGGTACCGGTCTTGAAGCGGTTCTCGCCCTGCCGTTCGGTGCGCCGCGCGGAGACCACCGGCCAGCCCGCGCGCCAGCGTTCGACCATGTCGGCGATGAGGCCGGGCGGGTCCTGGAGGTCCGCGTCGATGGTCACCACCGCGTCCCCGGCCGCCTCGCGCAGGCCCGCGAGGACGGCCGGCTGGTGGCCGAAGTTGCGGGTCAGCCGCACCAGCCGGACCCGTGGGTCGGTGACGGCGAGCGCGGTGAGCCGGTCCCAGGTGGCGTCCCCGCTGCCGTCGTCCACGTACACCACCTCGTACTCGCACTCCGGCAGGCCGCGCAGCACGGCGCTGAGCCGGCGGTGCGTCTCCCCGATGATGGCCGCCTCGTCGAAGCACGGCACCACGACGCTGACCAGGGGCCGGACGGCTCCGGAGGGCAGCTGCGCGGGTGTTCGGGTCGCGGGCATGGCGGTCCTTTCCTCGGAAGGGGCGCTCGTACGGAACGGGTCCTCGGTGCCGGTCAGCCGAGGACTTCACCGGCCACCCCGCGGAACCGCTCGGCGACCTCGGCGATCTCGTCGGTGCCGCTGAAGACGTTCACCCCGAAGTCGGCACCCAGGTAGGTGTCGGACAGCCCGACGGTCAGCGCCAGCGACCGGCTCAGCACGTCGTCGGTACGGGGCAGCGCGCCCGGCCGCCAGCCGTCCCGCCGCCACGCCTCGGCGGGCGGGCGGAAGGGGCAGGAGGAGCCGTCCGGGGCGGCCAGCGCGGGCAGTTCGGGCAGGCCGCCGTAGTAGTGCTTGGGCGAGTGCAGCAGCGTTTTGGTGCCCAGCCGTTTGGCGACGGCCTCCGCGTCGGCCCGCTCGTCGAAGACGTGGACGAGGACGGTCGCGCAGTCCCCCGCCGCGTCGTGCAGCGGGCGGCGTGCCATGCCGTCCCGTACCGGGATCTGCTCCAGCAGCCCGTCCCGCAGCTCCCGGGTGCGCGCCAGCACGGCGTCCAGCCGGCCGAGCTGGGCCCGCGCCACGGCCGCCGTCAGCTCCGTCATCCGCAGGTTGAGCCCCCACAGCCGGTCGCCGGGGCCGTCCTCGCGCCGGTACGGGAACCAGCCGTGGTCGTGGAAGCCGTACGCCCGCTGGAAGACCCGCTCGTCGGGGGTGAGCAGGAAGCCGCCGTCCCCGCCGGTGATCACCTTGAACATGTTGAGCGAGAAGGCGCCCGCCTGCCCGAACGTGCCCAGCGGCTGCCCCCGGTAGGTACCGCCGCACGCCTGCGCCGCGTCCTCCAGCATCAGCAGCCCGTACTCGTCCGCGATCCGCCGCAGCGCCGCCAGGTCGCAGGCCGCCCCGAGCATGTGCACCGGCATCAGCGCCCGGGTGCGGGGCGTGATCCGCTGCCGTACGTCGCCGGGGTCGAGGGTGAGCGAGGCGTCCACCTCGGCGAGCACCGGGGTGGCGCCGCTGTAGGCGAGGGCGGCCAGGCACGCGGTGTACAGGTAGCCGGGCACGATGACCTCGTCGCCGGGGCCGATGCCGAGCGCCGCGAGGGCCGTGAGCAGGGCGGACGTACCGCTGTTGACGGACAGGCAGTACGGGCTGCCCAGCCGGTGCGCCGCGGCCTGCTCGAACAGCCGGGTCTGGGTGAGGTCGCCCAGCGGGTAGGAGTGCGCGGCGGTGGTCCGCGACCAGACGTCCAGCACCTGCTCGACGTTGGCGCGCTCCTCGTCGCCGAAGAAGGCATAGCCGGGTCCGGGCATGGGGGCTCCTTGGGAACGGTGGATGGTGGGGGGCGGCCCGGTGGGCTTCGCCGCGCCGGGGCAGCCGTCGGTGTACGGGGCCGGGGCCGGGCGTCGCCGGGCTCAGAACGCCGTCGGACAGAACGGCGCCGGGTCGTGGCGGAAGGCGGCGGAGGCGGCGCGCAGCGCGCCCGGCCGCAGCTCCGTGACCCGGCCCGCGAGGGCGAGCTGGACCAGCGAACCGCCGCCGAGCAGCACCGCACCGACTTCGCGGGCGGTGAGCGCGAGGTCCGCCGCCGCGCCCGTCCGCGCGCACGCGGCACTGCCGCCGGGCCCGCCGGTGAGTCTCCAACGCCCTTCGTTCCACGGACACATGGCGTCCCGCACGTCCAGGACCACATCGACCGGCGCGCTGTACTCGCGGGCGGTCAGGGCCCGGTCCAGGTCCACGGCACGGGCGTAGAGCTGGTCGCGGACGGTCGGCGCGGCGCTGCGCGGGTCGTCCAGCAGGGCCAGCAGCGGATCGTCGACGGGGCGGGACGGCGCGCTGACGGTGCCCGCCAGATCGGTGTCCAGCAGCGACCGCCACACGAAGGCGTACGCGGCCGGGTCCCGCGCGAAGAGCTCCCGTACGGACAGTTCGTAGCGCGGCCGGGACCGCTCCCAGGCGGGCCGCAGCCGGTACAGCGCGTACCCGCGGGCCTCGCCGCCGGGGCCCGACGCCACCAGGCACAGCAGCCGCCCCGCACCGTGCCGGTCCGCCGGCTCGTCCTCGACGGCACGGCGCCACCAGGCGGCGTCCCGCCGCAGCAGGCCGGGGCGCTGGGGCAGACAGGCGTCGTAGACGGCGGTGACGGCGGCGTGGGCGTCCTCGGGCGAGGTGACGTCCAGCGTCAGCCCGCCGGTGTCCGGAGCTTCCGCGAACGCCCGTGCCTCGGGCGGCACGGACAACCCGACGACCTGGGAGGCGAGCCCGAAGCCGAACCGCCCGTAGATCCCCGGCTCGGTCGAGTGCAGCACCGCGACCGGCTCGCCCCGCTCCTCGTGCAGCGCGGTCAGCGCCCGCCGCAGCAGCTCCCGCATCAGACCGCGCCGGCGGTGCTGCGGGGCCACCGCGACGTACCCGATGCCGGCCACCGGGGCCGGGCCGCCGGGCAGCGTCATGTCCAGCGCGTAGCCGGCGAGGGTGGCACAGGGGCGGCCGCCGAGACACGCGACCAGGGAGCGCTTGGGCTCGAAGAGCGCGCCGACCACGGCGCTGTGGGCCGGGGAGTGCGGACGGCCGCCGTAGGCCAGTCCGATGACCGCGCCGAGTTCCGCCCATTCCGCGGCGGCCCGGAATTCATACCCCGTATCCGTCCTCGTTTCCTTCGGCGCTGCCACATCCCACTCCCAAGCCCGTCATCGGCCTCGTGCCGGGGAAACGGTGCGTACGAGCGCGGCGCTAAAGGTCGTCGGCGTTCGACACAGAGGCCGTATCGGCTGCTCCGGTGCGGCGGGAACGCCGCGGTACCGGAGAGATCCATGTCGCGAGGCCCGGATCGCGAATTGCTCATGCGTCGATGGTGCCGGGGCCGCCGGAAAAGGCTGCGTACAAGGTTTACGAGGCCGCCGGAGCCTGTCAACCCTCCCGAAAAAAAGAATCATGGCGCCCGCCGGCCGCCCCGGTTACGCCCGCTCCGGGCACCGGTCAACCCTCTATTCCGGCCACCGGACCGCGGTCGGCGGGCACTCCCCACATCAGGCCAACTGTGTCGAACGGTCTTGCTAACGGCTGAGTTCCGGGCACAGACTGCCAAGGCCGCCGATCAGTGGATCGCCGGTCCGCATTCCTTCGAGGACCGACAGGAGCAAGCAATGCAGAACGGCAAGTTCCTTTCCGGCAGGACCGCCCCCGGCGAAGGCTGGCAGAACTATCCCGACCGCAATGGTGACGGCGTTTACATCGACGTCGACACGAGCGCGGGCGGTTTCACCGAAACCCCCGCCTATATCGCGGCTCTCACCGGCGACGACCGCATGTGGATGACCACCGGCGGAAACACCGTCTACAAAGCCACCCCCACCGGCTTCCGCATCTACGTCCGCCGCGTCGACCGCCAGCCCATCGACCCCGAGTACGCCGCCAAGAACGGCTGGCACATCGCCTGGATCGCCGCCGAGGTCTGACCCGCCCCGCACGGTGTCCCCCACCCCGCCGGTCTTCGCAGCGACCCCGCGAAGACCGGCGACGCGCGCCGGGCGGCTCCACCCCCCGCCCCTCAGTCCACGGCGGCCGCCTCCGCCGCCGCGGCGCGCCGCGCCGGCCGGCGCTCCGGACCGCCGGACTGCGTGAGAGGGGCGACGACGCTCGCGTAGAAGCGGTCCACGGCCTCGTCGACACTGCGGATGAAGCCCGACTCGGCGTTGCCGCGGGTGCTGCCCATGCTCTTGAAGAGGGAGAGCCGGAAGCCGGTGATCGCCGCGCCGTCCTTGGGCAGCAGGTCGCCCGGTTCCGGACGCAGCCGTTCCAGAGTGCCGCGCGGACCCCGGGCGCCCTCCACCAGCGACTCCACGTGCAGGTCCGCCGGTGCCTCGGCGAGCTGCCGGACCAGGCGCTTGACCCAGCTGAGCGGATACCCCTGCTCGGGGGCCGGGATCTCGATGGAGGTGCGCAGCTTCCCGGTGCGCAGGTCCGCGGTGATCGCCAGGATGCCGGGCGTGGTGTCGATGCGCAGTTCGGCGGTCAGGCGGCCTTCCTCGCAGAGCCGGTCGGCGAGCACGGCGCGGCGGCTCGCCTGGTCGGTGCCGCGCCTGGCGCGCTGTACGGGCAGCACCTTCTGGCCCAGTTCCCCGCCGAGCCGCAGGCAGACCTGGCGGATCAGCCGTTCCCAGCTCTCGACGACGGCCACGGCGCGCTCGTCGCCCTGGCAGAGCGTGTCCGTGTCGATGCCGTTGCGGACCGGGACCCACGCCGGGCCCATGTTCTGGAAGCCGTGGCAGCCGGAGTTCTCGTGCTGGAGGTAGTGCAGCAGCTCCTGGAGCAGCCAGGCGTGCGCCGCGTCGCCCACGCCCTCGTGCCGGATCAGCAGCTGTGCCTGGTGCGCCACCTCGGCCCAGGACAGGTGCCACAGCGACACCTTGTGCTTGCGGCGCCCGTCGGTCTTCACCTCGACCAGCGGACTGCCCTCCAGGGCCACGTCGTTGGAGAGCGTGATCACGGCCTCGTAGCCGCGCCGGGCCGCGATGTCCATGTAGTCCTGGACCTGTTCGGACTTCAGGGGGTTGCCGTTGGTCTTCGTCTCGACCAGCGCGGTCCACAGCTTGCCCGCCCGCTCCACACGGATCACCCCGTCCGGGCGCCGGGGCGACTCCCCGTTCGGCAGGGTGACCTCGGTGAACGTCTGCATCCGGCCGGCCGGCGCGCCGAAGGCCGCGGTGAGCCGCCGGCCGAACTCCGGGACCTGCGCCATCACCGCGAGCAGCACCGAGGCCGCGCGCATCTCGCGCTCCCGGTCGCTCTTGAGCGTGGGCGCCGGGAAGAGCCGGGCCTGCCGCCAGGAGTCGTTCTCGGCGAGCGACTTCTTCGCCACCTTGGGCAGGGTGACCTTCTTCTTCGCCGTACGCGGGCCACGGGAGCGGCGTACCGGGGCGGGTTCCGGCGCGGGCCGCTGGGCGGGTACGGCGGCCGGCGGCCCGGCCGCCGGTGCGGGGAGCACCACCGGAGCGGGCGCCACCGGCGTCTCCACCACCACCGTCCCGGCCTGCGGCACGGGCGCCGGCGGGGCCGCCGCCTGCGGTTCCGTCTCGTCCGGCGGCACCGGATCGTCCTCTTCGTCCACGGTGATGCCGAAGTCCGTGGCCAGCCCCGCGAGACCCGTCTCGTAACCCTGGCCGACGGCGCGGAACTTCCACTCCCCGCCCCGCCGGTACAGCTCGCCGAAGATGAACGCGCTCTCCGCCCCGGCATCGGTGATGGAGAACCCCAGCAGCGGCTCGCCCGTCCGGTCGGCCACCGTCACCCGCAGGTCGTCCAGCTGCCCGAAGCGCGCCGAACCGTACTGGCTGGCCGCCACCACCAGACGCTCGACATCGGCCGGTACGGCGGTCAGGTCGATACCGACCCGGTCCTCGCTGCCGTTGGCCGTCGGCGTCTTGCCGAGTAACTGCACGCTGCCGTCGGCGGCGGCCGGATTGTTGTAGAAGAAGAAGTCGGCGTCGCCGCGCACCTTGCCGTCGGCACCGAGCAGCAGGATGGAGACGTCCGCGTCCCCGTCCCCCGACGCGCTGCTCCAGCTCAGGCTCACCACCAGTGAACCGGTGTCCTCGCTCAGGGCGGCCAGACCGACGTTGCCACCCTTGACCATCTCGTGCATGGGGCCCCACAAATGCCGCCGCACCGAGGGGCACCGCACACCCGGCGGGCTGCTCTGTGGTGACCTGCGATGCAGCACAACTCAGTGTGTACGCCGCGAACCTCAGCCCCGTATCAGGCGTTTCGGGGAGGCGCCGGGACCGGTGGATGTCCGGATCTTCCGGGCCCCGCACAACCTCCGGACGTCGGGGTCCGTTTTCCCGCCGGAACGGAATGCCGCGCCGGGGCCCCGCCATAATCCGCGTGCGTTCCGCCGTCCCGCCCTTTACCCTCGGCAGCATGTCGACACCCCGGATTTCCTAGCTCGGACACCCGCTTCCACGCCACCCGTGTGTCCTTGAGCTGTTCCGGAGTGTTTTTCCATGATTACCGTTCGTGGTGCCGACGTGCGCGTCGGCGCCCGGCTCCTGCTGTCCGGCGTTTCCTTCCATGTCGCTCCCGGTGACCGGATCGGCCTGGTCGGCCGCAACGGCGCGGGCAAGTCGACGCTGCTCGACGTCCTGGCGGGGCGGGTGCGGCCCGCTGCCGGGGATGTGGTCCGCACGGGAAGTGTCGGGCACCTGTCGCAGGATTCCCGGGCGGCCGATCCGGCCGTCACCGTCTCCGACCGGATTCTTTCCGCGCGTGGTCTGGACCGGGCCGTACGAGAGCTGCACCGCGCCGCCGAGGCGCTCGGCGCGGCCGTCGGGGCGCCCGCGCAGGAGAAGGCGATGGCCGCTTACGCGCGGGCCGAGGACGCCTTCCAGGCGCGTGGCGGATACGCGGCCGAGGCCGAGGCGGCGCGGGTCGCGGCCGGGGTGGGGCTGCCCGAACGGGTGCTGCACCAGCCGGTGGGCGGGCTGTCGGGCGGCCAGCGGCGGCGGGTGGAACTGGCCCGCATCCTGTTCGCCGGGCACGGCACGCTGCTGCTGGACGAGCCGACCAACCACCTCGACGCCGACTCGGTCGCCTGGCTGCGCGGCTTCCTCGCCGCCCACCAGGGCGGACTGGTGGTGATCAGCCATGACACCGGGCTGCTCGCCGACACCGTCAACCGGGTGTTTCACGTGGAACCGGCACGTGCCGCCCTCGACGTACACAACACCGGGTGGCACACCTACCTCGCCCAGCGCGCGGCCGACGAGCGGCGCCGGGCGCGGGAACGCGCGAACGCCGAGCGGAAGGCGGCGGCGCTGCACAGCCAGGCCGACAAGATGCGCGCGCATGTCGCGACGGCCGTCTCCGCGAAGAACATGGCCCGCCGCGCGGACCGGCTGCTCGCCGGGCTGGAGCCGGTCCGCCGCGCCGAGAAGACCGCGCGCATCCGGCTGCCCGAGCCCGCGCCGTGCGGCCGGGTGCCGCTGGGCGCGGTGAGTCTGGCCAAGGCCTACGGCGGCCACCAGGTGCTCGACGGTGTCGATCTGGCCGTGGACCGGGGGAGCCGGCTGGTCGTACTGGGCCTCAACGGGGCCGGGAAGACGACCCTGCTGCGGCTGCTGGCCGGGCGGGAGACCCCCGACGCGGGGCGCGTGGTGGCCGGGCACGGCCTGCGGCTGGGCTACTTCGCGCAGGAACACGACACGCTGGACCCGTCCCGTACGGTCCGGGAGAACCTGGCCGCCGCCGCGCCGCACCTGACCGACGGCGAGGCCCGGCACGTCCTCGGCTCGTTCCTCTTCTCCGGGGACGACGCGGACAAGCCGGTGCGGGTGCTGTCCGGCGGGGAGAAGACCCGGCTGGCGCTGGCCGGCCTGGTCCACTCGCGCGCCAACGTGCTGCTCCTGGACGAGCCGACCAACCACCTCGACCCGGCCTCCCGGGACGAGGTGCTGGCCGCCGTCGGCGCCTACCCCGGCGCGATCGTGCTGGTCAGCCATGACCCGGGCGCCGTCGAAGCGCTCCGCCCGGACCGGGTGCTGGTGCTGCCGGACGGTACGGAGGACCTGTGGGGCCGGGAGTACGCGGAGCTGGTCGAGCTGGCCTGACGGGGTACGGGATGCCACGGCCCCCGTACCCCGTCAGGGCCCGTCCCTCAGGCGGACTTGCGGGCCTCGATGAGGAACCGGGTGGAGTGAGCCACGAACGGCCCCTCCGCCCGGATCTTCGCGTCCAGCTCGCGCAGCCGGTCGCGGTGGGCGTCCACCGTGAAGCCCGGCACCATCCAGATCACCTTGCGCAGGAAGTAGATCACCGCGCCGATGTCGAAGAACTCCATGCGCAGCGACTCGGCGCGCAGGTCGGCGATCTCCAGGCCCGCCGCCTCGGCGTCCCGGCGCTCGTCGTCGGGGTGGCGCCGGCGCCGCACCTCCTCGGGCTGCGGGCCGAGGAAGTACTCGACCAGCTCGAAGACGCTGGCCGGACCGACGTGCTGGGCGAAGTACGTGCCGCCGGGACGCAGTACCCGGGCGATCTCCGTCCACCACACGGTGGCCGGATGGCGGCTGGTGACGAGGTCGAAGGCGCCGTCGGCGAACGGCAGCGGCGGCTCGTCCGGGTCGGCGACGACGACCGCGCCGAGCGGGTGCAGCAGCGCGGTCGCCTTGGCGACGTTCGGGGGCCAGGACTCGGTGGCCGCCATGACCGGCGGCAACGGCCCGGCACCCGCCAGGACTTCACCGCCGCCGGTCTGGATGTCCAGCGCGGCGTGGGCCCCCGCCAGCCGGGCGCCCAGGGAACGCTGGTAGCCCCAGGAGGGGCGCTGCTCGGTGGCCCGGCCGTCCAGCCAGGAGAAGTCCCAGCCGTCTACGGAGACGGACTCCGCCTCGGCCACCAGGTCGTCGAAGGAACGTGTGGTCATGCGGGGATCGTCTCAGGGCGCGTTGGTGATTGCTACCTGTTTAGACGGGTTTGTACTAGGCGGCCGCTGCGGCCGTGGCACCTGCGCGGCGGGCACCGCGCGTTGCCGACCGGGGCCATGCGCTCGGTGCTGCGCACCGCTGCCGCGCTCCATGCCGGCGCCCGCGACGGCCGCCCGTCGGCACGCCGGTCCGGCGAGTCATCGGTCCGGCGGGCCGTCAGCCCGGTGGCCCCCCGGGTGCGGGCGGCCGGATGAGCAGCAGCATCGCGTCGTCGCGTACCGACGCGCCGCGGTGCCGGGCGAGGTCGTCCTCCAGGGTGTCCAGCACCCGGGCCGGTTCCAGTACGGACAGCGCCGTCACCCGCTCCGCCAGCGGGAAGAACTCGCCGTCCTGATTGCGGCATTCGGCCACGCCGTCCGTGCACAGCACCAGCCAGTCGCCTGCCTGTGGCCGGACCACCGCGGTCGGGCACCGGTCGTCGACCAGGCGGAGCAGCCCGAGCGGCGGCGCCGGGTCGAGCCCGGCGAGCCAGGTGGCGCGGCCCCGGCGTACGAGCAGCGGCGGCGGGTGGCCGCAGCTGAGCACCTCCATGCGGCCGTCCCCGCCGACGTTCAGCAGCAGGGCGGTCACGAAGCCGTCGTCGCGGTGGATACGGGTCACGGCCGTGTCCAGCCGCAGCGCGATGCCCGCCAGACTCGCCTCGTGGTGGGCCAGTTCGCGCCAGATGTGCAGAGTCTCGGCCGCCACCGAGACCACGTCCAGGCCCTTGCCGGAGACGTCGCCGATGAGCAGCCGGACACCGAAGCGGGTGCGCTCGGCCCCGCAGATGTCACCGCCGACCGTGGCACCGGGCGTCGCGGCGACGAAGCGCGCGTCCAGCCGCACGCCGTCGACCGACTCCGGCAGCCGGGGCAGCACCGCCGCCTGGGTCACCCGGGCCAGCTGCCCGAGGTCGTCGATCCGGGCGGCCTGGCGGCGGTGCCGGGCCGCCGCCCGGGCGGTCAGCGCGGTGGCCGCGAGCACCCCGGCCGCCGCGGCCAGGACGAGCTGCGCCGGCCCGCCCCAGCCGAGGACGGGCACGCCCGCCAGCGCGGCGGCCCCCGCCGCGCGCACCCGGGACGCGCTGGGGCGGCCGAGCGCGGGGAGGGCGGCGGCAGCGGGCAGCAGGTAGAGGAAGGCGAGGGGGAGTCCGAGGAGGTGGCCGAGGGCGACGCAGAGCGCCACGACGGCGAGCGGAAACGTTCCGCGCAGCGGCCGGGGAAGGTGGTCGAGGGGAGCTGCGGCCGGCACACGGCGCGCGGCGCCCGTCCCGGCCAGGGGTAGCTGCGGCATCGGGGAAACCTGTCCGCGGGGCGACACCTGGAGCGCTCCAGCGTAACCAGGGCACGACGCAGCGTGAGGCGGAACCCCGGTAAACGCCGTGCCGGTCTTGACGGCCGCCCGGTCGCGGACCCGTCAGGTGTGCCGGAGCGACCACTCCAGACAGCGCCGCAGCAGTTCCCGCTCCTCGCCGAGCTCGACCAGCCACTGCCTGCCGTACGCACGGGTGCCGCGCAGCATGCGGAAGAGGGAGGCCGCCGGCCCTGGGACGGGCTCCGCCCCCGCTTCCGGCAGGACCAGCGCCTGACGGGCCAGCCCCGCGAAGGCCGTGGCCAGCGCCTCCGGCGGCAGCCGTTCGTCCCCGCACACCTCACCGGCGTCGTGCCGTGTGAAGGCGGCCGGGAAGACGCTGCATCGGGCCCACAGCAGGCGCTCCAGCGGCGTACAGATCTGGAGGCTCCAGCGCAGCGAACCGCGCAGGGTGCGCTGCCGTTCGGGCAGGCCGGGCAGCGGCGCGGGCAGGTCGAGGACGAATTCCGGCTGGGAGAGGCAGGACAGCAGGTCCGCCGGGGTGCGCCGGGTCAGCTGCGCCGCCGCGGCCCGGACGGCGAGCGGCAGCCCGTCCAGCAGGCCGCAGATCTCGCGGGCGGGGCCGGGGGCCACGTCCCCGGCGCCGGACCGGCGGGCGTCCGTGCGGAACAGGGTGGTGGCCGCGCCGATCGGGAGCGGGCGCAGCGGGAACACGGCGCCTCCCGAGGGGGCCGGTGCGCTGCGGCTGGTGGCCAGGAGATGGAGGCCGGGGCAGGCCCGCACGAGCCGCGCGAACACCTCGGCGCAGGGCTCGGCGAGCCGCTCGCAGGTGTCCACGACCAGGAGGACCCGCCGTGTGCCCACCGCCTGGGCCAGGGCGTCGAGTTGCGGGCGGGCGGGGTCGCCGTCGAGCCGGAGGGCGCGCGCGAGACGGTGCGGCAGCAGGCCGGGATCGTTCAGCGTGGCCAGGTCGCCGGAGCCGGTGGCGGCCCACCGGCCGCCCGCCAGCCGGTACGCGACCTCGGCGGCCAGCGCGCTCTTGCCGACGCAGCCCGGACCGAACACCGTCACCAGGCGCTCGGACCCCAGCAGCGTTCCGAGTTCGCCGGCCGCCGCGGCCCGGCCGGTCAGACCGGCCGGCTGGTGGTGGCGGGACTTCTGCATGTACCGCCTCCACGGTGGATTCCGGCGTACGTCGGTACGCTGGGACCGCCAGCCTGGAACGGCCGGGACCGTACGGGCATCGGTAGCCGCGCGGAATCGGTATACCTAGGTGCGGTGTGCGCCCGTGCGGAGGCGGTACGGCGCGCGCGGCGCCGGGCCGCGGGCGCCCCTGCGCGCGCGGTGGCACCACCCCGTCACCCTCCGCCGGTCAGCAGGGTTTTCACCTGGGCCCGCGACGAGTAGCCCAGCTTGGCGAAGATGTGTTCGACGTGGGCGTCCACGGTGCGTTTGGAGATCACGAGCCGTTCGGCGATCTCGCGGTTGGACAGGCCGGCGGCCACCAGTTCCGCGACCTCGTGCTCGCGCCGGGTCAGTGCGCCGGGTACGGGCGCGTGGCGGGCCGAGAGCGCCCGTACCCGGGGTGTGCCGGGCGCAGCGGCCCCGTCTCCGTCCGCTGCGCCGTCCTCGACGGCATACCGGACGGCCTCGGCGAGCGAGAACGCCGCCCCCTCCGCGAAGAGCGCGGCGTACCGCCGGGTGCCCAGCGCCGAACGGGCCTGCTGCTCGTACTGGTCGTGCAGGGCCTGCAACCGGGTGTTCCCGACCATCGGATGCGGCCCGACCCGCTGCCACAGCGCGGCGGTGGCGCCGAAGAGCCGGGCCGCCCGCCGGGCCCGGCCCGCGTCGGCCGCGAGCCAGGCGAGCAGTTCGGCCGCGGCCGCCACGCCGAGCGCGTCCTCCAGACAGCCCTTCAGACGTACGGCGCGGCGCAGCGCGTCCGCCGCCTCGGCGGGCGCGCCCAGCATCATGTGCGCGAGGCCGCACGTGGACAGCTGCGAGCCCTGGACGTAGCACTCCCCGCTGCCCCCGCCGAGCAGGCGCAGGGTGGTGCGCGCGGCGCCGAGCGACGCGGCGGGCTCACCGGCGAGGAGGTGGGCGAAGCTCAGGTGCAGGGCGGCGATGCGTTCGCCCACGCGGTCCCCGGCCCGGCGCATCAGCGTGCCGGCGGCCCGGACACGGGACGGCCCCTGTGCGGGTCCGTGGCCGTGGAAGTGCGCGGCGGAGGCGGCGAGCGCGGCCCACGCGGCGGCGCGGGCGTCGCCGAGGCGGTCCGCGGTGGCGGCGGCCTCGGCGGCGAGGGCCGAGGCACCGGCCCGGTCGCCCTGGTGGCCGGTGAACATCGAGTACCAGGCGAGCGTGATGACGCGGTCCTGGGAGGGTTCGCGCCGGCGCCGCAGCGCCTTGGACATCCAGGCGGTGGCCTCGGCCGGCTGCCCGGCGCACAGCCAGTAGGCCCACATGACGGCGGTCAGGCTCAGCAGCTCGCCCTCGGCCAGCGCGTATTCGAGGGCGGCGGACAGGTTCTGCCGCTCCGCGGTCAGCGCCCGGTAGCGGGTGAGCTGCCGCGTGGAGGCGAAGTCGGCCGCGAACGCGCGGAGCCGGGCGCGGTAGTGGGCCAGGTGGCGCCGCCGGAACGGCCCGGTCCCGCCGTACTCGCGCAGCCGCTCGGCACCGTACTCGCGCAGGGTGTTCAGCAGCCGGTAGCGGTCGCCGCGCTCGTCCGGGCGCTGTACGACCGACTTCTCGGCGAGTCCGGCCAGCCGGTCCAGGACGGTGCGCGCGGGCAGCCGGGCGTCCGGGGTCACCGCGCCGGCGGCGGCGAGGTCGAAGGACCCGGCGAAGACGGACAGCCGGGCCCACAGCAGCCGTTCGGCGGGCGTGCACAGCTCGTGGCTCCAGTCCACGGCCGCCCGCAGCGACCGGTGCCGCGGCACGGGCGCCGGTCGGCCGGGGCCGAGCAGCGCGAAGGTGTCGCCGGACCGGACCGGGAGCCGGTCGAACGGCAGCGACCGCAGCCGGACGGCCGCCAGCTCGATGGCGAGCGGCAGGCCGTCCAGGCGGTGGCAGAGCGCGACCGCCTGCGCGCGGTTGCCGTCGGTCAGCGTGAAGCCTGGCGCGACGGCGGCGGCCCGCTGGACGAGCAGGGCCAGCGCGTCACCGTCGTCCGGCTCGCCGGCCACCGGGAGGGGCAACGGCGGTACGGGCAGGACGTGTTCGCCCGGCGCGTCGAGGGCCTGCCGGCTGGTGGCCAGGACCGTCAGGCCGGGGGCCTGGGACAGCAGCAGGCCGGCCAGCGCGGCGCAGCCGTCGCGCACATGCTCGCAGGTGTCCAGGACCAGCAGCAGTTCGCGCTCGGCCAGGTACGCGGTCAGCGCGTCGAGCGGCGGCCGGCCGGGCAGCCCGGCCGCGTCGGCCACCGCCTGCGGCAGCAGCTCCGGGTCCCGCAGTCCGGACAGTTCGACGAGGCGGACGCCGCACGCGTAACCGTCGGCCGCCCGTGCCGCGGCCCGCAGGGCCAGCCGGGTCTTGCCGACACCGGCGGGGCCCAGCACCGTCACCAGCCGGGCCCGCCCCAGCAGGCGTTCGGCGCAGGCCAGTTCGGCCGTCCGGCCGACGAAACCCGTCACCTCGGCGGGGAGCCTCCCGCCACACGGCCGGACCGGACCGAACGCCATGAGCATCACCGTCCATGCGAGAGGGCCTTAAGGTAGCGGCATCCGCGCGGCCGGCACGGCGGGAGCACGACGGGTTCACGATCAGCCGGGTCGCGGCGCAATGTGACGCCCTTGTACCCGCAAGGCGCTCCGATACGACCGGTTACGGCCGGGTTGTGACCGGTGCGGTGGCGCGTCGTGCAGGGCGTGCCCTGGGCCTCCGGGGCCGGGGCGTCACACGGGCCGGACGGTGGACGCGCCCGGCTCCGCCGCTCCGTCCGGTCGGGTGGAGGCCCGTACCCGCAGCGACCAGTCGTGATGGCGGACGGTCTGCGGCGTGGCGCGCCCGGCCAGGATGTCGCAGAGCAGCGCCGCACAGGCCCGCCCGTACGCGTCCGGGCGCAGGTCGATCGCCGTGACGGGCGGTGCGCAGCCGCGCAGGGCCGCGCTGTCCACGCAGGACGCGACGAGCAGGTCCCGCCCGGCGGTGCGGCCGAGTCCGGCGGCGGCCCGCAGCACGCCGGCGGCGGCCCCGTCGGGCGCGCACAGCACCGCGTCGACGGCCGGATCGTCCGCCAGCAGGTCCACGGTGGCCCGGGCCGCCTCGTCCGCGGTGGCCGCGAACGGCACGGTCCGTACGGGGACGCCGCTCCCGTGCGCACAGCCCCAGGCGTCCGCCGTCTCCCGCAGCGCGGTGGCCCAGGCGGAGCTGCCGGCGGGCGCGAGCAGGGCCGGGCGCCGGGCGCCGGCCGCGCGCACATGGTCCAGCAGCGCGGTCAGCGAGGCGGCGTTGTCGCAGACCACCGCCCCGGCCGGGGCGGTCGCCGGACCGAGGTAGCGCTCGCCGGTGACGACCGGCACACCCGCGTCGAGCAGTACGGGCACCGCGTCGTCGGCGGCCTCGGGATCGATCACCAGCAGGCCGTCCACGCGCGAGGCGAGCCGCCCGGCGGCCCCGCTGTCCGGGGCCAGCAGCACCACGTCCAGGCCGTCCTCCTGGGCGCGGGTCACCACCCCGAAGGCGAGCGTCATGTAGTAGTCCAGCCGGGTCGCGGTGCGCGGCAGGTGCAGGCCGAGCGCGCCGGTGCTGGCCCGGCGGAGCCGGCGGGCGGCGCTGTTGGGCCGGTAGCCGAGCCGGTCGGCGGCGTCGCGGACCCGGCGACGGGTCTCCTCCGCCACCCGGCCGGACCCCTGGAGCGCGTCGGAGACGGTGCTCTTGGAGACCCCGGCGGCCCGTGCGACGTCGAGCAGGGTCACGGTGCGGCGGCTGGTCACGGGGCGCAAGTCTAGACGTACGGGGACGGGGCCGACCGGGGCGCCCGCAGGGCCGGATCGTTCCGGCACATGCGCCGTGGCGGCTGCGGTCACGCGCCCGATACCTCTTGCCGGAACGTTCCGGCGCTCGTAGATTGCTCTTCTGCCGGAACGTTCCGGCACGGCTCATGCCCTCGCGTCCCCCTGCCCTTCCGCACCCAGGGAGCCCCCATGCGTGTGATCACGGCCCTCACCCCGCCCGCCTCGCCGGCCCGCACCCGCCCGGCCCGGCGCGCGCCGCTGCGCGTCGCCCTCGTCCAGCAGCGCTGGCACCGGGACCCCGACGAGCACCGAGCCGCCCTCAAGGAGGGCATCCGCCTGGCCGCCGCCGAAGGCGCCCGCGTCGTCTGCCTCCAGGAGCTGACCCTCTCCCCGTACTTCGCGGTGGTCCGCAAGGCCGACCACCCCGAGCCCGCCGAAGCGGAGGACCTGCGCACCGGTCCCACCGTCGCCTTCGCCGCCGAAGCGGCCCGCGAGTACGGCGTCCACGTGCACGCGTCCCTCTACGAGCGGGCGGACCCCGCCCCCGGCCCCGACGGCACCGTGACGCCCGACGGCCTCGGCTACAACACGGCCGTCCTGGTCGCCCCGGACGGCACCCTCGCGGCCCGTACGCGCAAGACGCACATCCCCGTGACCGAGGGCTACTACGAGGACCACTGGTTCCGCCCCGGCCCGGCCGGTCCCGACGCCTTCCCCGTGCACACCGTCGAGGACGCCGCCTTCGGCCTGCCCACCTGCTGGGACCAGTGGTTCCCCGAACTGGCCCGCGCCTACGCGCTGGCCGGTGCCGACGTCCTGGTCTACCCGACCGCCATCGGCTCCGAGCCGGGCCACCCGGGCTTCGACACCCAGCCGCTGTGGCAGAAGGTGATCACCGGCAACGCCATCGCCAACGCCACCTTCATGATCGTGCCGAACCGCATCGGCACCGAGGGCCCGCTCACCTTCTACGGCAGCTCTTTCATCGTCGACCCGTACGGCCGCGTCCTGGCCCAGGCGCCCCGCGACGAACCCGCCGTCCTGGTGGCCGACCTCGATCTGGACGCCCGCCGCGACTGGCTGGAACTCTTCCCGTTCCTGACCACGCGCCGCCCGGACGCGTACGGGCCGCTGACGGCGACGGGCTGATGGGGCGGACCGGCCCGGGAGCGCGCTCTACTGCCAGGTCGCGGTGTCGGGGTCGATGCCGTGGGCGCGTGCGTCGGCGTCGATGATCCGGCGGAACCACGCGGCAAGGCCCGCGCGGATGCCGTCGTAGTGGGCGGCGAATTCCGGATCGGCCTCGTACCTGCGGCCGAGACAGACCTGCATCTGCCTGGTGAGCGGAAAGTACGCGGCGAAAACCTCGCGGTGCCGCTCGACGAGGTGACGCGCCTCCGGGCTGCCGGGTGTGACGCCGGCGTCCATCGCCTCCCCGAGGGCGCGTTCGAAGCCGGTCATGGCGTCGGCGATGTCCTGCCATTCCTCCGGGGTGCGCGAGGCCGAGCGCTCGGCGTACTGCCGCCACTGCACCGTGTCCCCGTAGCGCTGACGGGCTTGGGCGGGCCAGTCCGGGTCCCACTGCGGGCCGAAGATCGCGGCCTGCTGCTCGGCGGTCAGCAGCAGGCCGCGCTCATGGGCGTCGATCATCCGGTCCAGTCCGGCGCTGAGCTGCTGGAGGCGGTCGATCCGTTCGGCGACTTGCTTGCGCTGGGCGCGCAAGGCGCCGGGCACGTCCGCGGTCGAGTCGTCCAAGACGTCCCGGATCCGGTCCAGGCCGAGACCGATCTCGCGGTAGACGACGATGCGGTGCAGGCGTTCCAGATCACCGGCCGTGTAGAGCCGGTATCCGGCAGCCGTGCGCAGCGACGGTCGCGCCAGGCCGATCTGGTCCCAGTGGTGCAGCGCGCGGACGGTCACGCCCAGACGCGCCGAGACCTGACCGACGGTCAGGCCATCGGCGTCTGTTTCCTCAGGCATGCGCCTCATTGTCGCCGTGACCGGCGTCCGGTGGGGTGATCCCGACGGCTGCCAGGTTCCGTGCTTCCTGGCTGTCCGGGTCGAAGGGCTTCGCCGCGGTGAAGACGATCCGGGCGTTCTCGGGAGTGATCACCTCCACGTCGCGGGTGTTCCAGGGAGTGTCCCGCGGGCCCTCGACCGAGCCCGGGCGCACCGCACGACAGGCCTCGACAAGGGAATCGACCTGGCCGAGCACGCACGCGAAACCGAAGCTCATCGCCGGCGCCTGCTCCGGAACGTTCCCTTCCGAGACGAGGAGTACGTCCTGGAACGCCCACCGGCGCAGATGTACCAGCGTGCCGGGGATGCTGAACAGTTCGAAGAATCCGAGTCCGCGAACCCAGAAGTCCACCGACGCCGCCAGGTCGTTCGTGGGGATCGTCACGAACGCGGGCATCCCGTAGATGCCGCGGAACGGCTCCGGCGGAACGGCGTCCGGGCCGGGAGCGGGGACAGGGCTCATCTCGAAAGCGTGGTAGTAGTCGCTCATGCGCCTCACCCTTCAGCCTCACGCAACGTAAGGGTCAAGCCGAATCCGAAGCTCGCCGCGAGGGCTTGTGATGCGTGCTCGACGGGAGGCGGGGGAGGCGATGGCGGCGGGGGAGCCGATGGTGGCGGGGGACGCGCCAGGACCGGGTGAGTGGTCCGCCGTGGGCGGTCCCCGGGCAGGGACCGCCCACGCGTGTCACTTCTCGCCGAGCAGCCCCGGCAGCGCCGCCAGCGTCCGCGGCAGCTCGTCCGCCGGGAGGCCACCGCCCTGGGCCAGCTCCGGGGAGCCGCCGCCCCGGCCGTTCAGCAGGCGCTTGACCAGGTCGGACGCGGAGCCGCCCGCTTCCTTGCCGGCCTTGTTCAGGGCGACCACCAGGGCCGCCTTGCCGTCCGTGGCCGAGCCGACGGCCACGGCGGCGGGCTGCCCGGCGGGCATCTGGTCGCGTACGGCCATGGCCAGCGCGCGGGCCTCGTCGGCGCCACCGTCGGCGGTGGCGGTGACCACCCGGAATCCAGCGGCCTGTACGGCGGAGTCGGCCAGCCCGGCGGCGCGCGCCACGGTGGCCTGCTGCCGCAGCCGCTGGTTCTCCCGGTCGGCGGCCTTCAGCCGCTCCAGCAAACCGGCCACCCGGTCAGGGAGTTCGGCACGCGGGGCCTGGAGCTGCTCGGCGACCTGGGCGACCAGATCGCGTTCGCGGGCGAGGTAGCCGAAGCCCTCGATGCCGACCGACGCCTCCAGACGGCGCATGCCCGCGCCGACGGACGACTCCGCGGTCAGGGCGACGACCCCGATCTGCGAGGCGTGGGCGACGTGCGTACCGCCGCACAGCTCGCGCGACCAGGCGCCGCCGATCTCGACCACCCGCACCTTCTCGCCGTACGTCTCGTCGAAGAGCGCGAGTGCGCCCAGCTCCTTGGCCTCCGGGAGCGTCATCCACTGCACGTCCACCGGCAGATCGCGGCGGAGCGCGCGGTTGGCGGCCTCCTCGATCTCGCTGCGGGCGGCGGCGGACAGCCCGCCGCGCCACGGGAAGTCCAGGCGCAGGTAGCCGGGCCGGTTGTACGAGCCGGACTGGAGGGCCGTCGGGCCGAGGATCTCGCGCAGGGCCGCGTGGAGTACGTGGGTGCCGGAGTGGGCCTGGCGCGCGCCGAGGCGCCACTCGGGGTCCACGGCCGCGCGCAGGGTGTCGCCCTGGGCGAGTTCGCCCGCCGTGACGCGGATCTGGTGGGCGACCAGCCCGGGGAGCGGCCGCTGTACGTCCAGGACCTCGGCCTCCACCGAGGTGCCGGACAGCCGCCCGGCGTCGCTGTCCTGGCCGCCGGACTCGGCGTAGAAGGGAGTGCGGTCGAGGACGGCGGTGACGATCTCGCCCTCGCGGGCCACGGGCACCGGCCCCCGGGCGCCGAGGACGGCCAGGACACGGGAGTCCGTTTCCAGGGTGTCCCAGGCGCGCCAGTCGGTGGGGCCGTGCTCGTCCAGGACCGTGCGCAGCGCGGACGTGTCCACCGTGCCGCCGGACTTGCGGGCGCGGGCGTCCGCGCGGGCCCGCTCGCGCTGCTCGCGCATCAGCGCGGCGAAGCCCTCGCGGTCCACCTCGACGCCCTGTTCGGCGGCCATCTCCAGGGTGAGGTCGATGGGGAAGCCGTAGGTGTCGTGGAGCAGGAACGCCTGCTTGCCGGGGAGCGAACGGCCGCCTTCCGCCTTGACCTTGGTGACGGCGGTGTCCAGGACGGCGGTGCCCTGGCGCAGCGTCGCGCGGAAGGCGTCCTCCTCGCCGGCCGCCTGGTCGGCGATCCGGTCGTAGGACTCGGCGACCTCCGGGTAGCTGGGCGCCATGCAGTCGCGGGCGACCGGCAGCAGCTCGGGCAGCGCGCGGTCCTCGTAGCCGAGCTGGCGCATCGAGCGGACGGCGCGGCGCAGGATGCGGCGCAGCACGTAGCCGCGGCCCTCGTTGCCGGGGGTGGTGCCGTCGGCGAGCAGCATCAGGGCCGTACGGACGTGGTCGGCGACCACGCGCAGCCGTACGTCGTGCTGTGCGTCGGCGCCGTAGCGGACGCCGGCGAGCGCGGCGGCGCGGTCCAGGACCGGGCGCGTCTCGTCGATCTCGTAGAGGTTGCCGACGTCCTGGAGGAGGGTGGCCATCCGCTCCAGGCCCATGCCGGTGTCGATGTTGCGGCGGGGGAGTTCGCCGAGGATCGGGTAGCCGGACTTGCCGCTGCCCTCACCGCGCTCGTACTGCATGAAGACGAGGTTCCAGAACTCCATGTACCGGTCCTCGTCGGCCTCCGGGCCGCCCGCCCGGCCGAACTCGGGGCCCCGGTCGTAGTACATCTCCGAGCAGGGCCCGCACGGCCCGGGTACGCCCATCGACCAGAAGTTGTCCTCGTCCCCGCGCGAGACGATGCGTTCTTCGGGCAGCCCGGAGATCTCCCGCCACAGGGTGCGCGCCTCGTCGTCGGAGTGGTGCACGGTGGCCCAGATGCGCTCCGGGTCGAGCCCGTACCCGCCGTCGGCGACCGGGGTGGTGGACAGCTCCCAGGCGAAGCGGATGGCGTCTTCCTTGAAGTAGTCGCCGAGCGAGAAGTTGCCGTTCATCTGGAAGAACGAGCCGTGCCGGGTGGTCTTGCCGACCTCTTCGATGTCCAGGGTGCGCACGCACTTCTGCACGCTGGTCGCGCGCGGCCAGGGCGCCGCCACCTCACCGGTCAGGTACGGCTTGAAGGGCACCATGCCCGCGTTGACGAACAGCAGGGTCGGGTCCGGCGTCGGCAGCGGCGCGCTGGGGACGACGGTGTGGCCGCGTCCGGCGAAGAAGTCGAGGAAGCGGGCGCGGATCTCGGCGGTACGCAAAGGGGGCTCCGGGCGGTCGGGGGAGAAGGTCGGGAGGGCGGGCGGCCGTTACGCGGCGGCCTGCGCCGCCCTGGCGACCGGGTGCAGGGCCGCGTACTCCAGCGGCGCCGACGGGTCGATCGAGAGGTCCAGCGGAGCCGGTCCGGCGCCCGCCCGGACGAGCAGGTCACCGACGGCGGCGATCATCGCGCCGTTGTCCGTGCACAGCCGCAGGGGCGGTACCCGCAACGTAATGCCCGCCGCGTGGCAGCGCTCCTCGGCCAGGGACCGTACGCGGGAGTTGGCGGCCACGCCGCCCACCACCACCAGGGTGCCCACGCCGTGCTCCGTGCAGGCCGCGACGGCCTTGCGGGTCAGTACATCGGCGACCGCCTCCTGGAGGGAGGCCGCGCCGTCCGCGACGGGCAGTTCGCCGCCCCTGTGCCGTTCGGCCCAGCGCGCGGCGGCCGTCTTCAGGCCGGAGAAGGAGAAGCCGTACGGGTCGTCACGCGGCCCGGTCAGCGGGCGCGGGAACGCGACGGCCTTCGGGTCGCCCTCGCGCGCTGCCCGGTCGATCGCCGGTCCGCCCGGATACGGCAGGCCGAAGACCCGCGCGACCTTGTCGAAGCATTCCCCGGCGGCGTCGTCGAGGGTGTCGCCCAGGTGCACGATCGGATCGCGCGCCAGATCCCGTACGAGGAGGAGGGAGGTGTGCCCGCCGGAGACGATCAGCACCATGCAGGGGTTGGGCAGCGGGCCGTGCTCCAGGGTGTCGGCGGCGACGTGCCCGGCGAGGTGGTGCACCCCGTACAGCGGTACGTCCAGCCCGTACGCCAGGCCCTTCGCACCGGCCAGGCCGACCTGGAGGGCGCCCGACAGGCCGGGGCCGGTGGTGACGGCCACCGCGCCGATGTCGGCCATGGTCAGACCCGCCTCGTCGAGCGCGCGGCGGACGACGGGCGTGAGGGAGTGCACGTGCGCGCGGGCCGCGATCTCCGGTACGACGCCGCCGTAGCGCGCGTGCTCGTCCATGCTGGACGCGACCGCGTGCCCGAGCAGCTGCCCGTTCCGGACGAGTCCCGCCCCGGTCTCGTCGCAGGACGACTCGATCCCCAGCACCACTGGAGAGCCTGGAGAGCCCACCGCACCGCTCCTTCGCACCCGCCGGATTCGTTATTGCGAGCTATGTGCAACAACCGTCTCCGACCAGGATACGGCGGCGGGCGGGTGTGACTCCGGGCGTGGCGGTTGACGCCGGTGGCTGTGGCTGCGGCGGTCCGCGTCCGCGCCGCGGCCATGGCGGCCCGCGCCTGTGCCCGTTCCCGTAACGCGGCCACGGCCCCGGGGCGCCGTCGGCTACCCGAGCTCCCCCGCCACCCGGACGTTCCACCGCCCGTCCCGCCCGCTCAGAACCGTCACGGCCAGCGGCGGTACGTCCACCCGCCAGAAGGACGAGGGCGGTGCCCCCAGGGCGCACACCACGGACGCACGGACGACGTCCGGCTCCACCACGGCGACCGTCCGGCCGCCCTCCGCCGCTCGGCCCGCCAGCCAGTCCGCCACCCGGCCGAGCAGCCGGGTCAGCGTCTCGCCGCCGTGCGGCGCGCTGTCCGGGTCGGCCAGCCAGGCGGCGACCGCCGCGGGCTCGGCGGCCATCACGTCCGCCAGGGCCAGCCCGCGCCAGCGGCCCATCGCGCACCCCGCCGCGCCCGGGTCCGGTACGGCCCGCAGGCCCAGCGCCTCGGCCGTCTCCCGGCAGCGCGCGGACGGCGAGGCCAGGGCCCGGCCGGCGGGCAGCGCGGCAGCGGCGGGGCGGGCGGCGCGGGCCCGGCGCAGGCCGCCGGGCGTCAGCGGCTCGTCGGCCGGGAAGCGCACCGCGCGCAGCGCGTCGTCGAAGGCCGGTGAGACCAACGTCACCCGGGTTGTCATGCGCACCTCTTCCGCTCGCGAGAACCTGATGGCGCACAAGGGAACAGTGGGGCGCCCGCCTGTCGCCGTGCGCCCACCAGGGGTCCGCGGCCCCTTGGCCCGGCCGCCGCCACGCGGTACGTTCCCGATGATATTGACGATGACATGACGGAAGCCGGTGGAATTCCGGCGCGGTCGCGCCACTGTGAGCCCGGACCGGTCCCGTACGGGGCCGCCGGACGAGCCAGACCCGTCCTGTCGTACCGATCCACTGTCCGGGACGCGTGTTTTCCCAGGAGGTACCCATGGCCCAGTCCGTCGCGCCGCCGACCACCGGCTCCGCCGCCCCCGCCCCCGCCACCCTGCCGGTCAGGACGGTCCTGCCGTGGGCGGTCTTCGGCGGCGTGCTGATGCTCGTCCTGCTCTACTTCGTCGGCGCCGAACAGGGCGCCACCTCGCTGCTCTCCGGCACCGACGTGCACGAGTGGGTCCACGACGGACGCCACCTGCTCGGCTTCCCCTGCCACTGACCGGGGGCCGCAGATGAACTCCGCCACCGTCAGGTCCCTCCTGGTGCGCGGCATGCTGGCCGGCCTCGCCGCCGGCCTGCTCGCCCTGCTCGTCGCCTACCTGCTGGGCGAACCCCAGATCGACGCCGCCATCGCGTTCGAAAACGCGCACGCCCACGAACACGAGGCGGAGGTCGTCAGCCGCGGCGTGCAGTCCACCGCGGGCCTGGCCACCGGCGTCCTGGTGTACGGCGTCGCACTGGGCGGGATCGCCGCCCTGGCCTACTGCTTCGCGCTGGGCCGGACCGGCCGCTTCGGCCCCCGCGCCACCGCCCTGCTGCTCTCCGGCGCCGCCTTCGCCGCGGTCTACCTCGTGCCGTTCCTCAAGTACCCGGCCAACCCGCCGTCCGTCGGCGACCCCGACTCCATCGGCAGGCGGACCGCGCTGTACTTCCTGATGATCGTCCTCAGCGTGCTGCTCACCGTCGCCGCGGTCATCCTCGGCAAGCGGCTCGCCCCCCGCCTCGGCACCTGGTACGCCACGGTCGCCGCGCTGGCGGCCTTCGCCGTTGCCGTCGGCCTCGCCTACGCGTTCCTGCCGGCCGTCAGCGAACTGCCGGAGGACTTCCCCGCCTTGCTGCTGTGGAAGTTCCGCGTCTCCGCCCTCGCCGTCCAGCTCGCCCTGTGGGCCGCCTTCGGGCTGGTCTTCGGCGAACTGGCCGAACGCGCCGTCCGGGCGCGGCGGGCCGGCGTTCCGCACGGGACGGGCGGGCCCGCCGTACGGTCGGTCCACTGACGCACCACTCCACGGACACCACTACGGCTCCGGCCGCGGCCATCCGCCGCGGCCGGAGCCGTGTACGTGGCGGGGGAGCCGTCGTACGCCCCGCATGGAGCCGTCGTACGTCCCGCATGGCGTCGTACGTCCCGCATGGCGTCGTACGTCCCGCACGGGGCCGCCGTACGCCGCGGTCCCGGAGCCGTGTGCGTCAGGCCGGGGCGGCGAGCAGCAGCGTCCACCACGGCCCGCGCCCGCCGGTGCCGGTGTCGATCCCCACGCCCGCGTGCCGGAACGAACAGTCGGCCAGCACCACCCGGTGCTCCGGGCTGCGCGCCCACGCCCGCACCACCTCGGCGGCGTCGAGCTGGCCGCGCGCGATGTTCTCGCCCGCGCGGCGCCAGTCGTACCCGACCGCCGAGAGCCGGTTGCCGGGACCGGAGCCGCCGCGCTCCCGGTGGGAGAGCGAGTCGGCGCGCGCCATGTGGCCGCTGTGCCGCTGGGCGGCCTCGGTGACCGTACGGTGCGCCCGCACGGGCCGGCAGCCGGCCTTCGCCCGCTCGCGGTTGACCAGCCGGACGACGGCCGCCCGGGTCGCCTCGGCGTTGCCCGGCGCGCGGGTGACAGCCTGCGGGGTCCGGGCGGTGTGTGTGGCGTACGAGGCCAGGGCTGCTTGTGCGGCGTCCGGCAGTGCGGAGTGCACGCCCGATGCGGTCAGCGCGGGACGCGTACCCGAAGAGACCAGCGCGGGGCGCGTTCCCGAAGGCGTCGCGACGGCGGGGCCGCCCGCCACCGGCCCCGCCAGGAGCAGCACCGCCACAACCGCCACCGCCGCCCGTACCGAGTACCGCCCCGTCCGTACCGAGTACCGTCCTGTCCGCACCGCGTGCCACCCCGCCCGTACCGAGTACCGTCCCGTCCGTGCCGCGTACCGCCCCGCCCGTCGGCCCGCGCCGCGCCCCGATGGCCCGTACGCCCCCGCCGCCGCGTCCCGGCCCGCGATCCCGTCCGCACGTCCCTCCGCACACCCGCCCAATTCGGCCCCTGTTCCTCGACTGGCATCGGCTGTCGCACCCGGCCGTCACCCGGCCCGGCGCCGTCCCGGGCGTCCGGCCCGTCACCCGGGCAACCGCGCACCCGGGCATCCGCTCACCCGGACACCCGGTCACAGTCTTGCCGTCCCCGCCCCGGCCGCTGCGTCCGTGGCCGATACCCGACCCGTTCGGCTGTACGGGACGGCCGCGCCGCTGACGCACGGGGGTCCACTCCGGCCCCGGAACGGGTACCCGCCGGACATGACCACCAGTGCCACCACATCCACCACTCCGGACACCCCGACCACCCACACCGCACCCCTCGCCGTACGTGGCCCCCTCGTCCGGTTCCGCGCCGACCCCTTCCGTACCGGCAACGCGGCGGCCCTCGAACACGAGCCCGACGGGCTGCTGATCTGTGCGGACGGCCGGATCACCGCCGCCGGCCCGTACGCCGCCCTGCGCGACCGGCTGCCGGCCGGCACCGAGCCGGTGCACTACCCCGGCCACCTCATCACCGCCGGCTTCGTCGACGCCCACACCCACTACGTGCAGATGGAGGCCGTCGCCGCCTTCGGCGCCGAGCTGCCCGACTGGCTCGACCACACCTACGTCGCCGAGGAGCGCTTCGCCGACGGCGCCCACGCCCGCCGCGTCGCGGCGTCGTTCTGCGACGAACTGCTGCGCAACGGCACCACCACGGCGCTGGCGTTCGCCGCGGTGTACCCCGACTCGGCCGACGCGCTGTTCGAGGAGGCGACCCGGCGCGGCATGCGCATCGCGGCCGGCAAGGTCCTAATGGACCGCAACGCCCCCGACGCCCTGCTCGACACCGCGCAGCGCGCGTACGACGAGTCCGCGGCGCTGATCCAGCGCTGGCACGGCACCGGGCGCAACCTGTACGCCATCACCCCGCGCTTCGCCCCCGCCAGCACCCCGGACCAGCTCGAAGCCGCCCGCGCCCTGCACGCGGCCCACCCCACCACGCTCGTGCACACCCACATCGCGGAGCACCCCGACGAGATCCCCTGGGTCCGCTCCCTGTTCCCCGACCGCGATGGCTACCTGGACGTCTACGACCACTACGGCCTGCTCGGTCCCCGTACCGTCCTCGCGCACGGCATCCATCTCACCGCCGCCGAACGCGACCGCTGCGCCCGCACCGGCACGGCCGTCGCCCACTGCCCGTCCTCCAACCTCTACCTCGGCAGCGGCCTCTTCCCCCTCCGCGAGGCCAAGGAGGGCGATCACCCGCTCACCGTGGCCCTGGGTACCGACATCGGCGCGGGCACCAGCTTCGCCCTCCTCCAGACCATGCGCGACGCCCACCGGGTCGCCAAGCTGCGCGGGTACGCCCTCGATGCGGTCAAGGCGTTCTACCTCGCCACCCGTGGCGGCGCCGAGGCCCTCGGGCTGGCCGGCACGATCGGCTCCCTGACCCCGGGCCAGGAAGCCGACTTCACCGTCCTCGACCCCCGCGCCACCCCCCTCCTGGCCGACCGCACCTCCCGCGCCGAGGACATCGAGGACCTGCTCTTCGCCCTCTGCATCCTCGGCGACGACCGCACCGTCCGGGCCACCTACACGGCGGGGAGGCGAGCGTACGACCGGGACGCGGCGACACCGTTCGGGGCGGGGTGAGGCGGGCGGACCATGCGACGGGGGCCGGGGGCGGTCCCGGCAACGGCCTCCCCCGTGGGGCACGAATACGGCCTTCAGAACGCCCGGCCCCTCACGTCTTTCCGGGCGCGGCCCATTTCTTCAGCGCCTCCCGGTTCTCGAACCGTGCGACGTTCTTGTCCAGCGGGCGGTTGGTGTGCTGATGGACCAGCCACTTCCCCTTGATGCGCGGCTTGCCGGGCGAGACGTAATCGGCGATCCAGAGGCCGTCCCCGGCGTACGACGAGGTGTCGTGGCCCTTCCAGAACGACACGTTGGTGTAAAGGAGCACGCGGTGGTGGGGGCGCAGTTTCTTCACCTCGCGCAGGAACTGGTCCTTCTGCGCGCTGCTCGCGTGCGTTCCGGAACCCGTCGTCTCCCAGTCGGCGGCGAGCAGATCACCCTCCTGCGCACCGCACTTCTCGACGAAATACTCGGCCTGGGCCGCGATGTTCCCGGGCCACAGAAAGTGGTAGTAGCCGACCACACACCCCGCCTCCCGGGCTTTCGCCGTCTGCTCGGCCCGGTGCGGATTGGCGTACGAACGGCCCTCGGTCGCCTTGATGAACACAAAGTCCTGCCCTGCGGCCTCAAATGAGGACTGGTGGGCGGAAATATCGATGCCGTGCAGCATGGCGTGCCTTTCGGTGGGGGAGGGCAGGGAAAGGGGAGCCGTGAGGGGCAGGGCTATATCCGTGCCGTATCTACGACCGCTGCCGACCGGACCGACCCGACCGGCAGCCAGGTGTGGCCGGCTCCCGTACCGCCGCCCCCATCACCACAGCCCCCTCAATACGTCCTCCTCCTTACCTTCCCTACCTGATCCGCTTTTCATCCCCAGTCCGCCCGCGCACCCGCAGCATTCACGTGCGCCCCTGGCCCTCACCACGCCCCGCCACGCCTCCCAGCCTCAAACGGCCACGCGTGCCGCTCAGTTCACGCCGCCCCGAGCAACCGCCGCATCGACTCCGCCGCGCGTACCGCCGCGTCGGCACAGCAGTTGTTGAACAGGACGTGCACCCGTTCGGCCCGTTCCGCCATCCCGTGCAGCCGAGGGACCCACTCCGCCAGTTCCTCTTCCGTATAGGCGTGGCGAAAGCGGTCCTCCTTGCTCCCGGCGCCCCAGGCGGGATTACGCCCGTGAAAGCGCGCCACCGCCAGCCGGCCGTCCGTGACGGGAGTGACCGGAGGTATGGAAACCGGCAGCGTCTGCACCATGTCCACGGCCACCGCCGCCATGTTCAGCTCCCGCAGCAACGCCGACGTAGCGGCCTGCCGCTCACCGCCCCGCCACCACTCCGGATGCCGGAACTCCACCGCCACCGGCCACCCTTCGGTACGTTCCCGGCACCGCGCGAGAAACGCCTCGGCCCGTGCGCCCGGCGCGAACCACGGCGGAAACTGGAACAACAAGGTGCCGAGCCGCCCGGCCGCCCGCAACGGCTCCACCGCACCGCTGAACCGCCGCCACACCTCGTCCAACAGCCCGTGGTCCGTGCCGTTTTCCGGCGCCCGCCGCCGCACGAAAGCGGACCGCAGATCATCCGGCAGGGCGGCGGGCCGCGTGGGATGCCCGGTGAGCAACGAAAACGCCTTCACATCGAACCGGAACCCGTCCGGCGTCCGCTCGGCCCACAGCCGGCTGTTGCGCTCACTGGGCAGCGCGTAATACGTGGCATCGACCTCCACCACCGGAAACCGCCCGGCATAATGCCGCAGCCGCCCCTCCGCGTCCCGCCGCCCGGCCGGATACCACCCGCTCCCCACCAACGCCCGATCCGTCCACGAACACGTCCCGACCAAGAATTCACCCATGCCGTGGCGCGTACCCAGGCGAACCGTTCGCAGCGGGACCAGGCGCAGGCCCCTCTCCCGCCGTCCGGAGTGACGGCCCGGCCGGACGCCCGGGCAGGCCGCGCGGCGGACGTTGGTAATCTGCCTGGGCCATGACAGGTACGGGGGAGGGGTGGCACACGAGTGTCCGGCAAGACGGCGGTTGACCCGGCTGAGCTGCGCGCGTCCGCGCAGGCCGAGGACGCGATAGCGGACGACATGAAGGACCCGAACAACAAGGCGATCTCCACGACGAAGGACGCCGCCCGGGCGCTCCAGGGCTGGGCGGTCGGTACGGCCCTCCAGCAGATCGCCGACAGCTGGAAGCCCTCGCTGGACGGGATGCACGCCCGCGCCAAGGCGGGCGCGAACAACCTCCGCGCGAGCGCGTCCGGCCACGAGTGGAACGAGCACGACACCTACCGGGACTTCGAGAAGACGGGCGACCAGGCACAGACCCAGTCGGGCCTGCGGTCGATGAGCGCCCCCTCGGGCGGGCCGGGCCTCGGTGGTCCGGGCGCCGTGGGCTCGGAAGGCACCCACCCGATGCCGGGCGCGAGCCGTCTGCCGGGACCGGGCGGCGCCATCGGCGGCCCCGGCGCCGTCGGCTCCGAGGGCACCCACCCCATGCCGGGCGCGAGCCGTTTCCTCGATCCGGATGGTGGCGCCGTCGGTGGTCCGGGCGCCGTGGGCTCGGAAGGCACCCACCCGATGCCGGGTGCGAGTCGCCTGCCGGGGCCCGGTGGCCCCGCGTACACCGGTCCGGACCCCGGTGCGAAGTGGACGCCGGAGGACATGGCGAACGCCAAGCCCATGGCGGCCCCGGCCGACGGCTCGCCCTTCGGGTGAGCCGCGCCCGCCGGGCACCGCGTCCCGGGCCCGGCCTCCGCGGCCGGGCCCGGGCACGGCCGCGCGGATCGCTCATGACACCGACACGGGAAACCGTTCCGACGGGGGAAAGCGCACATGAGCTCCATCTATGCACGCCTCTTGAAACAAGACCTCTCCGACTTCGAGGAATCGGGCGCGGCGTGGCGGAAGCTGTCCACCACCATGGACACGCTCAACGACCAGCACCGCTCCAAGGTGACCGGACCGCTGCACGCCCAGTGGGAGGGCGATGACGCCGCCGCGGCGCTCTTCTTCCTCGAAGACCTGGAGAAGCGGTTCGGCATCGTCCGTACCGAGGCGATGGCGATCGCCGAGGTCATCACCGTCGCGCACGCCAAGCTCCAGGAGGCCCAGCGGAGCCTGCGCGAGAGCGTGAAGGGCGCCGAGGCCGAGGGCTTCGTCGTACGGGACGACGGCAAGCTGGAGGCGTCGGCGAGCCAGAAGGAGGCCACGGCCGGCGACGACGTCCAGGCCCAGGCCGACCGCGCCTCCCTGTCCATGCTGATGGACACCTACCAGCGGGACATCGACATCGCCCTCGACTCCGCCAAGGAGGCCGACGACGAGGCGGCCAGGAACCTCGGCGTCCTCGACGGCGACATCCTCCAGGGCAACATCGACGACTCCGCGGGCGAGGCCCGGGACGACGTCGCCCAACTGGGCAAGACGATGGACAAGCTGGCCGCCCCCGTCGCTCCGGAGGACCCGAAGGAAGCCGCCAAGTGGTGGCAGGACCTCTCGCCCGAGCAGCGCGCCTCCCTGGCCGCCCTCCACCCGGAGGTGATCGGCAAGGCCGACGGTCTGCCCTCCGACGTCCGGGACGACGCCAACCGGCTCGCCCTGGAGCAGGAGCTGAGCGCGATGGAGAACTACGAGTACCACGACAAGTACTCCACCGACGACTACAACAAGCGGCTCAACAACCTCCAGACGCTGCAACGCGAAATGGACAAGCGGGACGGGGAGACCGGCCGCAAGGAGCTCTTCCTGCTCGACTTCGACTCCAAGGGCGACGGCCGGGCCGTGATCGCCCAGGGGAACCCCGACACGGCGGACAACGTCGGCGTGCACGTGCCCGGCACCGACACCACCATGGAGTCCACCGGCGGACAGCTCGACCGCATGGACAAGCTCCAGCGGGCCGCCATGCGCGAGGACCCGACGGCGAGCACGTCGATGGTCTACTGGCTCGGCTACGACGCCCCGGAGATCCCCGTATCCCAGGCCGCGAACCTCTCCGTCGCCGGCACCGGGCGGGCCGAGGACGCCGCACCGGACCTGCGGAACTTCACCCACGGACTGCGCGCCTCCCACCAGGGCGACCCGCCCCACCTCACCGTGCTCGGCCACAGCTACGGCTCCACCGTGGTCGGCGCCGCCGCCGCGCACGACGGGGGGCTGGGCGCCGACGACATCGTCGTGGTCGGCAGCCCCGGCATGACCGTACGGAAGGCGGACGAGCTCAACATCGACCCCGGCCACGTCCACGTCGGCCGCGCGGAGGACGACGGCATCAAGTGGGCCGCGGGCGCGACCCTCGGCGCGGACCCCGCCACCACGGAGATGTTCGGCGGAAACCGGTTCAAGGTCGACACCGAGGGGCACAGCGGCTACTGGGACGAGACCAAGGACGGCCCCAGCCAGAGCCTCGCCAACCAAGGGAAGGTCATCGCCGGCTCGTCACCGGCCCCGGCGCCCAAGGAACCGGTCGGCGATCCGGACCGCCCGGACGTCCCGCTGGGACCGCACCCGTGAGCCGCGGCCCGTTCTCCGCGGCGGCCCTCGCGAGCGGCGACCCGTCCGGCGCGCCGCCCGGCGGCGGCAGCGAGCCCCGGGCGTCCGTACGCCGCCGCCGGAGACCGTTCACCTCCGTCCCGCTCGTCCTGTCCCTCCTGTCCCTCCTGTTCACCGGAGCCTGCGTGTCCCAGCCGTCCGACCCCGCCGGCAAGCCGTCCGACCACATCAACGCCCCCCTCCCGCGCAAGAGCCGGGCCGATGCCCTCGCATGGGCCAAGAGCTACACCTCGACCATGGCGCACTACGCCGATGTGAAGATCGCCGACGACCTCGGCCCGTTCACCGACTTCGAGGCGTGCGTCGGCAAGAACGACGAGGTGGCCGACGACGGCCGGTTCAGCCTCACGTACACCGTGTACGCCCACCTGCCCCGCGAACAGCACATCGCGGCCGTCCGGAAGCTGCGTACGGCCCTGAAGGACCACGGCGTGGACGTCACCGACTACACGGAGGAGGCGGAGGCCCACAAGGTGACCCTCTACGGCAAGCAGCGCACCGAGAAGTTCCTGATCATCGCCGACACGGTGAAGCCCCCCAACACCCTCCGCCTCTCCGTCAGCACCTCCTGCTTCCTCCCGCCGGACGCGAAACAGCAGCAGTTCTGAACCACACTCCAGGAGTCCGGGCGGCTCCCCGACACTCATTACCGCGACCGGCCCGGCCTCCCACCCGGAGGCCCGGCAGGGGCGTCAGGGGGCGGAGGACCCGGCGGCGGGACAGGAAACCGGGCTGCCTGCTGACGGCGGAAACACTCAAGCAGGCGCAGGTTCGCCTGCTGCCGGTTTCTCGCGTACCGCGGTCCGAGAGCGGCCCCGACCAGGCACAGAAATCCGACGGCGCAGGAGCCCGCCGCGATCGGAACCGACTCACGAATGGCCCACGCCAGCGCGAAGAACCCCGCGGCGACAACGCAGCACAGACTGATCAGCCCAGCCGGGCGCCACCCCTCATACGCCGTGACCTGTCGCTGCGCACGGGCAGCACGCTCCGGATGAATCAGTGACGGGCCGGAAACCGACGGGACGAGGGGACCATTCGTCGGCCAAGCCTGAGCGACGGCGCGCCAAGTGCCGCCCGCCCGCACGCGCTCCAGTGCCGCCCGGGCGCGCTGCCGGGCTGCCGGACTGTCATCACGCGTGAAGATCAACCGGCTCTGCCCTCGCCCGTACGGCTCCTCGGCACTGAGGACATAACCCAATTCCGCGCCGATCCAGGTGACCCGGTCAGCACGCATCGCCCCATACCCGGTCAAAACGACCTCGACAGCCGGACGCCCATCAAAGCGCGCCGCCACGGCCTCGTCCTTCATGTCCATCCCCCTACACGGGCGTAGCCGTGCTCCGGAAGCCCAGCCCGCCACGGCCCTGCGGGGCCAGAACCGGAGCCGCAGGCCGAGTGCGGCCAGGAGCGCAAGGGCCTCTGGTCTCCCGGTCGGCGCCGGACCTCGACGGACCCCGCACGGCCTCCAGGATGGCGCATCTCACGGCCCGCACGTGCGGCCCGCCTCAACCGGAACGCGACGAAGGCCCCCACCGCGAACGGTAGGGGCCTTCGACGTAGTGCCCGGTGAGGCACTGGCGGAGGATACGAGATTCGAACTCGTGAGGGGTTGCCCCCAACACGCTTTCCAAGTCTGGTGGTGGGGTGGTGACGCCTGTACGGGGGCGTTCAACTGGGTCCACGGCCGGATGGCCGTCGTCGTGAGAGCGGGGCCGGGACTCGCCTGAACGGCGGTGAACGGAGCCGAATGAGACGGAAACTGAGACGGTCCGGCCGCGGCCAAGCCGCCTTGTAGGTGGCGTGACCTCCTGATCCGTGACTCTTGGCGGATCGGTCGGTGGCGGTCTTGGGGGACGCGAGCGGCGCTTTGAGGGGCGGTACGAGGTGACGTTGGATGCCGGGGTTGTTGGATCGCGCTGCTGTACCGCAACCGCCCCGTCGCGGCCTCAGCCACAGATGTGACTGAGCGCGCTAGTTGTCCAGTGAGTGTGCAATCTGGCCAGTTGAGTACCCAGCGTCGATCACTGCGGACAGGTGCTTGGCGTGGGTGTCGAGCGTGCGCTTGAGGGCTGTGTAGCCCGTGCTGCTTCCGCGTGTGAGGTAGTGCCGCCCGGGGTCGTTCCGAGCTCCTGGTGGACAGGGGGCGAATCGCTGCTCACCTAGTCCGGATCACTGCCGAGCCGACCCACAGCCTCATCCGGCACGACGTACGGAAGGAACAACTCATCAAGGGAGCAGGTATGCGACCACACCGGCCCGACCTCGCGTACGGCGTCGACCAAGGAACTCACGCCACCAGCACACCGCGACCGGGGTGAACCAACGGCGAGAACACCGGAAACCAGATCGTCAGCCCCGGGCGGGGCTACCCTGTCCGCCCACACGCTCAACTGGCCAACTAGGTTACTCAGCCGCGAGTCAGTGGAACCAGACGACGAGGCGCACATTCTCCGCTCCGTGGATTTCGCTGAGGATGCGCATGACCTTCCAGACTCGGCCCCAGTCGGTATCGATCCCCGCAGCTGAGGCGCGGGTTCGTGTGCCTGAGGCGTCGGTCTCCTCCCAGTTCGTGGTCTCCAGCTCGGCCCAGGTCAGCCAGGTGGTCCCGTGCACATCGTGGGGGCCGCCGTAGCCGGTGAACTCACCTCGCAGCCCCTCCGAAGCGTCATCCGGAAAGCCACGTTCTTCCGCGAGGGGGCGGAAGCCGAAGTAGTTCCGGATTCCGAAAAGGCAGGCCAGGCCGTCGTAGGCGTTGCCCCTGTTGAGGAGAAAGAGATCGATGCCGACCTCCCATACGGAGTCCTCGTCGTCAGGGCCCCACAGACGGGCACCCGGCCGGCACTCGATCATTCCGCTGACATCTGTCGACATGCAGAGATCCTGCCTGCGCAGGCCAGGAGCTAGCACCTCCATATCCCGGACTCGCGCGTTACCGGTCGAGTCTCCGGCTTGGCCAGCGTTGCGCAGCTCCGCCAGCTGGAACGCTCAGTGGCCAACTACAACGCTCAGTCACAACAGACAGCCCGCCACGTTGGCGGGAGCGTTGAACGACCTTGCGGGCGTACGCACCGCCCACTGGTCTTAGCCCAGGAACCAGGAGGCAGCGGGGCGGACGGTGGGGCAGCTGCAATCACGCGTATGCCTCCATTGGGTGGCAACCGGGAGGTGATAGCCAACGGGTCCATCCACCATGCGCGACGTTCTCGACCGTGCGAGGGGTACCGTTCGCAGTCGCTGATGCCAGATGCGGAGTCAGAGTCTATGGCTGGCTGGATATCGTTCATTCTGAGCACTGATATGGGCCATCAGGCGGACTATCATCATGCTGATCCACGAGCTACGGAGAGGGTTTGATGAGCACAGACCTGGGAGGGCTGGCAGCTTCCGCCGCGAATACTGTCGTTGGGCTGATGCTCACCGATGCATGGGGGCAGACCAAGGAACGCGTGCTCGCACTCGTTCGTCGCTTCCGCCCTGAGCAGGAAGAATCTTTGGCCAACAGGCTCGAAGCCTCGCGCAGCGAACTGGAAAATGCCCAGAATGCTGGCGATGGTGAAGCTCTACAGGAAGTCTCGTCGGAGTGGGCTGGATGGCTCCGACGATTTTTGCGAGATTGTCCAGCCGCTGCCGACGACCTCAAGACTTTGCTTGAGGATAATAAAGCCATCGACGTCGGTTCCGGAACCGTGACGATCACGCAGTCCGCGCGAGCCTCAGGGAGGGCCCACATCTACCAAGCGGGAGGAAATCAATTCAATGGGTGATCGCTTCTGTGAGGCGCTCGGGGGAGGTGGGCGACTATGCGCCAAGATGCGACACGGGCGCAACAGGATGGGCACGCGTCAGAGAATGGAAACGTTCACCAACTCGGCCACGGAAAACAAGTCATTGGGTTAACTGGGCGTCACGTTATTGCCCTCGTCGCAGCGACGATGTCGCTGGCGTTGATGGGGATGCTCGCCTCCTATCTGTTATATAGAAGCGAAACCCATCGCGATCCCGTCGGCGGCGCATTACCCGAAAGTCCGCGGACGGTTGCCGAAGGTGGTGACGTAAAGGTCGCCGTGGGCATGCAAGCGGAAGGGGGGTCAGTCGCCTCGAAATATATGCCGAACGCGGCCGAAGAGCGTAAGCACTTCGCCGTCCTGGGTTCAGGGTGGGGTTCAGCAGAATACCGTTCCTTTGCTCGAAAGCAGCATCTGGTCCGTACGGGTGGAAATGCAGTTAAGCTGTCGGTGACCAACGTGGGGGAACGTCGCATTCGAGTGATTAATATAAAGCCGATACAGCTTCGCCGCGAGGAGCCCATCGATGAGGTTGTGTACGAACCTTGCTGCGGGGCTGGAGGTGAAGAGGGGCTTATTGCGGACTTGGACCTGGACTCGCCTCAGCCTCGGCTGATCGTCGACAAGGCAGAATATTTCAAAGGTCATTCGATTCCTGTTGATCCGGGCGACAGCTTTGACGTGTTCGTAAACTATACTTCGAAAAAGTACTACGCTTCATTTCTCTTCGAAGTGAATTACCTGAACGGCGTCGGCGAGCTCAAAGCGTTGCCCGTCGAGGATTACGATCCCGTCGCGAGGGGTGAGCGGCGTTTCGAGGTTACAGCGCCACCAGCGGGCGGCCTGTCCGGTTACAAAAGGATTTATCGCCCCATGCAGTTGGAGCCGGACCCGAAGACGGGTGCAGCCCGATTTCGTTACCAGCGAATTGCGCAATAGTTTTCAAGTGCTACGGCGCTATGCGCCGCGCGTGACATCCACTTACAGTAGGCAAGTGCGGCCGTTCAAGTAGGCTTTCGGCGTCCGACCACCCCAGCTACTACGATGTCACCCTTTGGCCTTGGCTGAGCTGCTCGTTGCTGTCGCATGGGGCGGCGGGGTGTGCCGGAGTGTAGCGGAGACAGGAGCGGTGGCGCGGTCCCGCCGGGCCGCTTTGGCGAGCCACCTTGGGCTCGTGGACGAAGTAGTAACTCACGTCGACGAGGCGGGTTCATGCGCCAGGGCTGTCGCGCTCCGGTCGAGGAGGGGGCAGAAGCAGGTCACGCTCTGGGTGCTTGCTCCCACTGACGCTGCCCTGAACCCCCAGATCCTCCCGAGCCGCTTCGTGAAAGTCGTTGATGGCGCGGAAGACGGCTCGGTTTCGGTCTCGCCACTGCTGCAAGGTGCCCGTCACCTTGCCGGCGGCTTGCCAGTCGACTTCGAGGGCCACCGCGTTGAGGTCGTGGGCTGCCTCCACGACGTCGTCGCCGCCGAGCAGCATGACTCGTTCGAAGGCTCTGCCTCGGAGGCGTCCTGCCTCCGCTACGTCCGCGAGCAGCTCCTGCTCCGGCTTCTCCGCCTCGCGCATGCCCTCGCGTTGTTCGTAGAGCTGGGCGGCCAGGAAGATGCAGGCCCGCATGCGGTCGATGTAGGTCTCGTAGGCGCTGAGCTTCTTGTCGTCCCACCGGGTCTTGAGCTGGTACCTGTTGCGGCTCCGCTCCATGAGGAAGTTCGCCACGTACGAGCTCATCGCGCCCAGGAGCACAGCAGCGATCGTCACGAACTGCTCAGTGGTCCCCAAGCCAGCCCCCAGACACGGAACTTGTGTCGTCGTGTTGAGGAGTTTATGAGTGCGGAGGGCCTCGTGGGGGCGGTGGTGTCAGCCTGCGCCGGGAATAGACAGGCAATCGGTACGCGCGTGGGACGCAACGATGTGCAGCCCGGTTCCCAGTGGAGCTACAGCTGGGAACCGGGCTGCCGGTGCCGGACTCAGCCGACACCGCCTCTCGGCCGGTGGTGCCTCGGTGACGACGCTCGGCGGTGTGGGCCGTCGAGCTGGCACGCCGAGAGGTTTGGAGACCAGGGGCGGCCAGGCCCGTACTAGCTCGGCGGCCCCCGGTCGGTCTTAGGCGGGTCGGTCGGCGGGGCTGTCGGCTGGCCGAGCGTTGAAGTACTGGAAGGCGATCAGCTCGTACCTGGTGCACGTGGACAGGCCTGCGTGCTTCAGGCACCAGAGCTGTGCCTCATCGGACGTGTTGGTATCGGTGGACTGGGCGAAGCACTTCAGGCACTTCGCGTAGTAGCGGATCTCTGTGTCCGGAGCGGCGCTCAGCGTCCACTCGGTGAAGCGGTAGGTCGACCTCATGTCGGCTCCCCTGCCGACCGCGGGGAGATCTCAAGGTCGTCGTCGGAGTCGTCGTCATCGTCGCGCTCGGGGATGCGTTCACCGCGGCTGTCTGCGACTCGTAGCGCATCGGCCAGGGCTTCGCGCAGCCGGCGGGCCAGGAAGCGGAGCTCGCCCGGTGACGCCTTGGGGTCGTCCAGCAACCGGTCGGCGTGGCCGAGGATCTCTTCACCGATGTTGAGCTGTACCTCCTCCATGCTGTCCGCCAGGCGCGAGACGAAGCCGGGGGATCCGTTCGTCGCTACGTAGCACTGCTGCCCGTCCGGGCCGGACCAGGGAAGCAGCCGCAGCCCCGGTGCGGTGCTCATGGCGCCACCTGCACACCGTGAATCCGGTACGGGCCGACGTCGACGCCGTGGACGGCCAACCACAGAGCTCGGCGACGTTGCCGCTGTAGTCGTGCCATTTCCTGCTGTTCGTACGCGATCAGGTACGGGCGGATGAGGGCAACGTCTTCGCCTCGTAGCGGCAGGGCATGGCGGGTGGGCCGGCGGCTGGTCAGTACGGGTTCCGCGGCCGGGAGGAATCGGGTAGCGCCTGCGCGATGGCGCCCTTGGCTAGGGAACGGCCGCTGAAGGAGCGACTTGATGAAGCGAGCGGTACGGTGCGGCATGTTGACCTGCACTCTCAGGTTGGCCACGCCCCCGGGCCGTTCGCCGCGGCCGCGGGGGTCTCTGTCGTTCAGGTGTCAGGAAGCTTGGGACTTGAGTGATCCGCGAGTCTGATCGCCGCTAGGTCGTACGCGGTGCTTGGCGGTGTCAGATGGCAGCTGCAGCGCGGGTCAATCACACAACGTGAAGCTAGTTAACTAGCATAGTGGTCGGCGGCAGTTCTGCCAGCCCCTTCGCCTTTTCGCTCTCCGGCTAGCCAGGCCCGCCTCGGGGCTCCTGGCCTCCGACCCGGTGGCGCTCGGTGGCGTTCTGCCGCCGAGAAGGCGGCATCGGCAATGGCTTGTTGCTTGTGCAGGCCGTATATACCCTCGAGCTGACGGGGCGTCAGGTACGTCGCCGTTGCGGCAACCGCTGAGAGGGGCCTCATGACTGGCCAGACGAACGGCACCACCGACACCATCGAAATCCCCCGCGTGATCAGCGTGGACGACCACGTGATCGAACCGGCGCACCTCTTCGATGCCTGGCTGCCCGCGAAGTACCGCGAGCTCGGGCCGCAGCCGTTCACCGCCGGAATCGGCGAGCTGGCGTACGTCGGCGGCAAGTACAAGTTCACGACGGATCCGGCCGGCCAGCTGACCGACTGGTGGCGGTACGAGGGAGATCTCTTCCCGTACAAGCGGATCATCGCGGCCGTCGGCTTCTCAAGGGACGAGATGACGCTCGACGGCATCACCAGGGATCAGATGCGGCGTGGCTGTTGGGACCCGAAGGCGCGCCTCGCGGACATGGACCTCAACCACGTCGAGGCGTCGCTGTGCTTCCCCACCTTCCCCCGGTTCTGCGGGCAGACGTTCGCCGAGTCCCAGGACAAGGAAGTCGGCCTGGCGTGCGTCCGCGCGTACAACGACTGGATGGTTGAAGAGTGGTGCGGGGACAGCGGCGGTCGGCTGATTCCCCTTTGCCTGATCCCGTTGTGGGACGTCGAACTGGCAGTGCAGGAGATTCGGCGAAACGCTGCCCGAGGGGTGCGGGCCGTGACGTTCAGCGAGATCCCCACCTACCTGGGGCTGCCGAGTATCCACTCGGGATACTGGGATCCATTCTTCGCCGAGTGCGAGGCGACGGGGACGGTGGTGTGCATGCACATCGGTTCGTCGTCGCAGATGCCGGCCGCCTCGCCCGATGCTCCCCCAGCCGTGCAAGCGTCACTGTCCTTCAACAACGCCATGGCGTCGATGATGGATTTCCTCTTCAGTGGCGTCCTGGTCAAGTTTCCTCGGCTGAAGCTGGCCTACGCGGAAGGGCAGATGGGCTGGGTCCCGTACGCCTTGGAGCGCGCCGACGACGTGTGGGAAGAGCACCGCGCCTGGGGCGGCGTACGCGACCTGATCCCCGAGCCGCCCTCCACGTACTACTACCGGCAGATCTTTTGCTGTTTCTTCCGCGACAGGCACGGCGTCGCCTCGATCGAAACGGTCGGCGTCGACAACGCCACCTTCGAGACCGACTACCCACACGTCGACTCCACCTGGCCGCACACCAAAAAGGTGGCCGCGGACCACGTGGCCGGCCTGCCTCCGGACGTGGCTTACAAGATCCTACGTGGGAATGCGATCCGAATGCTCGACCTGGACTTCGACAAGACGCGGTGACGGCCGAGGGTTAGGTGCCGGTTCGCTCTGGCGGCAACGCAACAAGCGCCTGGTCGGCGGCTGCTACTCCGGATCAACTTCGGCGCCTGCGGATTCAGTCCGACGGACGCCCGTTGATTCAGCTCAGAAGCGAGCGGAGCTGACCGTCGAGGCGGCCGCACCGGTGGGCTGGTCCCGGTACAGCCGCCATGCACAGTGATACTTCAGCAGGACTGGCGCGTACGTACGCACGGCGTGGAGTACACCGCCGCCACGCGGTCCCCGGACATCACCAGGTCAGCCGTCTCCACCACCGTGCCGTGCGTGTCGTAAGACGTGCGCTGAATCTCGATCACCGCCACACCGGGAGAGATGCCAAGCTCTGCAGCCTCTCTCACGCTCGGGGGCCTCGCTGTCAGCCGTTCGACGACGTGGCCCAAGGCGATGCCGGCCTCGGTCAGCCAGTCCACGTACTCGTTGCCCCACGGGGAAGCGGTGCTCGTCAGTGGCGTTGGTGCCGAGGCCACCATCGCGTACAGCAGGTAGGAGCGCACGATGCTGTACGGAGCTTCGTCCTTCGGGCGCCGACCGCGGTAGACGAACTCAAGCAGCCGCGTCTCGACCCGCACGTTCATCCGCGACGCCAGCTCATCGTTGGCACGGATCTCGCAGCAGCTGACGGTGACCTCTGGTAAGTCGTCGAGAGCGCGCTCCAGCAAAGAACCGGTGGGGCTGGAGGGTTGAGCAGCTCGACCGACCCGGTCGTTCGCGTACTCGATTTTTTGGTCCACCGCTCGGACGAAATTACCCTTACCGTGGCGCTTCTCGATCAGCCCCTCCACCTGCAGAACATTCAGCGCGTGCCGCACGGTCGGCAAGCCGACACGGTGCTGGAGCGCAAGGGCGCTCTCGGAAGGCAATCGCGCGGCGGCGGGTAGGGCCCCGTCCTCGATCTGCTTACGCAGGTCCGCGGCGATCTGCTCATACCGATTAGCCATGCGGGGTCATCGCCTCCTTGGGCTCGGACGCAGGGGATCTCCTCTTGTCGGTGTTCACGGGTCCATGTCCTCGTCGCGTCTGCTGGGAGCTGTCCGACCCGGCATCGTCCAGATGAGGGCCCACGCGGTGAGCCCCTGCTCGTTTCCACGAAGGCCGAATCGGTCAGCGCGATCTAATGCGGCAAGGAGGGCCTGCCAGCGTGTTGGCGACGGCTCGTCGGGCACCTTGGTCACGACGTGGATCCGGGTGAGGCGACGATGAACGTGCGGCTCGTAACCAGCCGCGGTGAGCCGTGCCGCGATTTCCTGCGCTCGGGATGCGGGTGCAGGCACGGCGGGTCCTCCGTTGCAGATGGATCACTCACTGTGAAGCTGGTTAACTAGACTAGAGCTAGTGGACTAGATTTGCCACATGCCTGAGCAGCCTCCGTACCTCGCCGTCGCTGACCGGCTCCGGCAGAGCATCGCCAACGGCGACTGGTCCCCCGGTGATCGGCTCCCTTCGCGCGCGCAGCTCGCCGGCGAGTACGGGGTGGGAGACAACGTCATCCGCCGCGCGCAGGAACTCCTCATCGCTCAGGGCCTCTTGGAAGGACGAGCTGGGTCCGGAACCTACGTGGCGGAGCCTCGGCAGCGGCTGCGCATGGTCCGGTCCTGGTCGCGGGAGCAGCGCGACGGGTCGCCGTTCCGCGCTGACATGGCCGGGCTCGGGAAGCGCGGTACGTGGGAGCACAGCACCGAGGCGAAGGTTCCGGCCCCGCGCGAGATCGCAACGCGCCTCGGTATCGCCGAGGGAGATTTGTGCGTCCGCACGGCGTACGAGTTCCTCGCCGACGGGAAGCCGGTGCAGTTGTCGACCAGCTGGGAGCCGTACAGCATCACTGAGGGAACGATCGTGGTGCTGCCCGAGGGCGGTCCGTACGCCGGCCGAGGTGTCATCGAGCGAATGGCCGCTATCGGTGTCGTGATCACTCATGCCATCGAGCAGCCGGAACCCCGGCGGGCCACCGCCGCGGAGGCGAATCTTCTCGGCATTCAGAAGAGCGCACTGGTGACTCATATCCGGCGTACGTACATCTCGGAGGACGGCCGGCCGGTCGAGACGGCGGACATCGTCGTACCGGACGCGTACTGCGAGATCGTTTACGAGGTGCCGATCGAACGCCGTGCGTAGGGTGATCCGCACGGCCGCCGGCTCGACCTCTTCGGGGACTCAGGTGACTTCTCTCCTCACGCAGTTCAAGCTCGACCTCTCCCGCTGGTACGTGCGCTACGCCCCCGGCACGCTCGGCAAGGCCGACATTGTGGACAGCTTTCTCAACTCCGAGCTGCGTGACCACCCCCGCATCCGCCGGGCTCGTACCCGCTTCGGCGCGACGTTCGTCACCGACACCCAGGACCTGATCCAGCGGTACATCTACCTCTTCGGGGTATGGGAGCCGCATCTGACGCGTTGGCTGGAGCGTCGGCTTCGGCCTGGCGACGTCTTCGTGGATGTCGGGGCGAACATCGGCTACTACAGCCTGCTCGCCTCGCGGTTAGTCGGGGCAGAGGGCGCTGTGGTTGCTCTGGAGGCCTCCCCTGACTTCCACCGGGTACTGCTCAAGCAGGCCGCGATCAACAAGTGCCGCAACGTGCGGGCGGTGAACACCGCGATCTCCGATCGGGACGAGATGCTCACCTTCGTCCTCGCCAGCTCCCACAACATGGGAGCGAACAGCATCGTGCCGTATGCCGGCGAGGCCGAGTCCACCTTCAAAGTGGCTGCTCAGCCGCTGGGGGACGTACTCAGCGCTGATGAGCTCGCGCGAGCGCGGGTGATCAAGATTGATGTGGAGGGGGCTGAAGGCGCTGTTGTCCGGGGGCTGGCCCCTTTGCTCGACCAGCTACGGCCCGACTTGGAGTTGGCGATCGAGGTGACTCCCCAGCGGATGCTCGAACTGGGGGATTCGGCCGAGGAACTGCTGAGGGCTCTGCGAGCGCACAGATTCAATGTTTATCGCCTTGCGAACGACTACGCTGCGGGGCGTTACCCGGCTGCCCTACGGCTGGAATCCCAAATACCAGTGCGGTGGGAGCAGCTGATCACCGAGGAGAGCGAACTAGTCTTCAGCCGGATCGACGCCGAGACTCTGCCGTAACTGCTGCTGTTCGCATGGAGCATCGGAGGCCTTCTGAGCGGTGAGAGCCAGCTCAGCCTCCTCTGCCTAGAGCCGAGCAACAAACGGTGTCGACTGGCGAGACACTCCGTAGCCGCGGGACCAGGTTTCTGATTTTAGGAGCGCGCTGGGCTGGCGCTAGCCTAGAAAAATATGACCTTCCGCCCGACTGCCAATTACAGGAAGAGGCAACTCGGGCGGCGGCTCAACAAGCAACGGCCTCATCAGCGACGAGTTATAAATAGAGTGGGTTGGCCTCTGTAAGAGCAGCCACCCAGTCATTTCGACTCGCGATCGCACTGTCGAAAGGGCGCCCATAAGGCGATCAAGTCGGCAGGTCTTGTAGGGCACTTTTGGTGCATCGTAGCGCTCAAGACATCAGCGGCTACCAGAACTCGTAGGGCATCAAATGCACTTCGAGGTCTGCGGAATAGCTCGTGCGGCCTTGTCTAGTGACACCAGAGCGTCACCTGCGGATTGCGAATCGCTCAGAAAAGTAACTTCAATGGCAGGGTTCCGGCCGTACGTTGTCACCACCCGCTCCCCTCCATCCTTCGCCCTTGCCTCATCAAGGACCCAGTCAATCCCATTCACATTCATGCACGTATCAGTCGTGGGCTTCAATGGCTTAACGCCACACCGCATAACGATCGTCGGGTCCCCCCATGCCACTACTCCTGATGCATTAACCTCGTAGCGGGATTTCCCGAGCAATTGCTGCGGCGCCTCAGCTGTAACGGCATCACAGAGTGAATTCTTCGAGTCTGGGGCCGCCGTAACCTGGTATCCCGGCTCCATCCATCGATAAATGCATACCGATATGGCCAGGAGACCGATAAGCCCCAGCCCCAGAAATAGGCGCGATTTGCGTGCCATCGAACCAACCTTCAAAGAGAACACCCTGCCTAGCCAACCCGGATCCACAAACCACCCTAACCGGCCTCATAGCCGTAGCCGTACAGGGATGTTCGGCACCTCGCAACCCGGTTAGCCACCTAACGATACCAAACAGGCAAATAGAGCGAACTTCCCTTTCTGGGAGTTTCGGGCATAGCCGACCTGGCGACATGGGACATCTACCTTCGAAACCACCTGCAGGGCATCGCAAGCATGTGCTAGGTTTTCGATGTAAGCTTCACTTAAGTCCCAAAGGGGTGGGTATGCGTAACACGGTAAAAATTGCTTCCATCGGTGCCGCCATCACCGCAACGCTGGCCATCTCCACTACGCCCGCCAGCGCCGCTTCATACACGCATACTCGCCTGGAGAATGTCTGGAGCTACAAGTGCCTGGGCACGGGCAGTGAAAAGGGGAGCGGCGCCCAGCTCATTCAGTGGACCTGCGACGGCTCTCGCGATCTTCGCTGGACCATCACCCCGACCTCGGGTGGGTACTACACCATCAAGAATGACTGGTCGGGAAAGTGCATGGCAGTAGCGGGGTCCGCGTACGGCAATGGCGCAAAGGTTATCCAGTGGGACTGCAAGGGGTACGAAGACCAGAAGTGGGCGCTCTCCGGGTCTGAGATCATCAATGCCCACAGCGGCAAGTCTGTTGGCGTCGGCAGCAGCAAGGCCAACGGCGCTGGAGCGATTCAGTGGACCAAGGGAGCTGGTTATGATCAGCTCTGGGGTCTGTCTTAATCATTTTGACTGAAGCGCAGCATCAAGTGGCCGGGGCCCTCACCGAGATGTCTCGGTGAGGGCCCCGGCCACTAATCAGTCTTGGCTTCTGCTGAACGTTTTCAAATCAGCTGCTCTGCACGTAGGTGCGCCTCCGAATCGAATGGCATCAGCACGTCGCTCGCCCTCAACAGGCTGCTTGAGGTCGCGCAATGAGGCGCTGGACAAGCTACCGCTCCCGCTCAGCAGCTCTCGCATGGAGAGTTGCACCGATTCAGCTCTCGATCACTCAGCGGTGTGCCGCCATCCACCCATAGCCGCCAAAACCCGAGCCCGCGCCTCCACAACCGCGAACCGCGCTTTGCGCTCGCCTTCATGAACATGAGCCGCCTGGTTAGTCGCCTGACCAGGCCACTTGCGGTACAGCAGCCCCGTCTCCGCGGAGAAGTGGCCGCGACTGACCGCGCTCAGGGCCATCAGTAGACCGGTGTCCTCGCTCGCCGGCAGGGCCATCCAGCCGCCCAGCGCCAGGAGCAGGTCGCGGCGCATGAAGAGGGTCGCCGGGTGGACCTGGGCGCGGTAGTTGTGGGCCTTCCAGTGCTGGAGGACGGCGCCGCGTTCGATCGGGCCCTCGGGTGGGTCCTGGTCGAAGCCGACGGTGGAGCCGTCGGGCATGAGGTCCAGTACGCGGGAGGTGGCCCAGCCGAGCGAGGTGTCGGCGGTGAGGGCCTGGAGGTCGCGTGCCAGGGCGCCGGAGGCCAGCATGTCGTCAGCGTCGAGCACCTTGACGAACTCACCTTCGGCGCGTGACAGGCCCAGGGTGCGTGCGACCGCGGCGCGCCCCTGCCGGCCCTGGCCGAAGGAGATCCGCGGGTCGTCGGGCAGGTGAGGGGTCACGGCGTCTGTCTCGCCGTCCTCCTGGATCACCCACTGCCAGTCCCAGCCGTCGGGCAGCTGCTGCTCGGTGAGCGACTTGTGCGCGTCGGCCAGGAACTTGGCGGCCGGCGGATGGACGGCCGTGATCACGGTGATGAGGTTCGTCATTGTCACCACCGGTCCAGACGGGTCGTGAACACCAGCTCGGTGCGGTCGCCGGGCATGATCACGTCGGAGACGTCCACCACCCGCCCCTCGGTGTCAATGGAGATCTTGCGGAGCACGATCACGGAGACGCCCTTCTGGAGGCCGAGCTCCTCGGCCTCCTCTGATGTCGGAGGCCGGGCCGTTATCCGCTCGACGATGTGGTCGAGCTCGATGCCGATGGTGTGCAGCTGGCTCTGCGTGCCACCCGGCCACGGCTCGTTGGCCTCGTCGAGAAGGTCAGGGTTGGCCGCCACCACGTCGTAGACGAGGTGCGAGCACACGAGGCTGAAGGCCGCGTCTTCGTCGCGCGGGTAGGTGCGGTAGACGCGTTCGAGCAGTCGGGTGCCTACGGGGACGGAGAACGCTGCGGCCAGGTCCTCGTCGGCCTTGATTTCCCGGTACTGGGCTTTGAAGACGAGATCGGAGACAGTGAGGCCGGTGTCGTGCTCGGTGGAGCCGGTCTTCTCGCGCTCAGCCTGCGTGAGACGCGCCCGGTCCTTCTCCCACTGGTGACGCTCGTTGGTGCGCTCCACGCGCTGCGGAGGCTTACGGACGAAGTTGCCGACTCCGTGCCGCTTGTCGATCAGCCCCTCGGCCAGTAGCTCGCCCAGCGCGTCGCGCATCGTCGGCACGCTGGTCTTGTACTGCTTCGCGAGTGTGGTCTCTGCCGGCAAGCGCTCTCCCGGCTTCAGCTGGCCTGCACGGATGTGCTGACGCAGCTCGTCAGCGATCCGCTCGTACTTCTTGGCCATGTGGTGCTCACCGTCCCTGATCGTTGGACGGTTTCAGCATAAGTCCTCAAGAGGAGTTGACGACATCAGGAGTGGGCCCTATGTTCATGAGCACTCCTTAAGAGGAGTAGAGGACAAGAGGTCTTCGAGACTTCTTGTGCCGCTCGCCTATGCCTGCCTGGTCCGGCAGCGCCATGCGAACCCGCAGTACTCGCGCCCGGAGACCTCCGTGAAACGGGGTCGAAGGAAGCGTCCGTTCCTTGAGAACTGAATGGCACGGCGCCTGGCAAGCAGACCGTGCACGTACCAGTGGTTTTGGCCCTGGCGCCTCCTCGCGGAGGCGCTGGCGGCCATGGCCACTCGTCCACCACGAATGGTCGCCGCTGCCCCGGCCCTCGCCGACGCGCGGCTTGCTCAACACAGATCTGCCGGAGCGCCGGTACTCCCGTGCAAAGGACAACGCCGTCGCCCCGGGGCTCCCTGCCAGCCCAATCAGATCAGGAGAGCACCCATGAAGCACTGGTTCGGCAACCACCAGTTCGTCATCGATGACGTAGAGCTGTCCCTCGGTACGCCACCCGAGCTCTGGCTCGGCGTGGAAGGCGAGAGCGCGGAAGAGCGCGCGGCACGGCTGGACGCGGGCCGCGGAATCCTCGCCGACGCGCCCGACCTGCTCGACCTCGTCATCCGAATCACCGTGGCCGCGATCGAGGAGGACGCGCCCGACCTGCTCGGGTACACGCCCAGCGGCAGCGCCCGCCTCGCCGGCCGGCCCACGACGTACGCGGAAGGACTTCCCCTGTGAACGGTTACTTCGACTACGACGAGACCGAGTACGACTTCACGCCCGTGAACGCCCCGGAGAAGCCGGCCACCCCGAAGTGCGACCGGTGCAGGTTCCTGCCGGGTGAAGCCGTCGCTGTCGGCCCGCTGTTCGCGGTCTGCGCCTGCTGGATCGGGCAGGGCGCCCCCGAGGGGGAGTGCGAGTGCGGCCCCGAGCGTGGGGAGGTGGCGGGTGGCCACGCCCCCGACTGATCCAACTGCGCCGTCGGTCCTTCCGCCGTCGAGTCCGACGGCGGAAGGACCTGCCCCGGTGACGGAACAGGAAGCCAGAGCAGCTCGCCGAGCGATCGAGCAGTTGGAGAAGATCGGGCGCCTGGTGACCCGCTCCCTGCTGGTGCTAGGTTTCGGGGCTCTGATCTTCACCTGCGTCAACGTCACCACGTTCGCCATCCAGCACCACGTACCGGGCTGGGTGGCCTGGATGCTCGACCCGCTTGCGTCGCTGGCCCTGCTGACCGTCTTGTACGTCGACGGGGTCCTGGCCGAGCAGGGCGACTACCGGGCGAGCGGGTGGCCGTTCGTCCTGCGCTGGTTCGCAGGGCTGTCGACCTGGATCATGAACTGTTGGCAGTCTCTGTACCCGGACGGCGTTTTCCGGATCATCCCCGGACAGGCGGATGCCGGCGGCCTGCTGCTTCACTCGGTGGCGCCGTTCCTGCTGATCATCTTGGCCGAGGCGTCCGCTGGCTACCGCACGTATCTCGCCGCCAAGGCCGCCGCTCACCGCGGCACGATCCGCGCATGGGAAGACGCTCGCGCCGCCGACCGTGCCACCCGTGAGCGGCATGCGCGGGAAGAGCGCGAGCGAGCCGAAGCAGCCGAACGTGAGCAGGCTCTGGAAGCGGCTCGCGCAGCGCGGCAGCAGGACGAGCGTGAGGCGGAACGCGAAGCGCGCGAGCACTCCGCGCGCCTGGCTCGTGAGGTGCAGCAGGCGGAAATCGAGAAAGCTCGCGAGCTGGCCCGCATCGAGCAGGAAAACGAAGAACGGGCCGCGCGGCGAGAAGCGGAGCGACTGCGCGTCGAAGCGGAAATCGAGGCAGCGGAACGGGATCGTGCGGCTGAGCGTGAGGCTCTGCGCATCAAGGCGGAAGCCGAGGCCAGGGTCGTTGAAGAGGCTGAGCGCACGAAGCGGGAGGCAGCTGCCGAGCGGCGTGAGCGCGCTCAGCGCAGTCGCGCCAAGCACCGTCGGAACAGTACGGGCGGTGCTTCGAAGAGTGGTCTCGCGGCTCCCTCGATTTCCGATGACCCCGGCTCGAAAAGTGGGGGGCGCGTGCCGCGTGAGATCAGAGCGGCACAGCGAGAGAAGGCCGAACGCGAGGCGGCCGCAGCGCTCTTGGACGGCCGTACGCCGGACCCGGTCGCGCTCGCTCAGAGATACGGACTCGGCGAGACGTGGGGCGGCGACCGCGTCCGTGCGGCCCGTCGACGCCTCGAAGAAGAAGCCGGCTTCGAGGAGGCGGTCATCTTCTCGGTTCTCGAAGTCGAGTGTGGTGCGGTCGAGGTAACCGAAGAGCTTCAGGCCCAGGGCGCCCGGTCGTAGAAGCCAGTCAGTCAGAGATCCGATAAGCCAGCAACCAACACGTCCATCGGCGTGAGCCCGGTGGTCCACCGTCCAAAGTCTTCCACCGGGCTCTGCCGCTCCCCCAGCGATGAAGGAGCGATGCACATCGTGTCCGATGTGGTGGCGACTGACCACAGCGACCAGCACGACGAACCAGATCGCGACCCTGCCGAGGTCGTGGACATCACCAGTAAGCGATCCGGCTCCGAGGAGGAGAGTCAGCCCGCTCCAGCGAGCTCACCGATCATGGTGGACGGCCCGCAGCCTGAAGGACCCGGCTACCTGGGGCGGCTGAAGGGCGCCAAGAGGCGAGCGATCGTCCCTTCCTGGCTGAAGAGCCAGCAGGAGTTCGCCACCGCGTTGAAGTGGGTGTCCGGGCACTACGGCCACCTGATCGGCTTCCACGGTCTGCGGTCCCCGGTTTACGCCGGAAAGCTCGTCCTCCAGTCACCTCGCGGCACGGCGAAGTTCATCGCCGGCACGCTGCGGTGGGTCTCTGATGCGGAAGGCGAGCCTGTCCGGGCCGCTTCCGTTCAGCGCGAGGACGCCGTCGAGTACCTCAAGCTTTCCCGCCAGCGCGACGGCCGCGTACGGATGCGTACGTTGCTCGCGCTCCTGGCCGCCCTCGTTGGGCTCGGTGCGGCACTGGCGCTGTACGTGCTGGCTCCAGGGTGGCTGCAACTGGTGTCAGTGTCCGCGCTGATCTTGGCGCTGGGCTCGGTAGGGACCGCGGCCGACGCACCGGTTGCCACCCGAGCCGTCGAGCTGCCCAAGGTGCAGCGCCTGACCTCGGACATCGTCCTCCGGGCGCTGGCCTCTCTCAGCATCTCGCAGATCAACCAGGCGGTCGCCAAGGGCAGGCCCGGCATGGTCTTCACCTCTCCGATCACCCGGGACGGCCCGGGGTGGCGGGCGGAGGGCGATCTCCCGTACGGCGTCACCGTGTCCGACGTCATGGACCGCCGGGACCGCCTCGCCTCCGGCCTGCGCCGTCCACTGGGCTGCGTGTGGCCCGAGGCCGTACCCGACGAGCACACCGGGCGCCTGGTGCTGTGGGTCGGCGATCAGGACATGAACAAGGCCCAGCAGCCGAAGTGGCCGCTGATGGGCGGCGGCCCGGTCGACCTGTTCGCGCCGCAGGCGTTCGCCACCGATCAGCGCGGACGCTGGGTCGCACAGTCCCTGATGTACATCTCCGGCATCATCGGCGCCGTCCCCAGGATGGGGAAAACCTTCCTCCTGCGGCTGCTCCTGCTCATCGCCGGCATGGACCCGCGCGCCGAGGTACACGCATACGACCTGAAGGGCACCGGTGATCTATCCGCCCTCGGCCGCATCGCGCACCGCTACCGGGCCGGTGACGACGAGCAGGACATCGCGTACGCCCTGGCGGACCTGCGGGAACTGCGGACCGAGCTGAGGCGCCGGGCCAAGGTGCTGCGAAACCTGCCGAAGGACATCTGCCCGGAGTCGAAGGTCACCTCGACGCTGGCCAACATGAAGCAGTACGGGCTGCACCCCATCGTGGTCGGCGCCGACGAATGCCAGGTGTGGTTCGAACACCCCAAGTACGGTACCGAGATCGAGGAAATCTGCACCGACCTCGTGAAGCGCGGCCCCGCGCTCGGGATCACTCTGCTGCTGGCCACCCAGCGGCCGGACTCGAAGTCACTGCCCACCGGCATCAGCGCGAACGCAACCGTGCGGTGGTGCCTGAAGGTCATGGGCCAGATCGAGAACGACATGGTCCTGGGCACCGGCTCGTACAAGCGCGGCATCCGCGCCAACATGCTGGCCTGGGCCGACAAGGGCATCTGCTACTTCGTCGGCGAAGGCGCGGACGCTCGTATCGTCCGCGCCGTCTACATCGACGCGCCCACCGCGGACGTCATCGCCTTGCGCACCTACAAGCTGCGCAAGGAAGCCGGCACGCTCTCGGGCCACGCCCTCGGCGAAGACCCTGCGGCCGACGCGTCCGCCTCCTTCGACCTGCTCGCGGACATCCTCGCGGTCACGAAGGCCGAGGAGCCCAAGCTGTGGAACGAGGTCGTGGTGGCCCGCCTCGCGGAGCTGCGCCCAGATGTCTACGGCGGGTGGGAGGCCGAGCAACTCACCGCCGCCCTCAAGCCGTTCGGTGTACCCACAGGCCAGGTCTGGGGCAAGACCGTGGATGGCCGGAAGGCCAACCGACGCGGTATCGAGCGCGCCAAGGTCACCACAGCAGTCGCTGAGCGTGACGGATCGCGAGTCGCGAGCTAGCCGTGGAACGTCGCTAGGCCTAGCAGCCCACCCTGCTAGGCCTAGCGGCCCCGCTAGCGATCAAAACAAGTCCTGATCAGGCCGCTAGTCACTAGCGGCCTTCCCTCTGCATGTCCGGAAAACGGCCCTGGAGGCCCGTGATGACCCCTGCTCTGGCCGCTATCACCCTCATCCTCTTCTTCACCCTGTGTTACGCCGTGCTCTGCGCGATCAGCCCGTTCGGCAACTGCCGCAAGTGCAGCGGCTTCGGCTTCCACTTCAAGACCGACCGCAAGGGACGGCTGCGGCCCGGCGAGGTCTGCCGCCGCTGCCGCGGTGACCGCAAGCGCATACGCGTCGGCCGCCACCTCTACAACCTCGCTGCCCGCATCCACCGCGGCGGCACGCGCTGACCGACCACTCCGCGAAAGGGAACCTCGATGGCCATCACCGTCTCGCTCGTCGCCCTGTTCGGGCTCGTGCTGTTCTTCCTGCTCCGGTCGAAGTCGCTCAGTTACGGCGCGGCCTTCATCGCTGTCATGTTCGGCTTTTACCTCGCCGCGACGGGCGCCGCCGGCCCTATGAACCAGCTCACCAACGCTGTCGTCGACGCGATCCGCAACCTTTAGGAGACGCCGTGCACTCCGCCCCTCCCGCGCGGCACTGGCTCGCCGCGGCCGCGCCCAAGGCGGCACCTGTCGTCGCCACATCGACGGTCCTCGCCCTGGCCCGCATCTGGAACGCGAATGGCGCCGAGCACTCCGTCGGCAATGCCTGGCTGATGGGCGTTCTCGCCGGCGCTGCCGCTGCGGCGGGCGCGGTCTCCGCCCTCGGCTACAGCAGCGACCCGATCATCACGGGCGCCGCGTTCGGCGCGTCCGGTGCTCTCGCCTTGGCGGGGGTGGCCGCGTACTCCGACGGCTGGTCGCTGCCGCTGCTGCTGTGGGCCATCGCCACTGTGATCGCGTACGCCCTCGCCCACCGCCACTGGCGCGTGGACCGCCGAGAGGCCACCGCGTACGAGCGTCGCCTCACAGAGAAGCGCGAGGACCACGCCCATGCCGAACGCGTCGAAGCGATGCGCGGCCAGGCCCAGATCACCGTCGCCCGCGAGCAGCACGCCTACGCGGCCAGCCTCGCGGCCGCCATCACGGTGCGCGCTTCTCTCCCCGGCTTCGATTCCTCGGCTCTTGCTCAGGCAGGGCTTCCCGAGTTGTCCAGCGCCTGCTCCACGGAGGACTGATACATGCCCCATCCGCACCACAACACTGACTCGAACGCCCCCGGCACCATCACGGCGTACGAAGACGCGCCGACCATCCTCGCCGAGATGCGCTGGGTCATCGACCAGGTGGCGGCCAGCCCCTCGGGCAGTGGCCTGAGCCGCGAGTTCTGGCTCCGCAAGGCTGCTCTGCTCGACCGCATCGCGCTCAGGGAATCGGCGGAGTGCACGCCGGCGGACGCCGCGGAATCCAACACCACCGCGGCCAAGGCAGCTCACCGGCTCGCCCAGTACGACCGTCAGCGCGGCGGCGGCCCGCTCGGCACGGCCAACGGACCGATCCCGCCGGACTCCCCGCTCTGGCACCCGAGCTACCGCCCGTACGTGCGCCAGGAGTACGCGGCCTGGCTTCGCATGACCTGCTGAACCACTCCCCAGACACGCCAAGGCGGCGGCACTCCCGTGCAAGGACACACCGCCGCCCTGGCTCTCCCTGACCGTCCCGAAGGACCGACCAGGAGCACCAAGCATGTCATCTGAACCCCCGCCTGCGCAGTACGGCACCGTGCTACCGATGCGCGGCGGTAGTACCTCCATCGAGAACGCGCCACCGAACGACCTCGAAGCGGAACAGGCAGTCGTCGGCGCCATGATGCTCGCCCCGGACACCATCGCTGAGGTGAACGCGGTCATGTCATCCGCTGACCACTACCGTCCGGCCCACGAGACCATCCATCAGTCGATCCTTGACCTGCACGGCCAGGGCAAGGCGGTCGATCCGATCACCCTCGGCCACCACCTGGATCGGACCGGTGTCCTGGCCAAGGTCGGCGGCAAGTCGTACCTCCACACCCTGGTTCAGGCAGTGCCCACGGCCGCCAACGCTGCGTACTACGCCGAGATCGTGCGCGGCAAGGCTCAGCGCCGCCGCAGTATCGAGGCCGGTACCCGCATCGTGCAGGCCGGGATGACGCCGGACTCCACGGACGAGGATCTGCGCGAGGCCCTGGCTCTGGGCGCCGAAACGGTGCCCGGCACGTGGTCAGAGCCCGTTCCCCTCAGCCACCGGCCCGAGCTCCCGGGGTTCCCGACCCATGTCTTCCCTGACTGGCTCGCGCAGTACGTCACAGCCGTCGCCGAGGAGACTCAGACCCCGCCAGACTTGGCCGGCGCCCTGGCGCTCTCGGTCCTCGCGGCGGCAGCAGGCGGGTGCACGGTAGTCCAGGTACGAGGGCGCTGGCGTGAGCCCACCAACCTCTTCGTCGTCGTGGCGCTCGGCCCCGCGAACCGGAAGTCGGCTGTCTTCTCCGCCATGACCGGTCCGCTCTACGAGGCTGAGAAGCTGCTCGTGGTCGAGGCCGCTGGGCGCATCGTGGAGGCCGAACTCACCGCCAAGATGGCTCAGGAGGCTGCCGACAAGGCAGCGGCCAAAGCCGCCTCGGCCGACGGGCCAGAGAAGGACGGACTCGTCGCCGAAGCCGTCGGCCTGGCCCAAACAGCCGAATCTCTCACCGTCCCCGCACGCCCCCGCTTGCTCGCCGACGATGCCACCCCTGAAGTGATCGCCACGCTGCTGGCCGAGCAGGGCGGGCGCCTGGCCGTCATGTCCGCGGAGGGCGGCATCTTCGGCATCATCGCCGGCCGCTACTCCGGCACCGCCAACATGGAGGTCTTCCTCAAAGGCCACGCCGGAGACCGTCTCCGGGTAGACAGGCGCAGCCGCGAGGAGTACGTCGATGCCCCCGCCCTGACCATGGGCCTGGCCGTCCAGCCCGCCGTCCTGGAGGACATCGGCAAGAACCGTGGCTTCGACGGCCGCGGCCTGCTCGCCCGCTTCCTGTACGCCCTGCCCGAGTCCCTGGTCGGTTACCGAAAGATCAGCCCCGACCCGGTACCCGAACCTGTCGCGGCCCGCTACGAGCACAACGTCACCACCCTGACGCTGTCCCTCGCCGCCTGGACCGACCCCGCCGTCCTCCAGCTCACCACCGAAGCCGACGGGGCCCTGAAGACCTTCGAGCACCGCATCGAGCCGCAGCTCCGCGCCAAGGGCGGACGACTCGGCCACGTCGGCAAATGGGCGGGCAAGCTCATCGGCGTCACGGCCCGCATCGCCGGCCTCCTGCACCTGGCCGAACACCTCGATGGCGCATACGGCAAGCCCGTCAGCGACGCCACGATGACGGCCGCCATCGAGCTGGCCGAATACTTCACCGACCATGCCCTGACCGTCTTCGACCTGATGGGTGCCGACGCCACCCAGGCTCGCGCCCGCGCTCTCGTCGAAGTCCTGGCCGCCAACGGTTGGGAGAGCGTCAGCCGCCGCGACCTCTTCGCCAAACTGTCCCGCTCCGAGTTCCCCACCGTCGCCGATCTGGAGCCCGCCGTCGCCCTGCTCGAAGAACACGGCTACCTCCGCATCGAAACCCCGCCCCGGTCCGGCAAGCGTGGGCGCCCGCCGGCGCCTCGCTACCACATCCATCCGCAGGTCCGGGAGGGACAGGTATGAGGGCAGGCCCAGCGCCGAGCATGTAGAAACCGCAGAATCGCAAAAATCGCTGCGGCTCATGGCATGACCAGGAGCGATGCGGACCGTACAACTCCCGTACTCACCCGCCGCAGAAACTCGCGGAAGTCCCGCAGAAACCCAGCACGGCATCCAGCCCCGGCGGACGCCGCGATCCTCCCACCATTTCTGCGGAGATTCCGCAGCTTTCTGCGGCACCCACCCGCCCACCCACAACTCCCCAGGTGAGACAGCCTGCCCTCGCCTTTCTGCGGTTTCCGCGGTTTCTGCGGAGCCCCCTCGTGAGTCCAAGGAGTGAGCCATTGCCCGATCCTCGCGACGCCACGTCCCTCGCAGCCAACGATCCGACCTTGGTCCTCCTCACCGTCGAGGAGGCGGCACGAAGGCTTCGGATCGGCCGTACCACCTGCTACAGCCTCATCAGCTCCGGAGAACTCGAATCCATCCCCGTCGGCCGCCTGCGCCGAGTCCCTGCTGACGCCCCTGCCGCATACGTTGCGCGTCGTCGGCGAGCGAACGGCCGGGCCGAAACAGCGTGAGGAGCCGTCCACCGATGACAGAGAAGCCCAAGAGGTCCCGCCAGCCCAACGGAGCATCTTCCATCTATCTCGGCAAGGACGGGAAGTGGCACGGGCGGGTAACCGTCGGCGTGCGTTCTGACGGCAAGCCGGACCGCCGCCACGTCGAACGGAAGACGCGTGCCGAGGTCACTGCCGCTGTGCGTGAACTTGAGCGCCAGCGTGAAGCCGGGACCATACGGAAGGTAGGGCAGCAGTGGAGCGTCCAAACGTGGCTTGAGCACTGGGTCGAGAACATCGCGAAGAAGTACGTCAGTGAGAACAGCTACGACGGTTACGAGGTGGACGTCAGGGTGCACCTCGTGCCAGGCCTGGGAGCGCACAAGCTGGAGCGGCTGGAGCCCGAACACCTCGAAGCGTTCTACGAGCGGATGCAGAAGAACGGGAGCTCCGCCGGCACCGCGCACCACGTTCACCGGACGGTCCGCGTGGCGTTGGGTGAGGCGGTCCGTCGTGGACACATCACCAAGAATGTCGCCGAGATCGCCAAGGCGCCGCGGCTCGAAGAGGAGGAGATCGAGCCGTACACCATCGAGGAGATTCAGAGCCTTCTGCTGACGGCCTCGAAGGCGCGCAACAGTGCTCGCTGGGTCATCGCCCTCGCTCTCGGCCTGCGCCAGGGTGAAGCGCTCGGGCTCATGTGGGAGGACGTCTACCTGGACGCTGGGTACATCCGTATCCGCAAGAACCGCTTGCGGCCCAGGTATGAGCACGGATGCGGGGACTCCTGCGGCCGGAAGCCGGGGTACTGCCCCTCGCGTCACCAGATCCGGCGGGAGTTCAAGAACACCAAGTCACGCGCCGGGCGGCGCACCGTGGGGCTTCCGGATCCGCTGATCAAGCTGCTTCGGAAGCACCAGGAGGAGCAGGAGCGCGAGCGCCAGGAGATGGGGGAGGGGTGGGAGGACAAGGGATACGTCTTCGCTCAGCCAACCGGCGGTCCGCTCAACCCGAACACTGATTACCACCGGTGGAAGCAGCTCCTGGAGGGCGCGGGAGTGCGGGACGGACGGCTTCATGACGCTCGTCACACGGCCGGCACCGTTCTCCTCCTGCTGGGGGTTCCTGACGTGATCGTTGACGCGATCATGGGCTGGGAGCCGGGCGGCTCGGCCCGGATGCGAGCTCGGTACATGCACGTGACGGGTCCGCTCTTGAAGCAGGTCGCCAACCAGGTCGGGGATGCGCTCTGGGGCGGGGCCGGGCCGGAGCGCGAGGGCGGCGGGGGAGACGGCCGCTCGGGAGGCGCCTCAGCGGTCAACTGAGACGGAAACTGAGACGGACGCGACGAAGGCCCCCACCGCGAACGGTGGGGGCCTTCGACGTAGTGCCCGGTGAGGCACTGGCGGAGGATACGAGATTCGAACTCGTGAGGGGTTGCCCCCAACACGCTTTCCAAGCGTGCGCCCTAGGCCACTAGGCGAATCCTCCGCCGCAAACAATACAAGACGTTGAGGGGTGCTCGCGAACACGGCCTCGGGGGAGGGAGCGCAAAGGGATCTTGGGCGGGGTGGGGTCGTGTCGGGGGCGGGGGATCCGCTAGGGTTGGGCACAGCCCCTCACGTGGCGCTATCTCACCGAACTCCCCCAGGGCCGGAAGGCAGCAAGGGTAAGTGAGCTCTGGCGGGTGCGTGGGGGGCGTTTGCGTTCCGGGGATCGGGGGCGGCCCGGTTGTCGGTGGGGGCCGATATCGTCGTATGCGTGTCGTCCCTTGCGCTGTACCGCCGCTACCGTCCCGAGACCTTCTCTCAGGTCATCGGGCAAGAGCACGTGACCGATCCGCTGCAGCAGGCCCTGCGTAACAACAGGGTCAATCACGCGTATCTGTTCAGCGGGCCGCGTGGCTGTGGCAAGACGACCAGTGCGCGCATTCTGGCGCGCTGTCTGAACTGTGAGAAAGGTCCCACCCCCGATCCGTGCGGGGAGTGCCAGTCGTGTGTGGATCTCGCCCGTAACGGGCGGGGCAGCATCGACGTCATCGAGATCGACGCCGCTTCGCACGGTGGTGTCGACGACGCGCGTGAGCTGCGGGAGAAGGCGTTCTTCGGGCCGGCCGGCAGCCGGTACAAGATCTACATCATCGACGAGGCCCACATGGTCACGTCGGCGGGCTTCAACGCGCTGCTCAAGGTGGTCGAGGAGCCGCCGGAGCATCTGAAGTTCATCTTCGCGACCACCGAGCCCGAGAAGGTCATCGGGACGATCCGGTCGCGTACGCACCACTACCCGTTCCGGCTGGTGCCGCCGGGGACCCTGCGGGACTACCTGGCCGAGGTGTGCGGGCAGGAGGACATCCCCGTTGAGGAGGGTGTGCTGCCGCTCGTCGTGCGGGCCGGGGCCGGGTCGGTGCGTGACTCGATGTCGGTGATGGACCAGCTGCTCGCCGGCGCGGGCGACGCCGGTGTGACATATGCCATGGCCACGGCTCTGCTCGGGTACACCGACGGGTCGCTGCTGGACTCGATCGTGGAGGCGTTCGCCGCGGGCGACGGGGCGGCGGCCTTCGAGGTCGTGGACCGGGTCATCGAGAGCGGGAACGACCCCCGGCGGTTCGTGGCCGACCTGCTGGAGCGGCTGCGCGACCTGGTGATCCTGGCGGCGGTGCCGGACGCGGCGGAGAAGGGTCTGATCGACTCGCCCGCGGACGTGGTGGAACGGATGCAGGCCCAGGCGTCCGTGTTCGGGGGCGCGGAGCTGGCGCGCGCCGCTGATCTGGTCAATGCCGGGTTGACGGAGATGCGTGGGGCGACGTCGCCGCGGCTGCAGCTGGAGCTGATCTGTGCGCGGGTGCTGCTGCCCGCTGCGTACGACGACGAGCGCTCGGTGCAGGCACGCCTCGACCGCCTGGAGCGCGGGGCGAGTACGGCCGGGATGCACCTCGGCGGGGCAGTGTCGACGGGGGTCGGCGGGCCCGCGGTCGAGTACGTACCGGGCCCGGGGAGCCACGCGGTCGCGCCGCCTCCCGCAGGACCGCCCGCCGGACCGTCCGGTCCGGCCGCGGCGCGGGCTGCTGTGCGGGGGATGAGCGGGAGCAACGCCGGGGGCGGTGCCGCCGGTGGCGGTGGAGTGCCGGGGACCGCAGGCCCGGATGCAGGTGTGGGCGCGTCCGAGGGGGCGGGGGCGCCGGCTGGGGCCGGTGCGGAGCAGGCTGGTCCTGGAGTGGAGACCGCGGCTGCTGGTGCGCCTGGGGCTTGGCCTGGTCAGGGCGGCAGCAGCCACGGAGCTGCGCAGAGCGGTGCCGGTGCTGGGGGCACTGGTGCTGGAGTCGCCGGCCCTGGTGCGGGTGCCGGGGGCGGTTCTGGGGCCGGTGCCGGTGGTGGGCAACGGCAGCCTGGGGCTTGGCCTGGGCAGCAGGGGCCCGCAGGTGCGCAGGACGGTGGCCAAGGTGGTGCTGCCCAGCAGCCGGGGGCCTGGCCCGGGCAGCAGGGCGCCGGTGCTGCGGCCGGGCGGCAGCCTGGTGGATGGCCCACGGCCGCCGCGCCGGGGCAGGGCGGTCCGGGCGGTGGCGGCGCGCCGTCCGCGCCGGGGCAGACCGGACCCGTACAGCACGGACAGCAGCCTCCGTACGGTCAGCAGCCGTCCCCGCAGGCCCAGCAGCCGCAGCAGGCCCCGCAAGGCGGCGGCAGCATGGCGCAGGGGGCCGCGCAGATCCGGCAGCTGTGGCCGGAGATCCTGGAAGCCGTGAAGGGCCGGCGGCGCTTCACCTGGATCCTGCTCAGCCAGAACGCGCAGGTCGCCGGGTTCGACGGCACGACGTTGCAGATCGGCTTCCCGAACGCCGGCGCTCGGGACAGCTTCGCCAACGGCGGCAGTGAGGACGTGCTGCGGCAGGCGCTGGCCGAGAAGTTCAACGTGCAGTGGAGGGTCGAGGCGATCGTCGACCCGTCCGGGGGCACCAATCCCCCCGGAGGCGGCGGTTTCGGCGGCGGCGCGCCCCAAGGCGGCGGCTTCGGTGGCGGCGGTGGCGGTTTCGGCGGGTCCTCCGGCGCGCCGGCGCAGGGTGGCCAGGGCGGGGCGGGCGGCCCGTCCGGCGGTGGTCACGACGGCGGCTCCGGGCACGAGGCCGGTGGCGCGGCGGGTGGCGGCCAGGGCGCGCAGATGGCGCGGCAGGCGGTCGCGCCGACGGGCGCCCCGGCCGGCGGCGGCGGTTACGGGTCCGGCGGCACCGGCACCGCCGGCGGCGGGACCGGTGGGAACGGCGGGTCCTACAGGGCCGGGTCCGGGACTGGTGCCGGGGCCGGTGCGCCGGGCGGTGGCGGCCCGGAGGCCGGTTACCGGGAGCCGGAGCCCGCCCCGGTGCCGATCGAGGACGACATGCCCGCCGAGGACGACCCCGACCTGGTCGACTCCGCGCTGAGCGGGCACGAACTCATCGTCCGCGAGCTGGGGGCGACGGTGGTCGAGGAGTTCAACAACGAGTACTGACGAGTACCGACAAGTACCGACGATTGCTGACGGACCTGGACGCCAGCCCTCGGGGAGCCGCCGAGCCCCCGCAAGGCCCGGCGAACCGCCCGTTGCCCCGCCCGACAGCCGCCCGGACCTGCACCCCGACGCCGTCGGGCGCAGGTGACCGGGCGCACAGCCGTGCTCCTCCGTACGGCGTAGGGCGTAGCGCCGTTCGAGCACGTAGGCTCGGGCTACCGCACCAATCGTTGTCGTACGGCAGGAGTCACGTAGTGATCCCCGGTGGTCAGCCCAACATGCAGCAGCTGCTCCAGCAGGCCCAGAAGATGCAGCAGGATCTCGCGGCGGCCCAGCAGGAGCTGGCCGAAACCCCCGTCGAGGGCTCGGCGGGAGGCGGCCTGGTCAAGGCGACCGTGAACGGCTCCGGTGAGCTCCAGGGCCTGGTCATCGACCCGAAGGCGGTGGACCCTGAGGCGGGGACCGCGGAGGAGAACGCCGAGACCCTCGCGGATCTCGTCCTGGCCGCCGTACGGGACGCCAACGCCAGCGCCCAGCAGCTGCAGCAGGAGAAGCTCGGCCCGCTCGCCCAGGGGCTGGGCGGCGGAGGCATCCCCGGCCTCCCGTTCTGAGATAGCCCCTGAGCCATCCCTGAGCGATCCGGCCCGCCGGCCCGGTCCCGGACACCGGCCCGGGCCCGGCGGAAGAGTTCCGGGGATGGGGCTCCCTTTCCGGGGAGGAGCCAACTAGCGTACGCAGCACGGCAGAAGAGAGAGAAGACGTTCCGTGTATGAAGGCGTGGTCCAGGAACTGATCGACGAGCTGGGCAGACTGCCCGGCGTCGGTCCCAAGAGCGCGCAGCGGATCGCCTTCCACATTCTTCAGGCCGAGCCGACCGACGTCCGCCGGCTCGCGAACGCGCTGATGGAGGTCAAGGCGAAGGTCCGGTTCTGCAGCGTGTGCGGCAATGTCGCACAGGACGAGCAGTGCCGGGTCTGCCAGGACCCGCGCCGCGACCCGGCGGTCATCTGCGTCGTGGAGGAGCCCAAGGACGTCGTGGCGATCGAGCGGACCCGGGAGTTCCGCGGCCGCTACCACGTGCTCGGCGGGGCGATCAGCCCGATCGAGGGCGTGGGCCCCGACGATCTGCGGATACGGGAACTCCTGGCCAGGCTCGCGGACGGCACGATCACCGAGCTGATCCTGGCCACCGACCCGAATCTGGAGGGCGAGGCCACGGCCACGTACCTCGCGCGCATGGTCAAGCCGATGGGCCTCCGGGTGACCCGGCTGGCCAGCGGACTGCCCGTCGGGGGCGATCTGGAGTATGCCGACGAGGTCACGCTCGGGCGGGCCTTCGAAGGGAGGAGACTTCTCGATGTCTGATGCCACGCTGCACAACGCGACGCAGGACCCGGACGACTTCGCCGTCCAGATCTCCGACTCGATCGAAAGCTTCATCGTCGCGGTCACCGAGGTGGCCAAGGGTGACGAGCCGGACAGCGCCGTGCCGTTCCTGCTGCTGGAGGTCTCCCAACTGCTGCTGACCGGCGGCCGGCTGGGCGCGCATGAGGACATCGTGCCGGACGAGCGGTACGAGCCCGATGTCGGCCCGGAGCCGGACGTGGACGAGCTGCGGGAGCGCTTCGCCCGGCTGCTGGACCCGGTGGACGTGTATTCCGAGGTCTTCGACCCGTACGTACCGCGCAGCGAGCCCGTCCCCTGCCGGATCTCGGACGACCTCGCGGACATCATCACGGACCTGCGGCACGGGCTGGCGCACTACCGCGCGGGCCGGGTCAGCGAGGCGCTGTGGTGGTGGCAGTTCTCGTACCTGTCGAACTGGGGGCCGACGGCGAGCGCGGCCCTGCGCGCGTTGCAGTCGTTGGTCGCCCACGTCCGCCTCGACCAGCCGCTGGTCGAGCTGGACGGCCTGGACACGGACAGCGCCGCGGCGGACGGCGACGAGGAGCAGCTGGCCGAGGAGGCCGGCAAGGTCATGGCGGCGGAGATCGCCGGGCCGCTGGGGCTGCGGCGGGTGTGAGACGGCCCGGTGGGCGGGTACGCGTTCCCCGACGCGGCCACCCGTACGGCCGCCACCTCGATGTGACCTGGCTTACCTTTCCGTGTGCCCTCCGGAGAACCGGGCATGTGCTGGCCGAGCGGGCGCAACGGCGCGCCCACGCCGGTCCACTGACGCGCGTGACGTGAGCCTGATGTCTCACCATGTGGTATTGGCGAGGCGGATTCCGCCTGCTCGTTAGACTGAGCCGACCGCAGTACCCCCATATCCGGGGGTCCGGGAGGAAACTCCCGAAGAGACAGTTGCGAGGAGCGCACGTGGGCCTTGTCGTGCAGAAGTACGGCGGCTCATCCGTTGCGGATGCCGAGGGCATCAAGCGCGTTGCCAAGCGAATCGTCGAGGCCAAGAAGAACGGCAACCAGGTGGTTGTGGTGGTCTCCGCGATGGGCGACACGACGGACGAGCTGATCGATCTCGCGCAGGAAGTGTCCCCGATGCCGTCGGGGCGCGAGTTCGACATGCTGCTGACCGCCGGAGAGCGGATCTCCATGGCCTTGCTGGCGATGGCGATCAAAAACCTCGGTCACGAGGCGCAGTCCTTCACCGGCAGCCAGGCCGGTGTCATCACCGATTCCGTGCACAACAAGGCGCGGATCATCGATGTCACCCCGGGCCGGATCAAGACGTCCGTGGACGAGGGCAACATCGCCATCGTCGCCGGTTTCCAGGGCGTCTCCCAGGACAAGAAGGACATCACCACGCTGGGCCGGGGCGGCTCGGACACCACCGCCGTCGCGCTGGCCGCCGCGCTGGACGCGGACGTCTGCGAGATCTACACCGACGTGGACGGCGTCTTCACCGCCGACCCCCGGGTCGTGAAGAAGGCCCGGAAGATCGACTGGATCTCGTTCGAGGACATGCTGGAGCTGGCCAGCTCCGGTTCCAAGGTGCTGCTGCACCGCTGCGTCGAGTACGCACGCCGTTACAACATCCCGATCCACGTCCGCTCGTCCTTCTCCGGACTGCGCGGCACCTGGGTCAGCAACGAACCGCAAGGGGACCAGCCCATGGAGCAGGCGATCATCTCGGGCGTCGCGCACGACACCTCCGAGGCGAAGGTCACGGTCGTCGGCGTGCCGGACAAGCCGGGCGAGGCGGCGACGATCTTCCGTGCCATCGCGGACTCCGAGGTCAACATCGACATGGTCGTGCAGAACGTGTCGGCCGCCTCGACGGGTCTGACCGACATCTCCTTCACGCTGCCCAAGGACGAGGGCCGCAAGGCCGTCGCGGCGCTGGAGAAGACCAGGGCCTCGGTCGGCTTCGACTCGCTGCGCTACGACGACCAGATCGCCAAGATCTCCCTGGTCGGCGCCGGGATGAAGACCAACCCCGGCGTGACGGCGACCTTCTTCGAGGCGCTGTCCAACGCGGGCGTGAACATCGAGCTGATCTCGACATCCGAGATCCGCATCTCGGTCGTCACCCGCGCCGACGACGTCAAGGAGGCCGTGCAGGCCGTGCACAGCGCCTTCGGCCTCGACAGCGAGAGCGACGAGGCCGTGGTGTACGGCGGCACCGGTCGATGACCTTCCCCTTCTCGGGTACGGCTGCGGGCCGCGCGGATGACCGTGCGGCCCGTAAGCCGCATCTGGCCGTCGTCGGCGCCACCGGCGCGGTCGGCTCGGTGCTGCTCGGCATCCTCTCCGAGCGGGCCGACATCTGGGGCGAGATCAGGCTCGTCTCTCCCCCGAGCTCTCAGCTGCGTTCGAGCAGGGGGGACCCCCACCCGAGCTCTCAGCTGCGTTCGAGCCGTGGGGAACCCCACGCCCGCTCGGCCGGCCGCAAGCTGACCGTGCGGGGCGAGGAGGTCGAGGTCCTCGCGCTGGGCGAGGAGGTCTTCGACGGTATCGACGTCGCGGTGTTCGACGTACCGGACGAGGTCGCGGCGCAGTGGGCTCCGGTCGCCGCCGCCAAGGGCGCGGTGGTCGTGGACAACTCGGCCGCGTTCCGGCTGGACCCGGACGTGCCGCTGGTGGTCCCCGAGGTCAACGCGCACGCCGCGCGGGTCCGCCCGCGCGGCATCATCGCCAACCCGAACTGCACGACCCTCTCCATGATCGTCGCGGTGGGCGCGCTGCACGCCGAGTACGGGCTCAGCGAGCTGATCGTCTCCTCGTACCAGGCCGTCTCGGGCGCGGGCAAGGCCGGTGTCGACACACTGCGGTCCCAGCTCGCCGCCGTGTCCGGTACGGAACTGGGCACCACGCCCGGCGACGTACGGCGGGCGATGGGCGACACGCTCGGGCCGTTCCCGGCGCCGGTCGCGCTCAACGTCGTCCCGTGGGCCGGGTCCCTCCAGGAGGACGGCTGGTCCTCGGAGGAACTGAAGATCCGCAACGAGTCGCGGAAGATCCTGGGGCTGCCGGAGCTGCGCGTCGCCGCGACCTGCGTACGGGTTCCCGTGATCACCACGCACTCGCTGACCGTGCACGCGCGGTTCGAGAACGAGGTCACGGTCGCCGGGGCGCACGAGATCCTGGCGTCCGCGCCGGGCGTCGTGGTCTGTGACGACCCGGCGCAGGGCGAGTTCCCCACGCCCGCCGACATCGTCGGTACGGATCCGACCTGGGTCGGGCGGGTGCGGCGGTCGCTGGACGACCCCCGGGCGCTGGAGCTGTTCGTGTGCGGGGACAATCTGCGGAAGGGCGCGGCACTGAACATGGTGCAGGTCGCCGAGGTGGTCGCGGCGGAGCTGCCGGGGTAGCGCCGGGCTTGCCCGGGCCTCGTCCGGAGACCGGGGCGGGGTGTCCGGTAATCGGCTCCCGGTGGCCGGTAACCGCCGACGGCGGTCCCGGCAGGCCGCTTCGGGGCAGGCTCTGACCCGATTGGTGCTGTCGCTGATCCGCTCAGGAGATACCTTGTGAGTTGTGTGAAGGTCCTGTGAGCGACTCGTTGGTCCAAACCACTTGAACTGGCCCGACGGTGTGTTCGACTATTCGCTCCCCCCTTACTGCAACCGGCAGTTGGGAGGGGAGCGTCTTTGTGGCCGCCCCTCACGGGCGGCCACGGACCTGCGGAACAAATGGGGTATTTGGGGAAGAGCTGGTACGCATGAGGGCATTTGACCCACCGTCAAAAACGGTGTCTTGCGCGTACAACCCTGATGGGGGGAAACGTGTCCAACAGGCGTGGCAGAGGTACTCGGCATCACGATCGCCCCAGGGGGCACCGGAGGCACGGCGGTGCGGCCGCTGCGGCCCCGTATGCCCGGAGGCATGCCGGTGATCGCCCCGTGGCCCGCCGCGCAGCCCGCGCAGATCTCCTCCCAGCGTGGGGACACTGACGACGCGATGGCTGCGGGCACGACTGTCGACCATCTCACCGAGACCTACCGCGCGCACTACCGTTCGCTGCTGGGGCTGGCCGCGCTGCTGCTGGACGACACCGCCTCGTGCGAGGACGTCGTCCAGGAAGCCTTCATCCGGGTGCACTCCGCCCGGAGCCGGGTGCGTGACCCCGAGAAGACCCTCGCCTATCTGCGCCAGACCGTCGTCAATCTCTCCCGTTCCGCGCTGCGCCGCCGCATCCTCGGGCTGAAGCTGCTCTCCAAGCCGATGCCCGACATGGCGAGCGCGGAGGAAGGCGCGTACGACCTCCTGGAACGCGACCAATTGATCAAGGCGATGCGGGGGCTGCAGCGTCGCCAGCGCGAGGTCCTGGTCCTGCGGTACTTCGCGGACATGACCGAGGCACAGGTCGCCGAGACGTTGGGGATATCGCTCGGTTCGGTGAAGGCGTACGGCTCACGGGGTATCGCGGCGCTGCGCGTCGCCATGGAGGCTCCCGCATGAGTGGCAAGCTGTTCGGCCCGTACGACCCGCATGATCCGCAGGACCCGCACCACCGGCAGGACCCGCACGACCCGACGGACTCGCACACATCGCAGCACGCGGAGGCATCGCAGAACACGGACGCTCCGAAGGACCCGGGGGCCCGGGAGGGCACGGACGCTCCGGAGGACGCGCGGGGCCTGCGCGGCCTGTTCGGTCCGCACGACGACCTGAGCGGCGGTGACCTGAGCGGCGGTGACCCGAGCGGCGACGGCCCGGGCCATGACGGTCCGGCCGACGACGGCCACCGCGTGGGCGAGGACGAGCTGCGGCGGTTGCTGCACTCCGCCGTGGGCGACCTGGAGCCCGCCCCCGACGCGCTCGACCAGCTGCGTCGCGCGGTCCCGGCCCGGCGTCGCCGGCGCCGCCATGCCGTGGTCGGCGTGGCCGCGGCCGTCCTGCTCGGCGGTACGTCCATCCCCGCGATGGTGCACGTGGCGGACTTCGCCGACGGTCCCGAGGACCGCCCCGCCAACGCGGCCAGTACGCAGCGCACCCCGGGCGGCACCCAGGGCACGCACGGCGAGGGCACCGAGCACAGCGGCAAGCCTCCGGCCGGGCACGGCGGCAAGAAGACGGAAGAGGGCAAGCCCACCGGGCCGGGCAAGGGCCCGGGCGGGAACGGCAAGCAGCCCGGCACCGCCGCCGGCACCCCCGACCCGACCGGGACGATGGACGTCACCTCGCCCGCCTGCTCGCGCGCGCAGCTCGGCAACGGTGTCAGCTCGGTCGGCCCGGCCGACGCGGCGGGCCGCGTCTACGGCTCGTTCCGGGTGGTGAACACCTCCGACACCGCGTGTTCGGTCGAGGGCGGCGGCGAGATCGGCGTACGCGCCCAGGGTGGTACGGACAGCTCGCGCATCAGCGTCGTGGACCACACGGCGGGCGACGCGGCCCCCGGCCTGCCCGATCCGATCACGACACCGGACCAGCTGGTGCTCAAGCCAGGCCAGGCGTACGAGGTCAAGTTCGCGTGGGTGCCGGCGGAAGGCGGCGGCGTCACCGGCTGCGCCGCGCCGCCGCCGTCACCGACCCCGGCCCCGTCCAAGGCCCCCGGTGAGACGTCGCCGGGCGCCTCGGCGTCCTCCGGCGACAGCGGCGGAGGCACCACGGGCGGCGGCGGTCAGGCCGGCGGGGACGAGGGGACGCCGGGTGGCGGCGGTTCCAAGCCGCCGGGCGGCGTCGTGCTCAACCACACCCCGGAGTCCGGGGAGCCCGCGGCGGCGGACGCCAAGATCCCGGATGCCTGCGCCGGGACGGTCTACCGCACCGAGGCGCTGCCCGCGCAGTAAGAGGCTGCGCCGCGGAGGGGGCGGTGCGGCCCCGCCGTCCGGTCCGGGCGGCGCTCCCCGTACCGTTGGCCATGTGTACCGGTTCCTGCTGACCCCGCGGTGGTGGGGAATCAACGTCTTCGCCGTACTGGCGATCCCTTTCTGCATCTTCATGGGCAGCTGGCAGCTGAGCCGCTTCGAGGACCGCGTCGATACCCATCAGCAGCAGGAGGACCGGACCGCCGAGGCGAAGACCGCGGCCGCCCGGCCGCTGACCGAGCTGCTGCCGGTGGACAAGGTCACCTCCGGCCGCCAGGCCACCGCGACCGGCCGCTACGACACCGCGCACCAGCTGCTCGTCCCGGACCGGCAGCTCGACCAGCGGCGCGGCTTCTACGTGCTGACGCTGCTGCGTACGGACGGCGGCAAGGCCCTCCCGGTCGTACGGGGCTGGCTGCCCGGCGATGCGAACGCGGCGGGGGACCGGGCCGAGGTGCCCGCGCCGCCGAGCGGTGAGGTGAAGGTCACCGGGGCCCTGCAGGCGTCGGAGAACCAGGGCACCGACGGGGTGCACGCGGGCGGCGGGCTGCCGGCCGGGCAGCTCGGCATGATCAGCGCGGCGTCGCTGGTCAACATCGTGCCGTACGACGTGTACGACGCCTGGATCACCGTGACGGACGCGCAGGCCCCGCTGCGGGCCGTGCCGCCGACGGCGGCGGAGGGCAGCGGGCTGGACCTGAAGGCGTTCCAGAACCTGGGCTACACCGGGGAGTGGTTCGTCTTCGCCGGATTCGTCGTCTTCATGTGGTTCCGGCTCTTCCGCCGGGAGGCGGAGGCGGCCAGAGACGTGGCGCTGGGGCTGGTTCCGGAGCAGGAGGCGGAGACGGCTGGGGCGTCCGGGGGCGCTGGGGCTGCTGGGGCCGGGGCGGCTGGCTCCGGAGCGGCCGGCGTCGGAGCGGCCGGGGGAGCGGGCCGGGAAGCCGGTGGGGCGGCTGGCGCCTCCGGTGCAGAGACTGCTGAGGCGGCCGGTGCCTCTGGTGCAGAGACTGCTGAGGCGGCCGGTGCCTCCGGTGACGGCGGCGGTGCCGTACCGCGCTCCTGAGGCCGTGCGAGGCGGCCGGGGGCGCGCCGCCTCCGGCGCACGCTCCCGCTACCAGTGAGCGGGTCGGCCGAGGCCCGTCGGCAGCTTGGTCGTCGCGTCGCCCTTGGCCGCGTTGAGCTGGGACTGGGTGAGGAAGATGGCCCCGGTGAGGTCGGCGCCGCTCAGGTTCGCGTCGCGGAAGTCCACGCCGATCAGGTCGGCGGTCCGCAGATCGGCACCCTTCAGGTTCGCGGCGATGAGGTAGGCGCCGCGGAGGTTGGCGCCCCGCAGGTTGGCGCCCGCGAGCCGGGCGCCCATCAGGTCGGCGCCGCGGTGGTTCTTCTTGCGGCCGGGAACCGTGGCCCGCACCAGTTCGCTGGTCCGCAGCAGCAGGGCGTTGACCTCCTGGCGTACGGCCGCGACGTCCACCTCGGCGAGTTCCTCGGCGCTGCCGCGGGTGAGCCGGTCGGTTTCCGCGAGGGCCCGGCGGAGGTCCTTGTGGACGGGGCGGGCGGGCGGCAGCGACAGCGCCTCGGTCAGGTACCAGAGCAGTTCGTGGAGCCGGCGCATGACCGGGAACACGTCGAACATCGGCCGGGCCGTGTCCGGCGCGCTGCGCCAGTCCTGCCCGCCGAAGGTGACCTGGGAGACCTTCTGGCCGGCGCCGAAGCAGTCGAAGACCGTACAGCCGGAGAAGTCCCGGTCGCGCAGGCGGGCGTGGATACCGCAGCTGAAGTCCGCCTGGAGGTTGGTGCACGGCTTGCCGGCGGGCTTGTCGACCGCGAAGTCGGCCGAGGCGGCGAAGGGCAGCGCCACGCAGCACAGCCCGAAGCAGCTGCCGCAGTCGGCCTGCAGGTCGGGACGGCCGTCACCGGCCGAGGGGGCATCGTGCTTCTGGGACACCGCGCGAGATCTCCTGCCTCGGGACGAGCAGGAGCCTGTCCTGCCACACGTTGAGCACCGCCACCGCCGTATCCGCGACCGCTGTGCTCCGTACGAACCTCCATTGTCCCGGACGGCAAGCAGAACGGGGGCGGGGGACCGGGGGTGGGGGGCGGGGCGGCTCTTCCGGGGCCCCGGGCCCCCCGGCCCCCCCCCCCCGGGGGCGGGGGGGGGGGGGGCGGGGGCCGCCCCCGGGGGGGCCGGGCGGGGGGGGCGCGGGGCGCCCGGGCCCCGGGGGCCGGCGGGCGCGGGGGC